>NZ_DAMCHJ010000010.1:1563-28512 GCF_032104385.1 Tissierella sp.
AGACGCATAAAATTCACCTCCTCTTATTTTAGCAAGTATCTATATCTCAATTCTGGGCACAAGGCCCAGAATTAAAACCTTGATATTTGTACTCTTCGAATAAATCTCGAAGTTATTCAATTCATTAAATATATTTTTTAATTAATTCTTCTACTGATTCTTTTGTAGCTTCATCAGCTACTACTGCATCTATTCTTTCTCCACCTTTATAAATAGCGATTACAGGTAATCCCATAACCTTTTGTCCAATAGCAAGTCTTCTTGCCTTTGTAATATCTAATGATGTAAATTTAATTTTGTCACCATATTGTTCTTCATAAGCGTGAACATGTGGCATAAGAGCTTTACAAGGTTCACATGTTGGTCCCCAGTAATCTACTAATACATATCCTTCTGCTTGTAATACTTCTGCTTCAAAATTATCCTTATTAAGTTCTAACATTTATTATACCTCCTAATTTTATTTTTAAGCATTATTAATTTGACATTAATTATTAGTCTTCAAAGTTTTCATTTATATATTTTTCAGCTTGAACTGCTGCTATAGCTCCATCAGCAGTAGCTGTAACTACTTGTCTAAGTGATTTAACTCTGTTATCTCCTGCTGCAAATACTCCAGCTACATTAGTCTTCATATCATCATCAGTTTTTATATACCCATTTTCCATATTAATTATTCCATCAAATAATTTTGTAGCTGGATTATATCCTACAAATACAAATACTCCAAATGTACCATCATCTTCATCTGCGAATATTTCTTTTTCTTCTCCAGTTTTAACATTTTTAACTATCATTGATTCAAGTATGCCATCACCTTTTACTTCAGTGATAACTGTATCCCACATAAAATTCATCTTTTCGTTTTTAAACGCTTTTTCTTGAATTGATTTAGCTGCTCTTAATTCATCTCTTCTATGAACAATAGTTACTTTTCTAGCGAATTTTGTTAAGTACATAGCTTCTTCAACGGCTGAATCTCCTCCGCCTACTACAAATACTTCTAAGTCTTCGAAGAAAGCAGCATCACAAGTAGCACAGTATGAAACTCCTCTACCAGTTAACTCTTTTTCTCCTGGACATCCTATTGGTCTTGGAATTGCACCAGTTGCTATGATAACTGTTTTTGCTTGATATTCTTCTTTAACACCTTTTAAAACTTTTATTTTACCTTCTAATTCTACTGATTTGATTTCATCAATTATTCTCTTTGCACCAAATTCATTAACTTGCTCTACCATTCGCTCTATTAAAGATGGTCCACTAGCATTTTGTATAGAGCCTGGATAATTAGCAACTTCATCAGTAGTCTTTATTTGTCCACCTTCGCCCTCTTTTTCAATAATTAAAGTACTAAGTCTTGCTCTTGATGCATATAGTCCTGCTGCTAAACCTGCTGGACCTGCTCCTATGATTATTACATCATAAATCATTTGTCTTCCTCCCTTAGAAAATATTTTTATGTAGTTCTCTAATAAAATTTTTTAATAACTTTATTGATAATATTCATTTTAAAATATTATTCATCTTTAATTGAAGAACTATTATAGTTTGTATCAATTACATCAATTTAATTATAATCTTATTGATTTTAAAAAATCAATATAAAGTTTAATTAATTTTCATATTTGTCCTTTATTGTTAAGTCTTTATAACACCTGTTACTATTATAATAAAAAAACAGAATAAATAGGTCATTAGCCCTACTTACTCTGTTCATTGACCTGAGAGATTCTCCAAACTTGGGTTGCTCCTTCGGTGCTTTCGCTTTCCAGAGTTCTGTCATAACACGGTCCTTTTGCCTGAGAGTTTCATTGTGGATTGGCTGCCCAGCAACTTTTTCCTTCGGCGCCATATAAAATATGGTCTCTCCCGCATTAATCATCCAGATAATGCAATTATTTGATAGTTTTTTCACATTTCACTAATATTATAATATATAAAATATAATTATACAACCCCTTTTTATATTAATCTTTTTTATATATTTTTAGGCTTTGTTTTATAATTATCTAATACATATAATGCTATGTTAGAACAGTGGTCTGATACTCTTTCTAAATTAGATATAGCATCTAAAAATATTATTCCAGGTCCTGTTGAGCATAATCCTTTATTTAATCTATCTATATGATTAGTTCTATTTTTAGATTCTAATTCATCTACTTCATCTTCTATAGCTAAAACTTCCTTAGCTAAAGCTTCGCCATTAGTCTTAAATGCTTCCATTGCTTTTTGAAATCCTAGTTGGCATTTACCAAAAATCTCATTTAATTCTTCTATAGCATCTTCTGTAAATTGAAGATTTCCTTCCATTCTCTCTTCAGCAAGTTCAACTATATTCTCTGCATGGTCTCCAACTCTCTCTATATCATTTACATTGTTAAAAAACACATTAACCTGTTTATGTTCTTCATCTGATAATGGTGCGTTTGAAAGTCTCACTAGATAATCAGTTATTTCTCTCTGCAACTTATTTATTTTTTGTTCCTGCTCCAAAGCTGGTTCTATTTCTTCATATTTGCCTTCTACAAAAGCCCTTTGAGCTTTACCTAGATTTTCTTCTACATAATTACCCATTCTTGCAATTTCTTTTCTAACCTGTCCTAATGCTATAGAAGGTGTTTCTATAATTCTAAAGTCAAGGAATTTTGCTTCGTGAATCTCTACTCTATCGTCTCCAGGAACTATAGCTTTTGCTGCCTTAACTAATAATCCTGCAAAAGGTAATTGTATAGCCACATTTAATAAATTAAATAATGTATGAGCATTAGCTATTTGCCTTTGAATATCATTTGGAGATATTTTCGTTACTAATTTTTGTATTGGTATTCTCAAAATTGTCATAAATATAATTGTGCCTATTAAGTTAAATAAAAAATGTATAATTGCTGCCCTTTTTGCTGTCCTATTTGCTCCAACTGATGAAATCATAGCTGTTGTAGTTGTACCAATATTATCTCCAAAAAGAATTGGAAAGGCAATATTTATATCTAGTAAACCCTGTCCTGCTAATGCTTGCAATAGACCTATAGATGCACTACTGCTTTGAACTATAGTAGTAAGCCCTAAACCCACTAACATACCTAAAACCGGATTGTTTAACCTAACCATTATATTCGTAAATGCTGGTAAATCTGCTAAGGGCTTTAAGCCATTTCCCATCATATCCATACCTATAAATAGTATACCAAATCCAATAAGTATTTCTGCTATATTTTTTGACTTTTTCTTAGAAGTTGTCATCCAAATGCCCACACCTATGGCTACTGCCAATGGTGCATAATCTGTTAGTTTAAATGCAATTAATTGAGCAGTTACAGTCGTACCAATATTTGCACCCATAATAACACCTGCGGCTTGATACAAAGACATAAGTCCAGCGTTAACAAATCCTATTACCATAACTGTAGTAGCAGAGCTACTTTGAATAACCATAGTTACTAAAGCACCAACAACAACACCCATCAATCTATTGTTGGTAAGTACTTCTATCAACTTCTTTAACTTTTCACCTGCTGCTTTTTGGAGTCCTGTTCCCATTATATTCATTCCATATAGAAACAATCCAAGTCCACCAAGTACTGGTAGTGCTATATCCATAACCAACCTCCTAGATAAATTTATTAACCTATTTATTCTTTTGTTTTTTTACCCATTTTCTTAATATATAATAATTTGTTTTATTTAATTATTATTCTATACTTGGAAAATTTAGCTGCCTCAAGGCTTCATATAATATTATATTAACTGAATTTGCTAAATTAAGGGATCTAGCTATATTGTTTCTCATTGGTATTCTAATACCTTTATCCATATTTCCTTCTAATATTTCCTTAGATAGTCCTTTTGTCTCTTTTCCAAATACGAAAAAAGATCCATCTTTATAATGATTATCTGTATATTTATTTTTTGTTTTAGTAGTAGCATAGTAAAATTCACCATTAGGGTATTTTTCTAACACTTCAAAAAAACTATCGTAATAATGTATTTCAACTAGATTCCAATAATCAAGCCCTGCCCTTTTAAGTGCCTTATCATCTACAGAAAATCCTAAAGGTCTGACTAAATGAAGTACCGTTCCTGTAAGAGCACAAGTTCTAGCAATATTTCCTGTATTTGAAGGTATTTCTGGTTCTACAAGTACTATATGTAATGACATAGTTCAGTCATCATCTCCTATTCTAATACAAATTTCTCTATTATTTTGGCCACACCATCTTCATCATTTGAGTCTGTAATATAATCTGCTTGTTTTTTTATAGATTCATCACCATTTCCCATGGCTACACCTAAACCAGCGAACTTAATCATAGATAAATCATTTTCGTTATCACCAATAGCAATTACTTCATCTGGGGCTATTTTAAGATTACTACATAATTCCCTTAATCCTTCACCCTTTGATACATTTAATCCCATAGCTTCTATATTATTAGCCCAAGAACTTGAAGTTTCTATATTATTTAATCCATTTAATTCATCTCTTAATTTTTGTAATTTGTTCTTATCATCATCAATAAATAAAAACTTATATACATTTAAGTCCTTCATGCTAGTTATTTCTTCTAAATTCTTAAATATCTTTATATCAATTCTATTATTATCATCCCCTTCACTATAAAATTTGAGAATTTCATCAACTCTAATATGGGAATAAAATCTATTTTCATCATAAAAATGATAATAAATATTTTTGCTTCTAGCAAGATTAACTATTTCTTTTACTAAATTATTATCTATAGGGTTTTTATAAATAATATTACCATTTTCATCTGCAATTATTGCTCCATTACATGCAATTATTGGATTTCTTAAATCCAAATCCCTAGAATAAGATAATGCCGATTTCAATACTCTCCCTGTGGATAAAACAATATAGGCACCTTTACCCTTTGCCTTTACTATTGTCTCTTTAGTTTTCTCTGATACCTGATTTTTACTATTTAAAAGTGTACCATCCATATCTATAGCAACTAATTTATATTTCATTTTTCTCACTCCTCAACTACTTAATATAACATAAAGAATATAAAATTAAAATAGAAAAACAGAGAATAATATCCTATATTTTAGTTTATGGTAAAATATCTTATACTATTAATAATAAACCTCCTATATATTATCTATAGAAAGGTTTATTTATCTATTTATTGAAGATTATATTTCAATGGGTTATCTTCAAATTCAACCCCCTTGTTATCTATAGTTATCACTAATACTTTTGATTTTTTTGTACCAATAGGTTCTATATCTAATTTAATCTTTAGGTTATTATCACCTGCAACCATTATTAAAAACCTATTATATGATAAGTTTATTGTTTGAACCTTATTATCACCAATACTTACATACTCCTCAGCTATTTCATCAACATTTAAAGTCTTAATATTTATTTTATTACAATTATCTGCTAAAACAACATATACTTTCTCTACTTTCTCCTCTTTAACTTCTCTGGTCAAAGTCTTACCTAAAATAGTTGCTAGATAATTCTTTGACTTATATAAAATACTTGTATGGTTTCCCTCTAATATTGTATTTCTTCCACTTAAATTTCCTAAAGTACTAGCTGTAGTTACAGTACCATCTCCATAACTTGTTTTAAATATTTTCTTTGGCTTACCATCTGCCCATTTGATTTTTTCTTTTTCTTTTAAATCTACTATAAATTCTTTATTAGTATAAATTCCTCTACCACTTATAATAAATAAGTCATTTTCATTTATAAAATTCTTTTCCAACCTGTTTAAAAACGAATTGTCTATCGACATACTTCTTATTGGAATTTCTTCCTTTATACCATTATTTTTCAAAAACAAATAATCTCCATATTCATAGCTAGGCAATAAATCCTTTGCAACAGGAAACATCTCTCTTAAAGCTTCTATATAGTTTATTCTTTCAAACAAATAGTAATAAAGTATCAATCCAAGCTTTAGTCCATTATAAATAATATTATCCTCTATTTTAGGATAAGGAAGTTTTCCTCCACTCCAAAAACAATATGCATCTACAGCTCCTAGATTTGGAGTCCCTATCATAATTATCTTATCAACAAAAGAAGGATTAAAATAGTTAACATAAGCTCTTCCTAGTAATCCCCCTAAACTATGACCAATGAGTATTACCTTTTTCATGCCTGTATTGACTTGTGCTTTTTCTACACAATAACACAAATATTTATCTACTGCTTCTAATACAGGAATTTTCCAATTATAATAGCAAATAAATAAATCCAAGCCTTCTGTATACCCCATATCATTTAATATCTCAATAAAAGGTCTATAAATTCTTTCTGCCAATCCAAAAGAAAAATCCCCTGTTCCCTTTATTATATCATCACCCATAGAACCAAAAAGTCCTGGTATAAAAACAATAGGATAATCCATGTCTATTCCCCTTTCTGTTTTTATATCAGGATATTCAAATTACTTATATATGTTATGCTTTTCTAATTCTAATAGTTTATCTTTTAGTTCAATCCCTCCTGCAAAGCCTACTAGCTTACCATTAGAACCTACTACTCTATGACAGGGTACAATTATTGCTATTGGATTCTTATTTAATGCACCGCCAACTGCCCTGGATCCTTTGGGACATCCTACTTTTTCAGCTAACTCTTTATATGTTCTAGTTTCTCCATAGGGTATATTTAGCAGCTCATTCCATACCTTTTCTTGAAAAGAAGTTCCCTTGAAGGAAAACGGCATAGTAAATTTCTCTAATTCACCTTCTAAATATCTAATTATTTCTTCATGATAATTGTAGTCCTTGCTCTCTACTTCAACAGGAGTACCATAATATCTTTCTATATATCCAAGGTTGTCCTCTTCTTTAAAGGAAAGAGCTATTATTCCTGTTTCTGTAAAATATATAGTTAGTTTACCTATAGATGAATCAAATGAGTAAAATTTAGGGTTCATATTTATAACTCCTTTGCTATTCTCCACTGTTCTCTAGCCATCTCATTTAATGATGGATTCATTCTCGTTGAAGAAAGATTTAAACAAGTATTAAACCAAGATAATGCTTCTTCTTTATCGTTTATTCTTCTTGATAGCTCTCCTATTAAGTAAGATAATTTGCCATCATCCATACTTGTGCCATTCAAGGATTCTGTATTATATGCTTCTCTAAATTGCTCTATTGCCAATTTCAAAAATCTAATCTCTCCTTCTTTATCTTCCTTTAAACGATATAACCATCCGATATTTAAACAAATATTCCCTTGTTCCAAACTTGTGGCCTTTAATAAAGTTGCTGTAATTAAGGATAATTTATAGGACTCTATAGACTCATCTAAATCCCTTACTCCACCGAGATTCCTTTTTTTCCATCTAGATGATATATTATCTATAATTATTCCAATTTGATCTTTTCTAATATCATTAAATTTATTTTCAGATGCAGCATATCCACAGTTGGGACATACAAATATACTATACTTTATTGGGTTTTCATTATTATAATAGTTTAAAAAATCCTTATCTCTTTTTAAAATTCTTAGCCTAGATGCTCTTATTTTTTTAGTTATAAATTTATTTGAACAAATAGGACATTCAACTTCTTTATCAAATAGTTCATTTGGTTCTGTCAACTTATTATGCCTACCTTTCTATATATGTTTTTATCTGTTACTTCACTAGTTTATTCATTAGGTCCAATTTTATATATATAATCTTTTTTTCTATAATGGTCTGAAGTAATCTTTGTTTTGGATATTGCTTTCCCATTTTTTATTATAGTTTTATAAGTATTGACCTTATAGCCTTTTCTTCCTTTTTGCATATCTAATCTAGTTCCTGGTGTCAATTTCTCATCATATACTTCTTCTGTTTTCGGTTCTATAGTTTCAATAATCTCTGGGTTTATCTTTACAGCATAATTTTTTACTCTCGTATCCCCATAAGTATATATAGGAAAATCAAAATCATTTCTAAATTTTAAATCCAAATACCCATATGACACCGCCGCATCTTGACCATAAGGAACATAGTTAGCAGGTATAGAATGAGAATGTCTTTCAAGTATAGTGAGGTCTGCAAGTAACAAAGAATTATACATAGTAGTGGAAGTCTGACAAACTCCTCCTCCTAATCCTGGTGTTAACTCTCCCCCTATAATTACATTAGCTTCTTTATATCCAGAATTTGCTGACCTAGGTCCTGTTGTATTGTTATATGAAAATTCCTCCCCAGGTAAAATCAGTTTATTACTAATTGCTCTAGCCGATAATCTAATATTTTCCACTCTTCCACTACCACTCCCTTTAAAAGAAGTAGAGAATTCACCTATAACTCCATTTATTCTAGATAAAAGTTGTTTTGTTAATCTCGGTTGTACATCTTCTACTGGAATTTCTATATCCTTTAATTCATAAATGTTTTTATCTATCTTTGCAATTAGCTCACTTACCACTACCTTTTTTCCTACAACCTCATCTGTTACAGTAATCTTTCCATTATTAAAATTCAGTACAGCATCTACTGCTTCTTTATTTATTTCTTGGGAAATATTGTTAACCATATCCTTTATCTTATCACTTTCATAAAAAGATTCCAATGGTATATCTACTCCAGATTTTATTTTAGATATATTTTTTAATCGTTTAATAAAACTTCCTTCCCTACCTAATTGAAAGGCATTATTAACAGCATCATCGTATTTATAAGAAAAGCCTAGTTCTCGCAAATTGATTCTGTAGATATTATCGTTATATTCTAGATTCATATTTTTTTTATCGATTTCTATTTCTTTTTTCCCTTTTATATATTCTAGGGCTTGTTCCTTTGTTTTATTTCCTACATTATAACTATCTATTCTTATACCTTTATAAATTGTATCTATACTTAAAATGTTTTTATAAATATATGCTCCAGCTCCTAAACCAATAGAAAAAACTATTATAACAACAAATAATAAAATTTTTTTACCTTTTCCCATCTAAATCCTCCAACCTAGAATATTAATATTTTACTATTCCCAATAGATTTTTATATTATCCCCGTCTTTTAATTCTTCTAGGTACTCTGCCTCTTTATCATTCACTCTCAAAACCAGTTTACCTTTTAATGAAGATAAATCAAAATCTATATAATCAAATATATCTACAAAAATAAATCTATCTTTTTTATAGTATATTTCCATATATTCATCATTTATTACTAATTTAATTAACTTTTTATTATCTATCTTATTGTTAGATGTCTTAATTTTACCTACTCTTACAATATTATCACCCTTTTTAAGTTGATAATTATTCTGTACCTTAATTTCATTGACTAAAAATTCATCTGTAGTTGAAAATTCTTTATATTGTACAATTAATTCTTCTAATGTTTTTATTTCTTCAACTTCTATATCTGCTTCTGGACTTAGAATAATGTTACTTTGTACTTCTTCACCGTTTATCCTAAAGAACTTTACCAAATTTACCTCTTCCCCTTGGAAATATACGATCTTATCCTTTGTAACCACATCATATAAATACGGGGTTATTACAGGCTCTACTATACTAGGTAATATCTCTATACTATCATTGTCATAAAGCTTTGTTTTAAAATTAGCTTGCTTTTTATTTACTAATATTTGTGGTTGAGTTCCATCTTTCCCTTTGATTATTCTCTTCTTTCCATTTAGATAATATACAAAATCATTAGATTTCTTTGGCAGCAAATCCTTTGGATTGTATCCTGTAAGTACTAGTGCATCTGATACAACTATATCCTCTGAATTAAATATACGAACCTCTTCACCACAAAAATTTACTTTAATAAAGTTCTTATACTTGTCTTGAGACCCTTCTATAGCAATTCCAATAGGTGTTATCATCTCTGGCCCATTGAAATCTTCTAACCCCTCTACATTTCCAATAATAGATACATCCCTTATGGCAACTCTTTCCTTTGGCAGTCCAAGTTTTTCAGCAATCATTTCTCTTAGCATTGGCATTTGACTACTACCACCAATTAAAAATACTGCATTTGGAGATTTACCATTGAATTCAAGGATTTTTTCTGATATTTCCCCTGCAATCTTTTCAATTATATCCTTAATTGTATTTACTATCTCAGCAGTAGTTACTCTATAAGATATCCCAATTACATCAATAAATTCATGTTCTTCCTTTTTACTAAGCTCTACCTTTAATTTCTCACTACTATTAAAATCAAGTAAATATGCTTTTGCTAGTCTTTCTGTTATCTCATCTCCTGCAGTTGAAGTCATAGCATAGGAAGTAATTTGTCCATCCTTTGTAATGGCAATATCAGATGTTCCTGCACCTATATCTACTAATGCTAAATTTAGCAATCTTAGCTCTTTTTTTATTGCTACGTTAATTGCTGCAATAGGTTCCAAAGTAATACTTCCTACTTCTAAGCCTGTCCTTGAAATTACAGAGTACAGACTTTCTATAACTATTTGAGGTAAAAATGTTGCTAAAATATCAACTCCTATTCTTTGCCCCTTATGTCCCTCTAATTTTTCTATTCTATCTTCATCTAAATAATAATCTGACACAGAATAACCTATACTATAATATTTAAGACTTTTATTTATCTCTATTTCATTTATTTCCTCTTGAGCTTTTTGTATTGCCTCTAATTCTAAGGCTTCAACATCAAACTTGGATATCTCTTTTTCATTATCAATGGATTTTTCTATTCTTATCTTATGGGTTTTTAAAGCTCGTCCAGCAGCAGCTATGGACACAACCTTTAGTTTTTCTCCTATCTTTTCTTCCAATTCTACTACTATTTCATTAACTAAATTTGCTACCCCTTCTATATCATGAATCTGTCCATCATACATATTTCTCTTTTTATGTTCCTTTATTGTAAAAGCAAGCACTTTAAATCTTTCATCCTTAGTATATTCTCCCACCATCCCTATTATAGTCCTAGTACCTATATCTAAAGAAAATATCAATTCATCTCTCACAATAACACCTTCTTCCTATTGTTTAACTTCTTTTTTATAGTAAAAGCAATAATCAGTTATTGGGCATATAGTACATAAAGGTTTTCTAGCTTTACAAATCCTTCTGCCATGAAAAATTAGCAAATGATGTGCCTTTGACCACATTTCTCTTTCTATGTTATCCATTAAGTCCTTCTCTGTATCTAGCACATTAGTACTATTAGCCAATCCTATTCTATTAGACACCCTAAAAACATGGGTGTCAACTGCAATGGCTGGAATATTAAAAGCATTAGATAAAACCACATTGGCTGTTTTTCTGCCTACCCCTGGTAAAGTAACTAACTCTTCCATAGTATTAGGAACTTGCCCACTATAATTTTCTATAAGTAACTTACATGTTTCTAAGATATTTTTACTCTTTGTCTTATAAAATCCGCAGGATCTAATTTTCACTCCTAATTCTTCCTCAGATAATTTTATATAGTCTTCGGGAGTTTTTAATTCTTCAAATAATACTGCTGTAGTCTTATTTACCTGAACATCTGTACATTGTGCTGAAAGTATAGTGGCGACTAACAATTCAAATGAATTTGTAAAATCCAACTCCGCCTTAGCATCTGGAAATCTTTCCTCAAGTCTTTCTAATACAATTTTTATTTCTTCTTTTGACAGCATCTTTTTCATTTTCTCACCTACAATATTTCTATTTTATTTTCTATTATTTCTACCCTACTATCTTCATCTATAAATTTTATCACATTTGATAATATTTGGTTAGCATGATTTATATCATTTGTCACACAAGCAAATCCAATCATAGTTCTTTGCCAGCTATCATTTAAGTCTACTTCTGCTATTGATACATTGAATCTTGATTGTATCCTTCCTATTATACTTTTTATAACATGCCTTTTTTCCTTTAAAGAATGGGTTTCATATATAATTAATGTTAATGAGCAGGTACCTATTATCAAATTTATCACCTCTATAAATTTATATTTTGCACATTATATCATATTTATGTAAAAGAAAAAGGGAGAATATCTCTCCCCTAAAATTATTTTAATATATTCATTTCTTTTCCTACCTTTTCAAATACAGCTACTGCCCTATCTAATTGTTCTCTAGTATGTTCTGCAGTTACCATACATCTAACTCTTCCTGTTCCTCTTGGAACTGTTGGGAATACTATGCCTGATACGAAAACTCCGTTTTCAAGTAATTTTCTGCTGAATTCCATTGTCTTAGCTTCATCTCCAATAATTACTGGAGTAATTGGAGTTTCACTATGTCCTGTATTAAATCCAAGACTTCCAATCTTTGACTTCCAATATTTTGCGTTATCCCAAAGTCTATCTGTATATTCTGTTGATTCCATTAGCATGGTTATTGCTTCAGTAACTGCACCAATTACTGCTGGTGGTAAAGATGTACTGAATAATACTGGTCTTGCTCTATGGCTTAGCCAATCGTACATAGCCTGTGAACCAGATACATATCCTCCCATTACTCCTATACCCTTAGAAAGACATCCCATTGAGAAATCTACTCTACCATGTAGTCCAAAATGGTCAATAGTACCTCTTCCGCTTTCACCTAATACTCCTGAACCATGGGAATCATCTACATAGGTCAAAGCTTCATATTTCTCTGCTAAACTAACTATTTCAGGAAGTTTTGCTATATCTCCATCCATACTGAAAACACCATCAGTAATTATTAAGATATTTTTATATTTATCCCTAGCATCTTTTAATACAGCCTCTAAACTATCCATATCAGAGTGCTTATAAACTCCTTTAGAAGCTTTAGATAATCTACAACCATCTATTATTGAAGCATGATTTAACTCATCAGATATTATTATATCCCCTGCCTCTGTAACTGCCTGTATAGTTCCAGCGTTACAGTTAAAAGCTGATTGATATAAGAATGCTGCCTCATCTTTTTTAAATTTAGCTAGAAGTGCTTCTAAGTTTTCATGAATATCCATATTTCCTATAATAGTTCTTACAGCACCTGTACCTGCTCCATATTTTTCAACGGCTTCAATAGCAGCTTTTTTTAATCTAGGATGATTTGCAAATCCAAGATAATTGTTTGAAGATAGGTTTATAACCTTTTTACCATTTAATATTACTTCTGCTTGGCTTGCAGTTTCTAATACAGGTAATTCCCTATAAACACCGTCATTTTTAAGTCCTTCAATTTTTTCTTTTAAAAACTTTAATTCATGAACATTAGACACAATATAACCTCCCTAATTTTTCTAATATGTAGCCTAAACATATTATAACATATATTTTTATTTAGTGGACACCATTGTTAAAAAAATATTTACTATAGCCCATTCTGTATATTCTCTTATCATAGGATTGGAATCCCTTAACATCGGTATAAGTATTTCTATATTTTCTTCTTTTTTCATATTTCCTAATGCAATTATTGCATTTCTTTTCAGTATATTTTTTCCTCTCCAGCTACCCGCCATTTCTCCATATTTTTTCTTAAATTCTTTATTTGATATATATAATAGCTCATTTAAATCCATATAACCCTTTGTTATTTTGGGTATAAATTCCTTATGATTAGCTTTCTTTATTCCTCTATTTTGGGGACAAACTAACTGACAGGTATCACAACCATATATTTTTATACCCATTTTCCCCCTAAGTTCAATTGGAATATTATCCTTTGTTTGTGTTAGATATGATATACATTTCTTAGGATTGAAACTATATTCTCCTTCTAAGGCACCAGTAGGACAGGCTCTCAAGCAAAGATCACAATCTCCACATTTGTTCGAAACTTCTTCACTAAATTCCAACTCCAAATCAGTCAATATATATCCTAAAAATATAAAGGAACCATATTCATCATTTATAATGGAACAATTCTTTCCATAGTAACCAATACCTGCTTTCCTTGCTAATTCCCTATCTATTAATGGTCCAGTATCTACAAAATATTTGTACTGAAAATCTACTTCTCTTTTTATTTCATTAATAAGTAACTCTATCTTTTCTTTTAATACCTTATGATAATCTATGCCCCAACTAGACTTTGATAATTTTCCCTTTAGTTGATAATTTGGCTTTTCATTATAATCTACATTATAAGAAACACCTACAACTATAATAGTTCTACAATTAGGCATGGTAATCTTAGGATCTATTCTTTTATTTAAATCCTTTTCCTCAAATTCAGTTTTTATATTATTTTTTTCTCTATATATTAAATAATCACTTAAATTATATAATGGTAAAGCATCTGTAAAACCACAAGTATCTATATTTAACTCTTTGGATTTGTCAATAATATATTGATTTAGTGGATTCATCTATATTCCTTTCTAAGCATTTCAATTTCTTTTTTGTACCCGTCTAATTCATTTGGCGTCTCTAGATTAAAAGGTAAATTTCTTAATAATGGGTGATTGATTATATTTATTATAGATTCTAACCCAATTGTTCCTTCTCCTATTATTTCATGTCTATCCTTATTTGAATTAAACTCCACCTTACTGTCATTTAGATGAACTGCTTTTAACCTCTCTAAACCAATTATCCTATCTATTTCTTCCAGTACTCCATCTAAATCATTAACTATATCGTAACCACTTGAATATAAATGACAGCTATCAATACATATCCCAAGATTTTTATTATTATCTACACCATCTATTATAGCTTTAAGTTCCTCCATACTTCTTCCTATTTCTGTCCCTTTACCTGACATGCCTTCTAGTAATACTATTGTATTATTATTTTCATCTATTGCTTCATTAAGAGCATTTACTATAAGTTCTATACCTTTTTCACTTCCTTGTCCTACATGAGAACCTGGATGAAATATATAGTAGGTATTTGGAATTAATTTTAGTCTTTCCAAGTCATCCTTTAATATCATACTTGCAAATTCCCTAGTTTCCTTCTTATTTGAAGCAAGGTTCATAGTATAAGCCCCATGGGCAAAAAGTGGTGCAAATTTATATTCTTCTATTATTTGTTTAAGTTTATTTATATCCTCCATATCAATTTCTTTTGCTTTACCACCCCTAGGATTTCTCGTAAAAAATTGAAATGTATTAGCGCCTATAGACATTGCATCTAGTGCCGCATTATATAATCCTTTTGAAATAGATAAATGACAACCAATATTTAACATTTTAATCATCCTTTCTTATATATCATAATACCATATTGTCATATATTTTTAACTATTTGAAAGTAACAAAATATGTTATAATTAAATTTAAAGTAAAAATAGAACTTTTATATTTTTATAAAATTCGCTTTATGAAAGGAAATAGGTTTATGTTTAATTTAAAGAAGAAATCCTATAAAAATTTTGACTATATATTGTTTTTAACAACACTTTTACTATGTGGATATGGCCTTATTATGATAATGAGTGCAACCTTGAGTAAAGGAACAATGTCCTATGTAAAAACTCAAGTCATAGCTACAATTTTAGGATTAATAGTTATTGCTATATTAGTACTATTAGATTACGAATTTTTAGGAAAAATATATATACCAATTTACGTAGTATGTAATCTTTTACTTATTGCAGTTCTTATCTTTGGTATTGGTGAAGATCAGTGGGGAGCAAGATCTTGGCTAAAACTTGGACCTATAATATTTCAACCAGCAGAATTTGTAAAAATTGGTTTGATTATATCTTTAGCTAAATTTATAGATAACCATAAAGAATATATAAATGAACCCTTTACACTATTAAAGATATTAGCATTTGCATTTACCCCAGTAATACTAATACTTCTACAACCAGATGCTGGTACTGCTATGGTATTTATCTTTTTCATAGCTGCAATGTTATTTATTGCTGGAGTAAGGTGGAGATACATTGGATATGCATTTTTAATTGGAATCCTTAGTCTTCCTGTACTATGGTTTAAACTTAGCTCATATCAAAAGGATCGTATTTTTAACTTCTTAGATCCTGAGAGAGATGCCGCCAATACTGGTTATCAAGCTAAATTTGGCAAGATTGCTATTGGCTCTGGAAAAGTTTTTGGTAGAGGTTTATTTGAAGGTGTGCTAACTGGATTTAACTATGTACCAGAAAAACAAACTGATTATATTTTTTCCGTAGTTGGTGAAGAATTAGGCTTTCTTGGTGGATTTGGACTCATATTTCTATATTTTATATTACTCAATAGATTTATTAAAATAGCTAAAAAGTCTAAAGATTTATTTGGTTCTCTAATGATAATAGGCTTTGCTGCAATGTTTCTTTTCCATATATGGGAAAACATAGGAATGACCATAGGACTTATGCCTATAACAGGTATTCCCCTTCCATTTATGAGTTATGGTGGTACATTCCAACTCTCCAATATGATTTGTATTGGAATAATTTTAAGTGTGAGTGTTCATAGAGAAGAATTAAGTTTTTAATCAACAGGAGAATATTCTCCTGTATTTTTTTATTCCAGTACCTTGTAATGAAAGATAGTATATGATATACTATAGCCACTATATAATAATAAGGAGAAAAGTTTATGAATATTCAATTTAAAAAGGGTGTCCTAGAACTTTGTGTTCTTTCCTTGCTAGATAGAAGAGATTTCTATGGCTATGAATTAGTTGAACATATCTCACAATATATAAATATTTCTGAGGGTACTATCTATCCATTACTTAGAAAGTTCAGAGCTGAAGGATATGTAACTACTTATTTGGAAGAATCTCAAGAAGGTCCTCCTAGAAAATACTATAAATTAACAACTCGTGGTGAGGAAGTTTATGAAGAATTAGAAATAGAATGGCAAAGTTTTATTGATGGAGTAAACAATATATTAAGAGGTGAGTTATCATGAGTAGAAAGGAATATTTAGATAGATTAAAAACATATTTACAAGGCTTACCTATTGATGAAATCCAAGATATTTTAACAGACTATGAGGAGCATTTTGATATAGGAATTTCCAAGGGTAAATCAGAAGAAGAAATATCTAGAGAATTAGGAGATCCTAAAGAAATAGCAAATAATTACAGAACAACTTATAAACCCAGCTATAATAGAATTAACTATAATACAAATTGTTGCAATGATAATACAAAAAGATTATTGATTACATTATTATTAATAGGATTCAATATAATGGTAGTATTAGCCCCTTTTATGACATTATTGGCCTTACTAATTGGCTCATATGGTATTTCCCTTAGTTTTATATTAGGTGGTATTGCGATACTATTTGGATTTCCAATTAGTATTTTCACACCAATACCATCACCACATATACTTACTTCTATATCATTTGGTATGGGGTTTCTTGCATTAGGTGCATTAGGAATAATACTGTCAATATATTTAACAAAAGAATTTTATAAGCTAGTGGTTAAATACATTCAATGGAATGTAGAAGTAATTAATAAATAGGAGAGTTGAAAAATGAATATAAGAAAATTTGTTCCAATTTTATTAGCTATTGCTCTAATTGCTTTTGGAGTGGGGTTTTTATCCCTAAGATATAACGATAATTATAAATTTACAGGTTCTAAATCTGGAAATTTATTAAATATTAAATCTAAAGATGGGATAGTAAAAATAGGTACAGATGGAATAGAAGTTAAAGATAAAGATGACCATGTATCTATAGGCTGGAATGGTATCAAAGTTACCGATGGTGAAGATGAAATAAGAATTGAATGGAATGGGATAAAAATAAATGAACAAGATAAAGTTAGTTATAGAATTGGTAATGACTGGAACTGGTTTGGCATAAATCCTAAAGATGTAAGATGGGAAACAATAAATGAAGAAAAATTTGCTGAAATAAACGGTATAGATAATATAAATATTTCTTCTTCATTTATTGATGTTAAAGTAATTCCAGAAGATAGAGATAATCTTCAGATTAATTATTATGGAAAGATGAAAACCAATGTTGTCCCAATTTTAGCAGTTGAAAAAATATCTAATAAGCTAAATATTAAACTTGAATTAAACTCCAATAATTATTCAGTAGTAGAGTCTGATGTTATATTAGAAGTATTCGTGCCTAAATCATTTAAAGGTGATTTTAGTACCTTAACTTCTTCTGGTGATATTTATATAAAAAATTTAGTTGGAAATAATATAAATATTTCTTCCAGCTCTGGTGATTTAGAATTAGAAAACTTAGAAGGAAAATCATTAAATTTATCTACTTCTTCTGGTGATATGGAATTAGATAGTTTTATAGGTGAAATAATTGCAGCTTCCAATTCTGGAGATATTTCTTTAAACAATAAAAAAGCAAGTGAAAATATGAAAATATCTACTAGTTCTGGTGATATCTCTATTAAACTTAGTAATGATGCCAGTTATAATATAAAAGGTTCAACTTCCTCAGGTGATTTTAATCCATCTAGAGATATGAATGTAAAAGAAAATGAAAAGGACAGATTTATAGCTACAATAGGTTCAGGGGAAAAATCCATTGATATCAGTACTTCATCTGGAGATATTGAATTTAAATAAAAATAAAAGATTCATATATAAAAAAATCTAAAACCTACTTCTGTAGGTCTTAGATTTTTCTTTATTTAATTTCCTTTAGTTCTCTTAATTCTTTTAATAATTTCTGATACTCTAAATCAAGTTCCTCCTTTTCTTCATCATTTGCAGAAATAGAAAGAAGCCCTATTACTTCACTTAATCTATTTTCTAATATAGACCTCTTATACAATAAATCTTGCTTATTAGAATCCTCAATCATATTCTTTTTATTATATTCATTAAAATTCCCTTGAAATGTACTTATCTTATTATTTTCAATACTCATTATGGTATTTGCTAATTTCTCAATCAATCTTCTATCATGAGATACAAATAATAATGTGCCATCATAATTTATTAAAGCTTCCTCTACTGCTTCAATTGAGTATATATCCAAGTAATTAGTTGGTTCATCTAATATTAATATATTAAAACCACTCAGCAATATTTTTGCCAAAGATACCTTTACTCTTTCTCCGCCACTTAGGACATTAACCTTTTTATATACATCATCCCTTCTAAAAAGAAATCTTGCTAAAATATCTCTTGCATTTTGCTCTAAGTCATTTAATTCAAGAAGGTTTTCTATTATGGTTTTATCTTCATCTAAAATATTTAGATTTTGACTAAAATATCCTATGTTGGCTTTCTTAGAAATATTGATATTAGGGACTTTTTCCATTATCATTTTTAACAATGTGGTTTTTCCGCTACCATTGCTGCCAATTAAAGCTACTTTAGATTTATTATATATTTGAAAATCAGAGTTTTTAAATAATATTCTCTTTCCAAAAGTCTTAGTAATCCCCTTGCCTTCAATAACTATTTTTGAAAAAATCTCGTCTCCTTTAATATCTACCTTTATCCTATCTATTTCTCTTATCTTATCCTTTACTTCTAATTTATCAATTCTTTTAGCTATTGTTTTTACTTTATTATCTAGCTTTTTCTTAGCATTTTGCCCACCCATTTTATGAAGCCTAGCCTCAGAATTTCCCATTCTTTTAGGTGTTCCTTTTATTTTATCTGATTTTTTTCTTGTATTAATCAATACCTTTTCCAATCTCTTTTTCTCTTTAATATATTTTTCATGTTCTCCTTCTTGAGTCTTTTTTTCTAACTCCCTTTGAGTTTTATAATCAGAATAATTTCCTTCATATATTCTAATTTTTCCATCTTCAATTTCTATTATCTTATTACACAGCTTATCTAGGAAATCCCTGTCATGAGAGGTAATAATTATGCATCCATCAAAATTAGATAATTTTTCTATTAAAAGATTGATTCCTTCAAAATCAAGATTTGAAGTTGGTTCATCTGCAAGAAGAAATTTTCGATTATCAGTCAAGAATTTAGCAATTTTCAGCCTAGTCAATTCTCCACCACTCATAAATTCCTTGTTCTTATTTCTCAATCCAAGCTTACTCATATATTCATTATCTATTTCTTTATTACCTATATCTTCTAGCTGCTTAATATAGAGCGGTTCCATAGATGTTTTTATTGTTCCTTCATCTAGATTGATTTCTTTTGCAATTAAGTTAAGTAATGTAGTTTTTCCACATCCATTTAATCCAACCAATCCTATTTTATCATCTGAATATACTTTTAAGTCCTCTACATCTAGTATAAGTCTATTTCCATAATACTTCTTCAAATTATTTATATCTAAAATTAACACAAAAAATCCCTCCTGTTAAATCTGAAGGGATCAATATCCTTTATTATTTCAAAAATAAATAAATCAACTAAAAGTATAGTCAATTCAAATAAATAACAAATAATTAATAATCCACTTCAGAACATTTTACAACAAAAACAAACCTAACTAATAGGTATCATTTTCTAAGTTCAAATTGTTCTTTAATTTAAGCGGATTATATTCTCATTTCTGCAATTTCCATCCTTTTATATTATTTTAATCAGCTAAATATTATCATAATTTAACTGCCTTTTCAAGGAAAACTATTAAATTAACTTTTATCTTATAAAATCTTTTGAATAATTAATTTTGTAAACTGTTAATTTGACCAATTCCTTGAATCAAAAATTTAAATCTTATTTATAAGAAATACATCTAATACTCAAACATTATTCTATCTTAATAAAAAAGAATTATACAACATCTCATACAAAATTTAAAAATAAACATCTATATTATTTGTTTAAAAACCATTCTATTAACTCTGTACTAATACTAATAGATTTTCTATACTTGCCTGGTATTTCTTCTTTTGTGAACCATTTTGCATCTACTATTTCATCATTATCCACTTTTATTTCTCCTTCAAGGTACTCCGCCGTAAATCCTATCATCATTGAATTTGGAAATGGCCACGGTTGTGAACCAAAGTATTTTATATTATGTATTTTTATTCCTGTCTCTTCAAATACTTCTCTCTTTACACAGTCCTCAAAGGTTTCTCCCATCTCTACAAATCCTGCAATTACACTATACATACCCTCTGGAAACATTTTATTATGTGCCAATAACAACTTATCTTCTTTTGTAATCGCTACTATTATTGCAGGAGCAGTCTTTGGCCATACCATATTATCACAGTCTGAACAAATCATAGCTCTATCGTTTCCACTAATCTTTACAATCATTTGAGAACCACAGATTCCACATTTTTGGTTATTTCTTACATAATCCAGCAAAAGTAACGCCTTGGCTGATACTAAAAAATCATCATGACTTATATTCTTTGAATATGTCCTTAAATCTATAAACTCATAATTCTCTCCCAAGCTTTCTTTAATTTCACCACAGTAACAGTTTACTCCCTTATAGGCACCTAAACATTGTAAGTGATTTATCTGTGGTTTAAACAATTCTAAATCTTTTCTATTAGGTATAATATACTCTGTGTTATTTACTTTTACCATAAGTTTATTTCCATTAAATAAATACATATAATCCGTATTAACTTCACCGTACAATGGTTCTTTTGATGGTTCAAATTTTATATATCTATCCATAACCCTATCCTTTCTAATTAGTTTCTTCTAAAAAACATTTTCTACAGAGTGGTTCATATTCATCTGTTGTCCCTATGACTATTCTCTCTTGAGCCTTAGTTTTTCTATGACTTACCCAAGCATCTGTTCCACATTTAGCACATACTGCATGATGTTTATATAAATAATCTGCAATAGGCATTAATTCCTTTACAATTTCAAAGGCTTGTCCAGTAAAGTCCATATCAAGTCCTGCCAATACAACAGTTATTCCCTTTTCTAAAAACTTATTTATAGCTCCTACTATATCTTGTATGTTTCCACCTAAAAACTGTACCTCATCTATAGCTATTACATCTGGATTGTATCCTTTACAATATTCACATATTTCAATTATATTATTCACCATTACTGCATTTAATGTGGTATTATCATGGGTTCTTATTTCTGATTTTGGATATCTAGTATCTACTGACGGCTTAAATGCAACTGTTTTATATCCTGCTATATTAAATCTCTTTACATCTTTTTCTAAGCTAGAAGTTTTTCCAGAAAACATAGAGCCAGTATGTATAATTAATTTACCTTTATACTGATGCAAAATAACTCCTCCTTTAAACTATTACTGAAATATTATACCATCTTTTAGTCCTTTCCACAAAATTAATATTTTTTTGTAATCTCACATATTTCTTTCATTTGGAATACAATAAAGTACTATATATTAATTTTGGGAGGGATACTATGGATGAAAACATTGTAGTTGAGATTAATAATATCGGAATGACTTATCACACATTAGAAGGAGAAACTGAAGCTATTAAAGATATAAATTTAAATATATTAGAAGGAGAAATTGTTGGAATAGTTGGTCCAAGCGGATGTGGAAAATCTACTTTACTCTCAATAATAGCAGGTCTTATTGAACCTACTAATGGGAATGTCCTAATTAATGGGGAAAAAGTAAATAAATCTAATAGAAATATTGGATATATGTTTCAAAAAGATCAGCTTTTAGAATGGAGGACTATATTAAAAAATGTAGTACTTGGGTTGGAAATTCAGGAGAAATTAAATCATAATAGTTATGATTTAGCAAAAAAAATGCTAGAAAATTATGGATTAGGTGAGTTTTTAAATAGTTATCCTAGTCAATTATCAGGAGGAATGAGACAGAGAGTAGCACTTATTAGAACTCTTTTATTAGAGCCTGATTTACTTCTTTTAGACGAACCTTTTTCTGCCTTAGATTATCAGACAAGACTTGCAATAGCTGATGAAATTGGAATTATATTAAAAAAAGAAAAAAAGACTGGATTATTAGTAACTCATGATATAGCTGAAGCTATTAGTTTATCAGATAGAATAGTTATTTTATCAAATAGACCTTCTACTATAAAGGAAGTAATCAATATAAGTTTAACTTGTCCAGAAGGATGTCGAACACCACTTAAATGCCGAGAAGCTCCTGAGTTCCGATATTATTTCAATAAAATATGGAAGGAGTTAGATGTCCATGTCTAAAAATATTTCTAAGGAACATGAAAACTACCTAATTAGTATAAAAAAGAAAAAAAGAACTATATTTATAACTCAAATAAGTATTTTAATCTTAGGTCTTTGCCTTTGGGAAATAGCTGCCCATTTTAAATGGATAGATACTTTTCTAACTAGCTATCCATCACAAATATGGAAGTTATTTTTAATTTATATGAAACAAGGAAACATTTTCCATCATGTTGGCATTTCAGTATTTGAAACTATAATGGGATTTCTATGCGGTACATTATTGGGTATAATTATTGCCATTGGACTTTGGTGGTCAGATTTTTGGGCCAAAGTATTAGATCCATATCTGGTCATACTAAATAGTCTCCCAAAAACAGCCTTAGCACCTATTATCATTATTTGGGTTGGAGCAGGTTATTCTGGAATAATTGTCACTGCTATTACCATTTCAATAGTAGTGACTATAATGAATATGTTTGCAAGCTTTATGGCTGTTGATGAAGATAAGATTAGACTACTAGCTACCTTTGGCGCTACTAAATTACAAATCCTTCAGAAATTAGTACTTCCTTCTTCGGTTCCAACTCTAATGAGTACTTTGAAAATTAATATTGGTTTATCTTGGGTTGGTGTAATTGTAGGAGAATTTTTAGTATCAAAAGCAGGTATTGGATATTTAATAGTCTATGGTGGTCAAGTATTTAAGCTGGATATTGTAATGATGAGTGTATTCATATTAGCCATTATATCCGCTTTAATGTATAAGATAATTGCTATTTTGGAAGATAAATTTGAAAGATGGTAGTTCAATGTAATCTAATTATAAATTGTAAATTAAAACAACTTCTTTTTTTAAGTAATTATACTGTCAAAAAGAAGTTGTTTTTATTATATCTATTATTTATATTCTACTTTTCTTATCTCTACTTTTTCCATAACAACTGGTTTAACTGGTTTATCATTTGCACCAACTTCTAAATTAGCAATTTTATCTACTACATCCATTCCTTGAAATACTTGACCAAATACTGTATGCCTATAATCCAGCCATGGAGTTCCACCTACTTCAGCATAAGCATTTATTACATCTTCTGAAAATCCTGCTTCATCTCCTGCTTGTTTCATCTGGCTTAAAAAATCTTCTTCTACAAACGGTCTTTGAACTATAAAAAATTGACTTCCATTAGTTCCTGCCCCTGCGTTTGCCATAGATAATGAACCCCTTAGATTATGATAATCTTTATTAAATTCATCTTCAAAAGGTTTTTCCCAAATACTTTTTCCACCCATACCAGTCCCATCTGGGTCTCCACCTTGGATCATAAAGTCTTTAATTACCCTATGGAATGTAACACCATCGTAATATCCATTTTTAGCATGAGTTTTAAAATTTTCTACTGCTTTTGGTGCTATATCTGGAAAAAGTCTTATCTTTATTTTTCCATGATTTGTAGTGATAACAACAATCTCTTCTCCTTCTTGTGGTTCTCTTAACTGCTCCAATGCCATATCATTTCCTCCTTCAGTTTTTTCAATTTTTTCTATTTTTATTGCTTCCTTTCTACAGCCACTTATAAATAAAATTAAAGATATAGCTAATAACAGTATTAAATTCTTAGTAAATCTTTTATTCATTTTTTCATCTCCTAGTATTTCAATAACTCTCAACTATATATCACAAATAGTTAAAAATCCATATAATTATTATTGGGAATAATGTTTCCTTCAAAACTAACATTAATAATACCATGAATTTGATAAATTTCCTTATACAGGCTACTTATATTGACATTATTTGGTGACTTAATTAAAAAACGAATTTCCATAATACCATTATCATCATGTTCACCACCATCAGTACCTAATATCTTTATATCTTTAATAGATATATAGTATTTCCCAAATAAAACTCCTATTTGACCAATAATCCCTGGTCTATTCGTAGCAACTATCTCAACTGCTTTATACTTCTTTGTCAATATCATCTTTTCAAATGGTCCTAAACTCATTAAAGTTGCAAGAACTATGGCAGTAGTAACTATAGCCCCTAGATAATATCCTGATCCCATTGCTAATCCAATACCAGCACAAACCCATAAGCTAGCAGCAGTAGTAAGTCCACTAATGTTATTTCCTGTTCTCATAATGGTTCCAGCACCAAGAAAACCTATTCCACTAACAACTTGTGCTGCTAATCTAGCAGGATCTGCTGATTGAAACCCATCAATAGAAACAAGCATAACCAAAGTAGAGCCTAGTGTAACTAATATATGAGTTCTAAGTCCTGCTGGTCTATTATTGATTTCTCTTTCTGTTCCTATAAGACCTCCAACTATGGCAGATAAAGCTAGTCTTTTTATTATCTCAATCTTAGACAACATAATAAAACCCCTTATAATAATCTAAACCACGTTGTACCTATACCTTATTATATACATCTCTTTATTTTTTATCTACCACTTATTATAATGAATTTTACTCTCTTCATATCTTTCAGATATATTTCTTTCTTCGTCCTTATTTCCTACTACTACCATACCTATTGGTATAATATTATTAGGTAATTCTAAAACTTCCTTCATGGACTCTACTAAATTACCTGAATCATATAATCCACACCACACTGCTCCTAATCCAATTCCATGAGCTGCTAAAAGGATGTTTTGTATAGCTGCTGAACAATCTTCTACTAAAAAACCTCTGTTTCCTTGCTTTTCTTCATCTCCACAAACAATTATTCCACATCCAGCATTAGGTAACATTTTTGCATACTTATGAAAATCTGATATCTTTTGAAGTAATTCTTTATCCTTAGCTACTATAAAATGCCAAGGCTGAGTGTTGTGAGCAGAAGGTGCTTGAAATCCTGCCCTAAGTAAAGTATCCAACTGTTCTTCTGTAATTACTTCTCCTGTAAACTTCCTTATACTTCTTCTAGTCATAATAGCTTGTAAAACTTCCATTAAATCATCTCCTCTTATTAAATATACAAAAACCTTCTCATAATATGTTATAATTATTATGTTAATTTACTATGGAGGTTTTATTTATGAATATAATTGAAAAAAAATGTAAGGTCTGCCCTGTAGGCTGCAATCTTAAAATAATTAAAAATGAGGCTACTAATTCTCAGTACTCAGTTGAAGGCAATAGATGTAATAGGGGTAAAGAATATGGTGTTAAAGAAATCTTAGAACCTTCAAGAGTTCTCACCTCTAGGGTATTACTTAAAAATGGTCCTATGAGCAGACTCCCAGTTAAAACTAATGGTGTTATACCTGAAACCCTAGTTGAAGAATGTATGGATATAATCAAAATAACAGAAGTATCTGCACCTATTGAAAAGGGCCATATTATAATAGAAAATATATTAGGTACTGGAATTAATGTAATTGCAGCAAGAAAAGTAAATAGTCTACAATAACTTCAGTTTTTGGTGCCAGGCACCAAAAACTGAAGTTATTTAGTATGTAATCCTTTTCTTAAAACATAGATAAATAAAGAAGTTAAAATTATTCCCTTAAATACAGTACTGATACTCATACTCCACCATACTCCTGTCATTCCTAATACTGTGCTTGATAATATTAATGCTCCTGGAATTCTTAATGCATTTAATACAACACCTGTTATTGCTGGAATTTGAGTTCTGCCAATTCCATTAAATGCTCCTGCAGACGCTATTTCAATGGTTATAAAGAACTGAGAAAATCCTAAAATTCTTAAATATACTATACCTTGAGATATAGCAGTAGCATCATTTGGTGTAAATATCCTAAAAATAGGTTCTCCAAAAAATATAAGTAAAACAGTGGCAAATATTCCTATAGTACCAACTATCTTGAGTCCAGCATAATATCCTTCTTTTACTCTATCATAGTTTTCTGCACCATAATTTTGTCCTACAAAAGCTGATATAGCTGTAGAAAAACCTTCTGCAGTCATCCAAGATATTGATTCTATTTGTGAGCCTACAGATTGCACCGCCACTGGAGTCGAACCCCATTTTGCTAGTATTTTTGTTAAAATCATAGATATAAA
>NZ_DAMCHJ010000010.1:28522-50099 GCF_032104385.1 Tissierella sp.
ATAAAGGCATGAACTCCTGATTGTAAAAATGCAGGAAACCCTAGTTTAAATATCCTTTTAAGATAATCTAGTTTTGGTAATTTGAAAAGGTGTAAATGGGAAAATAATTCTTTATTTTTTCTCGATACTAATATATATATTGAAGTAACAACTATCTGAGCTATTATAGTAGCTACTGCTGCTCCTTTTATACCCAGTTTAGGGAATGGTCCAACACCAAAAATTAAAATAGGATCTAAAATAATATTAGTTATTAATCCCATAGTATTTATAATAAAAGGCGTAATACTATTCCCTGAAGCATTAAATATAGCTGAATATATAGGATTAATAAAATGAAATAAAAATCCAAAAGCTATAATTACTAAATAGTCTATTGCTAATTGAATAGTTTCTGAATCACCTAAATTAAAAAAACCAATAACTTGGTGTCTAAATATCAATAACAATGCTGAATAAATAATTCCTATAACTATATCTAATTTTATCCCGCTAGATATATATTCCCTTGCACTATCCATTTCTCCTTTTCCATAGGATTGTGATACTCCTACACTAACTCCAATTTGTGAAATTAATACAAGAGACATACCAAACCACATGAAAAAACCTACAGTACCTGCACCCGCTACAGCTTTAGTACTAAGTCTTCCTAGCCACATCATATCCGTTAAGTTATACATCATCTGTATAAATGATGTACCCATAATAGGTAATGCTAACTTAGTAAGGGTACTGGAAATATTTCCCTCTATTAAATTAACGTTTCTGCTCATATAATTCTCCTCTAGCTATTTAATGTAAATAATAATATTTTGTAACTCTAAATAATTTTACATGATAAATAATTTTTATTCAAGATAATTAACCAAAATTAACTTCCAGTAGAAGTATAATGCTTTACTCCAATTTCCCATATTTGTAGTGCTAGTATAAAAAATACAAATCCGCAAAATGGAGAAATCCATCCCAACCATGAAGGATATCCAAAGGAATCAACCTTTCCCAATATATTCATAGCAGGAAAATAATTAACTGTAGCCAAGGGTATAACATATATAAGTATTTTTCTAAACCAAGGTCTATATATGGATATAGGATATTGTGCCGCTTGCACACCACCATAGGTAAAAGAATTTACTATTTCCAAGCTTTGTACAGACCAGAAAGATAAAGTAGCTTGAATTACTATAAGCCCTGAAAACAGAAAATTTCCTCCAACAATAGATCCTATCAATAATAAAGTTTTCCCTAAAGTCCATTCTATATTTAGCTTAAATACTGCCCATATAAGAACTACAAGACCTTGAATAAACCTACCTATTCTCATTATATGAAAATCCTGTCCTAAAATCTGTAATACTGTAGTCCTCGGTCTAAGTAATATTCTATCAAAATCTCCTGATCTAACCAATATATGAAAGGTATCAAATCCTCTAGTCCAACCTTCTGTAATAGAAAATGCAATATGAACCATCCCGTAGAATAAAGCTGCTTCTTCAAAAGTAAAACCCTTAATATCACCAAATCTTTCAAATAACACCCATACACCAAGAAAATCAATAAAAGTTATTAGGAAATGTCCTATGGACATCATAATAAAGGAGGCCTTATATTGAAGCTGAGATTCTATACTTAATTTAATATATTTAAAATATAACTTTATACTATCCATATTCTAGCCCCCTTGCACTACTAAGTCTTTTATCTTTTTATTTAGAATCCATTGTCCTAGTATATATATTACAAATGCCCACGTACACTGAAATAAAAAATATTGAAGTAATTTACTAAAAGGAATTTCCCCTGTAAAAAATCTAGCTGGAATATCTACTAATCCACCAAATGGCAAGTAACTTAATACTCGTCTTAATTTATCTGGAAATAATGGTAAAGGTACTATCATTCCAGAAAACAACATAACAATAGATATTAATAGTCTTTGTATTCCGTCTCCTGATAAAGAATAAAGAGTAGTTATATTAATTATATTAGTTATTGCACAAGAAATCATAAGAGCACCAAAGGTAGTTACTATCCACCCAATACTAGCTAAAGCATTGGGTGGTAATTCCATTCCATAATCCTTTGGTAATAATAAAGTTATAATAAATAAAGGAATAGATTTAAGTAAAGTTGGTGCAGTTCTTAAAGCAAAAGCCCTTGCAAACCAATAATTATATAAATTCATTGGCCTAATAAGCTCATAGGTTATATTCCCTGTCCTTATTAGATTTTGAATTTCATTATCACCATTCCAAGGTAACATCCCAATCATAGCTTGACCAAGCCATATATAAGTTATAGCTGCTTTATAATCAATGGGCATTTCTCCACTTGAAGAATTATAAAAACCAAATAGTACCATGACCATAATCATGCCAAAAAAAAATTGAGTAATTACACCTGCTAAGGCAGCAACTTTATATTGCAACAATAGATTAAATCTAATCTTTATAATAGATATAAATGCCTTCATATGTTAAACTCCCCATAAATTTTAGCAATAATTTCTTCAATGGGAGGGTTTTCTATTAATATATCTTTTATTTTGTATTTAGTGGATAAATTAGTTATTAAATCTGCTGGTGTTATTATATCTGGATTAAAATCAATGACAAGTCTATTTTTTTCTTCACCTATTAGAGTTGCTCCTTCTATGGAAAAGCCATTTGTGCCTTCATCAAAATCTAAAATCAATCTTCTATCTTTAGATACTGTATTTCTAAGGGATTGTAAAGAACCATCTAAAAGAATTTCTCCTTTACCTATTACAATTACTCTATTACATAGAGTTTCAATATCATCCATATCATGGGTTGTAAGTATAACTGTAACCCCTTTTTCCTTATTCAGTTTTTTTATAAATTCTCTAACTGCCAATTTAGATATGGCGTCTAGCCCTATAGTAGGTTCATCAAGGAAAAGTATTTGTGGAGAATGAAGAAGTGATGCTGCTAATTCACATCTCATTTTTTGACCTAAGCTCAACTGTCTTACTGGAGTATTTATAAATTTCTCTAAATCCAGCCATTTTACAAGTTCCTCTTTAATCTTTAAATAGTCTCCTAAAGGAATCTTATAAATATCCTTCAGTAATTGGAAAGAATCTATAACTGGTAAATCCCACCATAGTTGAGTTCTCTGTCCGAATACTACTCCGATATCCTTTACATAGCTGACCCTTTCTTTATATGGAATTTTTCCTAGAACTTTACATTCTCCTGAATCTGGTGTTAATATACCCGATAGTATTTTAATTGTAGTAGATTTACCAGCTCCATTTGGTCCAATATATCCTATCAATTCTCCCTTCCCAATCTTAAAGGATATATTATTCAAAGCAGTTATCTCTTCATATTCACTACGTACAATACTCTTCAGTCCACCTAATATGCCAGGTTTTCTCTTAGATATTTTATATCCTTTAGACAACTCATTCGCTACAATAACCATATAAAACCCTCCTCTCTATTTTTTAGACATAAAAACGATTTTATCAGATTAAGGGGGCAAAGTCAATAAAAAACCCTTATGTAACATAGTTGTTATATAAAGGTTTCAAATTCTATAAAGTATTTACTTTTTCCAACGTTTCAAGTGCGGAAGGGAATTATTTAGTATTTCTCTTGCTTCTTTTTCTTCCATTCCATTTTCTTTCATAAAAGGTACACAAGTTTCTATCATTTCTTCCATTGTTTCACTAGGCTTTCTAAAGTTTCCATCTTCATAACAATATGTGCAATAATCATGACTTTTACTTCCATCCTTTTCTGTACCATAAAGGTTAGCATCTTCCATAGGCATTCCACAGCTTTGACAATATTCTTGTTTCATAAGATTGTCCCCCTTATTTTTATTATTTACCCCATAATATCACTATGTTTTGACAACAGTATGTCATGTTTAATACTTTTCATAAATCTTTTGTACTTTATTCTTGATTATATTTTTGATATACTTCGGTTCAAGGACTTCTACATATTCACCATAACTTAATATCATAGAGTAAACCCATTCATCCTCTGGAAATGAAATCTTAACTACTATATATCCATTTTCATCTACTGTTATATTTTCTTCATAAAAAAATTCATCAACTCTTTGCTGTACTTCAGGAGAAAACCTCAAAACTAAATCTACCATATTATTTTTAAAAATACTTTTACTTTTAAAATCTTCATAACTTATTCCTCTAGGATTAAATTTTTCTTCTAATACCTTAATCTTATGTATTCTACAAAGTCTAAAAAGTCTATAATTATCTCTTAAATAACAATATGAAAAAGCATACCAATTAAGTCCTTTTAAAACAAGGCTCATAGGCTCTACTCTTCTTTTTGTTATATTTCCATATAGATCTCTATATTCTATATCTATTAGCCTTTCTTCCCTTATTGCTTCATATATAATTTTATACTTTTCCTTATCCTTTGAATTAACTCTATACCCCCAAGGCAAATCACATACTATCAATTCATTAAAATGATAATCAAAGTCTTTCTTCTTATTCTTAGGAACAATATTACTTATTTTATCAATCATTATATCAATATTTTTATTTTCCGAGAAAATATTTATGTTTTTTAATGCAATAGCAATTGAAATCATATCATCTAATGTTAGTAATTGATGGCTCATTTTATAGTTATCTAAAATCCTAAATCCTCCATCTCTTCCTTGATTAGATACTATGGGAATCCCTGCTAAATTTATAGTTTCTATATCCCTGTATATAGTCCTTACTGAAACTTCAAATCTGTTAGCCAATTCCCTAGCAGTTATATTTTCTTTATTCAGTAATATCACTATAATAGAAAGCAGCCTATCTATCTTCATCACTTATTTCCCCTTTTTGTTATTGTCATTATATTTTCTTTTAATAAAAACATTTATTTTTATTTATACTTTTTTATTTATACTTATAGTTTAATTATTCATTGGCTACAGCAGCTGTAATTGGCAATAGAAACAAACTTATTCTAAATAATATAAAACTTTTATATGTATTTACCCCCAAGTTTATATTTTATCTCTCTAAAATATGGAGTATAATTATTATATAAACATAAATTTTTGAACTTAATATAAACTGTTATATACAAAGGAGAATATTATTCATGATTTTTTCAAAAACTGCAATTATAACTGGAGCTTCTAAGGGTATTGGACAATCTATAGCAGAATTATTTGCAAATGAAGGTTATAATGTTTTGATTAACTTTAATAAATCTGAAGAGAGTGCCTTAGATTTATATTATAAACTTAAAAATAAAGGTCTATCTGTCAGAATATTTAAAGCAGATGTTTCCAAAAGAAATGAAGTAAATTCCATGATAAATTTCTGTATTAAAGAGTTTAATAGTATTGATGTACTTATTAACAATTCAGGAATAAGTCAATCAAAATTATTCACAGATATTACTGATGAAGATTTAGATAATATGATAAATGTTAATCTTAAAAGCGTTTTTTACTGTACACAAGCAGCTTTAAAATATATGCTTCCCAAGAAAAAAGGCAAAGTCATAAATATTTCCTCCATATGGGGAATTGTAGGTTCTTCTTGTGAAGTCCATTATTCAGCTACTAAGGCAGGTATTATAGGATTAACAAAATCCTTAGCAAAAGAATTAGGTCCTTCAAATATTCAAGTAAATTCCGTTGCACCTGGTGTTATTCAAACTGAAATGCTTTCTTCCTATAGTGAAGATGAATTAAATGTCCTTAAAGAAAACACCCCTTTAATGAAATTAGGAACTGCCAATGATATTGCTAATTGTGTGCTTTTCTTAGCATCACATAATGCTGATTTCATAACTGGGCAAATAATTAGTCCCAACGGAGGATTTGTAATTTAGCTCATTTTTATTTTCCTCATTCCTTAATTACGATCCCTAATAACCCTGCTAATTCAATTACCTGCATATTTGAAACTATTGCTCCATTTAAATCCTCAATCCTTACTCCTATTCCCTCCATATTGCAGGTTCTCAAATCCACCCCCTTTAATTCTACTCCAACCATTTGTATTCTTTTCATATCAATATTTGAAAAGCCTACCTTTGAAAACTTAGAGTCTTGAAAATCTGCATTATTTAATAGAGATTCTACAAACCTTACTTGTTTTAGGTCAGAAAATCTAAAAATGGAGTAATCAAGATTGCAATTAGTAAATAATACATTTCTCAATGTTCCATTATTTAATTTTACCCCCATCATTTTACAATCTATAAACTCTACTCTATGTATAATTGCTCCTTCTAAATCCATATTAGATAAATCACAATTTATGAACTTAACATCAGTTAATTCAAGGGAATTAAATGAAATGTGTTGAAATATAACATTTTTGATGATAATCTTTTCAAATATTACTTTTTCTGCCCTTTGCTCTTCTATATAGCAGTCAGAGATAATAGCAATATTGAAAAAATCTTCATCTTCAATATGACTATTTCCTATATTTAAACTTTTTAATTCATCAGGAATTTGAGGTGATAAAATTTTTATTTCATCTTTTACTTTTGTCATTATGGTATCTCCTTATAAAATTATCATCATTGCTCTAATATCCATATATATCTTCAAAAATTATATTGCTATCCTCATCATATGCCCTAATTCCAGCAAAGTCAATAATACTATCATTTGGTGACTTCCAAGTCATAAGAAACATATCTTCATAAAACTCATCTTGTATAAGTATATCTCCATTTTCTAGAGTCACTTCTATTTTCTTTATCCTATCATCATTAATAACTCCATAAGCTCTATAATAATCACCCGACATACTCCAGGTATATGATAATGCTTTTGATAAATCATTTTCCCTACCATGTACTTGATTACCAATACGCCAAAAGAAAAATAAAGTTTTATTTATTGTATTACATGAAAACCATCTATCATATTTACAGAGTATATATTTTCCTTTATCAAAGTCCTCTATATGGACAACTTCAGATGGTCCATAATGTGCACTTCTTTCAGAAGCTTTATGAGCTGACAAGGGAATTAAATAAAGACCTGAACTCTTTAAGAATATAAAGAATAAAATTACTAAAATTATAGTATTTTTAATAGTCTTCTTTAATCTATTCATTATATTCACCTGCCTTTAATGGAACTTCTACTCTATATTTTCTATTATATTCATCATATTCAATAATTAAGGTCTTAGCATTCTCTGGAAAATCCCTAAGACTTCTTCTGCCTTTAGAAACAATTCCTCCACTACTAGAACCTGAACCAGAAAAATATTCATTTCCTAAATCGTCCTTTATAGTCCCAATGGCTCCAAGACTCCAGCCACTTCCCCATAGCTTTTTATCATAATATCTATAAATGATATGTAATTCCCCATTTTTATCATAAATTACATTTGTAAATTTTATAACCATATCATCTATCTGAACCTTTTCATTAATATCAATTCTATAAATTATATCTTCCCTTGGAATTTCTTTAACTGGATTGCCATTAAATATTGTAACTATTGTCATTGAGCCTATAATAAAAATATTAATTACTATAAAAATAGTTACTGCTATATTTGTTATTCTCCAAAGCCACCCAATTATAGGATTATGTTCCTTATTTAACTGAATTCCTATTTCTTTAGGATCTCCCATGTCTTTTACAGCAAGTTCTTCCGCTTTTTCCTTATCGTATCCTTGCTCCATATAATAATTTATCTTATCAAATATATGAGCTTCCATCTCTAATTTTATATCTTCTCTATCAAAGGGAAATTTTATATATGATAGAACACCTTTTAAAAATTCATCCATCTTATGAAAAGACATGTTTTTCACCACCTATTACTTTATTTACAGTAGTTGAAAATACATGCCATTGTCTCTTTTCTTCAATTAACTGTTTTTCTCCTTTGTCTGTAATCCTATAATATTTTCGTTCTCTGCCAGTTTCACTTTTTTTCATATAGGATTTAACATATCCCTCATTTTCTAATTTGTGCAATACTGGATACAAGGTTCCTTCTTTAAATTTAAAAGTGCTATCGGAACGCACCTCTAAATCTTTAATTATTTCATACCCATACATATCCTTTTCCTTGATCAGGTACAATATTAGTAAATTAGTACTTCCTCCTATAAATCCCTTATCAATTTTCACTTTTCCACCTCCTAAAAAACATACCTAGATTATCTATGTATAATTATACATAGATAATCTAGGTATGTCAACAATCAATAACTGTAGTTTTTGGTGCCTGGCACCAAAAACTACAGTTATTTTTTAATAGTCAAATCTACTATTTCACCATGACAAACTTGAATTAATTTAGATGTTTCCATTTCTATTTGAACCCCAATCTTTCCTCCACTTACAATAATCTTATCTATCTCAAGGGCAGATATGTCTATAAATGTCTTATAATCTCTCTTCATCCCTATTGGAGAACAGCCGCCTCTTATATATCCTGTAAATTTTAATAAATCCTTAACGTGTATCATTTCAACACTTTTTTCCCCTGCTGCTTTTGCAGCCTTTTTCAAATCCAATTCCTCTTTAACAGGCAAAAGAAATACATAAATAGTATTACTATGACCTTGAACTACTAATGTCTTATAAACAAATTTAGGATCCTTACCAATTTTTTCAGATACTGAAACTCCATCAATTTTTCCATCATTACTATTATAAGTAATACCGTTATATTCTATTTTCATCTGTTCTAAAATACGCATAGCATTTGTTTTTATATTAGCCATTTTACTCACCTTCCCCATTAGTACATTTTATATAATCCCATTTTAAATATCAATTCTAAATTAAATCCTTGTTTTTCCTCACTATTATAAATCATTTTCCCACCAAAATCTCTTAATCTATTTTCTATGTTCATTAAGCCATTGCCTTTAATCAAATTAGTACATCCTAGTCCATTATCTATAATTTCAACTCCTAGTTCATCTCCATCTAATTTTATATTTATATTAATTTTATCTGCTCTCCCATGCTTTATACTATTAGTTAAAGCTTCTTTTATAGAAATATATATAATATCTTTATATTCAGGTAACAATTCCTCTACTTTTTCATTTATATTTAAAATTATCTTAATCTTTCCTGTGCTCTCAATATTATCAGTTAATTTTCTTATAGAATTCAATAAAGTACTATTTCTTTCTTCCTTTAAAGCATAAACAGCCTTTCTTAAACTTTCTATACTCTCTTTAACTAATAACTGAGATTTATTAATTAATTTTTTAGTCTTACCTATATCTTTATCCATAATCTTATGAATTACATCCAAATTCATATTTAAAGCCATTAGACTATGTCCTAAATTATCATGAATTTCTCCTGCCACTCTATTTCTTTCTTTAGCTATAGTCAATTTTTCAATTTCTTCTGATTGTTCCTTTAGTTTATTATAAGATAATTCTAATTCTTTATTTAATCTATCTACTTCTCTCTTCTCTTTTTTTAAAGTTCTATATGTAAATAAAGTAAGAGAATAAAATAACAGTCCTATATATGACATTATAATATCAAATAAACCTTTTCTCCAAAACTCTATAGTCATTAATTCCCCAACAGCCACACCTCTAAATATGATTAAAACCATAACTATCAATATTTCCAACCCAATAAATAACTTTGAAACTCTTCCTTCCGTATACAAAATCAGTTCATATAAAATAATGAACATAAATATATGAGAATATCCTTGTACTTTATAAGTCAATAGGCTACTTATTATCATGGAAACAAACACAGATAAATAGTATTGCTTTTCATTTTTATAAAATAAAAACATTCTTATATAATCATTAATTGCTATAATTATAAATAAGGAAAAGAAAGTTAAGAAAAGAGTAGTATTATCTATATATTTATAAATAATATCGAGTCCTATTAAAATACAAGTGGCTATATATAAATAACTATTATATTTAACAAATTTTTTCATATTAACTCCTCACTAACTTATTCTAGGTACCTTCTCTTCTCCATTTAATCTATTAATATAAATATAGCAAATAAACAAAACCATTACAATCATAAGACCTACCTCTTTTATTTTCTCCTATAAAACATCACTACAGCAGAAGGTCCTATTATTATACTAACTATTGAAAATCTGAAGTAAAGATAGCTTATTTAAATAATATTTGTTCCTATGGACGAAGCATAAATAGGAAATATAAATCCTGTAAATGATAAAAGAAAGGATATAAAATATAAAGGGATCTTTTTAGTTCTCTCATAAAAATAACCTCCTAAATATTCTTATCTTAAGTATATACTTATCTACAATATAAAAAATCTAACTAAGGTCTCTATTATAGAAATAATTTACTATGACTATAGTTATAGTAAATTAAATTTTAGAATGAAAAAAAGCTATGATTTTAAACTGACCTCCCATAAGTTAGATTTTTTAGGTCTAACTTATGGGAGGTCAGTTCATTTCCATAGCCTTTTTATATCTTTACTATATTCTTTAATCAATATTGCTAATTGAGTTCTATCTCTCAACTCTAGTTTAGATAATATTTTAGTTATATGATTTTTAACAGTTCCTTCTGCTATATATAATGTTTTTGCTATTTCTTTATTGGATTTTCCTTCACATATTAACAATGCTATTTCATATTCTTTTTTAGTTAGCTCTTTAAATATAGTATTATCTATATTATCCTGTATATTAGCCTTATGATCCATAGATCCAATCATCTTCCTAGCTACATCGGGTTGCAAAAGTATATTCCCTTTATATACTGTTTCTATTGCTTTGACTAATTCCTGAGATGATATGTCTTTAAGTAAGTAGCCATCTGCTCCATTTTTTAGCCCTTCAAAAATATACTCATCTTCATTAAAAGTTGTTAATATTAATACCTTTGTATTAGGATAATTTTCTTTAATTTGTTTTGTAGCCTCTACTCCATCCATAATAGGCATCCGTATATCCATTAATATTAAGTCTATTTCCTCTCTGCTTAATATCTCTATAGCTTCTTTACCATTAGTAACCTCCCCTACTATAAATATGGTATCATAAAGACTAAGCATCATATTCAGTCCTTCTCGTATTAAACTTTGGTCATCTACAATAAGAACTTTTATCATTAACTACTCCCCCTAAGGTAAAATGTTGCGACAGGAGAACCGTCTGTATCAATGATATTGGGCACCACCTGCCAAAATTATGTTAAATATAAGACTATACCTACAAAATGGAGTACAGATGCAGCTAAAACAAAGATATGCCAGATTGCATGATTATAAGGTATCTTTTTGATACTATAGAATATTGTTCCCAGAGTATATAAAAGTCCTCCTCCTAATATCCACATAAAAAAGCCTATTGAAGTCATTCTAATAATTGGTTTTATAGTGAATACTGCTATCCATCCCATACCTATATATAAACTTAGGGAAAATGCTTTAAATCTATCAAATTTTCCAAAAGTAAATATCTTAAATACAACTCCAAATATGGCTATAAACCAAACTGCAGCTAATATACTAATTCTTAGAACCCCAGTCATAGTTAATAGTGTAATAGGTGTATAAGTTCCTGCTATAAATAAAAATATAGAGGAATGATCAAATACTCTAAGTATCCTTTTTGCTCTTTCATTTGTGATGCTATGATATAAAGTTGATGATAGAAACATAAGAATAAAACAAGCTCCATATATGCTAAAAGCAACTATAGACAATGCATCACCTTTTCTAATAGACATAACTAATAAAACTATAAGAGCAGTTATGCCAAATAAAACTCCTAATCCATGGGTAATTCCATTAGCAATTTCTTCTTTAACCGTATATTTCTTACCTAGCAATTGAACTGGATTTTCCTTTTTCATTTTTACACCTATCCTTTCTACAATGCTTAATTAACGATTAACATTTAGCAATTCTAGGATTTATCTCCGAAATCTTTTCTTACATCCATTAGTCATCCATATAATTGTTTTTTGTTAATTACATTGCTCTTGATCTGTTAAAATCATTGGACCTTCTTTCGTAATAGCTATGGTATGTTCATACTGAGCAGATAGTTTACCATCTACTGTTCTAGCCGTCCATTCATTATCATCTATTTTCATTCTATATGTTCCTATATTTATCATGGGCTCTATGGTTATAACCATGCCTTCTACAAGTCTTTGTCCCCTGCCTGGTATTCCATAATGTGGCACTTGTGGATCTTCATGCATTTTTTTACCTATACCATGACCTACAAAATCCCTAACTACTGAATATCCATTGGATTCCGCAAAGGATTGTATGGCGTAACCGATATCTCCCAATCTATTTCCTATAATAGCTTTCTCTATTCCTTTATATAAAGCTTCCTTAGTTATATCTAATAATCCTCTAGCTTCATCTGATATATTACCAACAGCATAACTCCAGGCTGAATCTGCTAACCATCCATCTATGTTAACCACCATATCAATAGTTACTATATCTCCTTCTTTTAATGGTTCTGTTCTTGGATAGCCATGACAGATTTCATCATTGATTGAAGCACAAATTGCATAAGGATAGCCATGATATCCTCTTTGCTCTGGATAAGCATTATGCTCCTTTAGATAATCTTCTACAAATTTATCTATCTCTTGAGTTGATATACCAGGTTTAATCATCTTTGCTATTTCTTTATGAACCTTTGCTAATAATTCTCCAGCTCTTTTCATTTTTTGTATTTCTTCACTTGTTTTTAATATAATCATTTAATTGCCTCCATATATCATTATTATTCTATTATTTTTATGAATTCACTTTCACCACGTAAGTTTTCAAAATCCTTATCAACTCTTATGGATTCTACTATTTCTGGTAACAGTATCACTGCTTTTTTTAGATCCTCTAAAGCTTTTTCTTTATTATTTAGTATTGAATAACAGCAAGCTCTATTATAGTATAAATCATGAGCTTCTGAATTATTATTTATCCCTTCTGTTAGTAACTCAATCGTATCCTTAAATCTTTCTTGCTCTATATAAATAGCAGAAATATTTAGATAGGAATAGGAATGTCCAGGATTAATATCTATTGATTTAAAGTAATATTCTAAAGCTTTATGATTATTTCCTAAAGCCTTATAAACAACTCCCATATTAAATAAAGCTTTATAATAATCTGGTTCTATATTTAGACTTTTTTCTATCATAGTATATGCTTTATCATATTCCCCCAATTCCTCATATATAGACCCTAAATTATTATAGGTTATGTAATCATCAGGTACTATTTCTATTACTCTATAATAATACTCTAACGCCTTATTTTTATCACCTTTTTCATCAAAAATATTAGCAGCATAATAATATGCTCTATCATAATATTTGTCTAAGGATATTGCTTTATGATAATACTCCAATGCTTTATCTTTATCTCCAATTTTTTCATAAATCATAGCCATACCATAGTACGCTCCTGCTTCACTAGAATCAAGTTTGGTTATTTTTTCATATGTATGCAAGGATTTCAGCGCATTATCTATTTCATCATAAATTTGAGCTATATTATATAGTATAGCTATATTATCTACCATACTACCTCTAAATTGCAAAGCTTTTTTATAAAATTCTATGGATTTTTCTTTATTATTATTAATATATGCATTTTCTGCTAATAGCACATAATTATACTGTCTAATATGTTCTTTTATCAACAAAAACACCTCTTAAACTTTATACTATATATAGTCTACCACATTTACGACAAAAAAGTAGAGGAAATCTTATTCCTCTACTTTCAATGCTCTTATTGAATTTAATATTGCTATTATTGAGACCCCAACATCTGCAAATACTGCCTCCCACATAGTAGCTAAGCCTAAGCTTCCTAAAATTAAAACTATAAGTTTTACCCCTAAGGCTAATATAATATTTTGTGTTACTATCTTTTTAGTATTTTGGGCTATCTTTATTCCTGTTGCAATTTTTCCTATTTCATCTGTCATGATTACTATGTCAGAAGCTTCTATGGCTGCATCAGATCCTAGCCCCCCCATAGCAATACCTATATCTGCCCTTGCAAGCACTGGTGCATCATTTACTCCATCTCCTATAAATGCAACCTTTCCATTACTTTTATTTATTATATCTTCAAATATATTAACCTTATCTTGTGGAAGAAGATTACCATATACATTATCTAAACCTACTAATTTTCCTACCTTCTTTGCCGTATCTTCATTATCTCCAGATAACATTATTGTTTTTTTAATACCTAAAGCTTTTAGATTTTTAATATCTTCAACTACATTATCCTTTAATTCATCAGATACTATTATACTTCCTATATGAAAATTGTCTTTACCTACATACACTACAGTACCTATGGAATCTACTTTATCTATTTGGATATTTTTTTCATCAAATAATGTCTTATTACCAAGTGTAATTTTCTTACCTTGTACATCTGCTTCTATTCCTTTCCCGGATATTTCTTTATATGATTTTATATATTCCCTATTTATTTCTTTATCATATGCTTCTACTATGGATTTACCAATAGGATGATTTGAAAAAGCTTCTCCATAAGCTGCTAATTCTAATATTTCTTCTTCTGTATAGTTACCATAAGCTCTTACTTTTGTTACTCTAAAAGTCCCTTTCGTAATAGTTCCTGTTTTATCAAATACCATTGTGTCTACTTCATTCAATGCTTCTAGATAGTTGCCGCCTTTTATAAGTATTCCTGACTTAGAAGCTCCTCCTATTCCACCAAAAAAACCTAATGGAACAGATATAACTAATGCACAAGGACAAGATATAACTAAGAATATACATGCCCTATAGGCCCATTCCTTTAATTCTCCACCTATAAATAATGGTGGTAATATTGCAATAGCTAAAGCTATAAATACTACTACAGGTGTATAAAACTTAGCAAATTTAGTAATAAAGTTTTCAGTAGGCGCTTTCTTACTTGAAGCATTTTCTACTAAATCTAATATCTTAGATACTGTGGATTCTCCGAATTCTTTATCTACTTTTATTTTCAATACTCCATGAGTATTCACCACTCCAGACAATGCCTTATCTCCTATTCCAACATTTCTTGGTACAGACTCACCAGTAATATTAGATGTATCCAAAGAAGATTCTCCCTCCACTATAACACCATCTAGCGGAACTTTCTCACCTGGTTTTACAATTATTATATCTCCTACTTCTACCTCACTCGGATCTACAATTATAATATCATTATCTTTCTCAATATTTGCATAATCTGGTCTTATATCTAGTAAAGAACTTATAGATCTTCTAGAATGATTAACTGCCATTCCTTGGAACATTTCTCCTACTTGATAAAATAACATTACTGCCACTGCCTCTGGATATTCACCGATTACTAATGCACCTATTGTGGCAACAGTCATCAAAAAATTTTCATCAAAGGGCATCCCAGCTAATAAATTTCTCATAGCTATTATTATAACTTCATATCCTACTACAATATATGCAAGGAAATATACTGCAAATCTTGGTACACTATCTAATTTTAAAAATAATGGGATTACAAATAATAATCCTCCTAAAATTAATTTAATGATTTCCTTTTTATTTATTTCACCATGTTCATGACTATGCTCATGATGGTCATGGTGACAATCATGGTCACAACTATGATTATGGTTATGGTTATGTCTACGAATTTTATTATCTGTTTTATCTATAACTATTACATGAGGCTCAAGTCTTTTTACAATTTTCTTTATTTCTTCAGCTACTATATTTGACTCATCATCTGTAATTACATTTACCTTTAATTTTTTTGATACAAAGTCTAGCCTAGCACTTTCTACTCCTTCAATTTGTCTAGATAGTTTTTCAATTTTTCCCGCACATCCAGCACAATTCAATCCATTTAATTCTAGTTCTATTTCTTTCATTTCTTATCCCCCAATACTTACATATTAACATATGAACAATTATTCATATGTTAATATAATTATATGCCCTCTGAAGATTTTTGTCAATAAAAAAAAGCACTTTTAAGTGCTTTATAATTTAAATTCTGCTACATATTTATAATTATTATTTTCTTGTTTAATTCCTTCTATTAATTCCCATTTATTATTTAAACCTATTGATTGCCCTAGGGATTCAAAATAATACATTATTATCCCTGCATCTATAAGATTTGGCTTTTCACCTTCATCATGTTTAATTAACAAAGTAACCTTATCCTTATCAAGTAAAAATCTCCAAGGTTGTTTATTTAAAGCAGATGGTGCAAATCTTATATAATAAAACAAATCACTTAAACCTCTATTTTCTAACTCATCAGTGCTTGGAGAGTTTCCTATCTTATCAACAAACACCATTTCTTCAACGCCTATTCTTTCACTAAATGTTTCATTGACAAAAGGATTTTTCGGTTTGCCATAACCTAAAGCTAGTATATAATCAATTTTCCCTACCATATCTCCAAATATTTCTTTTTTTATACCATCATCTACATTTCCTATACTTACCCAACAAGTATCCAACCCCATATTGTTTAGCTTAGTTATAAGCTTTTCCATATAATATGAGCCATAAATTACATTTCTATCTTTATCATCTACTATCTCAAGTCCTATATAGTGTGGACTTTCAATCATTACACCTGAATATCCTCCAATTCCCCTTAATTCCTTATATAATTTCTCACCATATTCATATAGTTTAAATCTTATGCCTTTTGTTCCATCTTCTTTCTCTAATGAATCTAAATATAGTTTTATTTCGTCCAATATATCTGGATTTATCTTCTTATTTTTAAATTCTCTAACAGATTTTCTTTTCTTTAAAAAATTAGTCATTAACATACTAAAACCCCCTACCTAATTTAGTCTATATCATATATACCACTATTTTGATTTTCTAATCTATAATTTCAAACCACAATTATCTACTAGGGTATAAATATATTCTATTAAATAAAAATGTACTATTAAAGCAGTACCAATTCCCAAAAATATACCTGCTGCCACATCTGTAGGATAATGGACTCCTAAATATATTCTAGATACTGCGACTACTATAGCAATGGTAAATACTAGAACAGTTAATTTAGGTATATTAAACGCTATAGTGGTAGCAATAGAAAAACTAGCAGTAGTATGACCAGATGGAAATGAGTAGTCCTTTAAATTTATGCCAAAGGTATTTAGTTGCTCTATAATCTTATAGGGTCTTTCCCTACTTAGTATTCTTTTTAAAGCATGGACTATTACCTGACTAATGATTAAAGCACCTAGTGCTTCAAAACCCATAAGTCTTATATGACTACTTCCTATAAATATTAAAACCAATACTAGAAGTGAAGAAAATACTGCACCTCCTAAATTTGTAGCTCTATACATTATAGTATCTAGATATCTATGTTTCATCTTTCTATTAATTAAATCGATAAAAACATCATCAAATCTCTTTAGTTTATTTTTCATGTTTTTCACCTTTAGCTAAAATATTTATTATCCTCAGTATTATATTCTAGTTTATTATTACCCATATATCAATGATTTTATTGTTTTATATAGATATACTACTTATTTCTTTTTTATGTTAAAATATATAAGACAAAATTAAAAGTAGGTGTTTGTATGAATTTAAGTATCGAACAAAAAAAAGCTATTCATCATGCTGAAGGTCCCGCCTTGATATTAGCAGTACCTGGTGCAGGCAAAACTACGGTTTTGATATATAGAGCAGTCAATCTAATATTAAATCATAAAATAAGCCCTGAGAGAATATTATCAATAACCTTTAGTAAATCTTCTGCTAGGGATATGAAGGAAAGATTTAATAAGTCTTTTTCAGAAATATCTTCTATTCCCATTCAATTCTCTACAATACATAGCTTTTGTTTTGGTTTAATCAGAGAATATGCCTATATTAATAGAGTTAAATATACATTGATTGAAGAAGAGAAGAATGAACTTAATAAATATAACGTAATTAAAAAAATATATTTTGCAGCAAATCAAGAATATATTACTGAGGAAAAATTAGAATCTCTATTAAATTCAATGGGTTATATTAAAAATATGATGCTATCAGTGGATGAATTTCTAAAACATAATAAATCTGATATTGAAAATTTTAAAACAATCTATAATACTTATGAAAAATATAAAAAAGATAATAATTTGATAGATTTTGATGATATGCTAACTATTGCTTTAGAAATTCTTAAGTCTAATACATATATATTAGAAAAATACCGCAATAAATATGATTTTATTCAGGTAGATGAAGGGCAAGATACTTCAAAGGTTCAGTTAGAAATAATAAAACTATTGGCAAGTCCTAAGAATAATCTATTTATTGTAGCAGATGATGATCAGTCTATTTATGGATTTAGGGGGGCATATCCTAAGGGACTCTTGAATTTCAATAAAATCTATCCTAATGGGAAATTATTCTTTATGGAGCAAAATTATAGGTCATCAAAAAATATTGTATCTGTTTGTAACCAATTTATAAAAAAAAATACACTAAGATATAATAAAAATATTTCTACTAATAACAACTTTATAGAGCCTATCAATATAGTAAAGTTTAATTCTATTGATGAAGAATATAAATATTTAGTAAATGATTTAAAAACTCGAGAACTTTCTCGATGCTGCATACTCTATAGAAATAATTTATCATCTATTGGTCTTATTGAGTTATTGGAAAGAAATAAAATTCCATTTACCATGAAAGATATTAAGATTAGATTTTTCAATCATTGGCTTATACAAGATATAATAAACTTTATAATCTTTTCTAAAGATACTAGTAATATGAATATCTATGAAAATATTTACTATAAAATGAAAGGATATATATCAAAAAGACAAATTAATTATGCTAAAACCTTAAATTATAATCTATCAGTATTTGATAGAATAATGGATTTTCCTGGTCTATCGAATTTCTATAAATCTACTCTAAAAGAATTGAAGCTTGATTTCAAGAAACTTTCAAAGCTAAATCCTAGGGATGCAATAACTTTTATTGAACATGAGTTAGAGTATGAAAAATATCTTAAGGAAAACTCTATGAAATTCGGATATACTTATGATATTTTAAAAACCATTATATATTATTTGAAATTTATAGCTAATGATAGTAAAAATTCAGATGAATTACTAAATAGATTAAAATATTTGGAGCATTTATGTAGAAATTCAAGAGGTACTAAAAATGCAGTAACTTTATCTACTATCCATTCTGCCAAGGGATTGGAATTTGATAGAGTTTATATGATAGATTTAGTAGATGGTGATTTTCCCTCTGTTTCTAGTATTGAAGCTTATGAAAAAGGTAAATATGAATTAATTGAAGAGGAAAGACGACTTTTCTATGTTGGAATGAGTAGAGCAAAATATCACTTATCTTTAATTACTATAAATAATATAGGCGAAAAAAAGGTAGAACCATCTAGATTTTTATTGGATTTAGAAAAAAAGAAAGCTTAGACTTTCTTTTTTTGTTAAATTATAGTTTTTTTATAATTTAAAGAGTAAAATTTCATTTATTTGTAATACTATATATGCAAGGATAATTATTGAAAAGGGAGTGAAATAGTAGCAATGGCAAAAAATAAGCAAAATAATCAAAATAATCAAAAAAGAAAAAATGATAAAAATCAAGATGCTAAAAAAGAAGACAGCAAAAGTGAAGAGGATTAAGTATTTAAAAAATAAGTATCATTTTTGGTGCCAAGCACCAAAAATGATACTTATTTTTTACTTGTTAAACTCTTTTACACCTGAATCATCTACTTGAAAATATTCACCAGGCTTTATACTAAAATGTCCTGATTCATAAGGATTACCTTCTATTGTTATATAAATTTTCTCTACATCATAAAATTTACCTAATGTATTCACTATAGATTTTAATATCTCAATTTCTAAGGAAGATCCTGCATTCATATCTGTTAATAATTCCTTTGAAAAATCTGCTTCTAATGTCCATGACTCTCTATTTAAATGTATTTTATTTATATTAGTATTCTTTGAAATAGACGGAATTAGTTTATCTGATGGGGGATTTTTCATAATATCTTCTAGAATATCCTCTATACTTTCATTGGTACCAAACTCTATATCCTGTTCAATATATACTGTATCAATATCTCCTGCTACTGGATAATATGTCAATATATCCATTTCTTGATTATCCTTATCTATTTCTTTTAATAAAGTTTTAACTTCAAATTCACCATTATTATAAATTCTTGCTACAAGACCTATATCCTTTGCATAATATTCTCTTTGTCTACCTCCATCTTTAAACTCGGTAGTCACTTCTAATGCATCATAGATTCCAGAAGGGGTTTCTACTTTCCTATCTAGGCTAGTTATTTCCATTGTACTTCCTTCATTATTTGACCAAATGTTTCCAACTTCTAAAGGTTCTTTTAATATAACATTATTACTATTTGTATTTGCATTTAACATATTTTCAATATGATAAAATTCACCTTCTGCAAAAACTTCTGTTAATTCTCCACCTTTATACTCTAAAACTTTTACAAAGTTAGTTCCTGAATTCATAATTTTTATTTGAGCTCTATTACCTTCTGCAAATTCTATAAAAGTCTTTTGCTCTGCATATTCATTTCCTATACCTTCATAATCCATAATAGTATTCTCTTTAAAAGGATAGTAATCTGCTATTGTTAACTCCTCATTTTTTGATATGTTTTCATTTTTTTCTTGGTCTTTAGATATAACCTTCTCACATCCAATTAAAGATATAATTATCACTGTTATTATCAATAAGGATAAATACTTTTTCATAAACATCACTCCTATAAATAATTTAGCAAGTAATTGCCTCATCTGAATTATATCCTCTTTTATTATAATTATAATATATTTTTATAAAAAAGTCTTTACGATAAGATTACAATATAAACCATGGCAATTGTAAATTTAAGGTTTAAAACTTTTATAATATTTCTACATTTGGATTTAGTTTATAGATAACATTTTTTCTTTCTACTATAATATCTATTTCCTTTGATAATTCTTTATCCCCTCTTATGGCTAAAAAAAGAGGTTTGTTTGGATTTATAGCTACTGGGTTTCCTACCATTCTAAGCATGGAAAGGTCTCCTGTAGTATCTCCATAGGCATAGCTGTTTTCTAAATCTACATTGTATTTCAATATCAATTCATTTAAAACTCTTTGTTTGCTTTCAGAATCCCACATTCTAACTATTTCACCAGTAAATTTATTCTCTTCATCTACCTTATAAATAGTTCCCTTATACTCTGTAACACCATATTTTTCTGCCATCTTTGATACTAAAAAATCTGGACTGCCAGAAATAAAAAACACTTTATGCCCTTCTTTTTTATGCCATTCAATCTGATCCCTAGAGTATTTATAAACCATATCACCATTAATATTGATTACTTGACTAGCTATAAATTCTATATAGGTCTTATTAACACCCTTCAGCTCTTCTATATATACTTGGGCTAAAGTTTCAAGATAAAGTTCAAAGTCTCCAAACCTTTTTTCCCATTCTTCATATACCTTTTTTACCTTAGTATACCAAATAGTAGGATCAATCACCT
>NZ_DAMCHJ010000010.1:50109-60001 GCF_032104385.1 Tissierella sp.
TTATTTAGTTTTTTAAAATGCTCAATCATTAAAGAATTTCTAAATATAGTTCCATCAATATCAAAAAACGCAGCTATTGTTTTCATATTATCATCCTAACTTTTTTATTCTATTATATGATTTATACCCAATTTAGTATAATTAATTCTATGTAAAGATTAATTACAATAAAAGAGTTACAAGAAATAATAGTATTTAAAACTACTATTTCTTATATATCTAGCCTTGCACTTTAAAATTTATCCTCAAAAAATAAAGTCTAATGACTTTTTATCACTAGACTTTATTTTATTTTATTTAATTATAATCTTACTATTTTGCTTTTTCAGGAGAATCGGATAATAATCCAATCTTTTCCCATCCCCAGTCAGTAACCGTATTTACATCAATATAATTAACACGATTATTAACTGCTGTTAATGCCACTCTGTAATGTGTCGGTGCTACTATAACTTCATCATGTGCATATTTTTGCCAATCATGATAAGCTTTTATTAAATAATCATTATCAATTCCATCTTCTCCAAATGCATCACCTGATGCAATAGCAGCTAAAAGCCTATCATTTTCCTCTGTTGCAAACCTAGGATAATTAAACATTGCATCTCTTCCATATAACCCTGATGGGTCTGGATTAGAACCAGTATTCCAAGCAGCCATATATATATCAATATCTTTATTATCTTCTTCAACCATATCATAAAAGGCATTCATTTCTATTAATCTTCCATTTTGTAAACTTACATCTAATCCAACTTCTTTCCAACATTGAACATAGAATTGTGCTAATGGCTCCGCAATATCTCCACCTGACATTGAAAGAAAATTAATCTTTAACTTATTTCCATTTGGATCTTCTCTCATACCATCTCCGTCTTTATCTATATAACCAGCCTCATCCAGTATTTGCTTTGCTTTCTCTGGATTATATTCATATCCTTCTTGCTCGGAATTCCAAAAAGTAGCATGAGCTGGTGTAATTAATGAATTAGCAGGTATTCTTAAATCATTATAAAACATTTCTGCTACTTCTTCATTATTCATGGCATAAGCAATTGCCTGTCTTAGTTTAACATCAGACATTTTCTTATTTGAATCAACTATAACCTTTTTAGCTTGATTATCCCATTTACCATGTTTAAAACCCATATATCCATAAGTTCTGCTTATATTTGATAATAATGTAATATTACTTAAATCTTTATACTCTGGATAACTATCAACATTTATTTCAGAAACTAAATCAAATGTTCCAGCTTTTAATGCTTCTACTATAGTATCAGGATTTGTTCTTTTATAAACAATCTTATCTACTTTTGGCTTTTCTCCGAACCAATATGGGTTAGGAACATATTCTACTGATTCGCCAGGAACTATATTGGATACCATAAATGGACCACAAGATAGTGGCTTTATTCTAACCTTTTCATGTCCCTCCATATCTTCTATTGAAATGTCCTTTAGATAGTGTGCTGGTTCAGCATTATAAGTAAGACCTGCTCCCCATAATATTCCTGGATAAAATTCCTTAAAGGATACTTCAAGTGTTTTATCATCAATTTTCTTAAGCCCTGAAATAGTATCGGCAGTTCCTGCATGATACTCTTCTATACCTACAACATTTCTATAATCACTATCAAACCTTACTCCTGGATAATCTTTATGTGCAATGCTCTCATATACAAATATTATATCTTCCGCTGTTACAGGTACACCATCACACCAAGTTAGATCCTTATGAATCTTATAAGTAGCTGTCTTAGATTCTTTATTAAATTCAACATCACAATATCCACCATCTATTATTTCATAGTTTGAACCCGATTTCATAAAAATTCCATTCGATGGTTCCATTAATTTAAAATCTACATTATTCGAATATAAAAATGTGTTGAAAATACCTTCAAAAGGTGTATCTGTAACTAAAGCAACATTAAGTGTTCCTCCAACTGTTTCACCATCCTTTTTAAGAAGCATTGGATGAGGTAATTCTATTTCCTTTGATGCTTTATTCTTACCTTCATCACTATCTGGCTGCTGAGTTACTTCTTCTGGATTCGGTGAAGTTACTTCTTTTTTACCACATGATGTTAGTACAAGCATAAATACTAACAAAAATGGAATAATAGCTTTAATTTTTCTCTTCATTTTACAATTCCCCCTTTTTTATCCTAATCTTTGCTTTGCATCGGACGCTCTCTTAAATGCTTGCCCGACATAATTTATACACAGCATCATCACTAATATCAATAATGATGCAGGCAGCCACAACCATAGCTTACTCGACATTGCACCTGGAGTTCTAGCATAAGAAACCAAAGTTCCCAATGAAGGTGTTGAAGGCGGTAAGCCAAATCCTAAGAAAGATAGACCCGTTTCGATTCCTATATTACCAGCAAAGCCTAAAATCAAATCTACAATGATTATTGAACTAATATTAGGTAAAATACCACCAAACATAATCTTTAAATCACTTGTCCCCATTATCCTAGAAGCATTTATATAATCTCTTCTATTTTCTGACAAGGCCTTACTCCTTACTAATCTAGTCATTCCTACCCAATAAAATATAGTCATAATAAATATAAAATGCCACATAGTATATTTGGGAATAACAACTACAAATGTGATAATGAGCATAGTTGTAGGTAGTATAGAAATAAAATCACATATTCGCATTATTACATTGTCTATTTTGCCACCATAAAACCCAACAATTAATCCAACAATTACTCCTATTGCAGAAGTTAATATAGTAACAGCAAAGCCTATTAAAATGGAATTTCTTCCACCGATTAGCAATTGACCTGCAATGGATCTACCTCCAATATCTGTCCCTAAAATAAATTCTCTACTTGGTGATTTATATTTATTTCTTAAGTTTATTTTCATAACTTCTTCTTGATTTAAAACAAAGGAACCGATTAGTACAGTAGAAAAAATAATAATTAGGATAATAAGACATATCGTTGCAAGTTTATCAAATTCAAATTCTCTTTTTACCACCTTCCAAAAGGATGGAACCTCACTGGAAGCTTTTAAGTTTTTTTCCTCTGTTTTAGATATAGTGTTATTTTCATGAAGTTGATTTTTTTGCATACTTGCTCCCTCCTATTCTATCCTTATTCTTGGATCAACAAAGGCCATTATTATATCGGACAATAAGCTTCCAAACAATGTTAATACACCAAATAACAAAACTAAGGCATTCATTACTGAATAATCCCTGCTAGTAATTGATGTAATAAATAGTTCTCCCATACCTGAATAGCTAAAAATTGTTTCAATAAAAACAGAACCACTTAGAAGTCCAGTAATAGTAAATCCAAAAAATGCAGCTATGGGCAGTAGTGAGTTTCTAAATATATGATGAGTATAAACTTTATTTATAGGCACACCTTTGCTTCTAGCAGTTTTAACATAATCTTGAGTTTTAGCATCTATTACTTCATTTCTAAGATATTGTATAGTTCCAGTAGTTCTTAAGACTGCAGCTGTAATAGCTGGTAAAATCATATAATGCAATTTACTAAGAATATAGTCAATTGTTCCTTTTTGAACACCTATTTCAACGGATCCCGTAGTTGGAAACCATTCTAATCTATATCCAAATATGGCCAGAAGTATTAATGATAGAATAAATGAAGGTATAGCATAACTAATAAAATTATATATTATTACACATTTATCAAAACATGAATTTTGATACCGTCCAGCATATATACCAAGAGGTATTGCTATTAAATATGTCAATATTAATGTCAATAAGGATAGCCACAATGTATTTTTAGCTCTTTCACCAATCAATGTGGCTACTGGCATTTTATAAGTATAAGATTTACCAAAGTCACCATCTCTAATAATTCTAACAATCCAATTTTTATATTGGACAGGTAGAGGATCATTTAGACCTGCCTTTTCCTTTAATGCTTCAATAACTGAAGGATCAATATCTGGAGTTATCAAACCAGTAAAAGGATCTCCTGGCATCATCTTACCTAATGCAAATACGATTATACTTAATATTATAATCTGAGGTATCATTAATAGAATTCTACGTAAGACTGTTTTCCACATTTTATAAATCCTCCTTACTTTTTATTGCAACATAATGAGTCTCAGAAATCTGGATTAAATCAAATACCCTTCCTTTTCCATCATAAAATAAATCTTGCCTTTCTTGGTATTCCTGTTCAACTTTAATTCTATTATTTCGAAGCTCTTCCCTATTTTCAGCATTGATTTCTGGAATGGCAGCAATCAGTCTTTTAGTATAAATATGCTGTGGATTATTATATATGTCATCTCTTGTACCTGCCTCTACAAATCTGCCCCTATACATGATGTATATGTAGTCACACATATGTTTTACTACTCCTAGGTCGTGAGATATAAATAGATAACTTAACCCAAAATCTTTTTGTATTTCCTTTAAAAAATTTAATACCTGTGCTTGAACTGATAAGTCAAGAGCAGAAACAGGTTCATCTGCAACAATGAGTTTTGGATTTAATGCTACAGCTCTTGCTACACCTATTCTTTGTCTTTGTCCACCTGAAAATTCATGTGGATACCTATACAAGGAATCAGAAGGCATTCCTACTATATTTAATAGTTGTAAAACCTTTTCTATTTCTTCTTCTGCTGATAATTTTTCATAATTTCTAATGGGTTCAGCAATAATATCTCTAATCCTTTTTTTAGGATCTAAACTAGACAAAACATCTTGAAATATCATTTGGACATCTTGATTGTATTTTACTTTTTTTCTAAGACTTTTTGTATGAACTGGTTGTCCATTGTATAAAATAGAGCCTCCCGTTGGTTTTTCTAGTCCAACAATAGCCTTTCCAATTGTAGTTTTACCAGAACCCGATTCACCAATAAGACCATAAGTCTTCCCTTCTTCAATAGAAAAACTGACTCCATCTACTGCATAAACATAATCTTGTATAGTATTAAAGAATCCTCCACGAATAGAAAAATGTACTTTTAAATTCTCAACGTCTAGAAAACTCATTCTAATGCCCCCCTTCATTTTCAAAGTGAAAATTTCTCCAACAAGTGCATCTTACAAAATGATCCTTTGAAACCTCATGAAGTACAGGATTGGATTCATGTTCTGACTGTCCTAACCATGGAATCCTTGATGCAAAACGGCAACCTTCTCTTGGCAAATTTTTCAAAGATGGAACTATTCCATGAATAACATGAAGTTCTTCACCAACTGAATTGCTCTGAGGTATTGACTGTAGTAATGATCTTGTATATGGGTGAAGAGGATTATTAAAAATTTCTTTAGCATTGCCCATTTCAACTATTTGCCCGGCATACATTACTGCAACCCTATCTGCCATCTGTGCTACTACCCCTAAATCATGAGTAATAAGAATAATTCCCGCATTAATTTCTCTTTGGAGTTCTGTTAGAAGATCTAATATTTGAGCCTGTATTGTAACATCTAAAGCAGTCGTAGGCTCATCTGCTATTATTATATTAGGCTTACATGAAAGTGCTATAGCAATTAACACTCTTTGTCTCATACCACCTGATAATTGGTGTGGAAATTGATTTACTGTTCTTCTAGGGTTAGCAATTCCTACTTGTTCTAAAAGTTCTAAAACTCTCTCTTTCCTTTGTTCATTATCCAAGTCTGTATGATATATTAAAGACTCTTCTATCTGTCTTCCAATCTTATGTAGTGGATTTAGCGATGCTAGTGGATCTTGAAAAATAAAGCCTATTTCCTTCCCTCTAATTTTATTTAATTGTTCCTCTGAATATTCAACCATGTTTTCACCATTATAAATTATTTCTCCACTAACTCGAGTAAAATTTTTATCATGTAATCCCACTATAGAATTAGCAACAGTACTTTTACCACAACCAGACTCTCCAACTATGGCTAGTAACTCATTCTTATATAAGGTAAGAGAAACTCCATCTACTGCGTTAAAGTATTCATCTTGAAATCTAAAAGCAGTGTGTAGATCTTTAATCTCTAATATTTTTTCATTTTCCATTTCTCATTTCCTTTCTTATATATTTATTTACTAGTACATTGTATAAACTTTAATACTATTATTTATATTTTAAGTATATTCAGTAAAAATCATATAAAATCCTCCTCTCTTCAGTACATTTTTAAATAAATCATTTGGCAGGTTCACCTAAATAATTGAATTTTTTTGAGATATTTATACTGTTTTTGATAAGTTTTATAATCAAAGCAATTTACTTGATTTATTAATATATTTAATAGCCTTATCTATTTTCTGTGGATAATTTAAAATTTAATTGTTTTTAATAACAATATATTAAACAATATATTGTTATATGTTTTAGAAATTCTATTTTATTCATTTAGTAATTATATAAAGCATTTATTTTTTTCCTAAAACCTATTGATTAATCTGTATTTTGTTATTGTTAAACTGTCTGGGAATTTAATGATATTTATTGTTCTTCATATGATAGGTATATGATAAGTCTTGTTTTTAATATAAGATTTACTTAAAATACTACGTATATTAAACTTATTCATATATAAAGTTTAATATACGTAGTATTTTTTATTAAATAGTCAATATTTTCTTGAAAACTTGAATATTACAATCTTATTTTAATTAAATAAAATCCCTACTATTTCTGACAATAAACAAATATATTTTAATTTTTACGTCATTTTTAAGTATATATTGCAAACAAAATATCCTATAGAATTTACAATATTGTAAACTCTATAGGATATTTTAGCAGCTTAAAATACTTATGAATTTTTTAATTTTCTTTACTTATATTCCTAAAGCTTCTTCAGGTGTTATATATGGTCTTTCTTGTTTCCTTCCAGTTTCTTCTAGAGTTAATTTTCCATAATAGAAAGATAAACCCCTTCTAAGATATTTATCATCTTTTAATGCTTGTTCTACTCCTTTATTGGCTATTTGTAATAAATATGGTAAAGTTGAATTACATAATGATTTGGTTGCTGTCTGTGAAAAAGCTGATGGTATGTTATCTACACAATAATGTGTTATTCCGTCTATTTTATAAATAGGATCATCGTGAGATGTTGATTTACAAGTTTCTATAGCTCCACCTTCATCGCAGGAGACATCTACTATTAAAGAGCTTTTCTTCATCATACTTAGCATACTCCTCTCTACTAAATGATCTTTTCTCCATTTTGGCCATAGAATACAGTTCATTAATATATCCGTCCTTCTTAAACACATTTCTAAATTATTTCTATTAGAATATAATAGTTCAACATTAGGCGACAATACTTTTCTTGCTTCTTCAAGTTTCTTTATATCTATATCTAGTATAGTTACTTTGTTTCCAAAAGCTGATGCTAACTCTGCAGCTGCTACACCTGAATTACCTGCTCCTATAATAGTTATTTCAGGTGTTCTTATGCCATCTATTCTTGATAATAATATTCCATTACCACCATGTATTTTTTGCATAAAGTTTAATGCTGCTAAGAAACCTCCTTTCCCTGCTATTATACTCATTGGTCTTAATAATGGAAATTCACCTTCTTTGTCATTTACATCTTCATATGCTATTCCTATGATTTTCTTTTTAATCATAGCATCTGTTTGCTCTTTATAGGCATTGGAATGAATATAAGTAAATATTATTTGTCCTTCTCTCATATATTCAAATTCCTCCGGGAATATTTCCTTGACCTTGTATATTAAATCAGCCTTTTCAAATACTTCTTTGGCAGAGCCAATTATTGATGCTCCTTGTTCCCTATATTCATCATCAGTAAATCCGCTGCCTAAACCTGCATTTTTTTCAATCAATACTTGATGTCCTCTGCTTACAATTTCCTTTACTCCATTAGGATCACAAGCTACTCTATATTCGTTTGGTTTTATTTCTTTTGGTATTCCTATTATCATATTTATTCCCCCAAGGTTTAAATTCTATAACATTATTCCTATTACTAAATATAATACGGCAGATACTCCCGCTACTGAAAGAGCATAAGGTATTTGTGTTTTTACGTGATCAATATGATCAGCCCCTGCTGCCAATGATGATAATATTGTTGTATCTGATAATGGTGAACAGTGATCTCCAAAACATCCTCCACCCATTACTGCTGCTAAAGTTGCATATACTAAAGTAGTTATTGCTCCCCCTGTTAAATTGAATGCTAACGGAACAACCATTGGCGTTATAATCGCATATGTTCCCCAACTTGTTCCTGTAAAGAAGGCTATAAATGCAGAAATAATGAAAGTGAATACTAGTAATAGTGCTGGTGTCATCCATGAACTAGCTATAGATATAACATAATTAGCTGTTCCCAATTCCTTACTTATAGAATTTAGTGAATAAGCTAATGCTAATATTATAACTGCTGAAATTATACCTTTTATTCCTTCAACTGCCGTTTCTATTAGTTCTGGTATAGTTCCCATCTTTTGAATTAACATAGTTATAAATTGAAATGATACTGCTGCAACGAAACCTTCTAATGTTTTTGCACTGCCAGTAAATATATATGTTCCCAAGGTAATTGAAATAATAATTAAAGCTGGTGCAAAGAAGTTTATGAAAATGTTTGGCTTAATACCTTCCTTTGGTTTTATTTCTGAAAGTTCCTTACCTAATAAAGGCCTTGCTGCATCTCCTACTACTTTACCTGTTTCCCTAGTTCTTTTTTCCGCTTTTCTCATTGGCCCATAATCTGGAAATATTCCAAAAGCTATTGCTCCTACCATTATTACTGATAATATACCATAGAAGTTAAATGGAACCATTCTAACTATAGCATTCATAGCTATATTATTATCTGTAAATGCTCCAATTCCAACTATTAAGCCAGCCATATATACTCCCCAAGATGAAAATGGAATTATTGTACAAACTGGTGCAGACGTAGAGTCGCATATATAGGCTAGCTTTTCCCTTGAAACTTTTGCTTTGTCTGTTATATTCCTCATAACTGTACCTACATATAGTGGACTAAAATAATCACTAAAGAATATAAATATTCCTAATAACCAAGCTAACACTTGAGCTCCTCTTGCTTTTACATTGAATTTTTCAATGGTTTTTGAAAACACATCAATTGCCCCTGATTTTTGAAAATAGGCAATCATTATTCCTACGAAAACTTCTATACTTAGAACCCAAATAAAATCTGCATTTCCTAAAGCTGATTGAGCTAATCCTGTAAATCCAAATAAAATATTTTGTCCTGTAACAATAATTCCGACTAAAACTCCTACTAATAGTGAAAAAACTGCTTCTCTAGTGATAAATGCAAGAATTAATGCTGTAAATGCTGGTAATAATGATAAAATTCCATAACTTGTAACCGGATCCATTATATTACCTCCCAAATTTTTATAATATTTTATAAAATTTCAAGTAAACTTGACATTTGGTATTTATCTAAACCTAATGTTTCCATGGTTCTTTTCTTCTCTCCTCCATAGTCTTTTTCCATAATAACTGATGCAATCTTTATCACTGCATCCATGGTTGGTGTTGGAACTCCTATTTGTTTTCCCAAATCTGACAAGAATATTAGACCATATCCTACATCCTCATTTAAATATCTGTGTTCTAGATTTGCTTGTGCTCCTATTCCCTTAAATCCTATAGCTTCTGAGTATCCTTTGTCATAAGTAGCTTCTTGCATATATCCTTGCTTCATACCTAATATAGGATCTTCAATGACTTTAAATCCTAATTTCTCACCTATAGCTATTCTCTCTTTGTCTACCTCCTTCATTAATCTCCCTACTGCTTTAGTAACTCCTTCTTCATAGAAATAAAAGTTACCCTTGGTTCTTTCTATTAATGCTGCATTTAACAATGTTACAGATGGATGAATTACTGGATTAGCATTTTGCAATGTTGTTTG
>NZ_DAMCHJ010000010.1:60011-93685 GCF_032104385.1 Tissierella sp.
ACATTTTTTGCTGGAATTAAAGCTGGATACACTTCTTTAACTAATTCATAAACCTTAGCTGTATTTTTAGCAGGCAAGGCTGCTATAAATACTCCATCTTTTAATTTTAAAAACACATTTATACTCGCTGAACCATTGATTCTTACTGCATATGGTAAAGTACTTGTTTCTGCAATAAAGTAATCTTCATTTTCTAAGCTTAGTCCTAATGCATTTTTAAATACAATACTACCACCACAGGAACTTGGACATATGATAAAGGTTTGACCCTTTTCTAAATAAGGTTTTACAGCCTTTCCAAAAGGTTCTGTACTATAAGCTGGTCCTACTACAAATATTAATTTTGCATCTTTTAAAGTTTTTTCCAAATCATGACCTGCATATGCTAATTTTTGAAATCCTTCTAACATGCCCGAACTGGTAATTCCACCTTTTTCATTAATAGCATCAATATTAGATGAAAACTGTTCAAAATCATATAAATATACTTGATTCCCTGCTTTTGCCCAATCAAATGCTACAGCAGATCCACCATTGCCAGAACCTAATACTGCAACTTTCATTTTATTTCCCCCTTAAAATTTTTCTTGTAATAAGTCCATAGCTTTTTTTACTACTTTTAACCTTATTTCTCTTTCCTTTTCTTTTGTTTCATTAGGATTTCCCACAGGATATGGTATAGCAATTGCTGGCACTATCCTTATTGCTCCAACTGTTTTAGATATAGGTGTTACTGTACATATATGTGCTGCTGGAATACCTACATTCTCTACTTCTTTTACTATTGTTGCACCGCAACGTGTACATGTACCTCATGTTGAAGTCATAATTGCTCCATCTATTCCTGCATCTAATAATTCCTGTGCTATCTCCTTCCCCATTCTTGTTGCATCTGCTACTGATGTTGAGTTACCCGTTGTTACAAAATAATACTCATATAAACTACCTATCCCTCCTTCCTTTTCTAATTCTTTTAGTAAATCTAAGGGTAATAATCTATTTGGATTATGATTTGCATACACTGGATCAAATCCTGCGTGAACCGATTCAAATTCTCCTTCTTTAAACTCTTCTATTCCACCTATTGGATACTTTTTATAAAACTTTGCAGTAGCAGCTGGTAAATGATCTGGATTATTCAAGGGTACTAATGCACTAGTAGTTAGTAAAGCAATTTTTGCCTTTTTTATATCAGCTATTGGTTCGGCTGGAATAATAGTGTTGTAAGTGGGTATAGGAATTTCAGTCCTAAACTTTTCTCCCTTTAACTTTTTAACTAGCATATCTAATGCTCTTTCCGCACCAGTTTTTTCATAAAATACATTTATTCTTACTCCCTTAGGTATATATCCTTCATCCTCTGGTAAGCCAATAGGTTCTCTATTTAGTATTTTATTGGCTAACTCTACCATTTTGGGTACTGCTTTTCTAATTCCGGCTGCCGAATTACTGGTTTCTATTATATAAGTATTGCTTTTATATATTTCAACTGCTGGATTTTCAATGTACATTCCAGTTATGGTATCTATGCCGTATTTTTCCTTAACAAAACTACATATATCACCACAAGCTATACCAAACCTTCCTGCATTAAATGCTGGTCCTGCCATTACCATATCTGGCTCTAACTTATCTATTTGTTCCGATATAAATTTTCTTGCTTCTTCTATATTTTCAGCATAGTAGTTATCTCCACAAATTATAGTTGCTACTACTTCTCCATTTAAAGCCTTAAATATATTTGCAGAACCAACTGCACCTTCTTTTATTTGTGGTGGAATATTTGCTTTATCTTCTCCTCCGATTTGTCCAAAAAATTGATTAGTATAAAATAATATTTTTTTCATTATTTCACCCCCTAAATTGTTACTGCTGATAAATTACTAAATCCCTGTAAATTGTGACTGCCTATTATACCATGGACTTCTATAATTAAAGACCCATCTTCTTGTCTTGAACCTTGAAAACCTCCTGTAACATGCTCTAGAGCATCTAAATCTCCCAGTATAATATCCAGCTTTGGTATCCTTATTGTTGCATTACTATTTCCTGTAGACACCATGGCGTTAGCTTCAATAGTTCCATCTGGTAAGGATTCAGATTTACCGTCTACCCCTGCATCTTCATTACTTATAAGGACTGTTTTGATCCCTTTATTTTCAAGTCTTTTACATATCATCATTAAATCAGTTGTTGGATTCCCAAATCCTTCTTGAGACTGAATCACTCCGTCTGCTCCAAGCATTTCTATGGTTCTAGCTGTAATTATTGCATTTCTATATTTATCTGATAGGAATGTGGTCATAGGACTTAAAACTACTCCTATAAAGTTGATTTCTTTTCCATGCCTTTTAAAGCATTCATTAATTATGGCATTATTTTGATGATGATATGTTGTAGTTTTAGAACCTGCTGATACACAGTTACCGCTTACTAATGCCCCATCAAATATTTCTAAAGGATTAACCATTGTTGATACCATAGTCTTAGTGTCTTTTCCATAAAAATATGTATCATGTAATAGACCTTGACCTACACATTGATAAACATATGCTACCTTTGGTAAATGAGGGTATTCTTGTGATTTTATCCCTAGGTTATTCCAAGTATAAGTGTCTTCTTCATCATAATCAGACTCCAAAGCTTTCTTTCCAATATAATGGGCAACCTTTATTCCCCCAACTCTCACTGCTTCTTCATGTTCATGGGGACTTACTTCAGGTTTCTTCTTTATATTAAGGACAAGGTTGTTTAATTTTGAAAATGGAGTATACTGGGTCAAAGGACCTTTCATATCAATTATCCCCTCTTGAAATCCTACTATGGGTCCTGTAGTAATTACTGCACAATTTTTTAACACATAGGTAATACCTCTACCAACATCTTCAATTGCACCATCTATTCCTGGGAAAGCATCTCCATTTAATTTAGCTCTAGGTTCTATAACATCTTTAACAGGTATAATCCTTATGGATTCTCCTGGTCTGGCTATATCTATCTTTACTTCTGATATTCTTTCATCTTCCAATATCAAGTTTTTTATCTCGTTTTTAGATATTGTTAAAACTCCATTATTTATTTTTGTGGTTGAACCAAAAGCAATTTCTCTTACATTGATTTTTCTTAAAGTCAACTCCATCGGTTTACCTCCATTCTTTTACTTGATTATCTACTATCTTAAATATTTGCAAAATTCATGCCAGTAGTTTTTAGAGCTATTTTTATCATTTCAACATAAAAAAACTTTCACAAGATGACAGAAATCTGTCATCTTGTGAAAGTTTTTTTGCTATTTATTTAACATTATATTAATTCTATTCTATATTTATCTAATTTATAATGTAATCTTTGTCTAGTTATTTTGAGCAATGATGCTGCCTGGGTTATATTTCCATTAGTTTCTTCTAATGCTTTAAATATCATTTGTTTCTCTATTCCCTCTAGGACTTCATCTAAGGATTTAGAACAACCAATATTGTAACTATATTCATTTTCTTTTATATTATCTCCATTTATCTTGTCGTTCAAATATACTGGCAAATGAATTAGCTTTATATCTCCTTCTTTAACAAAATTAATGGAGGATTCTATTATATGTTGCAACTCCCTTACATTACCAGGCCAGCTATAATTAAAAAATAACCTTTTTACTTCATCAGATACTCCTGTTATTTCCTTATTATATTTTTTATTATAAATATTGATGAAATAGTCTACATATAACATTATATCTTCTCTTCTATTTCTCAAAGGTAATAATTTTATATTTACTACGGATAATCTATAGAATAAATCCTCCCGAATTTGACCTAATTCCATAGCTTTAATTGGTTCTATATTCATTGCTGAAATTATTCGTACATCTACTTCCTTTTCCTTATTTCCCCCTACTCTACGAACTCTACCATCTTGTAATACTCTTAGGAGTTTAGCTTGAAGGTTTAATGGCATAGAATTTATCTCATCTAAGAATAGTGTTCCTCCATGTGCTTCCTCAAATAATCCTGGTTTATCTACTGCTCCAGTAAAGGCTCCCTTAACTGAACCAAATAATATGGATTCAAATAGATTTTCTGGCAAAGCAGCACAGTTTTGTACTATAAAAGGTTTATTTCTTCTATTACTATAATTATGTATGGCTTGAACATATAACTCTTTACCTGTTCCTGTTTCTCCATAGACTATGACTGATGATTGATTATTTGATATAATCTTTGCCCTTTCTATATTATGTAGCATTTCTTTATTGGATGTTATTATATCTTCAAAAGTATATATTGCATCTTTTTGAACCTTTTCTTTAAATAAAACGCTTTTTGAAAAATTTATTTTATTTTTAATTTGTTCTTCAATTTTAGTTATATCTTTAGATAATTCTATTGCCCCAAGAATCTTACCACTTCTTATTATTGGTATTGTAAGATTTTGAGTATTTATTATTCTGCCTTTATAATCACTAAATACCTGTTGAGGTAAATAAAAAGCTCTCCCTTCATTTATACATTTAATCATGGTACTATCTTTAGGATTAATATCTGGATACACTTCTAGAAAATTTCTATTTATAATGTTTTCAAAATCATCTTCACAAACATTGCTATCAAATCTCGGATTATATCTTACAGAATATACTATTCTTCCATGCCTATCGACTATCATTATGGCATCTACATATTCCATCTCGGTTAGATAACTATTGTTTTCCATTATATTCCCTCCAGGTAATCTATACTTGTATTATACAATATAGATAAGGTTTATGGCAAATATAAGTCTAAAGATAGTTTCAAAATATTAAAACAAAAACCCATAATAAATATGATTTTTTAAGTCTAAAAAATTAAATTCTTGTTCTAAAGTTACTGTACCTATCTTAATGAATCTAGATTTTTTAAAATAACAATTAGGTTTTATCTTAAAAATTGATTAAAAAGCAAAATAAGAACCTTGGACTTCACTACAGAGTTCTTATTCTTTGACACCCCTTCTGATTAAGAATTAATGATATATATCTTATATATAAAACGATGCTTTTATATATTTATGACTATATTTAACTAATCTCCTATGTTATAATAATTTTAAAAAATACAGGGGGGATTTTTATGTTTAAAGCTTTATTTCCTATAGTTGGAATTGGTATTATAATATCATTTCTTACTACCATTCTAAAGAATAAGAATACTAAGTCAGATACTTCTGATGATATTTATCCTTATGAAAAGAAAAAATACTTATTGTCAGTGGCTGAAAAGAATTTTTATGATGTTCTATCCTTGGTCATTAAAGACACTGAATATTATATATGCCCAAAAGTTAGATTAGCTGATATTATTGTAGTCGGAAAAACTGATAAGAGACAATCTTATTTTAATAAAATTCAATCTAAACATATAGACTTTTTATTATGTGATAAAGACTCTTTAGTTCCACTGTTGGCAATAGAACTTGATGACAGTAGCCATCTTAAAGATGATAGAATTTCTAGAGATGATTTTGTTAATAAAGCTTTAGAATCTGCTGAATTGGATCTTATTAGATTTAAAGTTCAACAAACTTATACTGTTACAGAAATTAAAGATAAGTTAAATATAAAGGTTCTTAATTAATTAGAAAACTTTATACTATCTTCTTTTTCTATATTCCTCTAAGTAGACAAATTAAACACTTCAAAAAATAAAATAAGAACCTTGTATTTTACAGGGCTCTTAACCTTTGGTGCACCTTCAGGGACTCGAACCCTGGACCCACTGATTAAGAGTCAGTTGCTCTACCATCTGAGCTAAAGGTGCATATGTTTTTTTCAACATCTTTTATTATACTACCTTAATTTATATTTGTCTATAGTTTTATTAAAAAAAGGCTAAATAAAAGAAATCTTTTTCTATTATTTAGCTCTTATCTTTTATTCTATATAATTTTCTCTTAAAAAGAACAGTGCTATTGTACCTGGACCAGAATGAGCACCTATTGATGCACCTATCATATTTATGATAAAAGCCTTAGCTCCAAATCTTTCTATGATTAATTCTTTAAGTTTCAATGCCCCTTTCAAATCGTCACCATGAGTTATACAAATTATTTGCTCTCTTAAATTAGCATTTTTTGTTCTTTCTTCCATTATATCCAGCATACATTTAAATACTTTATGTCTGCCTCTTACCTTTTCTAATGGAATTAGTTTCCCATCTTCCACATGGAGTACCGGTTTAATATTTAATAAACCACCCACAAATGCCTGCATTCTTGATACTCTTCCACCTCTAAATAAATATTCTATATCATCAACCGTAAATATATGTTCTATATTTTCTTTATAAAATTCAACTGCTTTTAATATTTCTTCTTTTGTTTTACCTTCCTTTGCCAATTTTGCAGCCTGTAACACAATAAGACCAAAACCACCTGAAGCTGCCTTTGTATCTACTATATCTAAATCAAAATTGGGATATTCTTCAATTATTGATTCCTTTATAATCAATGAGGTTTGATATGTTCCTGATAATCCTGATGAAAATCCTATATAAATTACACTGTCCCCATTCTTTGCATATTCTGTAAATTTGTCTTTAAATACATTCGGTGGTATTTGTGCCGTTTTATACACTTGACCGTTTCTCATGTCTTCATATACTTTTTTTGGAGTTATAGTAATATTATCTAAATATTCCTTATTATCATTTATTACAATAATAGGCAAAATTTCTATATTATATTCTTCTATTATTTCTTTTGATAAATCACAAGCACTATCACTTAATATTTTTACAGTCATTTTATTCCCTCCCTTTCCCACCTAATATTATACAACATTATACCAATAGAATTAACAGTAAAATAAAAATAATGGTATATATTTTTTATTTTTTAAATAGATTATAATACTATTACTTTAAGGAGTTGAACTTTATGAAATTATTCTTTATCAAGAAAAAAACTTTATTCTGGATAATTGCAATATTAATTTTAATTATTGTTTTATTTGTAGGCATCCCTTTTTTAGTTTAGACCTTGACTTAAGAAATATACATTCTTATACTTAATATAAAAGGAGGTTTGATAATGAATATATTAGAAAATACTTTTATATTAGGTATACTTGCTAGTACAGTAGCTGGTCTAATGACAGGTATAGGTGCAATACCTATATTTTTTACTAGAAATATTTCAGAAAAAATGTTAGATAGCTTACTTGGATTTGCTGCTGGTGTAATGCTAGCTGCCACCTCTTTTTCTCTTATAATACCTAGTTTAGAAGCTTCAGGTGGAGGCTTAAAAGGTGCACTTATAACCGGGTTAGGTATCTTAGCAGGTTCCATTTTTCTAGACTTAACAGATAAATACTCTCCCCACGTTCATCTGTTAGATAAAAGGAAAGAAGGTAATGCCAGTACATCTTTAAAGAAAATTTGGCTGTTTATCATTGCAATAACTCTACATAACTTTCCTGAAGGCTTAGCTGTAGGTGTTGGATTTGGTGATGATAATATAAAAAATGGTTTATCCATTGCTCTTGGTATAGGTCTTCAGAATATGCCAGAAGGTTTAGCTGTAGCTTTAGCTTTAGTGAGAGAAAAATATGATGTTAAAAAAGCTTTTTTAATTGCATTATTAACAGGCTTAGTAGAACCTATTGGAGGATTGTTGGGAATTGGTCTTGTATCTATATTTAAACCTATACTTCCCTTTATATTAGCATTTGCAGCTGGCGCAATGTTATTTGTTATATCTGATGAAATAATACCTGAAACCCATAATAATGGATATGAAAGAGAAGCCACTTATGGAGTAATCATTGGATTTATTGTTATGATGATATTAGATGTAACTCTGGGATAAAAAACAGCAGATTCATACAATCTGCTGTTTTTTATCTTGTATATACAATGAATAATATTTATTTATTAGCAAATCCAATTCTTGACTAAATCTTAAAATCTTATCCTTATCTAACCCTTCTAAAAGTATTTTATTTAGTTCTTCTCGCTTGATTTGAATTTCTCTTTTTATATTTTTCTCACACCACTTTTCAATCATATCTCTCCCCTTTACCTTTCTTTTCTTTTATATAAGGCTGGTTAAAATGCATCTCCGATTTATCACTTTATTGTAATATACCCGATTGTTTCATTTATAAACTTAATATATATTTTGCCCAACAAATATTATAACATTTAGCCATGTGAAGTAAAGTTAAATTTTTTTTATTTTTTCTACAAATTTCTCCAATATATTATTTTTTATGTTGTATAATATAGCTAATGCAAAATAAATATAGGGGGTAATATGATGAATAAATTAATTAATAGGTTTCTACAATATGTTAAATATGAAACAACTTCAGATGAAAGTTCTGCTTCAATACCTAGTACATCTAATCAATTTGAATTCGCCAAAATCTTAGGTAAAGAATTAGAGGAAATTGGACTAGCTAATGTATCTGTAGATGAAAACGGATATATAATAGCCACTTTACCTTCAAATATCGATAAAAATGTTCCAACTATAGGATTTATAGCCCATATGGATACCACTGAAGATATGTCTGGTAAAAATGTAAATCCCAAAATTATATCTAATTATGATGGTAAGAACATAGTTTTAAATGACGAAAAGAATATTATTATGTCGGTAAAAGATTTTCCAGATTTAAAAAACTATGTAGGTAAAGATTTAATTACCACTGATGGAACCACTTTATTAGGAGCCGATGATAAAGCAGGAATAGCTGAGATAATAACAGCAGTAGAATATCTAATTGAAAATCCTCATATTCCTCATGGTACTATAAAAATTGGTTTTACTCCAGATGAAGAAATTGGTCGTGGAGCAGATTGCTTTGATGTAAAGAAATTTGATGCAGATTTTGCTTATACTGTAGACGGCGGACCAGTAGGTGAATTAGAATATGAAAACTTTAATGCAGCAACAGCAAATATTTTTATTCAAGGTAGAAATGTTCATCCAGGCACAGCTAAAAATAAAATGCTTAACTCTATCTTAATAGCTACTGAACTTAATTCCATGCTTCCTATAAATGAAAGACCTGAATATACTGAAGGATATGAAGGGTTTTATCATATAAAAGATTTCAATGGTTCCGTTGAAAAAACAGAGATTTCATATATTATTAGGGATCATTCTATGGAAAAGTTCCAAATAAAAAAAGAAACCTTAACAAAAGTTATAGAATTCTTAAACTATAAATATGGAGATATTATTACTTTGGAAATAATTGATTCATACTATAATATGAAAGAAAAAATCGAACCAGTTATGTATATAGTAGATATTGCTAAGAAGGCTATGGAAGAATTAAATATTGAACCTCTAATCAAACCTATTAGAGGTGGAACTGACGGTTCTAGACTTTCTTATATGGGATTACCTTGCCCAAATCTTTTTACTGGCGGACATAATTTCCATGGAAAATTTGAATATATCCCAACATTTTCCATGGAAAGATCAGTAGACACTATATTAAAAATAATAGAATTAGTACAAGAAATGTAAAATAAAATCCTTCGTTACAATAAAACTACTAAAAATATTATAGTTGTAACGAAGGATTTGTTAATTTTTATTTATGAATTGAATTATATCCATTTATTCTTATGCTTTAAAATATACTTCTCCATCTCTCTTATATAAGCACTATTTATTTCTCTTATTATCTTATTATTTATAGAATCTAATTCTATATTATCAATTGTTGAAATAGGCAATACATTTACGGATGTTCCAGACATAAATCCTCCATCTAACTTATCTAAATCATCTATATGAATACTTTCTTCTATTATCTTAATATTTAGATTATTACACACTTCAAAAATATGCTTTCTCGTAATACCTATTAATACATCAGATGCCTTAGCCGTATATACTTTATCTTCTTTTACAAAAAACATATTTGAACGACTTCCTTCAGCTATATAGCCCGATTTATTTACAAGTAATGCTTCAAATGCATTATTTTCTTTTAATGATCTTGCTACATTTTCTTTAAATGAAGTAAATAAAACCTTTGCATTAGGATTGTTTCTCTCATAATGAAATAGTATGGTATGTATGCCTTTTTTATAAAATTCCTCAGATGGATAAAAACTCTCAATATTATATACTAAAAATACTTTACTCTTTTCTTCAATTTCTGTAGATAAAAGTTTTACATTTAATCTATCTATATTGTTCTTTAAGATAAGAGTTTTTATATCATTCCTTATTTCTTTTTCATCTCTATCTATATCATATCCTATTATTTTTGCTGAGTCTGACATTCTCTGTAAATGATCTTCTAGGAAAAGAGGTACTCCATCTATTATTCTAATTACTTCATAAATAGGTGGTTTTTCTATTCTCTCAAAAATTTTTAAATCTCTTGTAGTTTCTAACTGTCCATTTACAATATAATAATCTTTAATTGCTTCTGACTTCATAGTTCCTCCCCCTTATTATTGTTATTTACCTAATTCTTCAAGATTTTTTATTATTATGTCCTTTTTAATTCTAATTAGTTTTATACTGTTTTCTTTTAACGATTTATTCATATCTTCTATAGATAGATTAACTTTATCCAACATCTTTATTTTACTATCATTTTTTTCAAGCTTCAATCTAATCTTGCTTATATCTTCTTCAGAACCTTTCAATAATTCAATAGTCTTTAAATCATCTCCTTTTAAGGTATTTAAATAAGATTGATAAGTAAGGTATTTCAATTTATTTATCTCCCCCCATATTTCATCTTTATATAAGCCAAATATAGGACTAAGATTTAACATGGTTTGACTGCTATAATCATATATTCCTATTATGTTCTTACCCTCAATTGAACTTGTTAAAGCATTTAAACTATCTTTAAATCTATTACTTATATCAGAAGTTACACCTTTTTTCATTCCTTCTATTTCGTAGGAATTCCATTTACTGTGAATCTCTTCTAGTTTCTTATTTATTTCTTCCCATTTATCTAAGAGTTTTTCATCTTTATCCTTATATTTTTTTTGCTCTTTATTCTTACTATCTTCTGCTTTTTTCTCATTTTCACTTCCTATTTTTTGACCCATAGTTTTTCGATTATTATCTGAACCTTTATTTTCATCTTTTATTTCGATGATTTTTTCTAATTTAGCTTTTTCTTCCTCTTCAGCCTTTTTTAACTCAACCTTTTTTACTTCAAAGTCAGTTCCATCTAATATACTTTCAATTTCTTCAACTTCTTTTAGTATATCTTGAATTCCACTGCTAATATCCCCTAGCACTTTAGGTGCTTTATCTTTTTTTTCAAATTTAACTCCTTGGTTTTTATATGATTTACATCCACTTAATACAAATATAATTACTATAATCAATATATACCATCTAATATTTTTCAAAATAATCACCTCTAGATTATTATCTCCAGAGGTGATTATTTTATTAAAGAATAGGCGATAACAGTCTAGAAAAAGACTCTTTTATCTTCACTATATTACTTCTGTTATTATATTCTTCAATGGTTATTTCTTTACAATACCGCAAATCATCTAAAAATCTATCTGTTAATTTTAAATTTATAGATTCATCATATAAAAATGCATTGACTTCAAAGTTTAATTTAAAGCTTCTAATATCTAAATTTGCTGTGCCAACAGAAGAAACAAAATCATCCATCAACACTACTTTTGAATGAAGAAAACCATTTTCATAAGTATAAAATTTTACCCCTGCTTGCAAAAGTTCACCAATATAACTCATACTAGCCCAGTAAACAAATGGGTGATCTGGTTTGCATGGTATCATGACTCTAACATCTAATCCAGATAATCCAGCAAGCTTTAATGCTTCAAAAATACTATCATCAGGTATAAAATATGGTGTTTCGATATAAACTTTTTCTTTTGCATTTGAAATCATCTTTAGATATCCATCTTTTATACTAGGCCATTTTGAATCTGGCCCCGAAGATACTATTTGTATTCCCGTATTACCCAATGCTTCTTCACCAATATAAGTTTGGCATCTAGTTATTTCTTTACCTGTAGCAAATCTCCAGTCTAAGAAAAATCTCCATTGAAGGGAGCTAATGGCGGAACCTTTTATACTAATATGTGTATCTCGCCAATATCCAAACTTCTTTGATAATCCAATATATTCATCTCCAATGTTAAATCCTCCTATGAAAGCCTCTTCTCCATCTATTATACATATCTTTCTATGATTCCTATAATTAATCCTTAAGCTTATAAATGGAACAAATGGTGGAAAAAACATTCCAATTTCTGCACCTGATGCTTTAAGTCTATTAATATACTTTCTTGAAAAGTTTCTTCCACCCATACCATCAACTAAAAGTTTTACTTCGACACCTTCTTGAGCCTTCCTACATAGTGCATCTATTATTTTTTTACCAAGTCCATCGGATTTAAAAATATAATATTGAAGATGAATATAATGTTCCGCATTATTTATACTTTCTAATAATGCTCTAAACTTATCTTCTCCGTCAAAAAATATTTCAACATTATTATCTTGAGTAAAGAATGATTCTGAGCTAATTAAATGCATCTTTATTAAATCTTCATACTTAATATAATTAGGATCCTTATATCTATATTCATCTTTGTCTATTTGTTTTTCTTGAACCATTACTAAATCTCTAAAACAATAGTCCTCCTGTTCTTTGGTTTTGAATAGCTTTTTTTTACTTAAATCTTGACCAATAAATAAATATAGAATAAAACCTATACCAGGTAAAAATGTCAAAACCATAAGCCATAACCATGTAGACGTAGGATTTCTTCTTTCAAAAAATACAAGTAATATAGCAAATAAAATATTTAACCATAATATATTTCTAAATATCCATATATAGGATGTCAATAGGAGCTCCATAATATCCCCCTAAATTCTTAATTATTTTTCTTTGCCTTGTACCTCTTAGTTCCATCTAATATTTTCTTTCTTATTCTAAAACTAAGTGGAGTTACCTCTATCAACTCATCGTCTTCAATAAACTCTAAAGCTTCCTCTAATGACATATCCTTAGGCGGGGAAAGTCTTAAAGCTTCATCTGATCCTGAAGCTCTAACATTAGATTGCTGCTTCTTTCTACATACATTTACATCTATATCTAGTCCCTTTGGATTAGAACCTACTATCATACCTGTATATACAGGTATTCCAGCTCCAATAAATAATATACCTCTTTCTTGAGCAGAATGAAGTCCATATGCAGTAGATTCCCCAGTTTCAAAAGAAATTAGAGAACCTAGTTTTCTCTTAGGAATCTCACCCTTATATATAGCATAACTATCAAATATAGAATTGAGTATTCCATTTCCTCTAGTATCTGTCATAAATTCTTGTCTATAGCCTATAAGTCCCCTAGCAGGTATAAGAAATTCTAATCTTGCATATCCTCCATTGGATTCAGTCATACTAACTAGTTCTCCTTTTCTTTGCCCTAGTTTCTCTATAACTGCTCCAACAAACTCATTAGATACATCTATAGTGACTCTTTCCATTGGCTCCATTTTTTTGCCATTTTCCTCCTTAAATAGAACCTCTGGCTTAGATACTTGAAATTCATATCCTTCTCTTCTCATATTTTCAATTAGAACCGATAGATGCAATTCCCCTCTACCTGATACTTTAAATGCATCTGTAGATTCTGTTTCTTCCACCCTAAGACTTACATCTGTCTGTAATTCCTTAAATAATCGGTTTCTTATTTGTCTTGAAGTTATAAATTTCCCTTCTTTACCTGCAAAGGGACTATTGTTTACAGAAAATGTCATAGCAATAGTTGGCTCAGAAATCTTTACAAATGGCAAGGATTCAATATGATTAATATCACATATGGTATCTCCTATATGAATATCTTCTATACCTGTTACTGCAATAATACTACCTACTGTAGCTGTTTCTACTTCTTTTCTATTTAATCCTTCAAACTCATAGACTTTAGCAATCTTTACCTTGTTCTGCTTTTCAGGTTCTTCCTTATTTACTATAATTACCTCCTGATTAGCAGATATATTACCCCTCTCTATCTTACCAATACCTATTCTACCAACATATTCGTTATAATCTATGGTAGATATAAGCATTTGAAGAGGACCTTCCATATCTCCCTCTGGAGCCGGTATATTATCTATTATGGTTTTAAATAATATATCCATACCTTCTACTTCATCATTGAAGTCTAAAGCAGCTGTTCCTTTCTTTGCAGAAGCAAAAACAAATGGACAATCTAAATTCTTTTCATTAGCTCCTAATTCAATAAACAAATCTAATACTTCATCAATTACTTCATTTGGTCTTGCTTCTGGTCTATCAATTTTATTGATACAGACTATAACTGGTAAATCTAATTCAAATGCCTTTTTTAAAACAAATTTAGTCTGTGGCATTGGTCCCTCAAAAGCATCTACCACTAATATTACACCATTTACCATTTTAAGCACACGCTCTACTTCACCGCCAAAGTCTGCATGGCCCGGGGTATCTATAATATTGATTTTAAAGTCTTTATAATATATAGCTGTATTCTTAGCTAATATAGTTATACCCCTTTCTTTCTCTATATCATTGGAGTCCATTACTCTGTCTTCAACTACTTGATTAGCTCTAAAAACTCCCGATTGCTTTAATAGACTATCAACTAATGTTGTTTTTCCATGGTCTACATGGGCTATTATTGCAATATTTCTTATATCATTTCTTGTACTATTCATAAAACATATCCTTTCGTATTTAAAATCATTATATATCTTTAACAGAATTCATTTTACCATACTTTAATCATAAATCAAAATATAATATTAAGCTTTATATAAAAAATCAGGTCTATTCCCTTAAGACCTGATTTTTTGTTGTTTATTGATTACTGATTAAAAATATAATTATAAATCATATTAGCTGTATCTTCCCTATTTAACTCATATTTTGGATTTATATTCCCCTTTCCATCTCCTGTAATTATCTTTAGTCCGTAGGCAATATTTATATATCCTTTGATATATCTCTGTCATCTTTAAACATATCTTTGTATATTCCCTCTATTTCAGCTACTTTATCGATTTTCATTACTCTAAGAATATATTTAACTGCCTCTTCCTTTGTAACGATTTTATTTGGATTTTTCTCTGCTTCTTTCATATAACCAGATGATATGAACTCTTTATATATATCATTTTCGCTTGCGTCACCTTTTATATATTGATTCATTGATTTCCAAAGTAAGTATACAAAGTCTTTTTGTTTTATTTTATCCTTAGGTTTAAATTCTTCTCCTTTGAAACCAATTCCATATTCAGCTAGAGTTATTATTTTATTTTTAGCATATGAGTTATTTATATCTTTATAGGATATTGGCTTTATATCCTTATATGGTTCCCCTGAGTAATCTAATATCTCTCCCGTTATACCAGAAATTATAATAGGTTTATTTTGCTTTAATGTATATACTAGTTTTATTTCAGAATTTTTATTTTCTAGTTTAGTATAATCATAAGTCTTAACATAAATTAATTCTAAACCTATTTTATCCCATAATATATCATAGGCCTTATCCATTGGAATAAGTTTATCTTTTAAAGGAAGTTTGCCTTTAAACCAATCTAAATTATAAGAAATCACCTTTCCAGTAACCCCATCTACGCCTATACGAATACCATCCCTTTCAACATATACCTCTCCATTTTTCCTAATAAATTGAAAGTTATAGTTTAATTGATTATCTTCTCTATTTTCTTCTATTAATTCTATTTCATTAAATTTAGCTGGTTCCATTATTTTAATATATTCTTTTGCTATATCTAAAGCTTTATCCTTAGATATTTCTGACTTAGCATCTAATTCATGATGTACAATACTATTAAAATTTAATATTTTCCCTGTTTTGGCATCTAGCCCAACCTGTATATACAAAGGTTTATCCTTTGATACCTCTTTATGAAAATACATACTCCAAATATATTCTTCTGGATTTTTGAAATCACCGTAAAGATTTTTATTCTCTAATTTATAATCAATGTCTATATTTAGTAGTTCTCTCGCCTTTTTTTCCGCTGACTTCTGATCTAATAATCCTGATAATTTGCCTATAGATTCTTGCTCTGCAGGAGTAATCCCCCTTTCAGCTGAACTATCTTCCTTTGCTTCTTGACTTATCCCATAATAAGGTCCATAATAGTTCATATCTATCTTTTTACCTGTATAAGCATCTATTGCTTTATTTTGTTCAAATATAGAATAAGCCAAATAATAATTAATATCTTCCTCCGCCTTAATGCCATAATGAGCCTTTGCCTTATACATTGGCTTTATACCAATTTCTTTCCTATAGGCTTCTTTTCCTTTATCTAAATTTATTATCTTATTTGGTGAAGGAAAAACCAATTTTCTATCCCAATCAACATAATAACTCTCAATATCTCCAGAATGTTTATTTACGGTTATGCTAACTGAATTTTGAGGAAATTGAATATCATTTACATAACGACTGAAACTAAAATGGTATTCTGTATCCATAGTATTTTCTAGATATCTCTCAGGAAGTAATTTAATTGAATTTGAAATATTTGAATCTAATTTAGTTATAAAGTCCATAGCTAATTTTTGTGCTTCATCCTTTGTATATGTAGGTAATTTTGAATTAGGTTCCTTATATACTGGTGAATAGCTATTATAAGAAATAATATTACCCTCTATATCAATATTAACAACAATATTATTTAATTTTCCAGTAGAATCCGTCCAGTTTAAATAAAAATTGGTATTTCCATCATATGAACTTACATTGGATGTAAATATATCATACTTATCAGAGATATTGAGGAGCTTTTTTACTTTAACTACTCCCTCTTCTAATTTTTTATCATAGTCATTTTCTCCATATGCTGTAATAGGTACTAATCCACCAATCAATACTACGGCAGCTAGTAGCATTATTGATATTTTCTTCATAACTGCACCTCCTAATTTATATGTTTTATTGCGGTAACCTTGTTCTTCTGTATATAAAACTCATCAGAAAGACCGTTGACAATAACTAATCCTCTACCGCAGCATTTTAAATCACTAGGGTCATAGGATTCTAAATCATAATCTATACCAGTTCCTTCATCTTCCACTTGAATCGTTAGTATATTTTCCTTTACTTCTAATGATAGTTTAACACATTTAGATGTAATACAATCATTCCCATGTAAAACACCATTGATAACTAATTCATTAAGTATCAATCTTATATCAAACATTATATCACTGTTCTCTATTATATTATTTAGCTTTTTCAAAACATCATCCACAAGTTTTTTTATCATATCCAAATCAGAACATACTATCCCGCTGTATTTAAAATCCAATGTCATCACTTCCATCTAATTATATTATTATATTTCTTATATTTTTATTTTACCCACTTTTTTCCCAATATAACCTATTTATGTCGTAAGTAAAAATAAAATTTTAATCAAAAAATTTTTATGGTTTATTATAAGTTTTTCTGGGTATTATCTATATGATTACAAAATGAAAGGAGAATGTAAATGGATAGATATGTATGCGACCCATGTGGTTATGTATATGACCCTGCTGAAGGAGATCCAGATAACGGAGTAGCTCCAGGAACAGCTTGGGAAGATGTTCCTGCTGATTGGGTTTGTCCAGTTTGTGGTGCTGATAAGGATCAATTTTCAAAAGAATAATTGGAACCATAAGTCAATTGTTCTCTACATAAAAACCAGTAGCATAATGCCACTGGTTTTTATTTTATAAATAAACACACAATAGATGAAAATTGTTCATGGAAATAATATAAATTCTTATCTAAATTAAAATTTCTTCAAATTTTTGCCAAACCTTATCCTTGTTTATCTTTTTTTCTGATGAATAAGGTATAATAAGATTTGTATCCTTTATTTCCAGTTTATCTTTTATTATCTTTATATGTTTTTGCCAATTCCCCTTTGATATTTTATCAGCCTTAGTTGCAATAACTATTCCAGTATAACCAAAAGACTTAATCCATTGATACATCATTAAATCCTGTTCTGTAGGCTCATGTCTTATATCTACAATTAATATAACCTCTTTTAAATTTTTTCTATCAGTAAGATACTTTTCTATTATCTTCCCCCATTTTTCCTTTTCTGATTTAGAAGCTATGGCATATCCATAACCTGGAAGGTCTACAAACCTAAAGCTATCATTGATAATATAGAAATTAATTGTCCTTGTTTTCCCAGGCTTACCGGAGGTTCTAGCTAAATTTGCCCTATTAATCATAGAATTTATAAAAGATGACTTGCCAACATTTGATCTACCAGCAAAAGCTATTTCTGGAAATTCGTCCTGTGGATATTGTTTTGGTCCTACTGCAATTGCATGTAAGTCAGATTTAATTATTTTCATCATTATCATTCCTCTTTAACAATGCGTGTTCCAATACTTCCTCCATGGACCTTACTAGAACAAAGCTCATCTTCTTTCTTATCTTATCTGGAATTTCTTCTAAATCCTTTTCATTCTCAATAGGTAGTAATACCTTCTTAATGCCCATCCTATTTGCTGCTAATACCTTCTCTTTAATTCCTCCTACTGGTAAAACTCTTCCTCTTAATGTTATCTCTCCTGTCATAGCTACTTCTCTGCTAATTGGAGTATTGGATAATGCAGAAATAACAGCCGTAGCCATAGTAATACCTGCTGATGGTCCATCCTTTGGTATAGCTCCCTCTGGTACATGAATATGAATATCCATTTCTTTATAAAAATCTGACTCTATACCTAATATATTGGAATTAGCTCTAATATAGCTAATACCTGCCATAGCAGATTCCTTCATGACTTCTCCTAGTTTCCCAGTCAATTGAATTTTGCCAGTTCCCTTCATTGTGTTAACTTCTACTGAAAGGGTTTCTCCTCCAACGGATGTCCAAGCTAAACCATTGGCTACACCAATTTGGTTCTCTTCACATAAAGTATCAAACCTGTATTTTTCAATTCCTAGATAATTTGATAGATTCCCACTATTTATTCTTATAGTCTTTAATTTTTTTTCTACTATCTTTTTAGCTGCCTTTCTACAAACATTAGCTATATTTCTTTCTAGATTTCTTACTCCTGCCTCCCTAGTATAATTATTGATTATACCTCTTATAGCGGCTTCCGATATGACTAGATTGTCACTACTTAAGCCATGTTCCTTTAATTGCTTTGGTAACAAATGATTTATAGCTATTTGTAGCTTTTCTTCCTCTGTATAACCAGATATTCTAATGACTTCCATCCTATCTAGAAGTGGCGCTGGTATTGTAGCAGTTGTATTTGCCGTAGTTATAAATAGTACCTTAGATAAATCAAAGGGCACATCTAAATAATGATCAGTAAATGTAGTATTTTGTTCTGGGTCTAATACTTCTAACAGTGCACTAGAAGGATCTCCCCTATAATCACTACTTAGTTTATCAACTTCATCAAATAGAAACACTGGATTTTTAGTCCCAGCCTTTTTCATGGAATTAATTATACCTCCTGGCATAGAACCAATATAAGTTCTCCTATGACCCCTTATCTCAGCTTCATCTCTTACTCCACCTAAAGACATTCTAACAAATTTTCTATTGAGAGATTTAGCTATTGATTTAGCTATTGATGTCTTACCAACTCCAGGAGGTCCTACTAAGCAAATTATAGGCCCTTTTATACTATTGGTTAACTTTCTTATAGCTATAAATTCCAATATTCTTTCTTTTACATCTGTAAGCCCATAATGATCTTGGTTTAATATGTCTCTTGACTTTTTAATATCTATCTTATCTTTTGTTTCTTTATCCCAAGGCAAATCTATAAGCCAATCTAAATAAGTTCTAACAACTCCTGTTTCAGGTGAATGAGGTGATAGTTTTAGAAGTCTTTCAACCTCCTTCAGTGCCTTTTCTTTTACTTCCTTAGGCATTTTTATTTTCTCTATCTTTTCCTCGTATTCTTCTGCTTCTGCTATAATATCATCATCTTGCCCTAATTCCTTCTGTATAGCCTTTATTTGCTCCTTGAGATAATATTCTTTTTGAACCTTATTTATTTGTTTCTTTACTCTTTGGTTTATTTTATCCTCAATTTTCAATACTTCTATTTCTTCTTGTAATATTATATGAAGCAATTCTAATCTTTCATAGAAATCAATTGTTTCAAGTATCTTTTGATTGTCTTCTATTTTTAAATATATATATGATGCTATAACATCTGCCAATCTTCCCGGATCATCAATATCCATTATAGTAATTAAAATATCAGAAGAAATTCTATCATTAAAAGAAAGATATTCTTCAAAGTCATTTATTACAAGTCTCATAGCTGCTTCTGAATCTATATCTTTTTCTATATCTTCTTCATCATATAATAATTCTTCAACTTCTGCTATGAAAAATGGCTCTTCTTGAACCACATTAGTCACTCTACCTCTATTTATACCTTCAACTAAAACTCTGATGCTGCCACCTGGTAACTTTAACATTTGTTTAACCTTTACAACTGTTCCCATATGATAAAAATCATCTACGGTTGGTTCATTCATCTTCGTATCCTTTTGAGTACATAAAAATATAGATGAATCATCTAACATAGCATTTTCTAAAGCATTTATAGATTTCTCCCTCCCAACATCAAAATGAACAACCATATGAGGAAATATTGATATTCCTCTTAAAGGTATCAGTGGTAGGGTTTTATTTTGTATTTTATACTGGTTCATTCTTTTTTATCCTCCCGATATACGCACAATTTTATCCCTAAATACAAATAAAAGCCCACAAATGTGAGCCTTTAAGATGCAGATTCGTTGTTGCTTGTTTTCTTAGACCTACTTTTCTTTTTTCTATCTGATAGTACCAAAGTAGGCTCTACCTTGTTTTCTATTGTTTCCTTAGTTATAACACATTTCTCTATATCATCCCTTGAAGGTATCTCATACATAATATCTAACATATTTTCTTCTATTATACTTCTAAGTCCCCTTGCTCCAGTCTTTCTTTCAATTGCTTTCTTAGCTATAGCAAGAAGCGCTTCTTCTTCAAATTCAAGCTCCACTCCATCTATTGTAAACAACTCTTTATATTGTTTTACAAGAGCATTTCTTGGTTCTGTAAGAATCTTAACCAATGTTTCTTCATCTAATTCTTCTAAAGTTACTATAACTGGTAATCTTCCAACAAATTCTGGAATTAAACCAAATTTAAGAAGATCCTCTGGCTGTAAATGTTTTAAAAGTTCACCTATTTTAGCATCTTTTTGAGATGATACCTCCGCTCCAAATCCCATAGCTTTTTTGCCTACACGATTTTGAATTATTTTATCTAATCCATCAAAGGCACCACCAACTATAAATAATATATTAGTTGTATCCACTTGGATAAACTCTTGATGCGGATGTTTTCTTCCTCCTTGAGGTGGAACATTGGCAACAGTCCCTTCTAAAATCTTAAGTAATGCCTGTTGCACCCCTTCACCACTAACATCTCTTGTAATAGATGGGTTTTCAGTCTTTCTAGCTACTTTATCTATTTCATCTATATATATTATACCTTTTTCAGCTCTCTCAATATCGTAATCCGCTGCTTGAATAAGTTTTAATATTATGTTTTCAACATCTTCACCAACATATCCGGCTTCTGTCAAAGAAGTGGCGTCTGCTATAGCAAATGGTACATTCAGTATCTTCGCTAAAGTTTGAGCAAGTAACGTTTTACCAGAACCTGTAGGTCCTAACATAATAATATTACTTTTTTGGAGCTCCACGTCATTATGTTTGGTTGGTTTTTTATTTATTCTTTTGTAATGATTGTAAACTGCTACAGCTAAAGCCCTTTTGGCCCTCTCTTGTTTTATAACGTAATCATCTAGAGTTTCTTTTATAATAGCAGGCTTTGGTAAATCTTGAATATCATAATCAAGATTATCAACAAACTCCTCTTCAACTATTTCCTGACATAACTCTATACATTCATTACATATATAAACATTTGGCCCTGCAATAAGCCTCCTAACCTGTTCCTGTGGCTTTCCACAGAAAGAGCAACGAAGCTGTCTTTCATCATATTTAGCCACGATGACACCTCACTTAATTTATTTTCTTAATATTACCTCATCTATTATACCATATTCTTTAGCTTCTTCAGCTGTCATATAATAATCTCTATCTGTATCCTTAGACACTTTTTCTAATGGCTGACCAGTTCTCTCGGCTAGTATCTTATTTATTCTTTCTCTTATTTCAATTATTTTTTCAGCTTGAATTCTTATATCTTCTGCTTGACCTTTAGCACCACCTAAAGGCTGATGTATCATAATATCAGCATTTGGTAATGCAAATCTCTTACCTTTTGCACCTGCTGCCAATAAAAATGCACCCATACTAGCAGCCATACCCATACATATAGTTGAAACATCTGGTTTAATATATTGCATAGTGTCAAATATAGCAAATCCTGCACTTACTGAACCACCAGGGCTATTTATATAAAGTTGAATATCTTTATCTGGATCTTCTGCTTCAAGAAATAATAACTGAGCTACTATTAAATTTGCAGTCATATCATTAACTTCACTGCCTAAAAATATTATTCTTTCTTTTAATAATCTAGAGTAAATATCATAGGACCTTTCTCCCCTGTTGGTTTGCTCTATAACCATAGGAACTAAAGTCATTTTACATCCCTCCATTAATTATTTCAATTTAGCATTCGCCACTAATAAATCAATAACTTTTTGATTTATTATAGCTGTTTCTAAAAATGATAAATCGCCTTTTTTCATATCTTTTATAAATTTTTCTTTATCTTCTTGTTTATATGAATCTGCCATTTTATCTAATTCTTTATCCATATCTTCTTCTGTTACTTCGATATTTTCAGCCTTACCAATAGCTTCTAGAACTAAATCTCCTCTAACTCTCTTTTCTGCCATAGGTTTTAATTGTTCCTTTAGAGATTCTTCTGTTGAGTTAGTTATTTGTAAGTATTGTTCTAAGTTAAGACCTTGCATTCTCATCCTATAGTCAAATTCTCCTAGTTCATTTTCTAATTGAGAATCTACCATAGCCTCTGGTATATCAACTTGACAGTTTTCTATTACCTTTTCAATTAAGTTGTTTTCATTTTCTGCTTTTTCTTTGTTTTTAAATTCTTCTTCTAGTTTTTCTCTAATACTGGCTTTATATTCTTCAATAGTATCAAATTCAGATACATCTTTTGCAAATTCATCATCTATTATTGGTAATTCTTTTTCCTTTATTTCATGAATTTTCACTTTGAAAGTAGCTTCTTTACCTTTTAATTCTTCTGCATGATATTCTTCTGGAAATGTTACAGCTACATCTACTTCTTCTCCTTTATTCTTACCCACTAATTGTTCTTCAAAACCTGGAATAAATCTACCAGAACCTATTTCCAGTGTTTGTCCTTCAGCTGTTCCACCATCAAATTGTGCCCCATCAACATATCCAGCATAATCAATTGTCAAAACATCTCCAGTTTTTACCGCTCTATCCCCGGCATCAATTATTCTTCCGTTCATTTCTTGAACTGATTTTAATTCATTTTCTACATGCTCATCTGTAACATTATACTCTACTTTTTCAATTTCTATACCTTTGTACTCACCAAGAGTTACCTCTGGTTTTACTGCTACTTCAATTTTTACTAAAATAGGTTTTCCCTTTTCAATTTCTTCAATATCTACCACTGGTTGATCAACTGGTTCAAGTCCTAATTCTTCAACTGCATCACTATAAACATGTGGTAAAATCGCGTTTATAGCTTCTTCATAGAATATACCTTCTCCATAGTTCATCTCAATAATCTTTCTTGGAACCTTTCCCTTTCTAAATCCTGGAATATTAAATCTAGCCCTATTTTTTAAATATGCTTTTTGTAATTCCTTTTCAAAATCAACTTCAGATATTTCAATGGTAAAATCCACTTTATTATTTTCTTTGTTTCCTAACACTGCCTTCATCTACAACTTCCTCCTTAACGATATATTTATCCACTTTAAACTAACCTATTATATCATAAAATTATAACATAACAAATAGTAATATCCAATACAATATATTAAAAAACATAGTAAAAAAACCAATGGTACAAATCCACTGGTTTAAAGATGGTGCGGGAAAGAGGACTTGAACCCCCACGTCAATGACACTAGATCCTAAGTCTAGCGCGTCTGCCAGTTCCGCCACTCCCGCATAAATAAAGTAATTTTTGTTTACCTTATTATTATAACATGATATTTGTACTTGTCAATATATTTTTATATTTGAAAGTTTCTATTCCATTTAAAAAACTAAAATAATTCCCCCATCATTGGCATAAGCAGAACTTAGCCCTGCTGTCTTAACTAAAATAATATCTTTAAAATTATACCTTTTTTGAATTTCTTTTTTTAGTTCTTCTGCTTTTTCAAATGCATTAACATGAGAAATTGCTAATATTTTTTCCTCAAATTTTTCACCAGTTTCTCCAATTATTTCAACTAGTCTTTTAAATGCCTTTTTAGTCCCCCTTACATTCTCAACAAGCTTTATATTTCCCTCTCCATCTTCTCCCATAATAGGTTTTAGATTTAAAACATTTGCAATTAAACCCTTAGTTTTTGAAATCCTGCCATTTTTTATTAGATTATCAAGATTTTCTAAAACAAAATATGTCTTCATTCCATTAATATATTTTTCTACCTTTTCAACTATTTCAAAGTTGTTTAATTTTTTTTCTATTAATTCTTGTATTTTTATAGCTACTAATGTTTCTCCTACACTAGCAGACTTAGAATCAAAAACATGAACAAATTTCTCTGGTTCTTCTTCTTCTACCATGTCCTTTGCTAATATTGCTGAATTATATGTTCCACTTAATTTACTTGATATTGTTATAGAAAAAATATTTTCCGCATTTTTATATTCAACAAAAAAATCTCCAGGTGAAGGACATGAAGTTCTAATTGGGTTTGGACTGCTTTTCATTGCATCTATTAATTCCATCATATTTATTTCTTCATTATCTATAAATTTCTTATTATCTATATCTATTTTAAATGGAACAAGACTAATATTAAGTTTTTCTTTTAATTCTTCATTCAAATCACAGCTGCTATCTGCTACGATTTTATAATTCATCTTATCACCCCATCATATATTTTGACTTAAGAGTTAATTCCTATTTTCTCTTCAATAAATTCTGCTAAGTCAGAAGCAATTTTAAATAAACCTATGTCTTCCTTTGCTTCAATCATTACTCTAACTAGAGGTTCTGTACCCGAAGGTCTTATAACAACTCTACCTTGACCATGAAAAATTTCCTCAACTCTTTTTATTTCTTCCATTATTTCTTGGTTTTCCATATATCTATGTTTTAATTCATTTTTTACCTTTGCATTAACTAGAACTTGAGGAAAATTCGTCATTAAATTATTTAATTCTGACATTGGCTTTTTAGATGATTTCATTACTTCCAGTAAATGTAGTCCCGTAGCTAAACCATCTCCTGTAGTATTATAATCTAAGAAAATTATATGGCCTGATTGCTCGCCTCCTAAAACATAATCTGATTTTACCATTTCCTCTAATATATATCTATCACCAACTGTAGTTTTCACCATATTTATGCCTTCTTCCCTTAAAAATATATCTAAACCCATATTGGTCATAATCGTACCTACTACAGTATTATTCTTTAACTTTTTTTGTTTATGAAGATATAGTCCACAAATAGCTAATATATGATCCCCATCTAGTATATTCCCTAACTCATCAACAGCTATTATCCTATCTCCATCACCATCAAAAGATATACCAATATCTGCCTTTTCTTTCAATACCAATTCTTGAATCATTTTTGGATTAGTAGATCCACAGTCAGCATTTATATTCATTCCTGTGGGCTCTGTATTTATAACTATTACTTCTCCTCCAAGTCTTTTTATAGTCTCTGGAGCAATTTTATATAAAGCACCATGACCACAGTCCATTGCAATCTTTATTCCAGTTAAATCTATATTAGCAGTAGAAGTTAAATAATTTATATAATCTTCACTGCCATTCTTATCTAATATTACTTTTCCAATCTTTTCTCCTATAGGTCTAATATCTAATTCTTTCTTGTTTAATATAATATCTTCTATTTTTTCCTCAATTTCATCTGGCAATTTAAATCCTTGATTATTAAAAAACTTTATTCCATTATATTCTCCGGGATTGTGAGATGCAGATATTACTACACCTGCTATTGCCTCATATTTTCGAGTTAAATACGCAACTGCTGGAGTTGGTATGACACCTACAGATATTACATTTAATCCCATAGAGCAAATCCCTGCTGTTATGGCAGCCTCCAGCATATCTCCAGATGCCCTTGTATCTTTTCCAACTACTATTTTTCCATAGTTGCCTTTTGCTAGTATATATGCTCCTGCTCTACCTATTTGAAAGGCTAACTCTGGAGTTAGCTCCTTATTTGCAATTCCTCTAATACCATCTGTACCAAATAATTTTCCCACTTTAGCAAGCACTCCTTTTATATAATTGATAATTAATATTATCAATTAAAAGTATAAAATATAAGTTTTTAACTTATACACTTATATTTACCTATTATGGTATGACTTGATAATCCTTTAGATTTTTTAATTAATGCCCTGTTACTACTCTAAAGTAATTATTTAAAATCTTTCTTTTATAATATTAATTAATTTTTCCTTTTCATCTAATTCAGGTTTTTCCAATACCTTTTCCAATAAATAATCTAAAATTTCACCAATTATTTTTCCTTCTTTATATCCTAATTCTATCACATCACGACCATTAATTGCTAATTGATTTTTGTTGTAAACCTCTTTGTTTTTTATAATATCTTTTATCTTTTCTTCTCTTTCTAATAAATCCTTTATATCAGTTTCTTTATTTGAGCAGACCCTATCAGCTTTCTGTAACTCTAACAAAGTAAATATTTCTTCTTCACCAAAAGTAGATAATAGTCTTTTTAGTCCTTTTTCTTTTAAATTATCGTGTTGCGTCATATGTTTATGTACTAGCATTTCAACTTTTACAATTATATCCTTAGGTGTTTTCCATCTTTGTAATATTTCCTTTGCCATTTTAGCACCTAATTTATCATGCCCATAAAAATGTCCAATTCCCTCTTCATCTATAGTTAAAGTACAGGGTTTTCCTATATCATGGAATAAAGCTGCCAGCCTTAGGTGTAAAATAGGCGTGGTTTCATCTAATACACACATTATATGTTGAAATACATCCTTATTATGATGAGGATTATGTTGGTTAAATCCTATTGTATTTATCATCTCAGGCAAAATAATATCTAGTATTTTTATATCCTTCATTAATTTAATTCCATAGGAAGGTTTTTGTGATAATATTATTTTAAAAATTTCTTCTCTGATTCTTTCTATGCTAATTTCAGATATATGTTTACTATATAATCTACAAGCATGGAGAGTTTCCTCATCAATAAAAAACTCTAGTTGTGTTGCAAACCTTACTGCTCTCATTATCCTCAAATAATCTTCCTTGAGTCTATTGTATGGATTACCCACAGCCTTAATTCTTCTTTTCTCCAAATCTTCTACTCCATGAAAATAATCTATTAATCCAGTCTTTTTATTATATGCCATAGCATTTATTGTAAAATCTCTACGGGATAAATCCTCAAAAATATTTTTTGAAAAATATACTTTTTCAGGTCTTCTTCCATCTATATATTCCCCATCAGCTCTAAAGGTTGTTACTTCTACAATCCCTTCATCTTGAACTACAACTACAGTACCAAATTTTTTCCCTACTTCCAAGGTTATATATTCACTAAATATTTCTTCTATTTCCTCTGGCAAAGCATCTGTAGTTATATCAAAATCGGATGGCTCTCTATCTAATAATATATCTCTAACTGACCCACCTACTATATATGCATTGAAACCTTTTTCTTCAAGTTTATTTATGATTATCTCTACGTATTCTGGAATATTAAATACCATAATATCACTCCATATATTATATTATATTATTTTAGTATACCATAGTATCTGTGATAGACAAGTTTTTTTATACAAATAAAGGCTTTGGACATTTCTCCAAAGCCTTTATTTGTAATTTATTTAAGTATGGAAATAATACAAAGTATAAATGAAACAATTGCCAATGAATTATGTCAAAATATCCTTTTCAAAAATAATTGGCTCCATATCATTTGTTTCCTTATTAAATATAATTTTCATAGATTTAACTTCTTCATCATTTATATATTTATTGGTATTTTCATTTTCCATAATCATATGGAATAATCCCTTACTTATTTTTTCGATTTCTTGATTATGTATATCATCAACTGTATATATATGGAATTCTATAATCAATATATTGTTATCAGTACCAAATCTTTTTAATTCATAGTTTTTCTTGTACTCTTTTATATACTTAAATATCTCTTCTAATATTAATTTTTCTCCTTCAGATTTTTCATTTCTTAAAGTTATCATTGTTTGAGAATCCCTTGAATTATTTATATTTGAACTATATTTTAATTTATTTTTCCTATCTGCATATGATATTTCTAATCTTCCAACTTTTGAATATTCAATGGTACTTTCCTTATGTAATATATCCAATAAATCCTTATTGGTATTTTTCGTTAGTTCGTTAAAAGCCTTATCTTTTTCTGCTATAGTCATATCTTTTTTCAAATCCGTAGAAAACTTATCTAAATCCACCTCTATATCCAGTAGTATTTTTATATTATTAAATTTTTTTACTTCATTAGTATTATCTATTGCTAATTTATCCTCTACAAATTCTAGATTAAAAACAGTATAATAATCATAATTATATAAAAAATCATTGATTATATTTGAAAGATTTTTTACAACATCATCATAACTAATATTTTTTACTTTACTAATATCTTCCTTAGATATATTAGTAGAACTACATGACGTTACTAATACAAGTAAAATTATTCCTATGATATAATAATTTATTTTTTTCATAGTTAAATCTAACCCCTTTCAGAAATATGAATAGAATAGCCTTTTATAATTTCAATATATTTATCCTATCGGAAGTAATTTTTGTATATAATTTTTATTACCTATACTATTCTACCGTCTTTATCTACTAAAACCCATTTATGTTTCATCAGGCGAAAAGCACTAATAATAATTATAAAAGTAGTTGAAAAAGTTAAATATCTATCTGGTATTAAAAACACAAAAAACAAAATGCAAAATGAACAAATATATTCTAAATCAGCAGTGTCATTCTGTGCTTTTATCCAAAAATCTTCATCAGAAGTAGTATATCTATAAATACCTTTAGTTACTTTTTTTTGGATATCCGTAGGATAAATAGTTATTTGATTCATCTCTTGTTTATTTTTTTGCATTTTTAGAACATCTTTTACTTGTCTAGCATGCCTTATAAAAGCTAGACTTGCTAATGACGCAACAAATCGAAGGATGGAATCTCCAAAATCTTTAAAATTTATTACTTTAACTTTGTTAAAAAGTACTGCTAATATGATATTTAAAATGATAAAAACAGATAATCGTGAATTTATAGAAAGTTTTTTAGATAAAAAAATTACCCCAAAAAACAATAATATTCCTATATAATAAATAACAGTATATGAAAAAACGTCTAGATTTTTAGCTAGAATCAATGATTGTGGAATAGGAAATAAAGAGTATGATGAAAGTAAAAACCAAAGTGCAAAGAAAATCTTAAAAATCTGATTACTGCTTTTACTTAACCAAACTACAATTCTCTCTTTCAAAATAACCACCTTCACTTTCTATTGAGGTTTTATTACAGATAGTAACTTATATATATTCCCCACATTAACTTATCAACATAAAATCTAAAGAAAATGATTTATACTAAATAAAAACAATCTTCTCAGTATAGATTGATTTTTAACTATCTTTGACAATAAGGTGTATATCTTAGAACTTGTTAAAGTTATCTCAAAACTAAAGGGACTGAGTCCTATTATTCGTTACTGTATTTAATAACTATTAATTTAAGTATCGAAATAATACAAAGTATAAATGAAACAATTGCCAATGCTCCATATATAACATTTCCACTAAAACCAGTGGCATCTAAATATTTAACTGATAATGTGAAATTTCGATATAATAAAATCATTATAGCTAGATTTAATAAAAAAACTGTAAAAAACGAAAGACTATTATTAGAAAGATTTATTTCTTCTCTTATAAACACATATAAAAAAATAAGTGCAGAAATTATGGCTAAAATGATATAAACAGTATAGTGTGGAATATATTGTTCTGAGTAATTCACATACTCATTTAAGAAAACACTTAATTCTTTCATCATTGAATCTTGGGTTCCATTATAAATTCGATTAGGATTAAACATACCTGTTAACGATCCATTTGTTAATACAACCATTAAGGGTACTTCTTCAACTGTAAATCGTTGAAATATTTTACCAAGTTCTTCTTCAGGAAGTAATTCATTTTCTCTGAAATAATCCGTATTAAAATAATATACAGTAGTTTTGTTTTGAGTAATCATTCTTTTTAAAGTAGGTTCAAATTTTATGCAATTTGGACATGATGGTCTGCCAAAGTAAATAATTCCGTTGACAATAGACTCTAATTCATTAGTATCTCTTATTTGAACTAAATACTCTTTATTAAAAGAATTGATGGAAAAATATGCAAAAAGGAATGAAATAAATATAATTATAATAATTGCAATTCTACTTTGAAATTTTTTAATTCTAACTTTTATCATATAATCACCTCTAGGCTATTCTAAATTAATTATATTTGTAGATTCTACGGGTTACAGAATGCAGCTATTGTTTTAGTAAGACCTACATCAGGTCTTTCTACCTCAATGTTCCATTCATGTTCAATTTTAGCATAATAGTGACACATAAATTGGTCCTCTAATCCATTTACATTTGTTCTTATTGAATAATAATCCTTAAGGACTATCCATGCAGTTTGAGCCATAATTTTAAATAATCTTACATCCGTCTCAGGAACCATACTATAAGTATTATAACCATTTCTTTTTTCATATCTACTCCATTTGAAATAAGTATCATGATATATCCCATTTCCAGATCTAAGGCTGACATCATCTTTATCAAAAACATCCATAAGCACTTCATTTAACAACTCAACATAATAACTGCTATTATCAATGTCTTCAACCTTTGTTCTGAAATTTTGATTAACATATTGATCTACAACTCCATAAACATAATCTTCTAGTCTTTCATTTAACTCCTCAATTTCATCTTCATTTTCTTTAATAAAATCACCTAATATGTCAGGGCTAATATTGTTGGCTCTCTTACTCATTGATTGTACATCATGTTTTAGTTGCTCAACTTCATCTGTAAATTTAACTTCTGAAACCTTTCTACCACTATTCAGCTCATAAATAACGTCTGATTCAATGTCATTCTTTATTTTAAAGGAACTTGCTATTGAAAGAGTTGGAAACATAGCTCCTGTTATAAAACTAAGTAATAAACCGATAGAAACCATTCTAACTTTGTTAAATTTAAACATATAGATTATTCTCTCCTTTTCCTACTATTAGTTTACATAACCTTATTTTTATTATCTAGTTTATTGTAACCTATCTACTTCACCAATTAATTTCATTTGTGAGTTAGCATACTCATTGGTATCACCCCCTATTTATATAGGGCTTTGCTTATAACCCATAACTCAAATAATATATTTAATCTTTGTTAATCATTTTCCCTAGAATCAACATCAAACTTACTATAAATATTGATACAGCCATAACCAATGCCATTTCTTTAAAATTCAATACTAATAAGAATATAGTAGTTATTATCTCTGTAATGAGAATAATACTTGTCCTTCTTTTATATATAATCCTTTCCTCTTTATCCAAAGGCTTATTGCGATCTTCTACAGGTGCTAGAAACCAGATTATAATTCCACCTGCTTTTGTTAAACCTAGGATTATCACATCTGTCTCTGAAATAATTTGTATTCCTAATAATACTGCTAAAATTAGGACTATAGAAAACAAATAACATCTAACTTCACTTTTAGCATGATATCCTCCTCCATAGACTCTAAGTGGAATATATACTATAATAAATAAAATGCTTTCCCAGACCGCTCTAAACATAAATCCTATTAAGATTGTTGTTGTGATGTTTAGTAATATTAGAAGTCCTTGATGTAATCCATAGGCATAAATCTGTCTATCCTCATCTTTTATTAGCTCATTAACAATAAAGTAGTTTGTTATCTTCTCAATCATATTATTAGCCATTAATTTTTACGAAGTTTTTCTGCACCTTCTGGTAATTCAGGTTGATAAGCAAGATACATACATGTTGTATTTACATTCATGGATGTTAACATCAATGCTAAACTTGCAAGAACTCCACTAAACCTTAAAATAACTTTCTTCAATTGAGTCATCTCCTTTGTTATTTTTGTACATTCATTATGCAATAAGAAATAATAGGTCTTTAGGAATTTGTTGAAACTTGTATATCTTTTTGTTGAAAATTACAATTTTTGCATATTCGTTACTAAAATATTAAAAGACTTTGATTTTTCAAAGTCCTAATTGTCTAATCTATTATACTCCATACATTAATATATCAACATGAAATCTTTTTTCAGTATGATATACTTTCATAATACCATCATATTTCTTTAAAATCTTTTCTACATTATTTAATCCTATACCATGATTTTCTTTGTCCTTTTTAGTTGTTTTTATTTTATCTCCTTCATAGATAATAGAGCCATCAAAAGAATTATTAATATAAATAAATAGTACATTGTTTTTATATTTAATTATAATATCAATTCTTTTATCATTTTCAACTTTGGAACTAGCTTCTATTGCATTGTCTAACAAGTTCCCTAAAATCACTACTATATCTAATGGCAAAATATTTAATTTAGATGGGATTTTTAGCTCTAGTGTTACTAAAATTCCCTTTGATTCTGCTTCCTGTAATTTATAATTTAAAATGCTATCTATCTCTATATTGCCTGTTCTGAATAATTGTTCCTTTTCATAGAGGCTATCATTTATTTGCAGAATATAATCAATGGATTTTTCTCTTCCTCCATTTTCTATATATCCTTTTAAAGCAAGTAAATAATTCTTCATATCATGACGTAAAGATTTTATATTTTCATAAGAACTATTTATAATTTCGAGTTGTCTTTGATAATATTTATTTTGTTCTTCTAATGCTAATTTCTCCATTTTATCTTTAAATGCCTTATTTAAAGTATCATATAAGTAGAAAACAATTATATTTATTAAAAATAATATAATTATGCAACCTACAGTTATATATATATCTAAGTTGAAATTTTGTAAAAGAGTCAAGATGATACATAAACTCCCTAATGGTATTAAAAATATAGATAACCAATAGATATTTGGAATATCTATTCCTTTCTTTATATTTCTATATCCTCTCATTATTAATGCAATCATGTATGAAATTATATTTATAGCAATCATTCCGATAATTGAAGAATATAGTGGATTACTACTAAGACCATTAGTATAAACAAATCCCGATAATAAAACGATTATACTCTCTATAGACATTAAAATC
>NZ_DAMCHJ010000010.1:93695-106183 GCF_032104385.1 Tissierella sp.
GGATATAATTCTATTTTTTATAGATGATTTATAATTAAATGTTAAAGCAAAATATAAGGATATATTACTTATTAATGTGACTATGGGAATATTAATAGCTAAATATAAAAAACTAATGACAACGAAATAAAGCATATAAGAAAAAAATTCTATTTTTTTATTTGTATCACTAGTATCAAAAAATACATCCATAAATTTGTATGTAGTATATGTTCTAAAAATACTGGTTATTAAATAAACATAATCATAAATATCTAAATTCATATTCTATCCCTTTCCAATTCTAATTGTAGTTCTCTTGTTTTCTTTCTATTCGCTTGACTAATAGGTAGAACTACATTATTTGACATAGTAACCTGATGATATTCAAGTTTAACAATATAATTATAGTTTACTAAATAGGATTTGTGAATCTGAATAAATTTAAGTTTATTTAAATATTCATATATATCTTTTAATCTGCCATAAAATACTTCTGTTCCATTTACGGTATGTATTATAACTTCTCTATTTCTACTTTCAAAATATATAATATCTCTTATTGGCAAATTGTATTTTGTATGTCCAATTTTATACTGAAAAACCTTTTCATCTTTTTGTATAATCCTCAATGCAGTCTCGAGAACTTTCTGTATTTTCTCATAACTAAAAGGTTTTATAATAAAATCTAAGGGTCTTACCTTAAAAAGCTCCATTGCATAAGTCTCTTTACCTGAAATATATACAATTTGAGTAGTTTCATTTAACATCTTATCTCTAATTACTTGACCTACTTCTACACCGTTCATTTCCTTTAGTTCAATATCAAGAAAAATAATATCATAATAATTGTCTTTAGATAAATGTGAACTTAATTCTTCTCCAGAATAAAAAATATCTATTTGTAGTTTCTTTGAAAATTCCTTCTCAAGCATATCTAAAATTTCTTCTAATTGATTACATATTGAATTTTCATCATCGCATATGGCTATTCTTAGCACTGAGTATCACCTTCTATAAAATTATATATTAGATTATCTTTAATCTCTATTCTACTCTAATTATATTTCCTATTAAGTTTTACTCCTATAAATTTTTATCTAGCTTTTCCTTTATTTCACTAACAGAACTTTCTATATTGTTTATTTTTCTTGCTAATTTAATAAAAATAATGATTGGTATAGCTATAAAGGCTAAAATTAAAATAAATATTATAATCCAACTAATGATTAATGATGATAAACTTGGTAATGCTCTAACTGTATGTATATTTTATATCCCCCTATTATTTTCTTATTATAGTAAATGATTTACTGTGTTAGAGTTTACATAAACTTATATATTATCTTATAAACACAATTTATATTTAGTTCAATATATCTGTTGAAATCTTTCAGTATAAACAAGTTCTGCTTCTGCTAACTTCTTATATAAATTATCAGATTTTGAATTTGAACATGAAGTTAATATTAAAGCAATCCTTGAAATAAGAAGAAAACCTTTGTTTTTATTATTCATAAAATTCCCCTTTTCATATATAAATTTAACTTTACATTTACAAATTTCCTAAAGCTCTTTTTTGCTGGAATTATTAAAATATATATGTTATTTATATTATAGCTTAACATATGAACTATTAAAACACTCAATCTACAAAACTAAAAGGACTTTGATTTCTCAAAGCCCTTTTAGTTCATTCTAATCTATATACTTTTTAAATAATACCGTTGCATTATGTCCACCAAATCCTAATGAATTTGATAAAGCATAGTTTATATCTCTTTTTACTGCCTCATTTGGTGTATAATTTAAATCACATTCCTCATCTGGATATTCATAGTTTATAGTTGGAGGGATTGTCCCTTCCTTTATTGCCATTATTGTGGCTATAGCCTCTATTCCACCAGCAGCTCCTAGTAAATGACCTGTCATTGATTTTGTTGAGCTAATATTTAAAGCCTTTGCATATTCTTTAAAGACATTTTTTATTGCTAGAGTTTCTAGTTTATCATTGAAATATGTTGATGTACCATGGGCATTTATATAGTCTACATCATGGTAATCAGCTGCTGCTTCTTCTAATGCCAATTCCATAGCTCTTGTTGCACCCTTTGCTTCTGGATCTGGTTGAGTTATATGGAAGGCATCAGAAGTAGAACCATATCCTACAATTTCACCATATATATTTGCTCCTCTAGCCAACGCATGATTTAGCTCTTCTAAAATCAATATCCCTGCTCCTTCTCCCATTACAAATCCATCTCTTTCCTTATCAAAAGGACGTGATGCCTTTGTAGGATTATCATTTCTTGTTGAAAGAGCTTTCATTGAACAAAAACCTGCTACTGAAATAGGTGTTATAGACGCATCAGCTCCACCTGCTACTATCATATCTACATTTCCTGCACTAATCATTCTAAAAGCTTCTCCTATAGCATGAGTACTAGAGGCACAGGCTGTAGTTACTGTCATTGTTGGCCCTCTAAATCCAAAGGTCATAGATATTTGTCCTGGTGCCATATTAGATATCATCATTGGAATAAATAATGGGCTAACTCTACTGGGACCTCTATCCCTTAGCTTTGTAAACTCAGTTTCCATGGTTTCCATACCACCAATACCTACACCAATTATAACACCAACTTTATCTAAGTTTAATTTATCTAATTCTACTTTTCCATCTTCTAAGGCTAACTTTGCACCTGCTACTGCGTATTGGGTAAATCTATCCATCCTTCTAGCTTCCTTCTTATCTATATAATCAGATGGATCAAACTCCTTAACTTCAGCACCTATTTTGGTGTCAAAGTTTGTTGTGTTAAATCTAGTTATAGCTCCTATTCCTGACTTTCCTTCTATTAGAGAGTTCCAGAAATTTTCCTTTCCTATGCCTATAGGTGTTATAGCACCTAATCCCGTTATTACGACTCTTTTCATTTTTTACCTCCAATACAAGGTCTTATTCAGTTTTTTCTTGAACATATTTTACTATGTCACCAATATTTTTGAAGTTTTCTGCATCTTCATCTGGAATTGTAACTCCAAACTCGTCTTCTAATGCCATCATAATCTCTACTGCATCTAATGAATCTGCCTCTAAGTCCTTCATCATAGAGGTTTCCATTGTAATACTCTCTACATCATCTACTCCTAATTGCTCTGCTATTATATTTACAACTTTTTCAAATATCATTTTTATATTCCTCCCTATTAATTTAATTCACTATTTATATTTCAAAGCTATCCTGCAGTTTCGCAACTCAAATCTATTTACTCACTATGTTCGTATAGATTTGACCCTAATGGGCACTCCCAATGATAAATTCTACATTAAGGTTGGTGCTCATTGCCTTTGACCTACATCAACTCACTATCCTTCGTTGTGTTAGGTCATAATCATTCCGCCGTCTACATTTATTATTTGTCCTGTTATATAATCTGAACTTTCACTTGCTAAAAATACTGCTAAATTTGCAATATCCTTTGGATTTCCAAAGCTATTTAATGGTATTGTTTTTAACATTGCTTCCTTTATTTCGTCTTTTAATACATCTGTCATATCTGTTTCAATAAATCCTGGTGCAATTCCATTAACCCTAATACCTCTACTAGCCAATTCCCTTGCCATAGATTTAGTAAATCCTATGACTCCAGCCTTTGAAGCACTATAATTTCCTTGCCCAGCATTTCCAGTTATTCCTACTACAGAAGTAATATTTATTATTTTACCATATCTTTTCTTCATCATTATTCTAGATACTGCCTTAGTGCAAAGAAAAACTCCCTTTAGATTAACATCCATTACCTCGTCCCAGTCTGTCTCTTTCATTCTAATAAGAAGATTATCTTTTGTAACTCCTGCATTATTTACTAATATATCTATGGTACCTAGTTCTTCTTCCATAGTCTTTATCATTTGAAGTACATCTTCTTCCACTGATACATTTGCTTTTATAGCAACTGCCTTAACTCCGTAAGATCTTATCTCTTCTAATACTTCATTGGCCTTTTCTGTGCTGCTAACATAGCTAATTCCTATATGAACCCCATTTCTAGCTAATTCTAAGGCAATTTCTTTACCTATACCTCTTGATCCACCAGTTATTAGGGCTGCTTTATCCTTTAGACTCATCTTTGTTCGCCCCCTTTATCAATTAACAATTCTTTCGCTATTCACTTATTTTGTTATTTTTTAATGATTTTAAATATTCAACTGTTTCTTCAAAGGAATTAACATCTCCTACATTTAATGCCTTTACTTCCTTGCCCATTGCTTTACCAATTCGTTTTACAAATCCTGAGAGAGACTTGCCTGGTCCTATTTCTACAAAAGTATCTACGCCTTCATTTATCATATACTCAACAGATTGTTGCCACAATACTGAATTACTTACTTGGTTCACCAATTTGGGTTTAATTTCATCTTTATTAGATAAAAGCTTAGCATCTACATTAGAGATGAATTTCTTTTGAGTATCTTTTATATCTACTTTAGATAGCTCATTCTTTAGTTTTTCCCCTGCTGGAACTAATAGAGATGAATGAAATGGTGCTGATACAGGTAATGATACTGCTTTCTTAGCACCTAATTTAACTGCTTCTTCACATGCAATATGAAGCCCTTTTAGTTCTCCTGATAATACAATTTGTTCTGGACTATTATAGTTTGCTACTTCAACTATTCCATATTCCTTAGTTTTTTGTAAAATCGAGGGTATATTTTGTCTGTTTAATCCAAGTATTGCAACCATTCCTCCAATTCCTAAAGGCACTGCCTCTTGCATAAATTTTCCTCTCTCTTTTACAACCTTAAGAGCATCCTTAAAATCTATACTTCCACTGTTGACTAAAGATGTATACTCACCTAAACTAAGCCCTGCCGTATATTCACAATCTATACCTCTAGCTTGTATTGCCTTTAAAATTGCTATACTTGTAGCTAATATGGCTGGCTGAGTATTCTCTGTCTTTTTTAAATCTTCTTCACTACCATTAAAGCATATGCTTTTTAAATCCATATTTAATACTTCATTTGCCTCATCAAATACTTTTTGGGACTCTACAAAGTTTTCATAAAAATCTTTACCCATTCCTACATATTGAGAACCTTGCCCAGGAAATATAAATGCTAATTTACTCATCTTTATCACCTTCTTTTAGTAGGTGTAAAAAATCTAGTTTTTTCTCTGCATAAGAAACTATATCTCCTATTATTTCATTGCATGGTTTAATATCTTTAATTAATCCTGCAATTTGTCCTGACATTAAAGATCCTTTATTTATATCTCCTTCTACTACAGCTAGTTTTAATCTTCCCGAACCTAAGAGTTCTAGTTCTTCAAGAGAAACACTATTATTCTCAAGTTCTAAAAACTCTCTAGTAAATTTGTTTTTCAATGCTCTTACAGGATGACCAGTACTTCTCCCAGTTACTTGTGCATCTCTATCTTTGGCTTTTACTATAGCTTCCTTATAATTTATATGAACTTTGGCTTCAGTAGAGCATACAAATCTAGTACCCATTTGTACTCCTTCTGCCCCTAAAGATAATGCTGCTAGAAATCCTCTTCCATCAGCCATTCCTCCTGCTGCTATGACAGGAACTTTAACTGCATCAACAATTTGGGGAACTAAAGTCATGGTGGTTAATTCTCCGATATGTCCACCCGCTTCTGTTCCTTCTACTATTACAGCATCAACGCCTTCTCTCTCTAATCTCACTGCTAAAGACACAGTAGGTACTACAGGTATGATTTTTACATTATGTTCTTTTAATTTTTTAATATATTTCCCTGGACTTCCTGCACCTGTAGTTACAACAGGAACTCCCTCATCACATACTATACCTACAATATCCTCAGCAAAAGGTGACATTAACATAATATTTACGCCAAATGGTTTATCTGTTAACTCCTTAAGCTTTTTAATTTCTTCTTTTATTACTTCTGCTGGTGCATTGCCAGCTCCTATAATTCCTAGTCCCCCAGCTTCTGATACAGCTGCTGCTAATTCATGAGTTGCTACCCAAGCCATACCTCCCTGTAGGATAGGATACTTTATATTTAACATATCAGTTATTCTAGTCCTAAACATTTTCATCCCTCCTACTCCATCTTATAACCATTGAAGCCCAAGTAAGACCTGCTCCAAAGGCTACTAGAAGTATATTGTCACCTTTCTTGATCCTATTATCCTTAACTGCTTCATTTAGGGCTACTGGAATAGAGGCTGAAGACATATTTCCATATTTGTTTAGATTTACGCATATTTTATCTTTTTCTAGCTTTAACTTTTTTGCTGCTGCATCTATTATCCGCATATTAGCTTGATGAGGAATTAAAAAATCCAAATCATTCAATTCTAAGTTTGCTTTTTTTAAAGTATTTATAGATGTTTTTTCCATAACTCGTACAGCAAATTTAAATACTTCCTTACCATCCATTTTTATAAAGTGAAGTTTATTTTCTATGGTATCTATACTAGCTGGTATTCTAGATCCTCCTGCTGGTTGAGTTAATACTTCCCCATTGTTTCCATCAGAACCTAATTCAATGGAAAGTATTCCAAAACCTTCCTCGCATTTCTCTAACACACAGGCTCCTGCACCATCCCCAAATAGTACACAAGTATTTCTATCTCCCCAATCTACTATTTTGGATAATGTTTCTGCACCTATGACTAATACCTTTTTATACATACCTGATTTAATAAAGCTTTCTCCTATGGATAAACCGTAGACAAATCCTGAGCATCCTACGTTTATATCAAATGCAGCTGCATTTACTGCACCTATGTTTTTCTGAATTATACAAGCAGTTGATGGAAAAGCATGATCAGAAGTTACAGTTGCAACTATTATAAGATCAATATCCTTTGACTTAATATTAGCATCTTCTAAAGCATTCTTTGCAGCTATAGTTGCCATATCCGAGGTTGCCATATTATCACTAGCTATTCTTCTTTCATGTATGCCTGTCCTCTCTATTATCCATTCATCCGATGTTTCCACAATCTTAGATAAATCATTGTTAGTAACAACTTTTTCAGGCACATAACTACCTACACCAGAAATTCCTACATAAATATCTTTCATTCTCCACCTCCATATTAAATTGTATTTTCTTTATTATTATTCCCATCTACCACCTCCTTTAAAAGTATTTGCAAATTAATTTTCTTTAGATTATTATTAATATGATATGAATAAAACGTTAAGACTTAGTATATATGAATATAATAAAATAATCAATCATTAATTTTTCCCTAAAAAAGACTAAAAAGGAGGAGTTTTATGGATAAATTGTTGAATATAGAGGAAATAAAGGGAATTATTCCCCATAGATATCCTTTTCTCTTTGTTGATAAGATTTTAATAGAAGAAATAGGTATAAAGGGGATAGGGTATAAAAATGTTACTGTAAATGAATTTTTCTTCCAAGGTCATTTCCCTAATATGCCTGTAATGCCAGGTGTATTAATAGTAGAATCTATGGCTCAAGTAGGAGCTATAATTTTATTATCCGATGAAAAATATAAGGGTAAAACTCCTTATTTTGCTGGAATAAACAAGGTTCGATTTAAAAGAAAAGTAGTACCTGGGGATACACTTCGAATGGAAATAGAATTGACTAGAATTAGAGGATCAGTAGGTATCGGGCAAGGCAAAGCCTATGTTGAAGATGAGCTTGCCTGTGAAGGAGAATTTTTATTTGCAATAGAATAAAATTATTATCACCTAATCTACCTCTGAGAATATATTATAGTATGGACATGACATAAAACTATTGACAGCCAAATGATATTAAGGAGGAAATACTATATGTACAATCCAATAGAAGGTACAACAATTAGTAATGTACGAGTGTTTGACAGTAATTTTGGGCAAACTAAGGTTAATCCAAAACCCCATGTCCCAGAATGTAATTCTAATTCAAAACATCAAAGTCTTTGCGTTGATGTTGAAAGTAATGTATTGGATAGTTGTACCAATACACCAGTAACACCTATTGGAATCTCAACGGGTGTTGTTGCTAAAATTCCAGTAGTTTTAGCTGAATTAACTGTTCAATTCCATGTTGGTGCATTAATTCATTTGCCAGAAAGGGCACTTGAAGTTAAAAATATAAAAAAAAGAATAAAAATTACTCAATGTATGTTGCTTCAACCTACTAATGTTTTATTCATTAAAGGATTTATTCGCAAAAACATTGATTACTCTACAGGAACCTGTGCAAATATGAAAGGAGTATGCGGTGAATTACACCATTGTACTGTAGATGTTCCATTTGAATGTTCTACACCTATTTGTTTCTCTACACCACCAGCAGAACTTGCTGTGAATTCTAGTGCTGAGTTTGAGTATTTCAAAGTAAGCGATTTACCAAATAAACATTTTGCTGAAAAGGATAAGTTATTGGCTGGAGATTTATCAGAATTCAATCAAATCATAGTTGAAAATTTCAATGAACTTCCATTCTGCGAACTAATTAGTGCAAGAATTTTTGAATTTGATGAATTTATAGGTCGTCATCGTAGCCATGATGAAGAACTTCCTTTCGAAGAAAAATTCTTCAAGAAAATAGAAGAAAAAATGGTTATAGAGCTTAAAGTTAAGGTTTTACAAAATAGACAGGTTCGAATCCCAGCAGTAGGCGGCACTGGCGGAGGATGCCCTTCACCTTTCACTTGCTCAGCAGATGAAGACTAATCCATTAATTAATTAAATAAATAATAAAAGACAGGAGAAATTTCTCCTGTCTTTTATTATTTATTTAATTTTATTTCATTTGTTTTCTTGCTATTTCTGCACCTTTTTCTAAGGCTTCTTTGTTAATAGGTAATAAATGTGCTCTATTTTCTCCAAATACTGCAGTAAAAGCTTTATTAAGTATTGAGTCTACCTCTACTGCTTTTGTAGCTTCAAGAAATGCTCCTAGCATTACCATATTCGCCGTTCTTGGATTACCTACCTTATCTGCTATTTCATTAGCTGGAACATAATATATCTCTATGTCATCTCTAGTACATTTTCTATCTATTAAAGATGAGTTTATAAATAATCTTCCTCCTGGTACTACTAAGTTTTCAAACTTATCTAAAGAAGGTCTATTCATTACAATAGCTGAAGTTGAGTCTATGACAACTGGAGAACCTACTTCATCTGAAGATATAATAACATTACAGTTTGCAGTTCCTCCTCTCATCTCTGGGCCATAGGACGGTAACCAAGATACTTTTTTATTCTCTATCATTCCTGAGTATGTTAGAAGTTGCCCTAATGCCATTACACCCTGTCCGCCAAAACCAGCAATTACTATTCTTTCTTCCATTTTATTCAACCTCCTCTGGTCTTCTAAAATTTCCAAGAGGATAATAAGGTATCATATTTTCCTCTAACCACTTCATTGCCTCTGGAGCCGTTAACCCCCAGTTAGTCGGACATGTAGATAATACTTCTACTATTCCAAATCCTTTCCCTTCAAGTTGTAATTGAAAACATTCTTTTATAGCTTTTTTTGCTTTTCTTATATTGGCTGGAGTATTTACTGCTACTCTTTCTACAAACTTTGCACCATGGATTGTTGCTAACATTTCAGATATTCTTATTGGTCTGCCACTGTGTTCTTCAGTTCTTCCAAATGGGGCTGTTGTAGCTTTTTGTCCTATTAGGGTTGTAGGTGCCATTTGTCCGCCTGTCATACCATAAATAGCATTGTTAACAAATATTGTAGAAATCTTTTCTCCTCTATGAGCTGCTTGAACTATTTCCGCTGTACCAATGGAAGCTAAATCTCCATCTCCTTGATAAGTGAATACAAACTTATCTGGATGAACCCTCTTAATTCCTGTAGCTACTGCTGGTGCTCTACCATGAGCTGCCTGCTGCATATCACAATTAAAATAATTGTAAGCAAATACTGAACACCCTACTGGTGCAATGCCTATAGCATTATCTAGTAATCCTAATTCTTCTAGAGCTTCTCCCACTAATCTATGGATAATTCCATGGGTACAACCTGGACAATAGTGAGTTTGCACATCTGTTAAACCCTTAGTCTTTTCAAAAACTATAGCCATTATTTTTCACCTCCATAGATTTTTTTAACATGTTCAATTATTGCATCTGGTGTAGGAACCATTCCACCTGTTCTTCCATAGAAAGATACTGGAAATCTTCCTTCTACTGCTATTTTAACATCATCTACCATTTGTCCTGAATTCATTTCAACTGTAAGTACGCCTTTACAATTTGAATTTATCTTTTTAAATTCATCATATGGATATGGCCATAAAGTAATTGGTCTAATAAGTCCTACTTTATATCCTTCTTTTTCTAATTTTGATATTGCTGTTTTTGCAATTCTTGCTGTAGTTCCATAAGCTGCTATAACTACATCAGCGTCTTCTATATTGTATGAGTCCACTCTTACTTCATTTTCTTTCATTGTTTTATATTTAGCTTGAAGCTTAATATTATGTTCTTCAAGTGCTTCTGGTGCTATATATAATGAATTTATAATATTTGGCTCTCTTTTTCCACCAGTTCCTACTGTTGCCCAATCCTTAGGTGGTAACTCTCTCTTTGTTGGTGCTTTAAACTCTACTGGTTCCATCATTTGACCTATCATACCGTCTCCAAGAACCATAACTGGGTTTCTATATTGGTCTGCTATATCAAATCCTTCTATAATTAAGTCAACTAATTCCTGAACATCTGCTGGGGCAAATACAACCATTCTATAATCTCCATTTCCACCACCTCTAGTAGCTTGGAAATAATCTGTCTGTGAAGGTTGGATACTTCCTAGTCCTGGTCCACCTCTCATTATATTAACTATTAGACAAGGTAATTCTGCACCTGCAATATAGGAGATGCCTTCTTGTTTTAATGACATTCCAGGGCTTGATGAAGATGTCATAACCCTTGCACCTGCACCTGCTGCTCCATAAACCATATTTATAGCTGCTACCTCTGATTCTGCTTGTAAAAATACTCCTCCTGCCTTTGGTAACTCTCTTGACATATATTCTGGTAATTCAGATTGGGGAGTTATAGGATAACCAAAAAAGTACTTACAGCCTGCCCGAATAGCCGCTGCCCCTATAGCCTCATTCCCTTTCATGAGAACTTTTGTCATTATAAAACCCTCCTTAAAATATATTAAACTCTTTCTACAGTAATAACTACATCTGGACAGATTGTAGCACAATTAGCACAACCAATACATTTTTCTGGGTCTGTTGTTGTAGCCGGATGATAACCCTTAGCATTTATTTTTGTTTTGTCCAGAGCAAGTATATTCACTGGACAAACAGTTGTGCAAAGTGAACATCCCTTGCAGATGTCTTCTTTAAATGTTACCTTTCCTTTAGCCATTTTTTTACCCTCCCTTATTATTATAACATCCATTCATCCCTCATAAATAATTTTATAGGGAATATCTCCCCCTCCAATTTTTTTGGAAGGCTTGGTACTATATCTTCTAATACAGATATATATCTTAACTTTATACCGGTTCTTTCTTGAACCTCTAAAGCTAATTTCTGACCTCTTAATACATCTTCACAAGTTGTACTCTTTAATAAATGTGTATTATTTACAATACCTGTTATTTTAGCCCTTGATACATCTTGAATCTTTACCATATATTCTAATACCTTATCTACAGTTTGAGTTTCAGGTCTATTGGCATTTAGGACAAATAACATATCGTATTTACCTTCTTCAAAATACTCATAATATCTTCCTAGAGCTCTTGCTCCTACTTGGTCTCCACCTACATCCAATATTAAATTATAAGATTCATCTTGTAATGGTGTATAAACTTCAGCAGATATAGATGGTACTTCTATGGCAGGTGCATTTATTTGACTACCTATTACCTTTATCCCAACACCTTCCATCTCCAATGCCTTTTCTCTAGATCTAAAGTACATATTTACTATATCCAAATCAGCCAATGCAACTTTTCTACCCATTTGTGCTAATTTCACAGCATAGTTTACACTAAACTCTGATTTTCCTGAACCATAATGCCCTATTATAATCCTAATTCTTTTATCATTTAACATAATCACCAAGTCCTATTTATATAATTTTGCTTCCTCTTCTCCTCTTAGAACACGAAGTCCACCTTCTGCCAATGCCATAAGCTCATCTTCTCCTGGATAAACAGTTACATCACAAATAAATTTAACCATTTCTTCTACCCAAGATGTAAATTCTTTATCATAGGCAATACCGCCTGTAATAAGAATTCCATCAACCTTCCCTTTAAGCACTGCTGCACATGAGCCAATTTCCTTTGCGACTTGATATGCCATGGCTTTATATATTAATTCTGCATATTTATCTCCACCTTTTATTCTTTGTCCAACTTCTCTAGCATCATTGGTATTTAGATAGGATACAATCCCACCATTTCCTTTTATCATTTTTTTCATCTCATCTAAAGAATACTTACCAGAATAACAAAGTTTTACTAAATCTCCTACTGGGAGAGAGCCCG
>NZ_DAMCHJ010000010.1:106193-122252 GCF_032104385.1 Tissierella sp.
AAGGGTCCCTCTCCATCTAGGGCATTTGCTACATCTATTACTCTACCCTTCTCATGAGCTCCTACTGAAACTCCACCACCTAAATGAGCAACTATTAGGTTTAACTCTTCATATTTCTTTCCTATTTTGTTAGAATGTCTTCTTGCTACAGCTTTTTGATTTAGCGCATGAAATATGCTTTTTCTTTCTATTTCTTTTAATCCAGATACCCTAGCTACTTCTTCCATTTCATCTACTACAACCGGATCCACTATAAAAGAATTTTTACCTATTTCTTTAGCTATTTCATAAGCTATAATTCCACCTAGGTTTGAGGCATGTTCTCCTAAATATCCAATCTTTAAATCTTCTAACATCTTATCATTTACTTCATAAGTACCACCTTCTATAGGTTTAAGAAGTCCACCTCTACCTACTACTCCATCAAGAGTATCTATTGAAATATTATTTTTTTCCAATGCATTTACTATAATGTTTTTTCTAAATTCATATTGGTCATAAATTTTATCGAAACTAGAAATTTCTTCTACTGAGTGACGAAGAGTTTCTTCAAATATACTTTTTTCATCATCGAAAACTGCTATTTTAGTTGATGTAGAACCTGGATTTATAATTAATAGTCTAGTCATTTTCCTCCTCCTATTTTGACGCCATTAGTACGGCTAAGGCTATTGAATTTAATTTTGACTCTTCATTATCAGCTCTAGATGTAAGTACTATTGGTGATTTTGTTCCTACAATAAGTCCTGCTGATTTTGCATTTGCTAAAAATGATAAACATTTATATAGTACATTACCTGCATCAATATGAGGTACCAATAGTATGTCCGCATCTCCTGCAACTTCACTATTTATTCCCTTTAATTTTGCTGATTCCTTAGATATAGCATTATCTAATGCAAAAGGCCCATCTACTAAACAACCTGTAATCTCTCCACTTCTATTCATATCAGCTAATTCTTTTGCATGAATAGTAGCTTCCATCTTTGGAGATACTTTTTCCTTTGATGCCAAAACTGCTACTTTTGGTCTTTCTATATCTAAAGACTTAGCCAATTCTACAGCATTCTCAATTATTTCCTTCTTCTGATAAATATCTGGTGCTATATTCATAGCTGCATCAGTTACAATAAAAACCTTATGATAAGTTGAAACATCAAATACAGCAACATGAGATATTACCTTGCCTGTCCTAAGTCCAATCTCACTATCTAAAACTTGTTTCATTATTACAGATGTATCTATAAGTCCCTTCATTAAAACATCTGCCTTTCCACTGCTCACCATCTCTGTTGCTATCCTACAAGCCAATGCTCCATCTTTTTCATTGATTATTTCGATACCTGATAAGTCAAACTGGAGCTCCTTAGCAATTTCTAATATTTTTTCTTTATCTCCTACTAATATAGGCTCTGCTATCTTTGACTCTGTAGCATTTTTTATTGCAGATAATACGTCCTTATCCTGTGCTACAGCTACAGATACTTTCTTTGGTCCCCTCTTCTTAGCTAATTCTAATAAATCTTCCAATGACTTAGCCACTTATCTCCACCTCATCTTCATATATTTTTACTTCTTCTTGCCCATTAATTACTCTTTGAGCACCTTTGTTTAATGCCTCCATTTCATCTTCTCCAGGATATACTATAACTTCAGATATAAAGTTTATCATTCCTTTTATTCTGTCTACTAAATAATTAGAATAGGATAATCCCCCAGTTAATATAATATTATCTATTTTTCCATAAAGCACTGATGCATAGCTGCCTATTTCTTTCCCTATTTGGTATGCCATTGCATCATAAATAAGTTCTGCATATTTATCTCCACTATTTATTCTTCCTTCTACTTCTCGTCCATCCATAGTACCTAAATATGAGAAAAGTCCCCCTTCCCCTTGAAGCATGGTTTTCATATCACTTAATGTATACTTTCCTGAATAACATAATTTAACTAAATCTCCAACAGGTAATGTTCCTGCTCTATCTGGAGAAAAAGGTCCCATTTCTTTAGCATTATTTACATCTATAATTCTACCTGATTCAACTGCTGCAATAGATATGCCCCCTCCTAGATGGGCTACAACTAGGTTTAAATCTTCTATTTCTTTATTTAATTCCTTCGCTCTTCTATGGCATACAGCCTTAATATTTAATGCATGAACTAAGGATTTTCTAGGCACTTCCTTAAGTCCAGATATTCTAGCTATTTCATGAAATTCATCTACTGCTACAGGATCTACTATATAAGCTGATATACCTTCTAGATCAGCCAATCCCTTAGCAAGAATACCACCTAAGTTAGAAGCATGTTCCCCTTGTATACCAACTTTTAAATCTTCAATCATTGCGTCAGTTACAGAATAAGTGCCTCCAGGCATAGATCTTAATAATCCTCCTCTTCCAACTACTGCTATTAGTGAATTAGTAGATATATTCTCAGATTCTAGCCAATCTTTGATTAAATTTAATCTATAATCATATTGATCTACAACCCTTTCATACTTCTCTAAATCTTCTTTTTTATGGTCTATCTTAAAGGTTTTTAATACCTTTTCTTCTTCAAATATAGACACTTTTGTAGATGTAGAGCCTGGATTAATTGCTAAAACATGTTTTCTCTCCATACCTTTCCCCCTACCGTTTAATTATTTTAAATTCAATGGATTGCGGTATAATTTCTTTTACTGTAATGCCTGTTGGTGCATTAGAACCTAAATATACTTTATGAGTTCCTTCATCTATCATATTAAAATCCAAGTACAAACCTATGTCTTCTTTAGTTAGAGCTTCAACTATTTTTTTACTTCCCTTTACAGAAACCTGTACAGTTTTAGAATTATCATCAGTATCAATAGCTAAACTATCATCTAAATTTCTAATATCTACTTCATTCAACACATATTCAAATACCCTAGTAGAATTTTCTTCAATATTTAAAGATACTGTTACCTTTTCATTTGGATTTAATAAAGAAACATTTTCTGGAAGTTCTAATTCAACAGGTACATCTGTATTTCCCATTAATTTATTTACATCTATTGGCTTGGTTTGAATAAAAGTTAAATTTGATATACTTTTATCCCCCTTAAGTGTTATCTTGTTTGGATTTATGGTAATTTCAGTAATTTCATAGTTCTCTGGTAACTGCTCTTGTAAATTAAGCTCTATTGGTACGGTTACTGTTCTAAGTATTGGAATAGTAATATCTACTACCTTTGGCTCTTTTTCCACCCCTATAATATCATGTCCTTCATCATCTATTAATTTTATAGGTACAGTAATACTTTCATCCTCTTTTCTACTACTAAGGTCCACCTCTACTATTGCTTCCGAAACCTTATTTACCAAAGTTCTAGGTCCTTTGAGTAGAACTGTTTTAGATTTTGTTGTCATATCTCCTACTACATAATTTGGTCCAAGACTGCCTTTAGTCCTTATACTTAAATTCTTTTCCTTAGTTATTAATTTATCGAATGTAAACAAAGCCTCTCTTGGCTCATGTCCAACTATTTTTATATTGTTTGATTGACTTAAGTTTACATTTATTGGAACCTTTATCTGTCCCTCTTTATATCCGCTTAAATCTACTTGAGCCTTTATGGATTCTTGAGAAAAGTTAGCCATATCAGATTTTTTACCTACAACTTTTACATTTACGGTTACTTCCTCTGGCTCCATAATTATTAATCCTTGTCTATCCAATGCACTTTCGTTATTAAATTTTACTGTGATATTCTTATATTCCTTAGATATATCGGGATTTACTTCACTCATAACATAGCTCCACAAAATAACAGCTATAATAAAAGCAAAGACCTTTAGCGTTAAATCATTCTTCTCCTTGCTCATCTTTTCGCCTCCATTTTGTCATAAATGTTTGGGGTGAATCCTTTGGCTTATACATATCTATTAATATCTGCTTTAATGTCTTAGAATCTAAATGCCTTGCTATAGTTCCATTTTCAGCTATTGAAATGGCTCCTGTTTCCTCAGAAACTATTATAGCTAGACTATCTGATCTTTCTGATATGCCCAATGCTGCTCTATGTCTGGTTCCTAGTTCTTTACTTAAATTCATATTGTCTGTAAGTGGTAAAAAACAAGCTGCTGCCTTAATCATATCTTCTTTTATAATTACTGCACCATCGTGTAAAGGCGTATTGGGAATAAAAATATTAATGAGCAAATTACTAGACACAACGCCATTTATCCTAGTCCCTGTTTCCACAACTTCATTTAAACCTGTTTCCCTCTCAAGAACAATTAATGCACCGATTTTTTGTCTAGATAAAGATGCACAAGCTTCGACTATTTCTTCTACAGTCTTTGATAAGCTTTCCCCTTTTATTTCTAAAAATGATTTAGTGAAAAATCTAGATCTGCCTATATATTCAAGTCCACGTCTAAGTTCTGGTTGAAATACAATTAAAATAGCTATAACTCCCACTGTCATAGTGTTTTTTAATATCCAGTTAATAGTATACAGCTCTAGCAATCCTTCTCCACTTATTTTTTCAAATACAAATATAACAAATATTCCTTTAATAAGCTGCTCTGCTCTGGTTTCTCTAATTAGTTTAAAAACCTTATAAAAAACTGCCGCTACAATAATAATGTCTATAACATCTCTTATTCTAATATTTGAGAATAATCTATTAAAAATTTCCAAGGTTTACCACGCCTTTTATTGTATTTTCACTTCTATTTCTATTATATAATAACTGTTCCATTAATTGAACTGATAAATTAAATATATTAAATTTAATTTAATTCTGAAAAGCCTTAATTTTCAATCATCTTATTCATAGTATCTTCAAAAGACTTTTTAATTCTTGGTTTTAATGAATCCCCTATAGCTATATCTAGTTCCCCTTGAATATAGTCATCTATTGGTAAAATCTCGTAAAATAACTTACCGTTTTCCCTATATCTATAAACCCATGTTGGTATATAATCCCTATTTTTAATTATTGTTTCCCCAGTTGTAAAATCCTTCTCTATATTTAGATTAACCATTATTCCATCTTCAGTATATGGGTTGTCTGTATTTTCTTTTCTCTGATTAGATAAAAAATTTCCCATGGAATAAATAATAAAATTATCTTTCCCATCTTTATTGATTATTTCAGTCCTTTGAATTACGTGAGGATGACTGCCTAATATAATATTTGCACCCCATTCTACCATCTTTCTTCCCAATTCCACTTGATATGTTGAAGGCTCTCTTTGATATTCATTTCCCCAATGAATACATACTACTACTAAATCAACACCTAAAGACTTTGATTTATCTATATCAGCTTTTATTTTTTCTTCATCTATTCTATTTATCATATAGGATAATTCTTCTTTAGTTAAGGCATTATCCAATCCATTTAAACCATAGGTATATGAAAGGAGAGCTATTCTTATGTCTTTTATCTCTTCTATAAGAATATTATCATTAGGTTCTTTATATGTTCCTATATTTTTCATTCCATATTCATTTATATTATCTATAGTCTTAATTATCCCTTTCTTGCCTTGATCTAAACAATGATTATTAGCTGTAGTTAATATATCAAAACCTGTCTCCCTTAAAGCCAAAAGTGTTTCCTTGGGAGTATTAAATCTTGGAAATCCAGAAAAACCAACTTCTGCTCCAGCTGTGACTGTCTCAAAATTTCCCAATGCTAAATCTGCTTCTTCTACATATTTTTTTATATGTCTAAAAGTCTTAGCAAAATCATAGGATTTTGTTTCCCTATTAAAAGCGGCCTTGTATTGAGGAGAATGGAACATTATATCTCCAACTGCCAGAAGGTTTATAGAGGATACTCTAGGTTCCTTAAAGACTTCAATTCTTTCATTATTATTTTCATCTATTTCTTTACCTAATTCATTATACTTATTTGTTATATTCTCATTTTTTTCTGTAATATGGTTAAATATTTCTATTCCTAAAAAAACAAATAACAAAAATGAAAAAGCTAAAAATAATATTTTTATATTATGTCTTTTTCTCATAAATGTCCTCCTTTGTAGTATATTGATTGAATTATTTATTCATTTCCTTTGATTTTTCTCCACATATCCTCATGGCTTCAATTAAGCTTTTTCTAAAACCTAGTTCTTCTAACTTGGCTACTGCTTCTATTGTTGTTCCCTTAGGTGAGCATACATTATCTTTTAATTCTCCTGGATGAAGCTTAGTATCTAAAACCATCTTTGCTGCGCCTAGTACTGCTTGAGCCGCCATCCTATATGCTTGTTTTCTTGGTATGCCTTGCAAGACTCCTCCATCACCCATCGCCTCTATCATCATATATACATATGCAGGTGAAGAACCACATAAGGCGGTGAATCCATCCATAAGTTCTTCTTCTAAAATTTCAGTTCTACTAAAACTATCAAATATAGATATTATTTCATCTTTTGTTTTTTCACATATTTTTTCATCAAAGGATAATGCTGTTACTCCTTCTCTTACCATTGCTGGAGTATTAGGCATAGCTTTCACCACTAATATATCTTTACCTAAATGTTTTTTCATATAATTTATGCTAATCCCTGCAGCTATTGTAATAACTATACATTCTTGATTTATTTCCTCCCTTATCTCTTTTAATATCAAATCATACATATGGGGCTTTACTGCTAATATTAAATAATCTGCTTCCCTAGCAACTTTTTTATTATCTAAAGTAGTATTAACTTTATAATTCTTTTTCACATCTTCCAAAGTTTCATTTGTTTTTGCTGATACTATTATTTTTTCCGGAGCAATTAATTCAGATTCTATTAATCCATTAAGCATTGCCTTTGCCATATTTCCACATCCTATAAATCCAATTATCCTATCCACTTTTTAATCCTCCCATCAATTTAACAAGCCTTGTGATAGATTACAATATCATTGACAAATCCATACATTTGTAAATATAATAACATATATACATTTCTATTTAAACAGATACTAAATATAAGTTTTCTCTCTAATTGAGGTGATGCTATGAATAAGTTTAAGTCTTTATCCATATTTCTAATAGTATTAACCCTTGTAATAATAATCTTTATAATTAAATATATTATACCAAATAATAAGTATCTATCTGAAATCAAGTCTGAGGTTAACAATTTCCTTTATAAATATGATAGTTTTGATGATGAATTACCTGTAATAATGAATAAAGATGAGAATTCTCCCTGCGAAAATTTCTCTTCAATTAGTAAAGATGAAGCTACTCAAGATGTAGAATATTTATTTAGTTTATTAAAATTTGGGTACTCAGGGTATGAATTTTTCGGAGGAGATAGTACTTTTATTCCTGCTAAGGAAAATATTATATGGTCTGTAATTGCCTCAGATGGAGCCGATATTTGTATTAATAAATTTTTAGACATTATATACTCAGAACTTAAATTTATACAAGATTCACATTTTAATATAGGTAATTATAAATTATGTAATTATACTAAATATTTTAGCAGTAAAAAATTTATATTTCATAAAGATAATACTGGATTTTATACCAAGATATATGGTAAACCTTTTTATCTTGAAAAAGTTAATAATGAAAGCCCTTGAGATTATATTAAAAAGTCCTTGGACAAGGACGGTAATATAGTTTATAAATTGGGAGTTCTATCTACCACAAAGGATGTTTCAGTATCCCTTAATCTAATATTAAAATCTGATGGATATGTAAAAGAAGAAAATCTCAGTCTATTTGAATATATTCCATATATATATAATAATAATATCAATAGCTATAAATATTATGAAATAGATAATATTCCTATATTACAAGTAAATTCTTTATGTCGAATTAATTCAAAAGACAAGAGCCTTGAAAAATTTATTGAAAATAGTAAAAAGTTAAGAGGAAAAGACAATATAATAATAGATTTGCGAAATAATACTGGCGGAAGTATGATTAATATAGATAAATGGTATGAAGGATTTACTGGAACAAGACTTAAAAAAGATATAATCGAAGTTGGCCTATATACAAATACTAGTATTAGCTTATCAAAAGATAAATTTAAATCAAAACAAAATGAACCTGATGATATAAAAGATAAATGTCTTGAAAAGATATCTAGTTATGAAGATAAAAAATATTATCCTGGCTGGAGTCCAATTGAATACGAAGATTTTAAACATACAGAGAATAAAACTAATATATTTATACTTGTAGATAAGAATACATCTTCTGCAGCAGAGTTTTTAGCATACTACCTAAGAAAATTAAATAATGTTACTTTAATCGGAACTAATACAAATGGTTGTATGCTGACAGGAAATTGTAATTCTAATTATCTTCCAAATTCTCATATACCAATAAATATATCTCATAAAATATATATGAACAAAGATTTTACTAATATTGATGGCTTGGGATTATTCCCTGATTTATGGGTGAAACCAGAACAAGCCTTAGATAGAATAGTTAAGTATATAAATAAAAACATATAAAAAAGATACCTTAAATTATTTAAAATAACTTAAGGTATCTTTTCTCATTTTTTAGATTTCTGTGCCATTGGATCCGATATAGCTTCATACCCTCCCATACTTGCTACTGTTATCATCATTGCATTGATAATAGATAATACAATACCTTGAATTCCATTAGTGTCTCTGGCAAAAATAAGGGTTAGTATCAAAGATACAAAAAATGCATATAGCCTTACCATCGAATCTCCAAATGTATTTTTTACTATAGGTTTAGTAAATTGTACAATTACCGTAACAGCAGTCGTCAACCCTACAAAGGTCTTTAATCCATCCGCACTCATAAGTTCATTAAACAATCGTCCCCCTCCCTAATAATAATCTTTATATAATTTTATGATTATATTAGAGAGGTTATTCTCATTAATCTTTAATTTAATAAATTTCTCCCCTAGCTATATGAGTTGCACTACCTGACATGAAAATTTTATAATCATCTTTCAATTCTACTACTAAATTGCCTCCCTCTGTATTTACATAAACCTTTCGATTTAGTTTGTGCAGCAGATTACCTATGACTACTGAAGCACAAGAACCAGTACCACATCCTAAGGTTCTGCCAGCCCCTCTTTCCCAAGTATAAACATTAATATTATCACAATCTATAATTTCAACAAAATTAACATTAGTCTTCCTTGGAAATAGGGGATGTATCTCTATCTTTTTCCCCAAATCATTTATATTGATTTCCTTTATATCCTTCACAAAAATAACAACATGAGGAACTCCTACTTTTAATGCAGAAAATTTATAACTTTTTTCTTCTATAAATATGGTTTCTTCTATGATATTTTCTTTCTCTATTCCTACGGGAATTTCCATTCCATGAAATGTAGGCTTTCCCATATTTACTTTAATCATATTTGATTTTCCTAATTCATCAACTTCCGTAGTTATGTATTTTATACCAGCTAAAGTTTCTATAGAAATATCTCTATTTTTTACAATTCCATAATCATAAATATACTTAGCAAAGGCTCTAATTCCATTACCACACATTTCTCCCTGAGAGCCATCTGAATTATAGTAAAGCATTTTTATATCTGCAATATTACTGTTATCACATACCATCATGCCATCTGCACCAATACTAAAATGTCTATTACAAACTTTCAAAGCTAGTTCATTATAATCTTCGATATGTTCTTTTAAACTATTAAATAAAATAAAATCATTTCCTGCCGCCACATATTTATCAAACTTCATGTACATCACTCCATTTGTATAAAATAAATATATATAATGATATTATAGTTTTTATACTGTATCCATATTGATTATGTGAAGTTTAATTCTTTTGCAAATCCATCATATCCTATAATTGTATTTGAAAATATGTTCATAGCATTTAGTTTATATAACTGAGGTTCATCCATGGCTGGACTAAAATGAGTAAGTAAAAGTTCCTCTACGTTTCCTTTATAGGCTAGCTCTGCAGCCTCACTAAATATCATATGTTTGTTTTTTATTGCTTTATCTAAATCTTCATTATCTCCATAGGTTCCTTCACATACAAATAGATTGCTTTCATTTATAAAATTTAATATTTTATCGATTGGTCTTGTATCTGTTATATAACTTAATTTTATTCCTTTTCGTTCTTCTCCAAGTACCATATATGGAGTATATGTCTTATTATCATGTATTATAACTTCTCCATTTTGAAGTCTTTTCCATATCTTTTTAGGTACTTGGTATAATTCTGCCTTTTCTGGATAAAACTTAGGTTTCCTTCTTATGTAAAAATTATATCCTAGGCATGGTGAAGAATGTTCAAGCTCCAAAGCAGAAAGAATAATATCACTATTGCTATGTTTTTCAGTATCATCTTTTATTGACATTCCATTATCTAATATTTGAATACTTAAAGAATTTTTAGGATTTTCTATTATATTTATAGTATAAGGTAGATAGGATATTGATGATATAAGTCCATTTACTATGTCCCCAATCCCCTCAGGCCCTATTATAGTAATAGGCTCAGTTCTACTGCTGTTTCCAATAGTTGAAAGAAGTCCTGGCAAACCAAAAATATGGTCTCCATGGACATGAGTTATACATATTATATCAATCTGTTTAAATCCTGTTTTCAAGCTTCTCATAGATACTTGAGTCCCCTCTCCACAATCTATAAGAATCTTTCTCCCTTTATAACTTATAATCATGGAGGACAAAAATCTATTAGGCATAGGCATCCCTCCACCAGTCCCTAATAAAACTATACTAAACAATAAAATCTCTCCTTTGGTAATTAAAGTAATATTAACTCTAATTAGTGTGCCCCATAATAAAGTTACCTATAATACCATAGGTGACTAATTTATTTAGTTGTACTAATTTTAATATAGAGCTTTCCAGGACTTTTCAATCTCTATGACAGTTTTAAGTAATTTATCTCTTAAATAATCAAACCCTTTATAGCTCAATCTCGAAGTTGGCCCTGAAATACTAATTGTAGCTACTATGCTCTCTTCACAATTCTTTATAGGAGCCGCAATACATGTAAGCCCATATTCGTACTCTTCCCTATCGTATGAAACTCCTTCATTTTTTATATTCTCTTTTAACTCTAAAAATTTCTCTAACTCAATTATTGAATTTATAGTTCTTGATTGTGGTTTATCACTATTGAAATATTTTCTCAGCTCTTCATTTGAATACTGGGAAAGATATAATTTTCCCATGGCAGAACAATTTAATGGACTGATGGGTATAAGCTTAGAAACTAGATAGAAATCTTCTCCCTTTGCATTATATATAGTCATAACTAAATCTTCATATAGGATGCCTAAATTTACACCTTCTCCAACTTCCTTTGCCAATGAATCAATATAGGGAGTAGCAATTTTTGAAATATCTATATCTGATTTTACTCTTGAACCATATTTGATAAAGGACTTACCTAGGAAATATCTATCAGAATTACTCTTTTCTACAAATCCCCATTTACTCAATGTAAATAATATCCTATAAACAGTTGCTTTCGGAATCTTTAATTCTTGAGATATTTGAGAAATACCTACTTCTTCAATAGAATTATACATGAAATTTATTACCTCAAAAGCTCTATCTATCATTGGAATTATATAATTATTTCCATTTTCCATAAAATTCTCCTTTACTAAAAATGTTATCAATAAATTATACCATAGGAAAAAATACTTTACATTAATATGTAGAGAAATAAAATAAATTTATAAAATATATTGAACTTTCTTATGACTTAATATATAATCAACTCAATCTTGAAACGCCGTTTCATAACATAAACATTAAAGGAGTGATTGACTTGAAAAGTCCTTATATCTCAAAAAGATATTGGAATTCCATATCTACTCCCATGGGAGAAAGTACAAATTTATTAGGAAAATATCCAGACCTAATTAATTTTAGTCTTGGAGATCCGGACCTAAATACGGATGAAAGGATTATAAAAAAAGCTTTTGAAGATGCATTAAATGGTCATACCCATTATACCGACTTCTATGGTGTAGTAGAACTTAGAGAATCTATTTGCAATTTTTACTATGAAGAATATAATTACAGATTAGTAAAAGAGCAATGTATGATAACTACATCTGGTTGTCATGCAATGTGGTTAGCATTAGAAGCCATTTTAGATGATGGTGATGAAGTTATAATACCTTCCCCATATTTTACTCCCTATCCACAGCAAGTAAAATTGGCAAGAGGTATCCCAGTATTTTTAGAAACCTTCGAAGAAGAAGATTTCCAACTTAATATGGATAGATTAGAAAGTCTAATAACCAATAGGACTAAAGCTATAATAATAAACACACCAAATAATCCAACGGGTACCTGTTTAACTATAAAAACTTTAGAAAATATAGCATCCATTGCTAAGAAATATGATTTATTAGTAATAGCAGATGATATCTACACTATATTTAGCTATGAAGAGCCTTTTATACCTATTACAAGCCTAGAAGGCATGAGAGAGAGAACTATTACTATTGGCTCCTTTTCTAAGGACTATGCAATGACAGGATGGAGAATTGGATATATGCTGGCTGAGCCGTATATTATAAATATAATCAAAGATATAAACGAAAATAATGTTTTCACTGCTCCTTCAATCTCTCAACAAGCAGCAATCTATGCCATAAAGCTTAGAAAAGAAATTCAACCACCAATGATTAAAGAATTTAAAGCTAGAACTTTTACGGCATACGAAAGATTAGAGCAACTTAAAAACGTTTCAATACTACCACCAAAAGGTACCTTCTATTTATTTCCAAATATAAAGGCTACAGGACTTACTTCTCAAGAAGTAGCCAATAGAATACTTGAAGAAGCTCATGTAATGGTTCTTCCTGGTACTTCCTTTGGTGATAATGGAGAGGGATATATAAGGATAGCAGCAACTGTTGGTAAAGACAAGATAAATGAAGCTTTTGACAAAATAGCTAAAATGGAAATTTTTAAATAGGAGGAATTTAAATGAATGTGAAGAAAAAAGTAGCTTTATGTGGTGTTCCAGGTATGAATAAGGAAGATATAGAAAAAATGGAGAAATATATCAAGGAAGAATATAAAAATGTAGAGTTCCTATTCTTAACTGAAGATGTTTTAGAAAAGGAAGAATTAATTGAACGATGCCAAGATGTAGAAGTTTTAGTTTCCTGGGATCAAGAAATGGATGATGAGATTTATGAAAAACTAAATCTACGGGCATATTGTGCCGCTAGCACAGGATTTAACGCTGCAAACATAGAAGCAGCTACTAGGAATAAAGTAATAGTTACTAATGTAGTAGATTATTGTGTAGATGAAGTTGCTACCCATGCAATTATGTTAATGTTAGGATGCAACAAAAGAATTTATTCCATGGTTCCTTATGTTAAGAATGGAAATTGGGATCTATCTGTTTTAGGAAAAATCCAGAGATTTGAAAATAGTACCGTAGGATTACTAGGATTTGGTAGCATCCCTAAAGCTGTAGCTAAAAAATTAAGTGGTTTCCACCTTAATATCATATCATATGATCCTTTTGTCAATGAAGAGGATATGAAAACATTAAATGTAACTAAAGTTGATTTAGATACTTTATTTAAAGAATCAGACTATTTATCATTACATACTCCTCTATTAGAGAGTACAAAGAATATTATTAATAAAGAAGTATTTAAAATCATGAAATCAACAGCTTTTTTAATCAATACTGCAAGAGGAGGTTTAGTAAATCATGAAGATCTTTACGAAGCTCTTACAAATAATTATATTCAAGGTGCAGGTTTAGATGTATTAGAAAATGAACCGCCTAAAGAAATTGACAAAAAAATTATATCTTTATCTAATACTATTGTCACTGCTCATTCTGCTTATTTATCAGAAGAAGCATCAAATTCACAAATAAGGATTACAGCTGAAGCAGTAGGGAAGATATTAAACTCAAGTATCCCTAATAATGTTAAAAACCCTCAAATATTGAATGATATTGATTGGCTAATTAAATAGTTTTTAGCTATCTAATTAGTCAATATTAATAAAACTTCCATAATAGTGATTTATTACGGGAGTTTTATTTTGTAAAGTTTTTAATTGTATTTTCTCTTATCGCCGAATAATTCATCTTTAGTATACATAGCTATCTTATATATATGATCTGCAATTCTTTCAAGATGACCTACTATATCTATAAAGAGTACTCCTGAGTCCACATTGCAAGTCCCTTCATTAAGCCTTTTTATATGGTTTTCTTGGAAGGTTTCACTCATTTCATCTACTTTATCTTCTAATTCAACAATTATTTTTATAATATCATTATCTCTCTTTTTAAGAACAATCATAGTATTATCAAACAATTCAATAATGGATCTTTCTAATTCTTTTAATTCACTTATGGCAACATCTGTAAAGAAAAGATTTCCGTCTATTTTCTTATTAAACAAAGAGGATATTTCAATGACCCTATCTCCTGACCTTTCAATATTATTTATACTGCTTATCATGGCAGGCACCATAATGGACTGGCTTTCTGTCAATTCCCTTCTTGAAACTTCTACTATATATCTTGTTAAATCCTTCTGCATTTGATTTATTTCTGCTTCATTATCTGCGATCTCAGCCATCTTCTTTTTATCATCTGTATATATCATATTCATTACATCTGATACCATATATTTTAATATTTCTGTACCTCTAATAATTTCAGATCTTGAAGCTTCTAGAGCTGCCACTGGTGTATCTATCAAAAGCTTATCTAATATTACCTTTTCCTTAATTCCATTTCCTTTTGACCTTATTATTTTATATAGAAATTCTACATAATATTTTGTTAAAGGTAAAAATATTAATGCGTTTATGGAATTAAATAATGTATGTGAATTTGCAATGTATGCAGATATATCCGCATCTGTTTTATGAAAATGGTTTGTTAGAAATATAATAATTTTTATAAATACTGGCATTAGTATCAAAGCTAGCAAAACTCCAAAAACATTGTAAAGAGTATGAGCCCATGCCGTCCTTCTAGCATTTATATTTCCTGTCATACTTGCAAGTTGAGCTGTAAAACAAGTTCCTATATTATCTCCTAAAATAATATATATAGAAGATTGCAAGTCCAAAAGTCCTGCTTGACTGAGAACCATTACTAATCCAATTGTAGCTGCACTACTATGTACCATTGCAGTCACACACATACCTAAAAATATTGCTATTGCTGGAATAGATGCATAATTAGTAAAAAAGTATCTTAGAGATTCACTTTGTTGCATATATGGAACTCCTTCATTTAGGATTTTAAGACCTAAAAACATCATTCCAAATCCCATCATTGCTTGACCTATATTTTTAAGTTTCTTATTTTTTGTAATACTATTGATGCCGAAGCCTATTCCTAAAACTGGTAATGCTATATCTGTTAATTTAAATTTAAAGCTAAATGCCATAAGTTGAGCCGTTATTGTAGTTCCAATATTAGCACCATAAATAATACCTATTGCCTGTGAGAGTTTCATAAGACCAGAGTTAACAAATCCAACTGTCAACACTGTAACAGCAGTGCTGCTTTGAACTATTGCTGTAACAAAAATACCTACTAAAAAAGCACTCCATACTTTTCCAGTTAGTACTGTAAGTATCTTTTTCATGGTTTCTCCAGAGGCCTTTTCAAGACCATCACCCATCATATCTACACCATACATTAACAAAGCTGTTCCACCAATAAGCCCAAATATTAGCTCCTCCATTAGTCACCCTCCAATTGATAATTAACAAATATTCTTATATTAAGATATATTACAATAAGTCCATAATAATTCTACCAGTAAAATTTTATAAATACAATATTAATTATTTATATTTATGAGTATAAAAAAACAAGTTTTACAATCAATAATTGTAAAACTTGTTTTTTGGTACACCAGAGAGGACTCGAACCCCCAACACCTTGATCCGAAGTCAAGTGCTCTATCCATTGAGCTACTGGTGCTTATTAATATTATGTATAAAAAAAATTGGCTTATGCCAATTTTTTATGTATGGTGCGGGAAAGAGGACTTGAACCCCCACGTCAATGACACTAGATCCTAAGTC
>NZ_DAMCHJ010000011.1:0-44398 GCF_032104385.1 Tissierella sp.
TAAGGGGCTTATTGATGTAAACAATTTCAACATTCTATCTCCAGTTATTAAATAAGAATTCAGTATAGTTATCCTTGAAAATTTAGTATAATAACTAAATAGAAGTATTAAAAGAAAGGAGGATAGTTTTTTTAATAAAATCAATAAGGAGGAATATTATGTCTAGTGAAAAAGCTTCAAATGTTGGATTTTTTGAGAGGCGATTTAAGCTAAAGGAACACAATACAGATGTAAAAACAGAAATAATGGCGGGGATTACTACATTTATGACCATGGCCTATATCTTGGCAGTAAATCCAGGGATACTTTCAGATTCAGGTATGGATTATGGTGGAGTATTTACAGCAACTGCACTTTCCGCATTTATTGCTTGTGTGATGATGGCATTCTTAGCCAATTATCCTTTTGCACTTGCACCAGGTATGGGACTTAATGCATTTTTTACTTATACAGTAGTTTTTGGTATGGGACATTCTTGGCAATTTGCTTTAACAGCAGTATTTCTTGAGGGGATTATATTTATAATATTATCATTTTTCCAGGTAAGAGAGGCAATTTTTAATTCAATCCCTATGAATCTTAAAAAGGCTGTATCTGTAGGTATAGGTCTATTTATAGCATTGATTGGGTTAATAAATGCTGGAATAGTAGATACAGGAAAAATGTTCATGGAAAATGGAGTTAATGTATTAAATGAAGGAGGATTAATAATTACTCTGGGAAATTTAAAATCTCCTTCAGCATTATTAGCATTAATAGGTCTTGTTATAACAGGAATTCTTTTAGCTAAAAACATTAAGGGAGCATTGTTCTTTGGTATAATAATAACCACATTGATTGGAATACCAATGGGAGTAAGTTATATGCCTAATGGAGAATTTCTAGGTATATTTTCTCTACCTCCATCTCTTAAGGATGTAGCATTCCAATTTGAATGGAGTAGAATATTCTCATTTGATATGCTTATAGTAGTATTTACATTCTTATTTGTTGACGTATTCGATACTGTAGGTACTTTAATAGGAGTATCATCAAAGGCTGGAATGCTTGATGAAGAAGGGAAACTACCTAGAGTAAGACAAGCCCTATTAGCAGATGCTATAGGAACAACTTTTGGTGCATGTTTAGGTACATCTACAGTAACTACTTTTGTAGAGTCAGCTTCAGGTGTTTCAGATGGTGGTAGAACTGGACTTACTGCTTTATCAACAGGAGTTATGTTTGCATTAGCATTAATATTATCCCCACTATTTGGTATGATACCAGGAGCTGCAACGGCACCAGCATTAATTTTAGTTGGATTATTTATGATGAGTCCAATTAAGGAAATTGACTTAGATGATTTTACAGAAGCGATACCAGCATTTTTAACAATAGTTATGATGCCTTTCGCCTATAGTATAGCAGAAGGTATTGTATTTGGTATGGTTTCATATGTAGTATTAAAAGTATTAGCAGGAAAGCAAAAAGATGTATCACCAATTATGTACGTATTAGCATTTCTATTTGTATTAAAAACTATATTTATGTAACAACTACTAGCCGCCTTCTCTATGGAGGCGGCTTTCTAAAACAAAAAATCCTATGTGAGGTGTAAATATGACCTTAAATCAAGTATATAATGGAAATAATATTGATGAAGTAGTAGAAATTCTTGGCAAATATGGTAGAGATGCAAAAATAATAGCTGGAGGTACTGATATTGTAATTGCCTTGAAAAATGAGAAAATATCACCTAAGGTGTTAATAGATATTACTAAAATTGCAGACTTGAAGGACATAGAGGATGATGGGGAATATATTAAAATAGGTGCAGGTGTGACCTTTACACAAATTATTAGAAATCCTTTATTTCAAGGGAATTTATATGGATTGTATAAGGCGTGTAGAATGGTAGGCTCACCACAAATAAGGAATAAGGGAACCATAGGAGGAAATATTGCAAATGGATCTGCAGCAGCAGATTCAATACCACCACTAATTGCATTAGGAAGTAAGGTTAAACTTTTAAGTATAGATGGAACTAGGGAAATAGCAATAGAAGACTATTACAATGATCCTATAAAAGAAAATGAAATACTTACAACTATTACATTTAAAAAGCCAAAGGAAAATCAAATTCTTACCTTTGCTAAACTTGGACTTAGAAAGGCATTAGCCATATCAAGGCTCACTTCTGCTACTTTTATTGAATTTGATGATGAAGATTTTGTTAAATCCATTAGGGTTGCTAGTGGAGCATTGGGGAAATACCCTATGAGAGAATATGAAGTGGAAAAATATTTAATTGGAAAGAAAATTGAAGCAAAAACCATAGAAGGAGCTATAGGTACAATACAGAGTTCCATGGATGAAAGATTAAAGGGTAGAGCCACTTTGCCATATAAAAGAGTTGCCATATCTGGCATATTGAAAGAAGCTATGGAATTAGCAGTAAAAAATAAAGGTGGTGTAAAGGAATGATAGATATTAGTCTAAGGGTAAATGGTGAATATTTTGAAGTTTCTATAGAGGAAAATTTAAGATTAATAGATTTATTGAGAGATGAACTTAAACTTTTAGGTACCAAGGAAGGTTGTGGAGAAGGGGAATGTGGGGCTTGTACTGTTATTATGGATGGGGAGACAGTTAATTCTTGCCTTATAATGGCATTTCAAGCTAATGGAAGTAATATTTTAACCATAGAAGGAATGGAGAAAGATGGCAAGCTTCATCCAATACAACAAGCATATATAGATGCAGGGGCAGTACAATGTGGATTTTGTATTCCGGGAATGGTTTTATCTACTAAAGCATTGTTAGATAAAAATCCTAATCCTACAAGGGATGAAATTAGAGAAGGTATATCTGGAAATTTATGCAGATGTACAGGATATAATAAAATGCTAGATGCAACTGAAAAGGCTATAAAATATATGGAGGGGGAAAAGTAATGGAGCTAAATGTAATAGGAAAAAGTATAGTCAGAGTAGACGCATATAGTAAAGTTACAGGTAAGGCAGTTTATCCTCAAGATATATATTTAGATAATATGGCATATGGGAAAACCTTAAGGTCAAAAAAACCTCATGCTAAAATCACAGTAGATATCAGTGAGGCAGAGAAGGTTGATGGGGTATTAAAGGTATTCACATATAAAGATGTTCCAAGAGAAAATAGCCATGGAGTAGTGTTTAAAGACCATGAAGTATTTGCAAGTGAAAAGGTTATAAGAATAGGAGAGCCAATAGCATTTATAGTAGGAGAGACCCAAAAAGCTTGTGATGAGGGTTATAAAAAAGTTAAAATTCATTATGAAGAAATACCTGCAGTATTTGATCCAATAGAAGCTATGAAGGAAAATTCACCAAAGGTACATGGAGATTCTAACATTATATTTCATTATAAATTAAGGCATGGAGATATAGAAGAAGGAAAGAAGAAATGTAGATATATAGTAGAGAATATATATAAATCACCAATGGCAGAACATGCTTTTTTACAACCAGAAGCAGGAGTTGCTTATCTTGAAGAAGATGGAACAGTAGTTGTGGCTGTAGCTACTCAGTATCCGCATTATGACAGAGAGGAAGTAGCTATAAATTTAGGTTTGCCAGAAGAAAAGGTTAAGATAATAAATACAGCAGTAGGTGGAGCCTTTGGAGCTAGGGAGGATATATCGCCACAGATTCATTTGGCATTAGCAGCTATGGTATTAAAAAGACCAGTAAAGGTTATATATTCAAGGGAAGAATCGTTTTTGACACATTCAAAACGCCATCCGATGATTATGAAGTATAAAACTGGTGCAGATGAAAATGGGATTCTTCAATATATGGAAGCAGAGATAATAGGTGATTCAGGAGCCCACTGCTCTTGGGCAATAAATGTACTAAGAAAGGCAGGAGTTCATGCTACTGGACCCTATGTCATACCAAATGTAAAGGTAGATACCTATGCAGTATATACCAATAATCCATTTACTGGAGCCATGAGGGGGTTTGGTGCAACTCAGGTACCTATGGCTCATGAGCAACAAATAGATATGCTGGCAGAGAAACTAGGCATGGATCCCGTTGAAATTAGGATGAAAAATATATTTAGAAAAGACTCCATGACGGCAACAGGTCAGATACTTACAGATAGTGTTCCTTTAGATAAATGCATTGAAAAAGTAGAAGAAGATTTTCAGTTCTCAAGAAGATTTGAGGAGGTGCTTGCATGAAAAAAAGAGGTATAGGTATGGGAGTTTCTTTTTATGGAACAGGCTATGGTAATGGATTTCCAGATATATCAAGGGCGATTATTAGGCTTCTTCCAGGTGGGAAAATAGGAGTATATTGTGGAGTAACAGAGGTAGGTCAAGGAGCTAAAACAGCTATGAGACAAATAGGTGCTGAGGTACTAGGTCTAAATATAGAAGATATTGAATTAGTTCATGAAAATACATCTTTGATGCCTGATTCTGGAACTGCAGCAGCAACTAGGCAAACATATAATACAGGCAATGCTATAAAAATAGCTTGTGAGAATATGAAGAATGAGTTATTTGACAAAGCTAAAATAGAGCTAAACTTAAACTCCACAGCAGGATTAATATTAAAAGACGGTGAAATAGTGCTAAGCTTTTTTCCCCAAAAGAGAATATCCTATGCTAAATTGGCGGAAATATATAATGGTGATAATACAATAGAAGCTAAGGGAGAATTTATTGCCCAAACCACTGAAATGGATCCAGAGACAGGACAAGGAGCACCTTATTGGCCTTATACATTTAATGCTTGTGCAGTAGAAGTGGAAGTGGATACGGAAACAGGAATAATTAATCTCATAAGATCTACATTTGCACAAGATGCAGGTCGTGCAGTAAACCCAAAGATATTAGAAGGTCAAATGGATGGGGGATTTGCCATGGGTCTTGGATATACATTGCTTGAAGATTTGAATCTTGAAAATGGAATAATGAAGAATAATAAATTTTCAAAGTACCTAATACCAACAGCTATGGATATGATAGATATAAATAATATTATAGTTGAAGATCCAGAAACTACTGCTCCTTACGGAGCAAAGGGGATTGGGGAACCTGTTATGATTCCAATGGCTCCAGCAATACTAAATGCAATATACGATGCTACGGGAGTTAGGATTACAGAAATGCCTGTTACACCAGAAAGATTTATTAGAGCTTTAAAGGAGGCAGAAGATAAAAAATAAGATAAGGATATGGGAGGTAGCATTAGTGAAAAAAGGAATTAGAGATTTTTTAAATATATTCATAATTTCTATTGTATTTATGGGAATGAATTATTTTTCAAATTTATATTTTACAAACCCAATTATACAAATTAGTCTAATTTTTCTATTTTCAATAGGATTATCTCTGGGAGTATTAAAAATCAAAAGCAACAGGGGAGTAGACGAGATAATAAAATGTCTATCTAATATTAATGATTTGGACTTTTCTTTGTCAGAAGATGTGAATATACCTATGGAAGCAAAAGAAAAGATTAATAAAGCTTGTCAAGAAATAAGAGGAAATTTAAAAACTCAAGTAGAAATATCCACTGAAATATTTAATATATGTGAAAGTTTAAGCATATTAGCTACGGAGTCCTTATCTAGTTCAGAACTAATAGCTTCTTCAACAGAATTAGTTGATACCAATGCATTACAGCAAAGCAAAATGCTTAATGAAACTAATAATTTAGCTGAGAGAATTTATCTATCTATGGAAAGGATAGACAAGGATATAATTGATAAAATTCAATTTATATCAAATTCTATTACCTCAGCTCAAAAAGGAATTGAAGAAATAGGTCATATAGAAGATAGAATAATAAATTCTAAGAATATGGTAGAGAAAAGCTCTAAGAGAATAATGGAGTTGCGAAATTATTCAGATGAAGTAGGAAAGCTTATAGATTTTATAAATGCAATATCTAATCAAACCAAAATGCTTTCATTAAATGCATCTATAGAAGCAGCTAGAGCTGGAGAGCATGGTAAAGGATTTTCCATAGTTGCTATGGAAGTAGGTAAATTAGCTAATGAAACAGAGGTTGTATCTAAAAAAATAGAAGAAGTAATTTATAAACTACAAGATGAAATAGTTCTTATCTCAGAATCTATGGTAGAGGAAATGAAATATATGGATGAAAATTGTGAAATCATTGAATTTACAAATAGAGAGTTCATATCAATAATAGAGACTTTAAGTTTAGGTAAAGAAAGTTTAGAGGGAATAAAAGAATTCACCAGCGAAAATAACACTATGATAGAGGAAATAGCTACAAATATAACCAAAATTGCTGAATTTTCACAGGAAACAACTGCTCAAATAGAATTAACTACAGAGAAAACAGCAGAACAGCGTAATATAGCAAGAGACTTAAATATGGTAGTAGAGAAAACAAGAGGACATGTATATAATATGCAGCAATTTGTAGTAGGTAAAGTAATGGAAGAAAAAATGTTAAAGCAAGCCTATGCAGTAAAAGAATATTTTAAGAGAAATCAAAATGTAACTGATAACATGATAAATGAATTTATTAAAGAAGTAGGAGTAGATGCAGTATATATTACTGATGAATCAGGAGTAGTGAAATTTACCAATGAGAAATCCGCTGTAGGTTTGAATTTATATGAAGCAGACCATAGCTTTTTACAACTTAAAAGAGGTAAAACGGAATATATAGTAACTCCAGTTAAGAAAAGAGTAGAAGATGGAAAATTATTTAAGTTTCTAACTCTTACAGACGAAATAGGGAGACTATATGAAATAGGTCTTGCATTAAACTCAATGATAAAAAACATATAAATGGTGACTGAAATGTTTATATATGAAGCCATGGAATTGAATATAGATGATAAAGAGATGATTTCTTTCGTTGGAGGTGGAGGGAAGACCACTACGATTTTTCAATTAGCTAAAGAATTTATATTTTTAGGTAAAAAGGTACTTATATCCACTACTACTAAAATAGGTGTACCTTTAAAGGATGAATATGATTATCTCTTTTTAAAAGATATAGATCATAATTTCAATCCACAAAACTCTACTATTACAATATTAGGTGAAGAAATAAAAGATAAAAAGCTAATAGGTATTTCTCCAGAGAAGTCAGATGAGATTTTCGGAAGAAATATATTTGATATCATTCTAATAGAGGCAGATGGTGCCAATAGAAAAGCTATAAAAGCACCAGCGAGTCATGAACCAGTAGTACCCATAAGTAGTACTAAAACCATAGGGGTTATAGGTTTAGATTCATTGGGAAAGTCAATAGATAAAAATAGGGTTCATAGGGCAGAAATATTATCAGCAATAGTAGGAAAAGCATTATTAGATATAATTGATGAAGAAACTATTATAAAACTTGTTTTAGATGAAAATGGATTATTTAAAAATACATATGGAAATAAAATTCTATTGCTGAATAAAGCTAATGATGAAATAAGAATTTTTAGGGCAATAAAAATTAGAAAGATATTAAAGAATAATGGATTTAAAGATGTAATTATATCAAATATCAAAAAAAAGGAATTTTATTAGGTGAATAATCATGATAACAGGAATTATCTTAGCATCAGGTTTTTCAAGAAGAATGAAAAAGGATAAGCTATTAATAAAAGTAGATGGAGAAAGTATAATTGAAAGAGTAATAAAAGCCTGTATAAATTCAAAATTAGATAATGTAATTTTAGTCTATAGAAGTAAGGAAGTAAAAGAAATAGGAGAAAAGTATAATATAAAGACTATTTATAATAAAGATGCTTATCTAGGACAATCACAGGCACTAAAACTAGGTATGAATGAAGCCATAGAAGCAAATGATTATATGTTTTTAGTAGGGGATCAGCCTTTTCTTACATCAGAAATTATAAATATACTAATAGAAGAATACAATAATTCACACTTACCTATTTTAGTGCCTTATTATAATGGAATTAGAGGAATGCCTATGCTTATTTCTTCTATCTTTAAAGAAGAACTTCTAAAAATCACAGGAGATAAAGGTGGAAGGGATATAGTAGAAGATAATATTTTTAGAGTAAAAAAAGTTTATATAAAAGAAGAAAAGCTAGGTATGGATATAGATAGACCAGAAGATTTAGATTTATTAAATATGAATAAAAAATGATAAGTTCTAAGTAGGTGTTAATATATGGATACAATAATTATTCGTGGTGGTGGCGATATAGCTACAGGTATAGGACATAGATTATATATGGCAGGATTTAAAGTAGTGATGTTAGATATAGAAAAACCATTAGCCATTAGAAGAAAAGTATCATTTTGTGAGGCTATATACATGGGAGAAATTGCAGTAGAAGGGGTTAAAGCCGTTTTAGCAAAAAATTTAGACGAAATTTATAATACTATTGATATAGGAGCTATCCCAGTATGTGTAGATGAGAAGGGTGAGATAATAAACAGATTAAATCCAATGGTAGTAGTAGATAGTATACTTGCTAAGAAAAATCTTGGAACTACAAAAAATATGGCTCCAATAACCATAGGAGTGGGACCTGGATTTGAAGCAGGAGTAGATGTGGATTTGGTTGTAGAAACTAAGAGAGGTCATTTTTTAGGAAAAGTAATACATAATGGAAAAGCGGAAAATAATACTGGGATTCCAGGGGATGTTATGGGATATAAGGAAGAAAGAATAATTAGGGCTAGTGCTAATGGAATATTTAAATCGTATTATGATATAGGCAGCAAGATTGAAGCAGGAGAAATAGTAGGTGAAACTGGAGGGATAAAAATACCAGCAAAAATCTCTGGTATATTAAGAGGCATTATAAAAGAAGGACTTTATGTAAAGGAAGGATTAAAAATAGGAGATATAGATCCTCGAGGAATAGAGGATTATGCCTATACAATATCTGATAAAGCTAGGGCAGTAGGAGGCGGAGTCTTGGAGGGAATAATGTATCTAATGAGAGGAAGGAGATTTTAAATGGGAGATTTTTTAGTAATGAAAAAAGTATTAGAGGAAATAGATAATGGAAAAGAATTAGCAGTAGCAACTATTACAAAATCAGAAGGCTCGACTCCAAGAGGTCTAGGTACTATGATGGCAGTCTTAGAAGATGGCTCCATACATGGAACCATTGGGGGTGGAGCAATGGAAAGGCATATTATAGAATTATGTATTGAAGCTATAAAGGAAGGGGGGAGTAAAACCATAGATTTACCACTGGATGCAGATGGTGTGGAGATGATTTGTGGTGGAAAGGTTGAAGTATTTATTGATGTATATAAGATAAAACCAAAACTTCTAATAATTGGTGGAGGACATGTTGGATATGCAATATATAATATTGCCTCTTTACTTAGTTTTGATATTTCAATATTTGAAGATAGAGAAGAATTTCTAACAAAGGAAAGATTTCCATTAGCAAAGGAATTAATACTAGGATCTATCGATGAAAGACTTAGGAATTATAAAATAGATAACAATACATATATAGTTATAGTATCCCGTGGTCACAAATCCGATGAAAGAGCATTATTAGAAGTAATCAATTCTAGTGCAAAATATATCGGTGTTATGGGAAGTAAAGGAAAGGTAATGACTATGATGGATAAAATAAGAAATGTGGGGGTAACTGAAGAAAAAATAAACAAAGTATATGCACCAATAGGATTAAAGATATCTTCCGGAAGTCCTGAAGAAATAGCCATGAGCATTATGGCAGAAATATTATTGATAAAAAATAATGGAACCCTTAAACATATGAAGCAATAACTGTAGAAAATGGTGCCTGGCACCATTTTCTACAGTTATTGTTATATTACATCATATTGGTTTAGTTTATTATAAAGATGTCTTTCACTCATACCTAGCATTTGAGCAGTTTTTCTTTTGTTGTTATCGCAATATTCCAATGTGGCAAGGACTAGCTTTTTTTCAGCAGTTTCTATAGTATCACCAATGTAGACGGGAACGCTTTCACTTAATAAAACCCTATGAGTGTTAGGTATAATTTCGCTTGGTAAATCCTGTACTTGAATAGTGCTTTTGTCCGCAAGGGCTACTGCACGTTCGATGATATTTTGAAGTTCTCTAACATTACCTGGATAATCATGATTTTCTAATACATCTATAGCAGCTCTGCTTATACCAGTAACTTCTTTATTAAAAGATTTACTATATTTATTTATAAAATGCTTTGTAAGTGCAGGAATATCTTCTTTTCTATTTCTTAAAGGAGGAGCTTCTATATTAACAACATTTAATCGAAAAAACAAATCCTCTCTAAAGTTTCCTTTTTTAACCTCAGCACTAAGGTTTAAATTTGTAGCTGCTATTAGTCTAAAATCAACGGGTATTGATTTCTCACTTCCAAGAGGAGTAATAGTTTTTTCTTGTATAACCCGAAGGAGTTTTGCTTGTAATTGTATATCCATGTCTCCAATCTCATCTAGGAATAAAGTGCCCTTATCTGCTAGTTCAAATTTTCCCTTATATTTATTATTGGCACCAGTAAAGGCACCCTTTTCATATCCAAATAGTTCGGATTCCAGTAGATTATGAGGAATTGCCGCACAATTTATTATTTCCATATTTTGATCTTTTCGTCTGCTTGTTTCATGAATTGCTCTAGCAATAAGTTCTTTTCCTGTTCCAGATTCCCCTGATATAAGAACCGTAATATCTACATCTTTTACCCTATCAATCATTTTAAAAACTTCATTCATAGCATGACTTGAAGAAACCATCTTCAAGCTAAATTTATTTGCATTGACTTTCCTAGTTAAATCCTCCACTTGATCGGAAAGAGACTGATAATCAAGAGCCTTATTTATTAAAGAGATTAATCCATTTATATCTAGGGGTTTAGTAATATAATAATAAGCACCTCTTTGAATTGCTTCAATAGAATCTTCAATGGAACCATAAGCAGTCATTGCAATTACAATTACCCTTGGGTTTTCAGATTTTATTGTATTTAATACTTCAAGGCCTTTATAATCTCCAAGGTATTGATCAAGTAAAACTAAATCTATATTTTTAGAACTGATCATATCTAAACCTTCCAATACATCTGGTGTTGTATATACATTAAAGTGATCTTCAAGGGCAAATCTTAATGCTGTAAGAATTGAGATTTCATCATCTATAACTAAAATATTATGCATATTATTTCTCCTTCCTATCAAGTGGCTCAGTAGGTACATAAATTGTAGCCGTAGTACCTTGACCATCTGTACTTTCCAATGTTATTTCTCCATTATTCTCTCTTATTAATCTTTCTGTTACAGAAAGTCCAATTCCATATCCAGTTTTCTTAGAGGAATAAAAAGGGTCAAACAATTTATCTAACATTTCCTCTGGGATTCCAGAACCATTGTCTTTTATTATAATGGAAGCTTTCATATCCTTAATATTACTATTTAGATCTATTCTCCCATTTTCATCAACAGCATCAATACTATTAAGTAGAATATTGATTAGTATTTGTTTCATTTGTGATTCATCGGCATAAATAGAAATATCTATATTTCCTATATTTACTTTAACCTTCTTCTCTTGAAGTCTTTGTTTTAATAGTGTTAAGATATCAGAGAATATTTCAGATAATAAAATTGTTTCAGGTTTTGGGTTTTTTGGTTTTGAATAATTAAGTAAGGAACTAACTAAATCATTTAATCTTTTTATTTCACTAGGAACAATTTTTATTAATTCGTTTCTAAAATTCTTATCATCTATTTTCAAAGGAATCAAATCAATAAAAGCATTAATAGATGTCAAAGGATTTCTAAGCTCATGAGCAATACCAGATGATAATTTTCCCAAGGCTTGCATTTTATCGTTATACATAGCAATATTATTTAATTCAATAATTTCTTTTGTTCTTAACTCTACTTCTTGTTTTAGCCTCTTATTCCAATAATAAACTATATAAATAAATATTATGGAGATTGAAAGTGCAACTAATAATATTGAAAGAAGTTCCTTCCATTTCTGGTTAATATCTAAAATAGTTTCTCCAAACCATTTCCTATAGATTTTATCATATGTTCCATTGGCTTTTATTGCTTCTAAGCCTGAATTTAAGATATTTAATAATTCAGTATTTCCTTTTTTTACAGCTATAGCATATTTAGTGGAATAAAGAGGTTCTCCTACAATTTTTACAGATTCTGTTAAACCCAAGGCTTGTACATAATAAATTCCCGTTAATCTATTACCTACATAAGCATCAGCCTCGCCAGATAATAATGATTGAAGGGCTTCCAATTGATTTGTTTTTTGTATTACAGTAATATTAGGAATTCTTTTTGTAATTTCCTTAGAAACGTCCTCAGATTGAATAGATACTTTTATTCCAGACAAATCGTTTATGTTATGAATTAGGCTAGAGTTTTTTAATACAAATATATTTTGAGAATTCATCACTATCTCTTGGGTAAAATCATAAACTTTATCACGTTCTGGTGTAACGGTCATGCCTTGAACAGCATCAACTTCCCCATCTTTCAAGAGTTCCATAGTATCTTCCCAACTATTTGGAATCAATTCAATTTCCAACCCAAGTTCTATAGCAATAGCTCTTATAATATCTATATTGAACCCCCTAAAATTGTTATTATCATCTAGAAATTCGTAGGGTGGATAATTATTATCTCCACCTATTTTCAGAGGTTCCACATTAATATCTTGCAATTGAGCGGAAACACTAGGGATAGAAGAATGTAAAAAAATCATGATAAGCAAACAAATAGATGAAATTCTTCTTCGAATCATTTTACACCTCAGTTTTTAAATTTTATTATATATCATTATATCACTTGTATGAAAAAATTTCATAGTATGAATTAATTTCATAGTTATTTTCTATTATATTTTAGTAATTTTTCTAGTTACAAATGATATGTAGTAGTTTATTCATGATTAAAGATATAAAAAATTCTGGCATACTATTTGCATTAATAGATGTCATCAAAATAAAGTTTATAAAAACAAAGGAGGATTTTTAATGAAAAGGAAGGCTTTTTTAGCAGTTTTATTAGTTTTAAGTATAGTTTCACTTACTGCATGTGGTGGTGGTGGAGGAAATTCTAACTCTTCTGAATTATATATAGCAGCAGCTAACCCTATGACAGGGGATTCAGCTCAATTTGGTGATATGAAAGCTAAAGCAATTCAATTAGCATTAGATGAAGTAAATGAACAGGGTGGAATTGATGGAAAACAGGTAAAATTAATTATTGGTGATGATACAGGAAATCCTAAAGAAGCACCAAACGTAGCTCAAAAATTTGCAGGAGATGATAAAGTTTTAGCAGTAATTGGTCACTGGAACAGTTCCTGTACACTAGCAGCTAGGGGAATTTATGAAGCAGCAGGTATACCAGTTATTACAGACTCAGTTAATAAACAAATAACAGATGGAACTACACCTCATTTATACCGTATTTCATTAACTGATACTACTCAAGCTAAAAATTTAGCACAATATGCTTACAATGTATTAGGCAAAAAAAATGCAGCTATTTTATTTACAGCTAATGACTTTGGTACAGGACTTAAAAATGATTTTACAGAAGAATTTGAAGGTCTAGGTGGAAAAGTTGTTGCAGCAGAAACATATTTTGAAGGACAATCAAAAGACTTTAGCCCTCAACTTACAAAGATTAAAGGTGAAAGCCCAGATATAATGTTTATTGCAGGTTATTATGTAGAAACAGCTTTAATTGCACAGCAAGCAGGATCAGCAGGATTAAATGTACCAATGATAGGAACAGAGGGAATTAGTTCAGATGAATTAATAAAATTAGGGGGACAAGCTGTTGAAGGAATAAGATTTGCTGCTTTCTTCCATCCAGATGTTGAATTCCCTGGAACAAAGGAATTTGTAGAATCTTTCAGATCAAAATATAATAAAGAACCTGATAACTATTCAGCTTTAGCATATGACTCAGCAAAGCTTATTCTTGAAGGCATGAAGAAAAATGGAGCAACAAGAGAAGGTATAACGAAGTTTTTACAAGAGGTGAAGGAGTTCCCTGGAGTAGCAGGTCCTATATCTTTTGAAGATAATGATGTAACAAGAAATATTCTAATACTAGAAGTTAAAGATGGTAAAATCGTTTTATCAGAAGACCAACTAAACTAAAAACATTAGGGAGCCTTTAAAGGCTCCCTAATAGACAAAGGGAGAGTGAAAGATATGTTTATGGAGCAATTAAGTAATGGTATAGCTCTTGGAAGCATTTATGCTCTAACGGCTATAGGCTTTACAATGGTCTATGGAATCATTAGACTGATAAACTTTGCTCATGGAGATGTGTATATGATAGGTGCTTTCTTGACATATACAGGACTGACAATATTTAATATGCCAATAATGCTGGCATTCTTGTTTGGAATGATCGGGGCATCTATTTTTGGGATACTTATCGCAAAGTTTGCTTATAGTCCTGTATTTAAAGCACCAAAAATAAACTTATTTCTATCTGCAGTTGGAGTAGGGATATTTTTAGAGAATTTTGCAATGCTTATATGGGGGCCTGAAACTCAATCATTTCCAACTGTAATAAATAATAAAGTATTTAGTTTTATGGGCATTAGAGTTAATACTATCCAATTGATAATCTTAGGTACAACAATTGTTTTAGTAGCATTATTAACTTATATAGTACAATATACAAGGATTGGTAGAGCTATGAGATGTGTATCTCAGGATATGGATGTTTCAAGACTTATGGGAATCAATACAAATAAGGTAGTATATTTTACCTTTGCCCTTGGTTCTTCTCTAGGAGCTGCTGCAGGTACTCTAGTTGCAATATATTATAAAGCAGCATATCCTATGATGGGTTACGTACCAGGACTAAAGGCTTTTATTGCGGCAGTAATAGGTGGTATCGGCAGTATTCCAGGTGCAATGCTTGGAGGACTTATAATGGGAGTATCAGAAAGTTTAGGTGCAGCATATATATCTTCTGGATACAGAGATGCCATAGCTTTTATAATTTTGATAATCATACTTATCCTAAAGCCAGATGGATTATTAGGTAAGGGCATTAAAGAAAAGGTATAGGAGGTGGATAACGATGACTAATATTTCAAAGGTTTTATTCAATCTAATATTATATTCAGGTATATTATATTTAGGAATTATTGTACTTTCAAAAATATTTGATATAAGTACTAAGAAATTTATGAATTTAGATAATAAAAAAAGAAAAGCTACAACCTATATATTTTTAGTATTAGGAGCATTATTACCTCTAATTTTAGCTAACAATACTTATGCCCTTAGGACAAGTGTATTAGTGTTGATATATATAGTACTAGCACTTAGCTTAAACTTCGTTCTTGGATTTGCAGGACAACTTTCCATGGGGCACTCTGCATTTTATGCTGTAGGGGCATATACCACTGCTATTTTAACAGTGACTTATCATGTACCTTTTTGGATAGCATTAGTATGCAGTGCAATTGTTTCTGCAATATTTGGATTGCTCCTAGGGGTTCCTACTCTAAGATTGAAAGGGGATTATTTAGCTATTACAACAATAGGATTTAGTGAAATACTAAGACTGGTTCTAATAAATTGGGCATCCTTTACAAGAGGACCTGCTGGGATACCAGGTATTCCATCTCCTAAGATATTTGGTTATACCATAAGCAGTAATATGGGATATTATTATATTCTATATATCCTAGCTCTTTTAACTATCTTTATATCCTATAGACTATTACACTCTAGGCTAGGGAGAGGGTTAGTAGCAGTAAAAGATGATGAGGTAGCTGCAGAAGCAATGGGAATAAATCCAACATTTTTAAAAATACTTGCATTTGTTCTAGGTGCAGCTATAGCAGGACTAGCTGGAGGTATATTTGCTTCATTTATTCATTATGTAAATCCTGATAACTTCACATATATGGAATCCGTAGTAATGCTAACAATGGTAGTATTAGGCGGCGTAGGAAGTGTGCCTGGTATCATTGTAGGAGCCACAGTATTGACTATATTGCCTGAGGCATTAAGAGGTATATCCACATATAGATATGCAATATACGGAATATTATTAGTAATGATGATGATAGTAAGACCTCAAGGAATGATCAGCATGTCTAGTCTAAAGGGAGGTGGAAAAAATGAGAATTCTCGAAGCTAAAGGAATAACAATGTGTTTTGGCGGATTAACTGCTGTAAACAATGTGGATTTTCATATAGATGATAGTGAGATAGTAAGCTTAATAGGACCTAATGGAGCAGGGAAAACTACTTTTTTTAATGCTATTACTGGAATATATGAGCCAACAGCAGGAGAAGTTACATTTTTAGGAGAAAAAGTAAAAAAATCTAAACCATATGAAATAACAAAAATGGGTATCGGTAGAACCTTTCAAAACATAAGATTATTCAGTACCATGACAGTGCTTGAAAATGTAATGGTTGGACAGTATTGTAGAACATCATCAAATTTATTGGCTACCATATTAAAATCTCCCAAGCTTGTAAAAGAAGAAAAGGCAGTTGAAGATAAAGTAATGGAGATATTAGATTTCTTGGAATTAACTCATTTAAAAGATGAAATAGCCACTAGCCTACCCTATGGATATCAAAGGAGAGTTGAAATTGCAAGGGCTTTAGCCACAGAACCAAAACTACTTTTACTTGATGAGCCAGCGGCAGGTATGAATTCAGGTGAAAAGGTTGAAATGACAAATTTAATAAAGAAGATTAGAGATAAAGGAAATACTATTTTAGTTATTGAACATGATATGAAACTTGTAATGGGTATATCAGACAGAATTTCAGTACTAGAATATGGGAATAAAATAGCAGAAGGATTACCACAAGAAATTCAACAAAATCAAAGGGTAATAGAAGCTTATCTAGGTAAAGGAGGTGCTAAATAATGTTGAAGGTTGAAGACTTAAATGTATATTATGGAGGAATTCATGCATTACAAGGATTATCCTTTGAAATAAAAAAGGGAGAGATAATAACTTTAATTGGAAGTAATGGTGCAGGAAAATCTAGTACCCTGAGAGCCATATCTAATCTAGTAAGATCTAAAGGAAGTATAAAATATAAAGATGAAGAAATAAATGAGTTAAGTGCGGAGAAAATAGTGGCTAAAAGACTTATTCATGTTCCAGAAGGAAGACGAATATTTACGGCATTAACTGTAGAAGAAAATCTTCTTATGGGAGCTTATTTGAGAAGAGATAAGGAAAAAATACGTGAAGACCTTGAATTTGTATATAAATTATTTCCTAGATTAAAGGAGAGAACTAAACAATATGGAGGAACCTTAAGTGGTGGAGAGCAACAAATGTTAGCCATAGGTAGAGCCCTTTTATCAGATCCAGAATTACTAATGCTGGACGAACCATCAATGGGGTTAGCACCAATAGTTATTGAGGAAATATTTGAATCTATCAAGGAGATAAACGAAAAAAGGGGATTAACATTTTTATTTGTTGAGCAAAATGCCAATATTGCATTACAAACAGCAGATAGAGGATATGTAATAGAAACAGGCAAGATCTTATTCTCAGGTGATGCTAAGGAATTATTACATGATGATAGAGTAAGAAAGGCTTATTTAGGGGAGGAATAAATAAAAAGGAGAAGTCAAGGACTTCTCCTTTTAGATCATAATTTTAAATATTCTATTTTGGATAAAGTATACCTTTATTTAAAATAAATCTTTTTTGTGCTTTATCAGCCCATTGTTCATTATGAGTTACGAGGATTACAGCTTTACCCATATTTACATATTCATATAGTATATGTAAGATTTCTTCTGCCCAATATTCATCTAAATCATTTGTAGGTTCATCAGCTAATATCAATAATGGCTCTTTAATTATGGTACAGGCTATCATAGCTCGTCTTTTCTGACCGCCACTTAGCTCACTAGGTAGAAAATTTCTTCTTTCCCAGAGACCTAATCGAGTTAAAAGTTCTTTTACTTTATTAAGATTTTTTTTCTTATGACACATAGACTGTATAAAAATTAAGTTTTCCTCAATAGTAAGAGCCTGTATTAAGTGAGTATCTTGGAACAAAAATCCTATCTTATTTCTACGCAGATTTGTAAGCTCTTTATCCTTCATAGTAGTTATATTGTTACCATCTATAAATACATTTCCAGAAGAGGTATTTAGTAATCCGCCGATTATGTATAGAAGAGTGCTTTTTCCTACACCAGAAGGGCCTTCAATACATATGAAATCTCCTGAGTTTATGGATAAAGAAACTTGTTTTATAGGAGTAACTTTTTCATCGGATCCATAAGTTTTTTTTATGTTTTCCAAACGGCAAATTTCCATTATCGAACATCTCCTTTCGCAATTGCTTCTTGAGGTTCTAGATTAGAGTTTTTCCAAGCAGGATAGATAGAAGCTAAAAATCCTAATAAAAGAGCAGAAACTATACCTATTATTATAGCTATTATACTTAGAGATAATGACCAATGGCCTTGTGGAATTATAATAGATTTGCTAATCATAGATAAAAGTGGCTTTACTAATATTGCTCCAAAAGTACTTCCTATAATACCAGCAATACCAGCTATAATCCAAGATTCTAGGATTATCAATTTAAATATTTCTTTCTTTTTCATCCCCATAGCTCTTAAAAAACCAGTTTCTTTTTTTCTTCCTTCCGCAAGTGAAGTAAACCTACCTATAAGAGCTAGAGATGAAACTGACAATAAGACCAACCATAGAGATAATATTATCTTAGAAATAGAATCCAGCTGTTGTTTAATATTAGTTATAGAACTTGAGATAGATACAGCCTTTATACCTAAATTCAGATTATTTATTTTATTTACAATATTTTCCATATCTGTTTTCTTAGAAGAAGTTTTTATCAAAATGGAGGAAATTAAATCTTCTGGGTTGTCCATTTTCCAAAGGTCAGTAGGATATTTATCTTTAGCTAATAATCTAGATTTATCAATATTCATAAATATGGTATTATCCATACTGCCTCCAGTAGTATATAAAGTACCTACTACTTTAAATATATCTCCTAATATAGATACTTTGTTACCCAATATAACTTGAATATCGCTACCTATAATGACTTCGTCATCTTTTAATGGACTTAAATTATATTCTTCAAACCAAGGTTTTAATATAAAATCGGAGTTGTGATCAATTCCTACAATACGTAAGGTTTCACCATAGCTACAGCAGCTAGAGTTTTCTATAGTAGCTGTAAAAAATTGAGGTGTAGTTTTTTCTATTCCTTCAATAACCTTAATCTTATTTTCTATATCTTTTGGCATATATATATTTTGCTCCGCACCAGTAAAAAGGGTTTCTGAAAAATCTAAATCTGCCTTATTTGGAATTACAATTATATCAGCACCTAGTCTTTCACTTGTGAGGATTAGTCCATCTTGTACTATAAAAAAAATGGAAAAGACCAATACAAATGAAAGAATAGTTATTGATGCTATAATTCCTGTAAGTAAGGACTGAGATTTTCGTCTTACTACATTAAGATAGGCTAACTTCAATATACTCATTAAATCATAACACCTCTCATTAAAATATTATTAACAACTAAGTAGTATATCATAGAAATTATATTAAATTGTAAAGATTATATATTATAGATAAAAATAATCAGAGCTTTACAAGTATTAAAAATACTTATTTGAAGTATAAAATTTCTTACTGTATAATGCTATATGATATAGAAGAATTTACAAAAATCGACAGAATTATAAAACGTTGAAAGGAGAATTTGTTTATATGAAATTAAGAGTTTTAAGACTTTTAAATCTTATCTTAATTTTTACAGGACTCATTATAATAGGCTCAATACTTATATGGGCTCCAGTCTGTGAAAACCTTTTAGAGCTTGCCAATGGTAATATGGTACATATGAAATGCTATTATACAGGGCAAGCATCAATATTATTATCTATAATATTGGTAGTATCTGGAATAGAATCTCTTCTTACAAAATCAAGTCATCCTTGGACCTTTATAGCCATAGGTATAATGGTTACTATTATTACTTTTACTTCAAAGTTAGGGATTGGTATATGTATGAAAGAAACCATGAGTTGTCATGATACTGCTATTTGGATTCGCGGGGGTGGTATAATTACCGTAACATGTGGACTTATATCTTTATTTATAGGGACAAGAAAAATTCAAAATTAGAAAAATAAACATTGTGATTTAGTATTTATTGTATCTAAAATACAATGGGAGGACTGCCAATGCAAGATATTAAGGTTGAAAATATTGTGTTTTCATATGACAAAGAACTTGTTCTTGAGAATATAAGTATGGAAATTGAGGCAGGAGATTTTGTCTGCTTACTGGGACAATCTGGTTGTGGGAAGAGTACATTTCTTCGTCTTATGGCAGGGTTGTCAGAACCAGACTCAGGTACTATTTTTGTTGGTGATAAGCTAATACAGGGAGCAAGTCTTGATAGAGGGGTGGTATTTCAAGATTATAGTTTATTTCCATGGCTAACTACTGGAAAAAATATTGTTCTATCTTTAAAACAAAAATTTAAAGATGAGGGCAAAAAGCAATTAAAAGAACGTGCTCTTTATTATTTAGAGAAAGTAGGATTAGATGAAACTACTTTTAACAAGTACCCGAATGAACTTTCTGGAGGAATGAGACAGCGATGTGCAATATGTCGCTCATTTGCCTTAGATCCGCCAATTCTTCTAATGGATGAGCCATTTGGAGCCTTGGATGCGGTAACTCGTGCTAAACTGCAAGATATGGTATTGGATCTTTGGAGTAAAGATAAAGTAAACAGAAAAACTATTTTTTTTGTAACTCATGATGTAGATGAGGCTTTATTACTTGCTACTAAAATATTTGTTTTTGGATCAAGTCCTAGTAAAATAATATACACTCATTCTTTTAGTAAAGAGGAAAAGGTTAGTAGAGAGTTATTGTTTGAAAATAAAAAAACCATTGAATTACGTAACAAACTTATTCATATTTTGAATAAAGATATTAAAGAAAAAATAGGTTATGGAGGAGAATAAAATGAAAAAAAGACGGATTAGATTAGCCTCATTCACATTAGTTGTGATTTTATTATTAAGTCTTACTGCAGGGTGTGGTAACAAAGATTTAAAGAATACTGAAACTGGTAGCAATACAATTGATGAAACAATAGTAGAAATAGAAAAGTCTGAAGCTAAAGAACCTGAGAAGATAAGTGTTGCATACAATCCAGGGACGGGAAATATATTGGGGTTCATTGCCATTGATAAAGGTATTGATAAGGAAGAGGGAATTGAGATAGAACTTGTTTCGTTTTCTAATTCAACAGATGCATTGACAGCTTTGCAGGCAAAAAAAGTTGATATTGCTGTTTCTTTTGGAACTGCTGCTCCACTAACCTATGTTACAAAAGGTGCAGATTTTAGTATTTTTGGTGGATACTTATCTGGTGGTATGCCTGTTTATGCTTCATCTGACTTAGAATATAAGGGACTTGAGTCATTTGTAGGAAAAAAGGTTGCTACAGCAAGAATGTATACTCCTGATATTGTATGGCGCGGTGCTATGATGGAAGCAGGCTATGATTTAGAAAAAGACGTTACTATCCTTGAGTTTAAAAAGCCGAGTGAGGTATTAGAAGCCGTTAAATCTGGTAATGCAGATATTGGAATAGGTACAAATTCCACATATCTTCAATCCTTAGAAGCAGGTCTTAGGACTATTGCTTGGAGTAATGATTTCTGGGATCCAGTACATGTATGTTGTAGGCCAGTTGCTAATACTGCATGGATTAATGAAAATAAAGATGCTGTAAAAGGTTTTTTACGATCATATATACGTGCAGAAAAGATATTAAATGAAGATCCAGAATATGCAGTTAAGCTAAATATGAAATATCTTGAATTAGATGAAGAAAAGTCAAGAGCTCTTCTACTTGAGACTAATCAAATTTTTGATACAGATCCTAAGAGTGATGGCGTTCGTTATATGTGGAACCGTTTAATTGATATGAAATATATTGATCCAGCAGATATAGATGTAAATGACCATATTAATATTAAACTATATAAAGAAGCTTTAGATGAACTTACAGCAGAAAATCCTGAAGATCCTTTTTATAAAGAGCTTCAAGAAAAGTTTGCAAACAACAATTCTGAAATGTTAAATTAACTTTGGAAGGATATAAAAATGTATTTATTATAGTGGGTGAATTTAAATGTTAAAAGGCAAAAAAAATATTAGAAATTATACGGGGACTATAGTAATTTTGATTATGATATTTTTACTTTATGTATTAGCTACTGATATCTATGGTATGCTTGATCCTTTGTTATTTCCAGGTTTTTTGAAAATTGGACCTAGTTTATATGCTTCAATGCCAAAACTTTGGGAAAGTCTTATTAGTTCCTCAAAACTTCTTATACCAGGATATTTTGGTGCGGCTTTTAGTGGTATTTTATTGGGAATTTTAATAGGCACTAATCCAAAATTAAATAAAAATTTAAAGCCAATTATATTCGCTTTAAACCCAATTCCACCATCAATGATGACACCTTATCTTATTGCTATAATGCCCACTTTTTATTTGTCATCGGTAGCGGTTATATTTATAGGATGCTTTTGGCCATTTCTTAATGGTACTATAAATGGAATTGTCCTAATTGATCAAAAATATTTAGATAATTCCAAGGTTTTAGAATTAAGTGGATTTAAAAAATTGTTTAATGTAATATTACCTGCTGCTGCCCCATCTATATTAGCTGGGGCAGGTACAGCACTAAATTTTGCATTTATTTTACTTGCAATAGCTGAAATGTTTGCAACAAACTCTGGACTTGGATATTTTATTCAGTATTATGCAGATTTCTCAGATTATGCAAAAGTAATTGCAGGATTATTATTTATGGGATGCTTTATTGTTATTGTTATGCTTTTATTTGAGAAGTTAAAAAAGAAGATATTGTTCTGGACTCTTAATGAAAATAAATAAAATATGAATGTAGCCACAGTTGATTTGCTTTGACTGTGGCTGTGTTTAAAGAAGGGAGCTTATGTATGAAAAAAGTCAGAATTGGCTGTGGAGCAGGATGCTCATATGATAGATTGGAACCTGCAATAGAACTTGTAGAAAGAGGAGATATTGATTATATTGTATTTGAATGTCTTGCAGAAAGGACAATTGCCAATAACCAACAACAAAAACTAAAGGATCCTTCAAAAGGATATACTCCTATGCTTGAGGCAAGGATGAGAGGTATCTTAAGACAAGCTAAAAAAAATGGAATAAAAATAATCACAAACATGGGGGCAGCAAATCCCAATGCTGCTGTTGAACTTATCTTGAAAATTGCAAAAGAAATGAATATTGTTAATCTTAAAGTCGCTATGGTTTCAGGTGATGACATAACTAATGAATTAGATAAATATAAAGATATCGTCATGTGGCAAAGTAAAAAAACTCTTGGTGAACTTGATGCTGAAATAATATCAGCAAATGTATACTTAGGTGCTGAGGCAATAAGAGAGGCTCTTAACAATGGAGCTGATATTGTAGTTACAGGGCGTGTTGCCGATGTGGCATTATTTGTAGGTCCTATGATGCATGAATTTGGCTGGACAGAAAATGATTTGTATGAGATAGGGCAATCAACTTTATTAGGACATCTTTTAGAATGTGGTGGACAAATAACAGGAGGATATTTTGCTGATCCTGGATATAAAGATGTAGAAAACCTACATATTTTAGGGCATCCGATTGCCGAAATAGATGAAACAGGAAATTTTATAGTTACAAAGGTAAAAGGTTCTGGTGGAGAGGTATCTCTTCGAACCTGTAAGGAACAACTATTATATGAAATAACAGATCCATCATGTTATATTACTCCAAATGCTATAGTTGATTTTACAAATGTTGTTTTTAAACAGATGGAAAAGGATGTTGTACTTGTAACTGGTGCTGTATCAAGGGGGATACCTTATACCTACAAGGTAAATGTTGGATATTCTGATTGTTATATTGGAGAAGGAGAAGTAAGTTTTGGTGGATTAAATTCTCTTCCTCGTGCAAAAATTTGTGCTGATATAATTGAAAAGAGATTAAAGATTGTGGGGGCTAATATAGATGAGTACAGAACTGACTATATAGGTTATAATTCTTTGTATAAAACAAATATTTCAGATAACTTTGCGCCTGAGGAGCATAGTGAAATAAGACTTAGAGTAAGTGGGAGAACAAAGACCTTTGAGGATGCAATGCTCATAGCTCAAGAGTTAGACTATCTTTATACAAATGGACCAGCAGGTTCTTCAGGAATAGAATCTAGAGTAAGACAAGTATTGTCTATTGGTGCAATTATTATTCCTAAAGATGATATCAATACTGAAATTACCTATTGGGAGGTATAAAAATGAAACTTAAAGAAATAGCACATGCTAGAACTGGGGATAAAGGCAATATGTCAAATATTTCTGTTATTCCATATGAAGAAAGAGATTATCCTATACTTAAAGAAGTCTTAACTGCAAAAAAGGTAGAAGAGTTTTTTTCTGAAATATGTTTTGGAGGAGTTAGAAGATATGAACTTGACAATATCTGTGCATTTAATTTTGTGCTTGAAGCATCTTTAGGCGGTGGAGTTACAAGAAGTCTTGCTATAGATAAACATGGAAAATCTCTTGGAATGGCTCTTCTAGAGATGGAAATATAATGGCAATAAAAAGGATTGTTATTTATTTAAAAGGATCTTTGTGAGCTGACTCATGTCAAGTAGACAGGTAATTTAATTAAATATTATGCACATTTGGATGCATGGTTACGATATTCTAAAGGAGCCATGCATCCTAGTCTTTTTTGAAATTTATTTTACTGCATTAAATCCATTATAATGTACTTTATCATAAGGCAAAGTTTCAAGATCATGATGACTTTTTTCTTCATCAGGATAACCTATGGAAATTATAGTTTCTACATTGTATTTTTCAGGAATATTTAAAAGTTTTTTTACATAATCCTCCACACTTTGATCATCTTCAGTTAATCTATTCCTTACTTGAATCCAACAAGAACCAAGTCCTAATGACTCTGCTGATAATTGTATTACAGTAGCCATAATAGAAGCATCTTCTATCCAAGTATCTGTAATATTAGGATCTACTAAAACTGCAATTGCTAATTCAGCATTTGATATAGGCTGTGAAGCTCCACCTCTAGAAGCCCCTAAATTTTTAAGTAGTTCTTTATTGTTTACTACAACAAGTTCCCAAGGTCTTTTATTTTTTCCAGAAGGAGAGGTTAAAGCTCCTTGCAATATTTTATCTAAGATTTTTTCTTCTATTTCTTGATTTTTATATTTCCTTATGCTCCTTCTTTTCATCAATAAATCTAACATATTAACCCTCCTATTTTAAATTTTTCATATATATTATATCATAAAAATTAGGAGAGTTTAGGACAAACAGAATATAAGTTATTTTATAACTTTATCTATTGACTAAATTGTTGTTATTATATCTTTATGAAGGGTAAAACTATAACATATTCTCATAATGCAGGTGATTTTGGATTGTTCTTAGTAGGAACTGCACCTGAATATGCATTAACAGAGGAAGGATTAGCTACTTATAAAACTGATGAACCTATTATATTACCAGTAAAATTATTAGAAAAGTAGGATTATTTTATTTGGTTAAGGAGCAGTATAATCTTTAGAAAAATTTTGATTTAAATAATATATTGAAATTTAATTAATAACAATTTCTATAATTAAGTTAATACTCTTTTTTGGCGAAATAAAAAGCCATGAAAGAGTATTATATTAATAAAAAATAGTTAATTAATAACTTATATTAGGTATAAATTGATGTGGAAATGTAAATGTGATATTATAAAATTAGTGTTTAATAGTTTAAGCAGTAAAAATATATTTGATAGGGAAAAATAAATATAAGGGGAATTAGTATGGAAGTCAAGAGATGTTCTTGGGCAAAAAAGGATGTAGATATAGTATATCATGATAATGAATGGGGGAAGCCAGTTCATGATGATAATCTATTGTTTGAAATTCTTATTTTAGAAGGTATGCAGGCTGGATTAAGTTGGACTACGATTTTAAATAAGAGAGAAAGTATGAGGATAGCCTTTGATGGTTTCAATCCCCAAATAATTGCTGAATACAGTACAGAGAAAAAGGAGGAGCTATTACTTAATCCTAGTATTATTCGAAATAAGGCTAAAATAAATGCATTAGTAACTAATGCAAAGGCATTTCTACGTATTCAAGAAGAATATGGTACTTTTAATAATTATATTTGGAAATTTGTTGATAATCATCCAATAGTGAATACATGGACAGATCCATCTCAAGTTCCTGTAAGTACGGAGATTTCTGAGAGAATAAGTAAAGATTTATATGCTCGTGGATTTAAATTTATAGGTTCAACCATTTGTTATGCTTTTATGCAGGCCGTAGGCATGGTTAATGATCATATGGTATGGTGCGAACAATATTCAAAATCTTAGTTCAACTATATACTATTATTAAATTAAAGTTTTCAGGAGGAAAATGAAGTGAGTTTAAGATTTCAATATGATTGTTCAAATATAGATTGGGAAAATGTAGTTAAAATACTAAAAGAAGTTGAAATGGATTTGGTCGAGCAATTTCAGATGGAGTATATCAGGCTGCAATTTATGATATAGCAGTATCTTCTGAATATCAAGGAAAGAGCATAGGAAGAATTATTATAGAGAAGATTTTAGAAGGACTACCTAATTGTAATTGTATTTTATATGCTTCACCAGGAAAGGAAACTTTTTATGAAAAGTTTAACTTTAGAAAGATGAAAACAGGAATGGCATTGTTTAATAACCCAGATAAGATGAAGGATAAAGGATTTGTACAATAATAAAAGGAGATGATAGGATGAATAATTATAAGTGTACAGTATGTGGCTATACCTATAGACCAGAAAAGGGAGATAAAACACATGATATAGAGCCTAACACAACTTTTGAAGATTTACCAGATGATTGGAAATGTCCAACCTGCAATCAGTCTAAAATGGCTTTTGAGGAAATAAAATAACCTTTATACATTTGAATAAGAAAGGAGAAAAAATGAAAGCAATAAATAAAGTATTTAAGATAAAAACAATTATTATTTTGATGATTATATCAATAATAGGACTTAGAGGTAATGATAAATCTTTAGCCTCGGGAAATATTAAATTGGTAGTAGATGGAAAAGATATAACCTCTAAATCAATGCCAATAGTAAGAAATGGTAGAACTTTAGTACCTGTACGCTTTGTATCAGAAGAATTGGGAGCAACAGTTACTTGGAACAACGATGACAGGACTGTAAAAATTGAAAAAGGTAACAGTATAATATCTTTAAAGATTGATAGTCGATTAGTTCAGTATATAGATAAGGAAGAGAAATATTTTCTATCTGATGTAGCACCTGTAATAATAGATGGTCGTACCTATACACCCTTACGATTAGTAAGTAATGCTTTAGGTATAGGAATTGAATGGGATGGAATTAATAGTGTTGTTAATATTAATTCTAATATTTCATCAGATTTTACTCCATTTTTTCAAGAAAAAATTTCAATAGTTAATCAAACTATCAATGGGAAAATGGATTTACAGATTATATTACCTAATGGTGCACCTAAAAATGCAGTAGAAATAAAATACCTATTAATGGATCCTAAAACAGCTAAGGGAAAAGTTATAGCTAGAGGAAATGATTTAGGTGGAAAATATACCTGGCTGCCAAATATAAAGGATAATGGAAAGAAAGTTCTTGTGGCTGCTATATATGATAATAAGGGGAACTTCCTTTCAGGTGATGCAATACCTGTAAATATGAATATAATTCCTAATGTATTTTTAACGGGAGTAGAAAACGGACAAGTAGTAAATGAAAATATAGTTTTAAATCCTAATGTTAATTTTGTAGCTTCCTATGTAAAATATGAAATAGTTAATCTAGATAAAAACAAGACCAATTTAACAACAGAATTGGATCCACAAGGTTCATATAATTGGTCGCCTATGGTAGATGATAATGGAAATTATTCTATAAAGGTAATTGCTTATGATGAAAATAACAATTCCTATCCAAGTGAAGCCATTAATATTAAAATAGAGGTTCCATATATTTTAGGTTTCTCAGGAGTTAAAAAGGATATGATAATAAATAAGCCAGTTAACTTATCTGCTTCTAGAAATTTTAATGTTATAGAAACAGAATATATTCTAAGGGATCCAAATACAGGAGTGGAAGAAGTCCTTAAAAAGCAAGGATATGGAAGTTATAAATGGTTTCCAAGTCCAGAGTATGAAGGAGATAAAGAGCTTCTAGTTAGAGTAAAAGATACCCTTGGAATAGTACACCAGACTAAAGGTATTCCTGTTAAATTACCTGGTAAGCCTAGCCTGCTTATTGAAGGAGTGGGACCGAAACAAGTAATTACATCGGAAGTAAAACTAAAAGCTTTAAGTAATATTGGCTTAAATAGTGTTGATTATATCCTAACAAATCCAACTAAAGGAACTAATAAAACTTTAGCATCTGGACAAAATCCTTCTATAGAATATAAATTTACACCAACTAAAGGAGAACTAAGTTATAGTCATATTAAAGCAGTAGGCGTATATAATGGCAAGACTATAGAAAGTGAAGAAATTCCAATTAAGATTTATTTGGGGCAGACCTATGGACCAAAACCAATTGTTGCAAAAGATAAGTTTTTAGGGGTAGCATCTAATCTAGCAAAAGAATCTTGGGGAAATACAGGGATGTCTGCTGCTTTACAAACAGCACAAGCTATATTAGAAACAGGATGGGGACAATCTGTACCTGTAGATAAATATACTGGAAAAGTCTCTAATAATCTCTTTGGAATTAAGGGAAAAGGCACAGCAGGTTCAGTTGTATCCAACACATGGGAAGAGTACAATGGAACTAAATTTAGAATTGATGCAGAGTTTAGAGCTTATAACAATATCAATGAAAGTTGGTTAAATCACAAAGAGCTACTCTTAAAAGGTGAAAGGTATGGTATATTTAGGGATGTAATGCATGATAGTACTCAAGGTGCTTGGGCACTAAGAAGAGCAGGATATGCAACGGATTCTCAATATCCTATAAAACTAATGAATATCATTAAACAATATAAATTATATGAATTGGATGAAATAGGAATATAAATAAAGACAAGCCCATTATTAAAGGGCTTGTCTTTTGTATATTAAGGAATTAATATTTGACTTGTTGTAGATATATCAATATTAAAAAACTTTAAAAGTAGAAATCTTAAAAAAGAAGGAATTTCATAACTTATAGCGAATATATTAAATGGGCTTTATAAAGGGTAAAGGGGGAGAATATTTTGTTTAATGATTATAATTATAATAAGTCTTGGGAAAGTCCAGGGTCTAAAAATAATGATGATGTAATGACCGTTGGAGAATGGATAACTGTATTAATTGTATTTGCTATTCCAATTATAAACATAGTTATGTATTTCATATGGGGATTTGGAGGTAATGCAAATAAGAATCTTCAAAATTTTTGTAGAGCAACTTTAATAATAGCTGCTGTAGGTATTGTGTTTGGCCTATTATTTGCGGGATGTTCACGTATTTAGAAGACTAAGATAAAAAGAAAGGAAGATGAAAGTGAGTAAAATGTTAATAGTTGTTGATATGCAAAATGACTTTATAGATGGAGCATTGGGTACCAAGGAAGCAATAGATATTATTCCAAATGTAGTCCGAAAAATAAAGAATTTTCAAGGGAATATAATATATACAAGAGATACTCATAAAGAAAACTATCTATCTACACAGGAAGGTAGATATTTACCAGTAAAACATTGTATAGAAAATACTCATGGATGGGAGTTACATAAGGATATTCAAAATTTAATAAGGGATACTAAAACTAATATTTATAATAAAGATACTTTTGGCTCTAAGGAATTAGTTCAAGAACTAATGGATATTAACAAAAAAGAACCAATAGAGGAAATTCAGATAATAGGTCTTTGTACAGATATTTGTGTTATCTCAAATGCATTATTAATTAAGGCGTTTTTACCAGAAGTAAAAATATCAGTAGATGAAAAATGTTGTGCAGGTGTGACTCCAGAAAGCCATAAAAATGCAATAAATGCAATGAAGATGTGTCAAGTTGTTATTGTATAAATAAATCCAATAATTCACCACTATAGTATAAGATTCATATGATATATAGAACGATAAAAATAATGGTGGTGAGAAAATGAGTGAAAATACATGTTTAACTTTAGGAATGAAAGCACCAGATTTTGCTGGACTGTCAACATTTGGACCTGTGAAATTATCTGATTATACAGGGAAATGGGTAATATTGTTTTCTCATCCAGGAGATTTTACTCCTGTGTGAACCACGGAATTTATTGCCTTTGCAAGGCAATATGATTCTTTCCTTGAGAGAAATGCCCAGCTTTTAGGAATAAGCTTAGATAGTAATCCATCCCATCTTGCATGGGTTTATAATATATATCAAAACACAGGTATTCAGATTCCTTTCCCAATAGTAGCAGATAAAGACATGAGTATTGCTAAAATGTATGGAATGATTGCTCCAAATATAAGTACAAGTACAACAGTACGGAATGTGTTTATCATAGATGATAAACAGATTATTCGTGCGATATTAGTATATCCTTTATCTAATGGTAGATATATACCAGAGATATTAAGACTACTGATTGCATTACAAACTACAGATAGGTATGGCGTAGCAACTCCAGCAGATTGGCTCCCAGGGCAGCCAGTAGTAGTACCGGCACCTACAACCTATGAAGAGCTTCTTAGAAGAGTAGAAGGAGAAGACGGATATTATTGTGTAGATTGGTATTTATGTTATAAAGATATTAATTAGATAATTTTAATAAAATAGTCTAATAAGTTTAGATTTCAAACTTATTAGACTATTATTATTTTCCCATCATATGGTTTCATTATAGATTTTATAATATCTAAATCTCCAGAACTTGTATCTAACCAGTACTTTTCCATTTCTCTAGGTAAAATAACAGGCATCCTTTGATGGATTTCTTTCATAGTTTCATTAGCATCTGTTGTAATTATAGTAAAAGATTCATATTCTTTACCATCTGTATCTCTAAAAACATTATATAATCCAGCTAAAGAGAAGATGTTTTCATTTTTCACAGATATTTTTCTTTTTATTTTCTTTCCGTCTATATTCTGCCATTCAAAAAAACTGGTTACGGGAACTAAACATCTTCTACTGTAAAATGAATTTTTAAATAAGGGTTTAATATCTACTGTCTCAGCCCTTGCGTTTATTATGGGCTTTTTAGTAAATGCAGGCATAAATCCCCATTTCATTACTTTCAGTTCGTTATTGTTATTATTTATTACAATAGGAACCATATTTGTAGGAAATACTTCCTCTTGAGGATTAAATCTTCCTACAGTTTTTATAGCTTTATATCTTTCTATTAACATATCTATATTTGTATCTAGAGAAAATCTACCACACATAATATCACCTAATTAAATATTTTATAATGTTATTATACCCAGAAAGATAACGAAAGAATAGAGCAAAAATAGTATTTGAATATTATATAGAAAATAAATGCTTTTGTTCTACTATTGTAGAAGTATAAGCTAAAGAAAATTCACGAAAAATGCTTTTATAAGAATTAATTAGAAGGAGTAGTATGGGGAATTACATTTCTTTATATTCTTTCTTCAATATTCCCATAAATAAAGTATCAGTATATTTTCCATCAACAAAGAAATTTTCTCTTATTCTGCCTTCTTCTTTAAATCCACATTTCTCATAGCAGGAGATAGCCCTTTTATTATATGCTCTTACTTCTAAATCTAATTTATGAAGATTTAATTTATTAAAAGCAAATTCTTGAATGAGTTTAATTGCTTCGCTGCCATAGCCCTTACTTAAATTATCCTTAGTGCCTATTACAATGCCTAATGTTCCAACTCTGTTAACCCAATCTATCCTTATTAAATCAATTTGACCAATGTATTCTTCAGTGTCTTTATGAGCTATAACAAAACCTTTAAAGTTAGAAGCACCTTGCAGAATATTATTTAAGAAGTTTTCAGTTTCATTTAAAGTATGGGGATATAAAAATATATTGCTCAAATATTGGGTAATCTCAATATCATTTACCCATTTTCTCATATATGGTAAATCTTCTTTTCTATACTCTCTTAATACTATCCTATCACCAATTAATCTAGCCAATAATATCACCTCTTATTTTTATAGTACATTATATCATAGAGAATATAATAACAATATAAGTTTTTGGAATGAATTCATTAATTATTATAGGATAATATGAAAGAAAGATATAGAATTATCATAATCATAAAACTACGCAGTTTGTAACTCAGCAGATAAAATGATTAATACTTAAAAATAAAAAGGGAAGCCTAGAGGAAATTTAGGTAAATATTTTTATCCCAATAAATAGTAGGACACAATTCCCAGTTTTTCTTTAATATGATATAATTTATAATAAATTTCTAAGTTTTTAGGACGGATGTCCTTCATTAGAGTATGAATTTTATTATATACTTTAAGGAGTGGGAACTTTGCATATAATTGAAATCATTGAATCAAATAAAGGAATAAAAAAGATATTAAGAGACTGTCCCTATGAGATTTTAAAAAAATGGGAATTTAAGGAATACTCTAAGGGGCAACTAATATGTCATCAAGATATGCAATATGAGTATTTCTATATTATAGTCAAAGGTTATGCTAATATATCTTTAACAGCTGAAAATGGAAAAAAGTATTCTCAGGCCATATATAAAAATGGAGATTACTTTGGGGAATTGGAGATATTTGATAATAAGCCATATATTTGCTCTATTGAAGCTTTAACAGATATTCAGGTAATTCGTATAGGAAGAGAAAATTTTCTAAAATGGATTGATAAGGATAGAAGTTTTTCTTTACATATAATGAAAACATTATGTGATAGTTTTTATAAACTATCAAAATTAGCAGGTGAAAACACTTTGTATTCTTTAAAGTATAGATTATGTAATTATCTATTATATAGATTGGATTCAGGAGTTAAATCAAGTAGTGGTATAGAAATAAATGTAAACAAAGAGCAATTAAGTGAACAGTTTGCAGTTACATCTAGGAGCATAAATAGAATACTTCAGCAATTAAAAGAAAATGGTATCATAGACGTATCAAATAATTCAATTAATATTATTGATATAAAAAGACTGAGAGAGGAAGAAATCCTAAGTCGAAAGGAATAATTATGTCAATAAAATCGAGAGAAATCGATTTTATATATTAAAATAATAAGGGGGAGTTTTCTTTGAAAAAGAAACTTTTAATTTTATTATCACTAATGTTGATAGTATCCACAGTATTAGCTGGATGTAAAAAAACTGATGTACCAACAACTTCGGATAAGCCAGCTACTAATGATGCATCAGATATTGTTGAAGCAACAAAGGTAGGATTAGTATTAGCAGGTGGATTAGGAGACCGTTCATTTTATGATTCATCTCACGAAGGTGTAGAGCAAGCTAAGAAGGATTTAGGCATTGAGTACAAGGTATATGAATGTAGAAATGATTCATCATTATTAAATGACCAATTAGTACAAGCTTCTCAATATGCTTCAATCGTAGCAGTTGTAGGTTTCGAGTTTTATGATGTAGTTCAGGAAGTAGCAAAGGAATTCCCAAAAGTTTCATATATCTATGTAGACAATGAAATCGAAGGAATTGATAATCTAATCACTATATCCTATGCAGAAAATGAAGGTTCATTTTTAGCAGGTGCTTTAGCTGCCATGCTTACAACTGAAACATCTATAGAAGGCATAGATGAGGGTAAATTAATAGGTATGGTTGGAGGAATGGATATTCCTGTAATAAGAAACTTCCAAGCAGGCTATGAAGCAGGGGCAAAATACATCGATCCAGAAGTTAAAGTTGAAACCATATTTGCAGAAGATTTTGAAGATCCAGCAAAGGGTAAGGAAAGTGCAACAGCACTTTATTCAAGGGGAGCAGATATTATATTCCAAGTAGCAGGAAAAACAGGAGAAGGTGTATTTGAAGCTGCCAAGGAAATGGGCAAATATGCCATAGGAGTAGATACTGACCAACGTTATATAAATCCAGAAGTTATAGTTGCTTCCATGGTAAAAAAAGTAGGTAAATCAATTTATGATACTATAGAAAATATACAAAACGATAAAATAGAAAAAGGTAAAGTAGTTCATTATGGCTTATCTCAAGATGGTGTAGAAATGGGATATGGTTCAAGCAATATGACTCAATTTGCAACAGAAGATATGAAAGCAAAACTTGAAGATATAAAGGCAAAAATCATTAGTGGAGAAATAGAAGTACCAACAGGTAAATAAGATTTAATGGAGAAGTAGACAGCTACTTCTCCATTTTACAATAACTATGGTTATATAAGATAACGAGGTGAGAATTTAAGTGGATGATAAAGTTTTAGAATTAAAAAATATATCCAAACAATTTCCTGGGGTATTAGCAAATGATAATATTAACCTTGAAATAAAAAGAGGAGAAATTCATGCAATAGTTGGAGAAAATGGAGCTGGAAAGTCTACTCTTATGAATATATTATATGGACTTTATGAGCCTACTACAGGAGAAATTTATTTTAATGGTAAGGCTGTAAAATTCATGAGTCCTTTAGATGCAATAGAATTAGGAATTGGTATGGTACATCAGCATTTTATGCTAGTACCTTCTTTTACTGTGGCAGAAAATATAGTATTGGGTACCGAACCGAGGAAAAATAAAATGTTTGTAAATAAGGAAAAGGCAATTGAAGTTACAAAGGAATTATCCAATACCTATGGATTAATTGTTGACCCAATGCTGAAAGTGGAGTCATTATCAGTAGGAATTCAGCAAAGAGTTGAAATATTAAAGGCGCTTTATAAGGGTGCTGATATATTAATATTAGATGAACCAACGGCGGTTTTAACACCTCAGGAAACAGAAGAATTATTTAAAGTCATAAGAAAACTAGTAAATGAATTAGGTAAAACAATAATAATAATTACCCATAAGCTTCAAGAAGTATTATCCATATCAGATAGGGTAAGTGTTATGCGTCAAGGAAAGATGATAGGAACTTTAAATACTAAAGATGCCAACGAGCAAATATTGGCGGAAATGATGGTCGGTAGGGAAGTTTTATTTCATAAACTAGATAAGAGGAACACTGAAAATAAGGAAGTGCTAAGAGTAGAAAAATTAAGTGCAAAGAATAATAGAGGACTCTTAGCTATAAAGGATATTAGTTTTAACTTAAAATCTGGTGAAATTCTTGGCATAGCCGGAATAGAGGGCAATGGACAATCTGAGTTAGTAGAAGTATTAACAGGTCTTAGGGAAAAGGAAAGTGGAGAGTTTTTTATAAAGGAAATAGAATCATCAAACAAATCCCCGAGAGATATTAGAAAATTAGGCATTGCACATGTACCAGAGGATAGATTGGCAATGGGATTATCTAAAGATGCCACTATTTCTGAAAATATCATTATGGGTTCTCAATATAAAAAACCCTATGCAATTAGAGGGCTTCAGTTAAATAAATCAAAGATTAGGGAAAAAAGTAAAGAACTTATAAATCGATTTGATATAAGGACGCCTTCAGAAGAAGTTTTTGCTGGAAATCTATCAGGTGGCAATATGCAGAAAATGATTATTGCTAGAGAATTTACTTTCGATACCCCAATATTAATTATATCTCAGCCTACTAGAGGAGTAGATATAGGAGCAATTGAGTTTATTCATAAAGAAATAATAAAAAAGAGAAACGAAGGATGTGCTATTCTATTAGTATCTGCAGAATTAGATGAAATATTTAGATTATCAGACAGGATAATGACTATTTATGAGGGAAGTATAACTGGTGAATTTGATGAAGGAACTATATCAAAGCAAGAAATAGGTCTTTATATGACTGGAAAAAACATGAGCTTGGGAGAAGGTGTATAGGATGAAAAAAATAATTGAAAAAAGAAATTTAGAGTATATAATTTCCCTTTTTATATCTATATTTGCTTCATTATTAATAGGTGCTTTAATTATGATGGCAAATGGGAGAAGTCCTTTAGTTGGATACGGTGCTTTAATAAAAGGTGGGTTCGGCTCCAAATATAATATAGCTACAACATTTGCTAAAACTGTTCCATTGGTATTAACTGGATTAGCAACAGCCATATCCTTTAGATCAGGAATATCAAATATTGGTGGAGAAGGACAACTTTATTTAGGTGCATTTGCTGCAGCCTATGTTGGTATAACTTTCACCGGTATTCCAGGCTCTATTGGTATAGTATTAGCAATTTTGGCAGGAGCTTTTATAGGGGGAGTTTATGCGTTTTTCCCTGCTTTACTTAAGGTAAAGTATAAGGTAGATGAAGTTATAACTACAATAATGTTAAATACAGTGGCTACTTTATTTACTGGATATTTAGTTAATTATCCTTTTGCTACAACTAAGGGAAAAATGGGAGGTACAGAGATTATAGCAGAACAATTTCAACTTTCTAGATTAGTAAGATTATCTACCTTAAATACTAGCATATTTTATATGGGAATTATTGCCATAGTAATGTATTATTTAATGGAAAAAACTTCTTTTGGATACGATTGTAAAATGGTAGGACAAAACTCCTTATTTGGAAGATATGGAGGAATAAAGGATAAGAAACAAATGGTAATAGCCATGGTAATATCAGGAGCATTATGTGGTATTGCTGGAGTATTTGAAGTTATAGGAGTACACTATAGGTTTTTACAACATATATCTCCAGGATATGCCTTTGATGGTATGTTAATAGCTTTAATAGTGAGAAATAATCCTATAGGCGTAGTAATTATGTCCATATTCTTTGGTGCTTTAAAAACAGGCTCCATTTCTATGGAGAATGCTACGGGAATACCATCAGAATTAGTATTAGTTATTCAATCCATAATAATTTTATTCATTGCAGGAGAAGCAGGATTTAAAAATATATATAAAAACTGGCGTTTAAAAAAGGTTGGGAGAGTAGGTGAAAAAAATGTTTAGTGAACTTTTTAATTTAGCATTGATACAACATACCATAAGAACTGCTACGCCACTTATATTAGCAGCATTAGGAGGATTACTTACTCAACAAGCAGGAATACTCAATATAGGTATGGAAGGTATGATTCTTTTAGGAGCATTTTTTGGAGTAGTGGGAAGTTATTTCTTTGGCAGCTCATTTATGGGAGTATTTTTAGCAGCTTTTATTGGTTTATTAATAGGTCTTTTATTTGCTTTATTTGTTATAGATTTAAAGTCAGATGAATTTGTAATAGGAATAGCTATAAATATTTTTGCAGGAGGATTAACAGTATTTTTACTTAGAAGTATATTTGGAGTTAAAGGAGCTTTTTCTTCACCAGATATAGTACCCTTACCAAGACTTAACTTTCCAATGCTCAATAAGATTTCTTTCTTAAATACTATTTTTAATAATCATACAGTATTTATTTATATTAGTTGGATTTTAGTAGTATTAACTTATATATATCTATATAAAACCCCGCAAGGAATTTGGCTTCGTGCTTCTGGAGAATATCCTGATGCTTTAGAAACAGCAGGTATTAGTCCAAGAAAAATGAAATATATTAGTTCAATAGCCTGTGGGATATTATGTGGTTTGGCTGGAGCTCATCTTTCCTTAGGATATTTAACTTTGTTTACAGAAAATATGAGTGCTAATAGAGGGTTTATTGCTTTAGCTGCAATAATATTTGGTAAAGCTAATCCAGTAGGTACATTTTTTGCAGCTTTATTATTTGGATTTTTCGATGCCCTAGGTATTAGATTACAAGTTGTAGGAATTCCTTCTCAATTTACTCAAATGATTCCTTATGTAGCAACTATATTTGCATTAATTATTGTAACTAAAAGGCAAATAGCTAAGAAAGATAAAGGTAGGATAAGCAATGTATAAAGTTAAAAAATATGATGTGGTAGTTATAGGTGGAGGAATAGGAGGATATTACAGTGCAAGGGCCTTAAAAAGGGAAGGAAAGGTCGTAGCTCTAATAGAGAAGGATACCCTAGGAGGTACTGCCCTTAGATGGGGTGCATTGCCAGTAAAGAAGATTTTAGATTCTTTTAAAGGTGTAAAAAAAGAGCAAATAAAAGAAATTAGGGAAGATATCATAAAAAAATGGGATGATGATTTAAAGAAATTAGAAAAGAAAATTATAAACAATTTATTGGATGATGAAATAGATATATACTATGGAGATGGTGAATTCATAAATTCTAAAAGATTTAAATTAGGATCTCAAATAATAGAAACCAATTATTTTATTGTGGCTACAGGAACTAAACCTGCTAGCATAAAAGATATTCCCATTGATGAAGTAAATATAATTACTCATAAAGAGGCTATAGATTTAACAAATATGCCTAAGAGTATAATAATTTTAGGTGGAAATGTAGAAGGTATAGAATTTGCAGCTTTATATGCCAAGATAGGTGTAGAAGTTATGGTTATAGAAAAAGAAGAAAGTATTTTACTTGGAAATGATGAAGATTTAGTATTTCCTATAGAAGAATATCTTAAATCTTTAAATGTAAAGATTATAAAAGGTATAGGTGCTAAAAAGGCAGAAACAGGTGAAAATCGAGTTAATGTATTATTAGATGATGGAAGTATTGTTTCTGCAGAAAAGGCTTTAATTACCTTTATGAGAGTGCCAAATTTTCCAAAGGGAATTGAAAACACCAAAATAAAAACTAGCAAAGATAGAATTATAGTTCGTGAAAATTTATTAACTGATGAAGAAAATATTTTTGCCATAGGTGATATTAATGGAATTTTAGGCATGGCTCATGCGGCTATTCAGCAGGGAATAAAAGTTTCAGATTATATATTAAGAGATATACCAATAGATATATCCTATGAGGTTTTGCCTAGAGCAGTGTTTACATTACCAGAAATGGCTGGAGTAGGGAAACAAGAGTGGGAATTGAAAAAGGATAATACCCCATATAAACTAGGAATTGCCTATTTTAAAGATAGTTGGAGAGGTTGGGCAAAGAATATAGAAGAAGGATTTGTAAAAACCATAATAGGCTTAGATAATAAGATTTTAGGTATATGGATGGTAGGAGAGAATGTATCGGAATATATTGGATTAATGGGGCAATTAATAAAGGAAGAAAGAACAGTAGATGAAATACTATCTAATCTAATCATCCATCCTAGTTTAACGGAAACAATATTAGAAGCTTTACTGCAATCAAAAAATGAGAAGGTGATAGGATGAAACAGCCTCATATATTATGTGAAGAAAAGGATATATCAGAGTATGTAATACTCCCAGGAGATCCAGCTAGGGTATTGAGAGTTGGAGAATTTTTAGATTCTTATGAAGAAATAGCGTATAATAGGGAATTTAGAACAATAAGGGGATATTACAAAGGTGTACCTATAACAGTTGCTTCTACTGGCATAGGAGGTCCATCTGCTGCAATAGCTATAGAGGAGTTGATATCTTGTGGAGCAAGATATCTCATTAGAATTGGGTCAGCAGGGGCAGTCCAACCCAATATTAGATTAGGGGATTTAGTTATTTGTTCGGCAGCTGTGAGAGAAGATGGAACTACCAATATGTATGTTTCACCAAATTATCCTGCAGTATCAGATATTAAATTTACAAATTTAATTATAAATACATGTGAAGAATTAAAATATAGATATCATTGTGGATTAGTTAGATCTCATGATTCATTCTATATTGATGAAGAAAATGAAATTATGGAGAAGTGGAATAAGAAAAACGTATTAGCATCAGATATGGAAACTGCATCCTTATTTGTGTTGGGACAAATTAGAGGCGTAAAAGTTGCTAGTATATTAAACAATGTAGTGGAGTATAAATCTGATACAAAGAAAGGTATAGTAGATTATGCTATGGAAAGCATAGGTACAGTAGAAGGAGAGAGAAGGGAAATTATTTTAGCATTAGAATCTTTAAAAAAGCTTTATGATCAAAGATAAATTTTTAAATCTGCAGAGGCTGTCCTTTTCTATGGACAGCTTTAATGTTAATATATAACTATCTATAGAGAAGGAATGATGAGATATAAGTAATGGAGGGGTTATCGTGAGTAGAGATTGGGAAAGAAAATTACTAGGAATAATAAAAAAACGGATATCAAGAGTGTTAGATTAGAAAAAGAACTGATTTTAGATTTGGGAACAGGGATATTTAATAAGAAACAAGGATTTATAAAATTAAAAAGGCAAATAGAAAGATGTAATATAGAAAAGAAATCAATTTCCATTGCATTTATAGATGTAGATAAATTAGAGAATATCAATGATAAATTTGAACATCGTGAAGGTGATAGATTAATTAATGGGATAGCTACTATTATAAAAAAGAATATAAGAAAAGAAGATTTTGTATATAGGTACGGTGGAGGTTAATTTATAATAGTTTTTAAAAATGCTAATATAAAAGAAGCAAAAGAAATATGGAATAGAGTAGACAAAAAGTTCCATGAAGAAAATAATAAGGGAAAGCTGACTTATAAAATAAGCCTAAGTGTAGGTTTTGTAGAATATAATGGAAGTATTAGGCTAAGAGAATTAATAGAGTATGAGGATAAAGATATAGATAAAGAAAATAATTGGTTGTCAAGGATACTTGAGCTAATTAGATATGTGAGACTATAGAAATAAAATCTTCTTAATATTAGGAGAAGGAGATTTTTTGATAGTAGAAGAATTTAGAAAAAAGAAGGACTTTAGTCTTATTTGTCGAATATATATAAGGTAAAGGTTAGGGATGAGATGATAGGAGGGGTTTTTATGGAACTAAATAAAAAGGGTCTTTTGGAGGAAATTAAAGCTTGTAAAGTTTTTTCTAGTGTATTTTATAAAGCTAGTGAGCAATTGCAGGATATATTGATTAAGTTTGTTATTGAGAGCTCTAGATATTCTTGTAACAAAGAAAGCTATGTAAAGAATATGAGAGAAACTAGTATTAGATTCCAGAAACCGTATATTGAAGGAAGAAAAAATCAAAACTATTGTATGTTCACACTACATCCACATCTTAATAGAATACTTGTGGATTTAAGAACAGATGGAATAATACTTAATTCAAGTCAAATAGAAATAGCGAATCTTGGAAATTACTATAATGGAGGATTTGAATGGATTAGATTTAGAGTAACCAAGGAAGAAGATATAGATGAAGCAATAAAATTAATTTCTCAATGCTATAAAGGATTAGGGTAATAGATTGTGAACTTTACATTGCCTTACTCAAAAAGTAAGAATACAATATAAATACAGTAAATATTTAGTCAAAGCTGTGAGGTGACTATATGGAGGTAAAGATGTTCTACAAAACCCAAAGAGAAATAGCTGAAGTTATCAATCAAATAATTGATGGATATTGGAACGATGAGATTCCAGAAAAAGCTATGATAGAAAAGATAAAACTTCTTTATGGTAATAATGAATCAAAGATTATAAAAGATGATGATTTTACGACCATATTAAAACAACAATGTGGGAAGAGAAGATTAGAAGTAGTTGAAAAGCTAATAAAATAGAAAGAGGTTAACGATGGTAGGAAAAAAATACAGTGTCAATTTAACAGGTGCATGGTTCTTGTTCTATGAGATAAAACAAGTAGCAGAACTAATAAATAAAGGATTATCAGAAAAAGAAATAAAGTCAAAAGTAGTAGATGAAAATCTATTTCAACATAAGAAAATATCTAGTGTAACTAGAGCATTACCTACAGTATATAGAAGAGCCAATTTATTATCCGAATCTTTAAGAAGAATCTTATTAGAAGATAGTATAGATAACGGGAAATTAATAAATCTATATGCAATTATGGAAGAAGACCTATTATTTAAAGAGTTTATGATGGAAATTATAGGCGAAAAATATAAGACAAATAATTTGTTCTTAGAAAGAAAGGATATTAACGGATTTTTTACTCAGAAGAGAGAGCAAAATGAGGGATTTTCAAAGTTTAAAGAAGGAACGATAAATAAGCTAAGACAAGTATATCTAAAAATACTTATAGATGCAGGAATAATGATAGATCTGAAATCTGGAGAATTAAATAGAATATTAATTGATCCTCATGTTAGAGAGATATTAGAAATAAGTAATGGAAAATATTTTATAGAGATATTTAAGTAGCTAAAGATCGGGGTGGAAGAATGACAAAACTAAAAGAAAGAATAGAATTAATAATACCCAAAATAAAAGAAGAAAAGTTCCTACAAGGGAGAGGACTAGGGAACGAAATATCTTTTTATGTATTTGATTATGATCCAAAGGAAGAATTATTTGTAAGAGATTATATAAAACATATAAAAAAAGAATTCGATAAACCTAGTTCCAATATTAAAATAATAGAATTTGATTTGTACAATATGATGCTAGACCTAGCAAAGGAAATGGATGTTTTTGACAGTATATTTGAAATGGAAGAAAATGAAGGAAAAGAAGCCTTATATGAAGGTATGGAATTATTCTGCGAGCCAACGGCATTTATGGATAAAATTGAAAGAGAGTCTAGAGATTATAATCTTATATTTATAACAGGAGTAGGGAAGGCATTTCCATTTGTTAGATCCCATACCATATTAAACAACTTGCTAGTTAGACTTGATAAAAAGCCACTTATAATGTTTTATCCAGGGGTCTATGATGAATTATCATTACAATTATTTGGAAAGTTAAAAGATGATAATTATTATAGAGCATTTAGATTAATAGATATGAAATAAGGGGGTAGACCAATGAAGATTAAGGATATGTTTTCTAAAGACATTGAACGACCAATTAGTGGAGTAATTAAAGTAGGCCAAGATGAAAACGAAAATATCAAACAAGAATTAGAAGAATATGTAGTGACTGGAGAAATAAACAAACATTTAAGCAAATTCTATAGTAACTACAACAAAAGTATTGATAGACCAACTGATAAAGTTGGAGTATGGATTTCTGGATTTTTTGGATCAGGTAAATCACATTTTTTAAAGATCCTTTCATATTTATTGGAAAACAAAGTAGTTGAAGGGAAAGAGGCAATAGAATTTTTTGATGATAAGATACAAGATAAGATGTTCCTTGAAGAAATACGAAGAGCAGGTAAGGTAGATACTGAAGTTATACTTTTTAATATTGATGCTAAATCTCCTATAGCGGGTAAATCTGAAGAAGAAACACTCTTAAAAATATTTTTAAAGATGTTTCACAACCATCAAGGATTTTATGGAGATAGTCCAGGAATAGCATATATGGAAAAGTATTTAACAGAAGAAGGCAAGTACGAGAAATTTAAAGATAAATTTAGAAAATTATCAGGGGCTGAATGGGAAGAAAAGAGAAGAGCTTTCTTCTTTATAAGAGATCATGTAGTTAAAGCACTATCTCTTTCAACAGGTATGTCTGAAGAATCAGCAAGAGAATGGCATAAAAACGGATCAAAAGAATTCAACATAGATATAGAAGGATTTTCTAAGGAAGTTAAAGAATATCTAGATAGCAAAGGAAAAGACACTAGGCTAGTATTTTTAGTTGATGAGGTAGGACAATACATAGGAGACAATAGCTCCCTGATGTTAAACCTTCAAACAATATCAGAAGAATTAGGAATCCATTGTGGTGGACGGGCTTGGATTGTAGTTACCTCTCAAGAGGCAATAGATGAGCTATTTAAAAAGATAAAAGACTATGATTTCTCAAAGATACAAGGGAGATTTGATACTAAGCTTTCCTTATCCTCTATTTCAGTAGATGAAGTAATAAAAAAACGTATATTAGACAAAAAAGACTATGTAGAGGAAAGATTAAAGCAAATATATTTTGAAAAGTTAGCTGTCCTAAGAAATTTAATCAATTTTAATGGAGCAAGAGCAGATTTTATCGGCTATAAAGATGAAAAAGAGTTTGCAGAAGTGTATCCATTTGTACCTTATCAATTTAAACTACTTCAAAATGTATTCGAACAAGTAAGAAAGCGTGGCAGTACAGGAAAGCATCTATCAGAGGGTGAAAGATCCATGCTGTCAGCTTTTAAAGAATCTGCAATACATTATAAAGACGAAGAAGAAGGAATACTAATTCCATTTTCAGCTTTTTATGATACAATATATGAATTTTTAAACCCTTCCATTAGAAGGGTAATTAATGATGCAGAAAATAATCCTAAGTTAAAGGATGATAAATTTAATATAGATTTATTAAAAGTATTATTTATGATTAAATATGTAAAAGAATTACCAGCTAATGTAGATAACTTATCAGTCTTAATG
>NZ_DAMCHJ010000011.1:44408-63601 GCF_032104385.1 Tissierella sp.
AAGATCCTTAAGCCTATTATCTAATGAATATCTGATACAAAAAAATGGAGATGTATATATATTCCTAACAGATGATGAGCAAGATGTAAATAAAGATATCAAACTAACTAAGGTTGATGATGGGATAACTAAAAAAGAACTTAGGGGATATATCTTTGATCAATTTTATGATAACAAAAGATATAGATATTCTGGGTACTACGACTTCGATTTTAACAAGAAAATGGATGAAGTAGACCATGGAAGACAAATAGCCCCTATAGGTATCAATGTCTTATCACCCTTATCAGATAGTTATTATGTACCAGAGATAAATCTTATGCTGCAAACAAAAGATACAGGTGAGATGATAATAAGGCTCGATAATAGTAAAGACTATTTAGATGAACTAACTGAGATATTGCGGGTGAATGAATATACAAAGACCTTAAATATGGATCTGCTACCAGAAAACAAACAAATAATCATCATTGGTAAAAAATCAGAAGAAAGACCTAGGAGACAAAGAGTAAGGGATAATATAGAATATGCTTTAAAAAATGCAACATTCTATATTAATGGAGAAAAAGTAGATGTAAAAGGTGGAACTGTAAAGGAAAGAATAAATAATGGAATGAAAATCCTTACGGAATCCATCTATACGAAACTATCCTATATAGAGAAATTCATCACAAGCCCAGTGGAATTACAAGATATACTAAACATTGATAATGAGCAAATTACTATGGGTAATAATCTTTTAAATAATAATGATTTAGCAATAAAAGAAGTATATGATTATATAAAATTTGAAGATGATATGAGAAAGCAAACAAGAGTAAAACCCGTATTAGATTATTTCAGTGTAAAACCCTATGGTTGGAACGAATTAGATATATTAGGTATAATTCTTACACTTTTGAAAGATCAAAAGATCAATCTAAGATATCAAGGTGAAAACCTAACATCCCTAACACCAAATCTAGTACAAATAATAACTAAATCATCAGAACAAGATAGGATAATAGTGTCCATTAGACAGGAAATAGATGAAAAGTTATTAAGATCAGTTAAGGCCATAATAAAAGAATTATGGGATAAGACAAATATACCAGATGATGAAGATGGATTAGCATCTTATATTAGAGAATTAATAGATAAACAAATAGCAGAAATTAATAACTATCTAGATAGATATGAAGGAAGGAAATATCCAGGAAAATCCTTATTAGAAAAAGGTTTAGAGTATTTTGAAGGATTGCAAGATAATATCGATAATATAGTATTCTTTAAAAAACTAGTGGAGATGGAAGATGATTTACTAAATTGGGAAGATGATATGGCATATGTAAGATCTTTCTTTAGTAATCAAAAGGATATATTTGACAACGGACTAAAAATACAAAACCTATATAAGGAAAATGCAGATTATCTAAATGATGAAAAGGTAAAAGAAGCATATGATAATCTTACCAAAGTGTTAGAAGATTATATGCCCTATGGAAAAATTAAAAACATACCAGAATATGCAAAGATAATAGATGAAGGAATCGATGAAATCTTAAATAAGAAAAAAGAAGAATCACGAAAGCAAGTAGAAGAAGATCTAAAATATCTAGATTTAATGTCGGATCATCCTGGAGTAAAACAAACTACAAAAGAGAGTTATCAAAAGATTTATAAAGGATTAAAAAATAATATTGAATCAAATACTGAAATCTTAAAAATAGAAGGGATTAAATCTAGAAGCTTTAGCTTTAGAACAGACTATGAACAACAAATAATAAGAGAAATAGATGAATATGAACCACCAGTAGATCCTGTAACTCCACCGCAAGTACAGACTAGAGAAATCAAACAAGTAAAGTTAAAAGATCTAACTAATATAAAAAATCTAAAGACTGAAGCACAAATAGATGTATTTCTTCAAGAATTAGGTAAAGTTTTAAAAAGAGAATTAAAGGAACACGATATAGAATTCATAGACTAAGGGGGGAGATTAGGTGAACAAATCTGCTTTAAGAAACTTTGCCATAGAAGCTAGAAAAGAGCTAAGAGATAAAGTTAAGATGAAAGCTATGCAACTGGGGATTACAGAAGAAAACATAAAGAAAGAAACAGTCCAGTCCTCAGACGCAGTATTTATAGAAGGTAGACAATTAACTATAGAAGAACGATCCCAAAGGAATAGATTAATAAAGGAAATAAAGAAAAAAGGATATAACCAAGTAATAGAAGAAGTAGCTTATACTTGGTTCAATAGATTTACTGCACTCCGATTTATGGAGGTAAATAAATATATACCAACTAAGGTAAGGGTGCTGTCTTCAGAAAATGAAGGCAGCTACGAACCTGATATTATAAGAGAAGCATTGAATATAGATTTAGATGTGGATAGGGAATTAGTATATAAACTAAGGACATCTAAGGACAATGATGCCATAGATAAGTTGTATAAGTATTTGATAATAAAACAATGTAATGCTTTAAATGATATATTGCCTCTAATGTTTGAAAAGATACTAGATTATACAGAACTATTATTTCCAGATGGTTTATTATCAGAAGGATCATTTTTAAGAGTAATGACAGATACCAATAATATACCAGAAGATAATTGGAAAAATGTTGAGGTAATAGGATGGCTATATCAATACTATATTTCCGAAAGAAAAGATGAAGTATTTGAGGGACTAAGGAAGAATAAAAAAATAGGAAAAGATGATATAGCACCAGCTACACAACTTTTCACACCCCATTGGATAGTAAGATATATGGTGGAAAATTCATTAGGAAAACTATGGCAAGAAGGACATCCTAATGAAGAACTGAAAGATAATTGGAAATACTATATAGAAGAAGTAGAACAAGAGGAAGAAGTAAAAAAAGAACTAGAAAAATTAAAAGGAGAAACTAAAAAACTAAAGGTAGAAGATATAAAAGTAATAGACCCGGCAATGGGTTCAGGCCATATACTAGTCTATGCCTTTGAGGTGCTCTATGATATCTACTTGTCTGAAGGTTATATTGCTCAAGAAATACCAAAATTAATAATAGAGAAGAACCTATATGGAATAGATATAGACGAAAGAGCATTCCAATTAGCCTATTTTGCATTGATGATGAAAGGAAGATCTAAGAGTAGAAGATTTTTCAATGAACCAGTAAATGTAAATATAATCTCTATAAAGGAAAGCAATGATTTCCCTAAAGAGGCTATTAAATATTTTCTAAGATCTAAATCCTTAGAGATGGAAAAGCAAGTAGTTGAAAATGATCTAGAATATCTAATAGATGTATTCCATGATGCAAAGGAATACGGATCAATACTTAAAGTCAATAGGATAAGTTTTGATTTAATAGAAAAAAGATTGGAAGAATTAAGTAAGGTCGCACCAGAGGATGTCTTTGAACTTCGATATAGGGATAGAATACTTGATATAATACCTGACTTAGTAAAGCAGGCTAAAATAATGAGTGATAAATATGATGTATATGTAACAAACCCGCCTTATATGGGAAGTAAAGGAATGAATCCTAAGTTATCCGAATTTGTAAAGAAAGAATATCCAGATACAAAGGCAGATTTATTCGCTGTATTTATGGAATTAGATGAACGCCTAGTAAAGTCCAAGGGATATATGGCTATGATAAACCAACATAGCTGGATGTTTCTATCTAGTTTTGAGAAGTATAGAGAAAGATTGCTTGAAAATAGAACTATAGATACTATGTTGCATTTAGGACCCAGGGCATTTGAGGAAATTGGTGGAGAGGTAGTACAGAGTGCCGCTTTTGTAAATAGGAAGATTAGGTTAAGTGAATATAAGGGGACTTATATTAGGTTGGTGGATTATAATAATGCTGATATGAAAGAAGAAAAGACTTTGGAGGCAGTTAGAGATGATAATGTAGAATATAGATATACTTCTAAGACGGATAGGTATGAATTGATACCGGGGATCCCTATCGCATATTGGTTACAAAAGCCAGAACTATTTAGCAGCAATTTAATAAAAGATATATTTATTTCGGGAGGCAGAAATAAGACACATGATGATGAGAAATATGTTAAGTATCATTGGGAGATACAAAAAACTCCAAAATGGGCTCTTTATGCAAAAGGTGGAGATTATAGAAAATATTATGGTAACGAGTTGTTTGTCGTAGATTGGTCTGAAGAAGCTAAAAAGGTATATGAATCTCATGGTGGATTATTGAATAAAAAATATTGGAATAAGTCAGGGATAACATGGTCACTTACATCTACAACTACAAGTTTTAGAATTAAAAGAAAGGAATTAATATATAGTTCTGCTGCTCCAACAATATTTAATCATGACTTTTCATTAGATTATAAAGCCCTTGGTATGTTAAATTCCAAGGTATCAGATTATATATTAAAAATATTGAATCCTACTTTAAGCACAACTGTAAATGATGTTTATACACTTCCATTTAATAGGAGATTAATAACAGATTACGTTGATAAATTAGTGAAAGAAAACATTTCAATTTCCAAAACTGATTGGGACTCCTTCGAAAACTCATGGGATTTCAAAAAACACCCAATGATTAATGGAGGATTGAGAATTGAGAATGGAGAATTAGAAAGAGAAGATAATACAATTGAACAATCCTTCAACAACTGGAAAAGGTTCACCCATTCCCAATTCAACCAACTTAAGTCTAATGAAGAAGAATTAAATTGTATCTTCATAGAAATCTATGGATTACAGGATGAATTAACTCCAGAAGTAGAAGATAAAGATATTACCATAACTAAAGTAGTTGATGAAAAAACAGAGGAAGATAAGAAGAATTCTTATACAATAGATCGAAAACAAGCCATAGAATCCTTCCTTTCCTATGCAGTAGGATGCACCTTTGGTAGATATTCTTTAGATGAAGAAGGTTTAATTTATGCAGGTGGAGATTTTAAGGATAAGTTTAAGATAGGAGATGGAGAAGTGAGAATTAATACATCTAGAGGTTGGGAAAGATCTTCTATAGATGTAACTATGGATAATATAATTCCAATTAATGATCCACAGTACTTTCCAGAGGATATAGTGACTAGGTTTATAGATTTTATGAAAGTTTCTTTTGGAGAAGAAAACTTAAATGAAAATCTAAAATTTATAGCTGAATCTCTGGGATTAAGAAACAATGAATTACCAAGAGAAACTATAAGGAGATATTTCTTAAATGATTTCTATAAAAATCATGTTCAAATATATAAAAAGCGTCCAATATACTGGCTATTTACTTCGGGTAAGGAAAAGGCTTTCAATGCTTTAATTTACATTCATAGATATGATAGTACTACTTTGGCTAGAATAAGAACAGACTATCTTCATGTTCTTCAATCAAGATTTGATGCTGAGAAACAAACTTTAGTTGAAAAGATAAAAGATGTTGATACTACTCCTAAAGAAAAAAGAGGATACGAAAAAGAATTAAAAGATCTAGAAAAGAAAATAGCAGAATTAAAAGCTTATGATGAGGTATTACACCATATGGCAGATAAGATGATAGAGATAGATTTAGATGATGGAGTAAAGGTAAATTATGAAATATTTGAAGGATTAGTACAGAAAATATAGGGATTCGACACGGAAATACTTAAGGAATAGGTGTGGTAATAGTGATAAGATCAATTGAATATTTAAAAAGCTTAGTAATAGAATTATGTTCTTTATCCAATGAAACAGAATGGGTTGAATTTAAGATCAATAATGATAAACCGGATGAAATTGGTGAATATATTTCTGCATTAAGTAATTCAGCTACAATTAAAGGAAAATCTCATGCTTATATGATATGGGGTATAAATAATGAAACTCATGATATAGTGGGCACAACCTTTAAACCTGGATCTACTAAAACAGGCAATGAGGAACTTGAAAATTGGCTTTTAAGATTATTGTCTCCTAAAATTTACTTTAGATTTTATGAGTTTCAGATGGATTTTAAAGACGTTGTTGTTTTAGAAATAGAAAAAGCTTCAAATAGGCCAGTTCAGTTTAAAGGTAGTGAATATATTAGAGTTGGAACATATAAAAAGTTATTAAAGGATTTTCCGGAGATGGAGAGAGAGCTATGGAGAATATTTGATAGTGTTCATTTTGAGGAAATGGTAGCTATAGAACACTTAGAAGAAACAGAAGTATTGAATTTATTAGATTATCCTAAGTATTTTGATTTATTGGGATTACCATTACCGGAAGATAGATCTAAAATTATTGAAAAACTTAGTGAAGAAAATATGATTATTAAAAATGATGCAGGAAAATGGGATATTTCAAATTTAGGCGCTATATTATTTGCTAAGAAATTATCAGATTTTAAATTACTTAAGAGAAAATCAGTAAGAGTTATTCAATATAAAGGAAATAGTCGCATCGAAACTATTAGGGAACAAGAAGGAGCAAAAGGATATGCTTCAGGATTTGAAGGGTTAATTGAATTTATTAATAATTTATTACCAAGAAATGAGGTCATAGGTCAAGCACTGAGAAAAGAATTTCCTATGTATCCGGAGTTAGCTGTTAGAGAATTAGTTGCTAATGCTATAATTCATCAAGATTTTTCAATTAGAGGAACAGGACCAATGATAGAGATATTTTCAGATAGAATGGAAATTACTAATCCTGGGATACCATTAGTTAGTCCTTATAGATTTATTGATACTCCGCCTAAATCTAGAAACGAAGCTCTGGCTTCTTTTATGAGGAGAATAGGTGTATGTGAAGAAAGAGGAAGTGGATTTGACAAGGTAGTATTTGAAACTGAATTTTATCAATTACCAGCACCAATAATTGAGGTAACGGAAGAACATACAAAAGTTATTTTATTCTCTCATATTCCATTTAAGGATATGAGCAAAGAGGATAAAATAAGAGCGTGTTATCTACATGCTTGCCTTAAGTATGTAACTAGAGAATACATGACAAACTCTACACTAAGGCAAAGATTCGGATTAGAAGAAAAGAGTATGTCTAGTGTTTCTAGAATTATTAAAGATGCAATAATTGCAGATATGATTAAAGCTTTGGATCCAAACACAGCACCGAAGCATTTAAAGTATGTTCCTTTCTGGGCATAATTTAACTTGCTGGTAACTTGCATAAATATGAATTATCATGTGATTTATTCTTAAGAAATATTAATGAAAGTTCAGTTATTTCAATGACTCTAGGGAATTAATCAATTAATTATTTTAACTTGCTGGTAACTTGCAGAGGTTTTGACGTGTATACTAAAAAGAGGTGATCCAATGAGCACTGAAGGGATAAAAACATCTTTGGTGGAGATTTTTCATTCTCCACTTAGAGAGGGTGAAAAAAGAAAGATTGTATATTGGCAGGATGTGGACAAGGCTTTTGAAGATGAATTTAACAGTATTGAAATTGATAATGTAAAAAAACATATATTACATGAAAAAAATTATTTTAAAACAAAGTATCTTCTAGAAGTAGAAGATATGGAGTTCAATTATTTAATATATACTCAAGAAAGTCTTGGGGAAAATAATGATAACTGGCTTCTTGATAATATACTATATTCTACAGTTTTTTATGCAGATGAAGTATCTATATACTGTAGAGACCTAGGTATTCCAGAGGAATTACGTAAAATTGTTTTAGATAATAAAAAGTTTTTTAGAGCTGAAAGTAGACGAGAAAGATTTTCTTCATATAATATTGAAAAATACACTGAAGAGAATATATATATAGGAATAATTTCAGTTCTCACCAACCAAAGAACTTCAAGTTTTGAAGATTCTCTTAGATCTATTTTAATGGAGAGTTTAGTAGATGAAGAGAATAAATATCTTAAGCAAATAGATAGTTTTTTTGATATGGAAAAGTTTTGGGAATATGTATATAAAAATTATGGTTATAGAGGAGAAAACAAATCACTTAAACAACTTCTAATTCATTTAATGATCTCAACTATGAGTACTTTTATAGAGCCTGAAAAATTAGTCCCTTTTAAAAGTTTTATTGCTGAAAGAGGTATAAGTAATTGTGCAATATTTATTGACAGATGGATGAATCACAAAACAGATTATGAAATATATGATAAATATGCTGAGGAAATAGAGGATGAAATAATGTTTTCTAGAACATTACAATCCCTGGGTATAGATGATATTAGAACTATAGATATTTTCCCATCTATAGATAAGGCAATTATTCTTTATATTGTAGATGCGTTGGAAAACAAACTTGAAGACTTTGATGAATATGGAAAGCTTTTGAGGCTTAGGAAATCAAAGCATTTTTATGATAAATATAAATATATCTATGAAGGATTATTTAATACTGTAAAGATGTTTGAATTTAAGAAAGAGTATCAAACTATCCCAATAGAACTACCACAGTATATGATTAAATCCTATGTAGATAGATATTATTTAATGGATTCTTACTATAGAAAGTTTTATATTGCCTTTGATAAGAATAGCAGTAGTCAAATGTTACAAAAGTTAAGAGATATGGTGGAAGGTATTTATACTAACTGGTTTATGACTGAGTTAAGTTATAACTGGTCTGAAAGTATTTCTAAGAATATAAAAGATATATGGGATATTCCTGGGACAATAAAACAAAGGGACTTTTATGATAGATTTATCCATTCAAGAATTAATGATGGAGATAGGTTATTTGTTATAATTTCTGATGCATTAAGGTATGAAGTAGCGGCAGAATTATGTGACAAATTAGATGCTGAAAGTTTAGGAAGTACAGAGTTAAATTCATTGTTAGCAGGACTGCCAACTAATACAAAATTAGGTATGGCAAGGCTATTACCTTATAGAGATATAGAATTAAGAGATAATGGGTTTGTTTATGTAGATAAGATAAACTCAGGTAATATGGAAGGACGAAATCAAATATTAGCTAATATAACTGAAGAGAGTACTGCAATAGATTATAAAAATTATATAGCAATGAATAGAGATGAATTAAGAGAGTTTTACAAAGGAAAAAGATTAAACTATATTTATCATGATACTATTGATGCTATTGGAGATGATGCTACTACAGAAATTAAGGCATTTGATAGTACAGAAACTGCTATTGAAGAATTACTAAGGTTGATTAATTCTTTAAGAGGACATTTATCAGCAACCAATATATTTATTACTTCTGACCATGGTTTTATTTATCAGAGAGAAAAACTTGAAGAAGTTGATAAAATATCTAAAGAAGCTCTTAGTCCTATTGAAAGCAAAAGAAGATATATGATAAGTGAAGAAAATAGAGATATAGACGGACTTCTTAGGTTCTCTATGAAAGATACATTTGGTGAAGAATCTAAGTTAAATGTATATATTCCAAAGGCTAATATTAGATTTAAGACTCAAGGTGCAGGGGCTAATTTTGTTCATGGTGGAGCATCATTACAAGAGGTAGTTGTACCATTAATATTATATAAGGATAAGAGATCAGGACAATCCAATGTAGTAAAACCTGAGAAAACTAAGATTAAACTTACTAATACTATTAGAAGAATAACAAATAGTATATTTACTCTAAATTTCTTCCAAACAGAAAAAGTTGGAGGAAAGATAACTCCCTGTAGTGTTAAGGTATATATGGTAGATGATAAGGAAGAGATAATATCAAACGAGGAGATATTATTAGGCGATAAAGTATCTGATAATCCTGAAGATAGGACTATGAGCATTAGATTTATCTTAAAGCCTTTAGATTACGATAGAAATAAGGAATATTATCTACTTATTAAGGATGCAGAGACTAATGTCGAGTATGATAGAATTTATTTTAATATTAACTTAGGAATAAAATCGGATTTTGATTTCTAGGGGGTAGGAATATGCTAGATTTAGATAAAAAACTAAATACCTATTTTGCAGGACGAGTTGTGAGAAAAGATTTAACTAAACTTATTAAAGAAGGAGCCAATGTTCCAGTATATGTTCTTGAATATTTACTTGGTATGTATTGTGCTACTGATGATGAGGAAAGTATTGAAGAAGGCATAAAAAGAGTTAAGGCTATTTTAATGGATAACTTTGTACGACCAGATGAAGCTGAAAAAGTTAAATCAAAGATTAAGGAAATTGGACAATATACCATAATTGATAAGGTTACAGTATCTCTTAATTATGTAGCCGATAGATATGAGGCTGAGTTTTCTAACTTAGGATTAAAAGGTGTTCCTATTTCTGGAAATTATGCAAAGGAGTATGACAAGCTTTTATCTGGTGGGATTTGGTGTATTTTGAAAATGGATTACTTTTATGATGAAGAAGTAAAAACTAAAATGCCATTTATAGTTAGTAATCTAAAACCAATTCAAATGCCAAATATGGACATTAATGAAATAATTGAAGGTAGAAAAAATTTCACAAAAGATGAATGGATAGATGTACTTGTTAGATCTACTGGTATGGAACCTACACAACTAGAAGATAGAGTTAAATGGCATTTATTGCTTCGCCTAGTTCCACTTGTAGAAAATAATTATAATGTTTGTGAACTAGGACCTAGGGGAACTGGAAAGTCCCATGTATATAAGGAGATATCTCCCAATAGTATTTTGGTCTCGGGTGGACAATCTACAGTTGCAAATTTGTTTTATAATATGTCAACTAGAAAGATAGGACTTGTAGGACTATGGGATACAGTAGCTTTTGATGAAGTAGCTGGAATTAGATTTAAAGATAAAGATGGTATTCAAATAATGAAAGATTTTATGGCTTCGGGATCTTTTGCTAGAGGTAAAGAAGAAAAGAATGCTTCTGCTTCTATGGTATTTGTAGGTAATATTAATCAAAGCCTAGACAACCTAATAAAGACTTCTCATTTGTTTGCACCATTCCCTGAAGAGATGGCTAATGATAGTGCTTTTTTTGATCGTATGCACTATTATATACCTGGCTGGGAGATTCCTAAAATGAGGCCAGAATTTTTTACTGACTTTTATGGTTTTATTGTAGATTATATGGCTGAATATTTTAGGGAAATGAGGAAGAGATCCTTTGGGGATGCCTATGATAAGTATTTTAAACTTGGAAATAATTTAAACCAAAGGGATGTAATTGCAGTTAGAAAGACTGTATCTGGGCTAGTGAAGTTATTGTATCCCCATGAAGAATATTCTAAAGAAGATATAGAGGAAATACTTAAAATTGCTTTAGAAGGTAGGAGAAGGGTCAAGGAACAATTAAAGAAGATAGGCGGAATGGAGTTTTATGATGTTCATTTTTCATATATAGATCGGGATGATATGAGTGAAGAATATGTTTCAGTACCTGAACAAGGTGGTAGCAAACTTATACCAGAAGGATTGGATAAGCCGGGTCATGTATATACTGTAGGACATGCTGATTCTGGAATGATAGGGGTATATAAATTGGAAAACCAAGTAGTATCAGGTAGTGGAAGGTTTGATAAGTCAGGAGTTGGGACTAATAGAGGAGCTAAAGAATCTTTAGATACTGCTTTTAGATATTTTACTGCTAATTCTAAAAGTATTAGCTCTACTATTAGTACTAAAACTAAGGATTATCTTATGCATATATCTGATTTGCAAGGGATTGGACTGACTAATGAATTAGCTATTGCTGAAATTATAGGACTTTGTTCTGGAGCTTTAGATAGATCTGTTTTAGAGAGCTTAGTTGTTCTAGGTGATATGACTGTTGGAGGGACTATATCTAAAATTGAAGAGTTTGCTAATGTACTTCAAGTATGCGTAGATGCAGGAGCCAAGAAAGTTCTTATTCCAGCAACTTCAGTAGTAGATTATCAAACAGTACCAGTGGACTTATTGATAAAAGTTCAACCTATTTTTTATGCTGATCCAATAGATGCTGTATTTAAGGCTTTAGGAGCGGACTAGGGAAATGTTATTTTAAATATATAAGGAGGCAACAAAATGGCAGAAATAAAATACGAAATTACAGAGAAGATAGCAGTACTTTCAGAAAAAGGTAACTGGACTAAGGAATTAAATAAAGTAAGCTGGAACGATAGACCAGCAAAGTTTGATATTAGAGATTGGAATCATGAAGAAGGTAAAATGGGTAAAGGAACTACTCTTACAGATGAAGAAGCAAAATTATTAAAAGATGCATTAGATAAAGTATTATAAGATTACAAAAAGAAAGGTGACAAGAGAAAAATGAAATATTTATTTTTATGTTATCCAAAATGTAGCACTTGTAACAAAGCTAGGAAATGGCTAGATGAAAATAATATAAAGTATGAAGAAAGAAATATTAAGGAAAACAATCCTAGAGAAGATGAACTAAGGGAATGGATAGGAAAAAGCCATTATCCTATTAAGAGATTTTTTAACACAAGTGGAAATATATATAAGGAGTTAGGGTTAAAGGACAAGTTAGTTGATATGTCTGATGATGAGAAAATTAAACTTTTAGCAACTAATGGTATGCTTGTCAAAAGACCTATTATTATAGGTGAAGAAGTTGTTTTAGTTGGTTTTAAGGCAGAGGAATGGGAAAATAATCTGTGTATCAAGTAAAAAAATAGTCTAGTAAAAGAATATTTAAATTATGGATGTATATGAGTGAGATCTCATGGACCATAGAGATAAAGATATTTATAAAAATAAAATAACTAATTATTATGCCCGCAAGTATGGGTATATATATATTGAAAAGTTTGAATTTTCTATTAAGGGAGGAGAGAAATTGGGAGACATTAAAATATTTATCCTGTCGGATTCATTGGGAGAAACTGCTACGTTAGTAACTAGAGCTGCTATCTCTCAGTTTAAAACCGATAATTATGAGATTAAAAGATTTTCATATGTGCAAGAATTAAATGTATTAAAGGAAATTCTTATAGAAGCATCCCTTACAAGTAATTCTATCTTGATATATACTTTAGTGGATGAAAAATTAATTGAATTTATAAAAGAATATTCTAAGGATACAAATCTTTTAACTATAGATCTAATTAGTCCCTTAATAAATCAAATGAGTAAAATTTTAAAACTTGAACCTGCAAGAGAACCTGGAGCTATAAGAAGGTTAGATGAAACCTATTTTGAAAGAGTGGCTGCTATTGAATTTGCTGTTAAATATGATGATGGCAAGGATCCACGGGGGCTAATCGATGCAGATCTAGTACTAATTGGAGTATCGAGAACATCTAAGACGCCTCTAAGTATGTATCTAGCTAATAAAAACATAAAGGTTGCTAATATTCCTTTAGTAGTAGAGGTTGAGCCACCCAAGGAACTATTTCAAATACCAGCAAAAAAAATTATAGGGCTTACAAATTCTCCAGAAAAGCTAAATGAAATAAGAGAAGAGAGGTTAAAGGCTTTAGGATTATCAGGTGGTTCTAATTATTCAAGTTTGGAAAGAATATTAGATGAATTAGAATATGCAGATAGAATTATGAAAAAGATTGGTTGTCCAGTTATAGATGTTTCTCATAAGGCAATAGAAGAAACATCTGAAATAATATTATTCTTACTTAGAAAAAACGGCATAAATTTTGGTGGATAAAGAGTTTAGAAAGGGGAGTAAGAAATGGAAAACAAATATGTCTATAGTTTTAGTGAAGGCAAGAAGGAAATGAAGAGCCTATTAGGAGGAAAGGGTGCCAATTTAGCTGAGATGACCAATATTGGTCTTCCAGTACCTTCTGGTTTTACTATTACCACAGCTGCATGCATACGCTACTATGATGAAGGTAAAGTATTGTGGAAGGAATTATTAAATGAGATACATGGGCAGTTGAAGGAGTTAGAGAAAAGAGTTGGTAAGAGTTTTTCAGATGAAAATAATCCATTATTGGTTTCTGTAAGATCAGGAGCCGTTTTTTCAATGCCGGGAATGATGGATACTATACTTAATCTAGGATTAAATGATATATCAGTAAAGGGATTAGCAAATTCAACAGGAAATGAAAGATTTGCTTATGATAGTTATAGAAGATTTATTCAAATGTTTGCAGATGTAGCCATGGGTATTCCGAAGGTAAGATTTGACTCCTTACTTGAAGATATGAAAGAAAATAAAAAAATAACAGAGGATACAGACTTAAATGCAGAGGATTTAAAAATTTTAGTAAAAAAGTATAAGGAAATTTACTTAAATGAATTAAATGAAGAATTCCCAGAAGATCCTATGAAACAACTGGAACTTTCCATTAAAGCTGTATTTGAATCATGGAATAATCCAAGAGCTAAGGTATATAGAAAACTTCATAATATAGCAGACAATCTAGGAACTGCAGTTAATGTTCAGTCCATGGTATTTGGTAATATGGGAGATACATCAGGTACAGGGGTAGCTTTTACAAGAAATCCTGCTACAGGTGAAAACCACTTATTTGGCGAATACTTAATAAATGCTCAAGGAGAAGATGTAGTTGCAGGTATTAGAACTCCAGAGGAAATATCTCATCTGAAAGATATTATGCCAAATGTATATGATGAGTTTGTAAGTATAACTCATATATTGGAAAAACATTATAAGGATATGCAAGATATAGAATTTACAATAGAAAATGGTAAGCTTTATATACTTCAAACTAGAAATGGTAAAAGAACTGCCCAAGCAGGAATCAAGGTAGCAGTAGACTTAGTACATGAAGGCTTAATATGTAAAGAAGAGGCAATTATGAGAATGGAGCCAAACCAATTAAATCAACTACTACATCCCACTTTTGAAGAAAAGACTTTAAAGGAATCTGTGGTAGTAGCTAAAGGATTAGCTGCATCTCCAGGAGCAGCATCAGGAAAGATATATTTTCATGCAGATGATGTAGTAAAAGCTAAGGAAAGAGGAGAGAGGACAATTTTAGTCAGACAAGAAACTTCTCCAGAAGATATAGAAGGGATGGTTGCAGCAGAAGGAATTCTTACAGCTCGTGGAGGGATGACCTCTCATGCTGCAGTAGTTGCAAGAGGTATGGGTAAATGTTGTGTTGCTGGATGTAGTGAAATAAGAGTCAATGAAGATATGAGGACAATGAGAACTAAGGATTTAATATTTAATGAGGGAGACTTTCTTTCTTTAGATGGAAGCACTGGAACTGTATATAAAGGAGATATAGAAAAGGTACAACCAACTTTAAGTGGGAGCTTTGGAGAGTTTATGAAATGGGTAGATGAAATAAGGACTATGGGAGTTAGGACTAATGCTGATAATCCAAAGGATGCAGCCCAAGCCTTAGAATTTGGTGCTGAAGGTATTGGACTATGTAGAACTGAGCATATGTTCTTTGAAGAAAGTAGAATTACATCTGTAAGAAAAATGATTCTTGCCACTAGTTTAGAAGAAAGAAAATCAGCTTTAGCTGAACTTTTACCAGTACAGAGACAGGACTTCTATGAACTTTATGAAGTCATGGGAGAAAAACCAGTTACAGTGAGATTTTTAGATCCTCCACTACATGAATTCTTACCAAATAAGGATGAAGATATAAGAGAATTAGCTGAGGCTATGAATGTAAGTTTCAATGATTTAAAAGACAGAGTAGAAGAATTAGCTGAATTTAATCCAATGCTAGGGCATAGGGGATGTAGATTAGCTGTAACTTATCCAGAAATATATAGGATGCAGGTAAGAGCAATAATGGAAGCAGCAATAGATATTAAAGAGAAGGGATATAATGATATTTACCCAGAAATTATGATTCCATTAATTGGACATGTAAATGAATTAAAATATGTAAAAAATGAAATTATAGAAGAAATAAATCTTGTATTTGAGGAAAGAAATAATATAGTTAAATATATGATAGGTACAATGCTTGAAGTTCCAAGAGCAGCAATAACTGCAGATGAAATAGCTAGTGAGGCTGAATTCTTTAGCTTTGGAACTAATGATTTAACTCAAATGGGATTTGGATTTTCAAGAGATGATGCAGGAAAGTTCCTAAATGAATATATAGAAAAGGGAATTTTTGAAAAAGATCCTTTTCAGGCTATAGATATAGATGGTGTAGGTAAATTAATGGAGATTGCCATAGAATATGGTAGAAAGGCTAATTCAAAATTAAAATTAGGAATATGTGGGGAGCATGGTGGAGAACCAAATTCAGTTGAGTTTTGTCATAAGTTAGGTCTTAACTATGTAAGCTGTTCACCTTTCAGAATACCAATAGCAAGATTAGCAGCAGCACAAGCAGAAATAAATAGTCCAAGATAAATAAAAAATAGTCTAATAAATATGAAAGTATTTATTAGACTATTTCTATTTAGTAATGATGATGTAGATAAAGATTTTGTACCAAGGAGAGACGGAGAAATCTACAGGGTTATTCCATATTCACTTAACTGGGCAAATGAGAAATATTATTTAGTAGGATATTATGAAAGATACGATAAAATAGTTAGCTTTAGGGTGGATAAAATGGGAGAAGCAAGAATATCTGATGAAGATGCCATTGGTATTGAGAAATATAAAGATTTTGATATAGTTGAATATGAAAATAAAATATAAATTTTAATCTACACTATTCTCTGCCGATATATAATATATAGTTAAAGCGGAATGTGAGAGGGAGTGATAGTGTGAAGATAGAAAGAACTCAATTTACAATTAGTAACTTTATGCAAAATAATAAACAAATCAAAGGCTTTAAACCTTGGAACAGTAAAAACATTACATCAGGACAAAATGTATTTGGATTTACTATGACCCAAAATAAAGATAAAAAGATAGATGATGGTGGCAGTATTGCATCTATCATGAGTAAGAAAATTAGAGATGATATCATTGCAGATAAGATTGCAAAGAAGATTGCAAGAGGTGAAAAACTTACAGAAGAAGAAAAAGCTAAGATTATGGAAATTGATCCTGAAAAATTAAGAAAAGCTGAAATGGCAAATCGAAGACGTGAAGAAATCGAAAGCAGACTAAAAAATGCAAAGTCAGAAAAAGAGGCTAGGGATATTATATTAGAGGCAAAAGTGGAAGCAAGGATAATTTCTGATAAAGGTGATATAAAATACGGAGAATATCTAATAGAAGCAGTAAATAAAGCTGAACTAAACTATAATAATAAAGATATCAAAGAAAATAGAGATATCATTAAAGATGTATTAGAAAAAGATAAAGGTAAGTTTTTTGATATTAAATTATAGATTAAATTAAGCCATTAAAACATCAATGTATTAATGGCTTTGATTTTTCTGATATATTAAAAGAGATATTGTAATTATTATTCCCTTTTCAATATGGCCATAGTAGCCTTTTCAGGAATCCCAATAGGTTCCACTATTACTTCACCAGCATAATCTTTTCCTTTTAACAATCCTTTCTTCATTAAATGAAAGGTAACAGTCTTATTTGCTTTAACAGATATGCCAAGGACTTTTCCATTATCTCCATCTAATCCAGAAGGAATATCAACTGAAAGAATGTTATTGGAATAATTGTTAATAAAAGAAATTACTTCTTTAAATATGCCGCCTACTTCTCTAGTAAGTCCAATTCCAAATATGGAATCTATAGTTAAGTCATTTTTTAATAAGGATTTCTTAAGAGTTTCAAGTTCCATTTCACTATTATTAATATTAATAAATTTTATTTCCATATTTTTAAGTATATTTAAATTAATATTAAAATCTTTAGTTCCTTTATCTAAATTACCAATAATAAATATATCTACTTTCTTTTCATTTAATATAAGATGACGAGCTATAGCTAAACCATCTCCACCATTATTACCAACTCCGCATATTACAGTGAAATTTGTTATTTTATCTAAACCCATATTATTGATTACTTTTATTGCAGCGTTTTCCATAAGAACTATGCTAGGGATGCAAATATTTTCTATGGCATAAGAGTCCATAGCCTTCATTTCATTACAGCTAATAGTAATCATAAAAAAACACTCCTTTCAAGACTATTATATATCTTATGAAAAGTGGTATCAACAATATATAATTTAGGATATTTGGTTTTCTACTTCATTATTATAATGTATAGTTATATAATAGAAGTGGAAGACATTATGATAGCTAGTAAATCAATATAACTTTCTTCTAAAAAATGGGGGGATATTATGGAACTTAAGATTTTTCACACAGGGGACATTCACTTAGGAATGAAATTCAATAATTATGCAGATGAAATAAGAGAAAACTTATGTGAAGCCAGATTTTTGGCTTTAGAAAATATGATAATAAAATCAAATGAATTAAATACAGATTTATTTGTTATTGCAGGAGATTTATTTAATACAATACAAGTATCTAAAAAAGATATAAATAGAACTGTAAAGATTTTGGACAAGTTTAATGGAGGTTGTGTATTAGTCTTACCTGGAAATCATGATTATGATAATGGTATGATAGATTTATGGCGCGAGTTTACTAAAATACCAAGTGAAAAAATAGTTTTATTAAATGAAAAGAAGCATTATTTTTTAAATAATTATGATTTAGACGTAGTTATATATCCAGCACCTTGCCATAACAAACATTCAAGTGAGAATGGTTTAGGGTGGATTAAGGAGGAAGGATTAGCACAAACAGGTAAATATCATATAGGAGTTGCCCATGGAGCCTTAGAAGGACTTTCTCCTGATATTGAGGGTAATTATTATTATATGGGGATAAATGAGTTAAGTTTCATACCCACAAACTTATGGTTGCTAGGGCATACTCATCTTATGTATCCATTTAAAGATAAAATATTAGATAATAAAATATTTAATGCAGGTACACCGGAGCCGGATGGATTGGATTACAAGGATGAAGGCAATGCTTGGTTCATAACTATAAATGATGAAAAAATAGTTGGTGATAAAATACCTACAGGGAAATATAGATTTTTCGACCAAGAATTTGAATTAAATTCTGATGAAGATTTAAACTCTATAGAATCATGGGCTTTGAAGGATGATCCAAATAAGAAAATCATTCGTCTATGTCTTAAAGGCAGTATATCCAATGAAGCCTATGAAAACTTAAATGCTTTTTATAGAAATTTAGAATCTAATTTATTTCATTTAATGGTTGATGATTCCAATTTAAGGGTTAAAATAAACAAAACTACTATAGAAAGAGAATTCACAAAGGGATCTTTTCCCTATGAATTTTTAAATAGTTTGACTTATGATGATGAAGCATTGCAGATTGCATATGATCTATTGAGGAGGGGATAAGATGTATATTAAATCCTATGAAAGTACAAGATTTGCTGGGTTAAAGGATATTAGCCTGGAGTTTGATAAGGGAGT
>NZ_DAMCHJ010000011.1:63611-116111 GCF_032104385.1 Tissierella sp.
AATGTAATATTAGGCCCCAACGAATCAGGTAAGAGTACCATTATTGAAGGGATTCATTCTACTTTATTTAAGGATATAAGGCTTAGAAGAAATAATAATTTAGATAAAGAGTTCTCATTTAAGTTTATGCCACAGCCAAATGGTGATTTTATCAATGGCAAAGTTATCATAGAATATGATAATGGAGAATATGAAATCTATAAAGAATGGGGAAGTGCTGAAAATATACATTTATTAACTCCAAATGGAAATATTATTAAAAATGAAAATGACATTAAGGAAGAATTATCTAAAATCCTAACCTATGGAGAAAGTACCTATAGCAATATTGTATTTGCTAAGCAAAGAGATTTGAAGAGGGCTTTATTTAATATAATTAATAATAGGGAAATAACTAATGAAATTAATGATTTATTAAGAAGAACTATGATGGAATTAGACGGTATATCCATCGATACTATACAGAAAAATATAGAAGATGAAATAGATAGTTTATATAAGAGATGGAATAGAGAGAAAAACTACCCGGAAAATAATAGAGGAGTTAACAACCCATATAAAACTGGACTAGGAAAGATATTAGAAAGCTACTATTATAAAGAGAATTTAAAATTGCTCATGGAAAGAGCAGATGAATCAGAAAAAGAATTTGAGAATATATGTAATAAAATCAAGGAATTAGAGGAGAAGATAAAATTATTATCTGAAAAAAAACTTGGATTAGAAAGGATTGAAGATGATGTAAATAATAGGATGATTTTAGATGCAGAAATATATTCTATTAATAAAGACTTAGGAGATTTATCAGAAGCCAATAGAGAATGGCCTAAAACTGAGCAATTATTAGAGCAACTGGATGAAAAAATCCTTGTATTAAAAGAAAAAAGAGAAAAATTAAATAAAGAGAAGGATGATTTAGAGAAATCAAAGAAGAAGGAGAGCCTAGAAAAGAAATTAAAAAATATAGAAGAAATTCAAGAGAAGATAAATTCTATTATAAATGAATTATCTACAATACCCACAATAAATAGTGATGATATAGACAAATTATCTAAGATTCAGACTAAGTTATTAACATTAGATACTACTATGAAGGCTGGTAAAATGATTGGAATATTAAAAAAATCATCGGATAAGCCATTATATATATCAAGAGATTTTAAGGAGCGAGAAGTACTTGATTTAGGTATTCCATTTGAAGCCAATGGTCTAATAAATATAATCTATGATAATGAGCTTGAAATAGAAATTAAAACAGGAGATTTAGACTTTGAAGAATTAAATAATAAATATAGATCATCTAAGAAAGAATATAATCAATTATTACACATTCTCAAGATTGATACTATAGAAGCTGGTAAATTTAATTTTGAAAAAATTAAAAAACTAGAGAATGAAAAGATATCTTTAAATAAACAATTGGAATTGATATTAGATAACAGTACAAAGGGAGAATTAGAGGAAGAATTAAAAGAACTAGCGAATATTAAAGTGTTTAGGGATTTAGATGAAATTGATAAAGAATTAGCTAAAATCAATGAGGAAGAATTAGATATCTTAGCAAATAAAAAGAATAAGACAGATTTAATAGTTCAGTGGAAGGAGGAATACACTGATCATGACAATTTATTTGATTTAGTCATAGATAAAAAAACTATACTTAAAGATAAAAAGTCAAAGTTAGAAAAATTAAAACCATTACCTGAAGAATTTACTACAGCAGAAGAATTTAAGAACAATTTGATTTTGATTAAAGAAGAATTAAGTAATAATAAAGGAGATTGGGACGGGTTAAAATCCCATTATTATGAAGTTAAAAACAATCTTTTAGATATATCTTTTGAAGAATTAAGAAAAGAATATTTACATTCTGAATCTATATTTCAAAGGAATATTCAAAGAGGAGAAAAACTCTTAGAAATTCAAAAGGTATTTTTAAAAACAAAAGAAGAACTATCAAATAATCCCATGGAACCATTAGCATATGAATTTGCAAGATTATTGGAGATTATTACAGATGGTAAATATAAAACTGGGGACATAGATGAAGAGTTTAATATAAAGCTTCAAAACTTAAATGGTGAGATTCCTGTTGAGCTGTTATCAGCTGGAACCTATGACAGTGTTACATTAGCTCTAAGATTTTCTCTATTAAAGCATATTTTTAAGGGTCAAAGCGGATATGTTATATTAGATGATTGCTTAGTAGATTTAGATCCTAAGAGAAAGGATCAATCTGTAAAACTAATAAATGACTTTGCCAAGGAATATCAAATTATTTTTACAACTTGTGATCCAGAAACAGCTAAGATGTTAGGGGGAAATCTTATAAAAATATAAAGGAAGGTGATATATATGGGGAGTCTTAAAAAACATTGTATAGCCTTAATTTTTATCTTCGTATTAATATTAAATAACAATGTTTATGCTGCGGATGGACTTTATCGTTTAATGCATAATGATCATGATGCATTGATAGTTGGAGAAATAATCAGTATAGATGAAAATGACATAAAGGTTTCTGTAGAAAAAAATATAATTAGTAATAAGGACTTAAATAATTATGCTGCTAGAAAGCAGTTAAATCTTAGTGAGGTAAATATTATATCATCATTTAGATATACTTTTTTTTATGATGAGAATGACAATGAAGGTAATCCTTCTGTAGGAGATTATGTACTTATGTCAGTTTTAAAATCGGGAAAAGGTTTTGAAATTGCTTGGGGAGCATATAAGGTTGATAGTATTGATTATAAAAATTTGTCAGTGATTTTACCAAGATATGTAAGTATGGGCTACAAAATGGAAGCCGCTGCCATCAAAGCTTTTGTTAATAGTGATGGAGAAATTAATGAATTTTTCTTTGATGGAAATAAAGAAATTGTTTATGCTGGTGAAGAAAAAACTATCATTTTTGATGGTAATATTCAAGAATCAGAAGAAATTTCTTCTGATGATATAAATAATATAGAAAAGGAAGGTTCTGTCGCCATAATAGGTGGGGCTGATGGTCCTACAGCTTTATATCTTACGGGAAATCCAACTAAAGCTTTGATTATTCCAACTATTATAGTTTTAGTAGTAGGTTTTGCTATTGGATATTTTGCTAAAGCAAAGATTTCAAAGAAATAAATATGTAGAAAAAACTATAAAAGGAAAGGTAGGTGAAAATCCTGTAACACTATAATCTTATTTATATTAGATTTGAGTTCAGGATTAAATGAAAGATTATTTATATTCTAATTATATAGTTGAAGAAAAGATATATATAGAAAATATTCCTGCCATTTTATTTAGACCAAAAGATGTAGAAGGTACTATACCAACTATTATATTTTACCATGGTTGGGGTTCAAATAAGGAATCTCAAAGGATCAGAGGATTAATATTTGCAACAGTAGGCTTTCAAGTATTAATACCAGATGGTATTTATCATGGAGAGAGAAATCCGATAGATTATACAACAGCTAGTGGTAAATATTTTTGGGAGACAATATTAAACAATATGGAAGAATCTAATTTATTGATAGAGCAAATTATCATGAAATATCAAGGAGATCCAGATAATATTTTTTTAACAGGTCATTCTATGGGAGGATTTACTGCTGCAGGAATATTTACACATAATCCTATGATAAAATCTTTAGTTGTGTTAAATGGCTCCTGTGCATGGAAAAATTCCAATGACATATTTAAAAAGTATTTAGGAATTAAAATGACTGAGGACTTAAAAGAAATTGAGGAAAAGATAGAGAAACTAGATCCTTATAACAATTTGGAATTATTTAAGGATAGACCTGCTCTTATACTTCATGGAGATAGTGATAGCATAGTGTCCATAGATAGTCAAAGATTATTTATACAGAAGCTTCAGCCTTTATATAAAAACAAGAAAAATATTAAGTTAGTTGAATATCCTAACTTAAATCATTATGTAACTACAAATATGATGGAAGAAAGTATATCTTGGTTATGTGAAGTGAAAAGATTTAATAATGGTGAAATTATTTAGCTTATATAAATATTAATTTCTTGAATAAATTCTTTAATTATTATAGTATAGTATAAAATAATCATTGAGGTGAAGAGATGGAATTACTAAAACAAAGAATAATTAAAGATGGGACTCTTAAAGAAGGAAATGTTATAAAAGTAGATAGTTTTTTAAATCATCAAATAGATATAGAATTATTGAATGAAATAGGAAAAGAATTTAAATCTAGATTTGCATCTGATAAAGTAGATAAGATTCTTACTATAGAAGCATCAGGCATAGCTATTGCAGTCATTGCAGCTCAACATTTTAATGTCCCAGTAGTATTTGCAAAGAAAACAGAATCAAAAAATCTAGATAATGATACATATGAAAGTACAGTATATTCCTATACAAAGGATAAAACTTATACTATAAGAGTATCAAAGAGATACCTAAATGAACGGGAAAATATATTAATAATAGATGATTTCCTTGCTAATGGAAAGGCTGCTGAAGGGTTGATAGATATAATAAATAAGGCTAACTGCAATTTAGTTGGATTAGGTATTGCTATAGAAAAGGGATTTCAAAAAGGTGGTGATAGTCTAAGGAGCAAAGGAATAAAACTTGAATCTTTAGCTATTGTACAATCTACAGAAAAGGGAGAAATTATATTTAGATAAAAACAACTTCACTTTTTGGTGCCTGGCACCAAAAAGTGAAGTTGTTTTAAATTCTCACTTGATGATATACTTTTTTACCTTTTCTAATCATTATTTTTTCATCTTTGAAATCATCTAAAGTAACTTGCTTATCTATTGATTCTACCTTTATATCATCAATTGTAATGCCGCCTTGCTCTACAAGTCTTCTTCCTTCACTATTTGATTTAGTAAGGTTTATATCTTTTAATAAGTCAAGAATCCCAATTCCCTTTTCAAATACAGTCTTATCCATTTCAGTAAAAGGAATTGAACCTTCATCCATACCACCAGAGAATAATGCTTTAGCTGCTTGTTTGGCTTTATTAGCTTCTTCTTCTCCATGAATTAGCTTTGTTACTTCAAAAGCTAATACTTCTTTCGCCTTATTGATTTCAGCTCCTTCTAAAGCATTTAGTCTTCTTACCTCATCCATAGGAACAAATGTCAGTAATCTTAAGCATTTATCAACATCTGCATCATCAACATTTCTCCAGTATTGATAAAATTCATAAGGAGATGTTTTTTCAGGGTCTAACCAAAGAGCACCTTTTGCTGTTTTACCCATTTTATCTCCTTCACTATTAGTAAGTAAAGTACAGGTCATAGCATATACTTGCTTGCTAGATTTTCTTCTTACTAAATCCATACCAGCAATCATATTTGACCATTGGTCATCTCCGCCTAATTGCATTTTACAATTATATTTTTCATTTAGTACAAAAAAATCATATCCTTGCATTAGCATATAGTTGAATTCCAAGAAAGATAGTCCTTTTTCTAATCTTTGCTTAAAACATTCTGCAGTTAACATTCTATTTACTGAAAAATGAGAACCTACCTCTCTTAAAAAGTCAACATAATTTAAATCAAGTAACCAATCTGCGTTGTCAACTAAAATAGCCTTACCTTCACTAAAGTCGATTAATTTACTTAGTTGCTTTTTGATACTACTTACATTGTGAGTGATATCTTCTTGAGTAAGCATTTTTCTCATATCAGTTCTACCAGAAGGGTCACCGATCATTGCAGTACCGCCTCCAACTAAGGCGATTGGTCTGTGACCAGCTCTTTGCATATGAGCCATAAACATCATAGCTATAAAATGACCTACGTGTAAACTATCGGCAGTAGGGTCAAACCCTATATAAAAGGTCACGCTTTCTTTACCTAATAATTCTCTTATTTCTTCTTCATGTGTAGTTTGCTTGATATATCCTCGTTCCATTAAAGCATCGAATACATTTTGCATAATATTCCTCCTATTTATAATTATTATTCTCTAAGTTAGGTCATTTTACGCAGTCTCGCAACTCAAATTTGTTCATTCTCTAACGGTCGTGCAAATTTGGTGCTCGTTGCGTTTGACCTACTAAAGCTCACTATCGTTCGCTAAGTTAGGTCATAAAAAAAGGGCTTCATCTCATCTAAAGGACGAGAGGAAACCCGTGGTACCACCTTAATTCGCATAAAGCCTCATCCACGTAACGTGTGGGAAACGCAATAATTAAATTGAAACTCCAGAAATGTAATTCACTAAGCTAAGGATATAGACTTCTCACCAATAGCCTACTCTCTGTGGATTTACCTTTAACTAGTTACTTTTATCCTTCATAGTTAATTATATAATTATATTTTATAATATACTAATATAAAAATGTTGTCAAGAGTCCTTCTATTCTTCTACTTTAAGTTCTACGCTATTTTCCCATAATCCGTGAATATTACAATAGGATGTTGCATATATTGTACCTGATTTTTCAGCTTTGAATCTAAGGGATACATTTGGTTCAGTAAATAATCCACTTTCTCCATGGGAAGTAAAATCAAATGAGCCGATTTCAATTGGGAATTTATGTCCTTCAGGTTGGAAATATACTTTTATCCATGAAATATAATGCTCGAATGTATTCGGATGTGCTATTTCTTCTCCAACAAGAACTTTAACATCTACTAAATCATCTTTTTTAACTGTTTCAGGTGCATGAATTACTGGAACATGTTTTTCACCTTTCCAATCTCCGCTTTGATATAAATTACTTATGCTTTTCATATATAAACCCCTCCATAATAATTATTATTTAACATTCAATAACTGTTATACCCAAATAAAGAAAAAAATAATCAATATTATTAACTAAATATTTAAGATATAGAGTATAATATAATTATACATTTTTTAAGGAGAGATAATATGGGAAACATTGAGTTAATAGCTACTGCGACTTTTGGCTTGGAGGCTATAGTTAAGAGAGAATTAATGAATTTAGGATATAATGATTTAAAAGTAGAAAATGGGAAAGTTATATTTACTGGAACGGAGAAGGATATACCAAGAACTAATTTATGGCTTAGGACTGCAGATAGAGTACTTTTAAAGATGGGAGAATTTAAGGCTTTAACTTTTGAAGAATTATTCGAAAAGACAAAGGAACTTCCTTGGGAAGAGTGGATTACAGAAGACGGAAATTTTGTGGTTGAAGGTAAAAGTATAGATTCTAAATTATTTAGTATATCTGATTGTCAGAGAATAGTGGAAAAAGCAGTAGTAGAAAGATTAAAGACTAAGTATAACGTAGAATGGTTTGAAAAAACCGGAGCTAAATATACTATAGAGGTATCTTTATTAAAAGATATAGCAACTTTGACGATAGATACTTCAGGAGATGGACTTCATAAAAGAGGATATAGGGAAAGGCAAGGAGATGCACCTATAAAGGAAACTCTTGCGGCTGCAATGATACTTTTAAGCTATTGGAATAAGGATAGAGTTTTATTTGATCCATTCTGTGGTTCGGGAACTATTCCTATAGAGGCAGCTATGATAGGGAGGAATATGGCTCCAGGTCTTGATCGAAACTTTGCAGCAGAAAAATGGCCTAGGGTAAAAAAAGAGTATTGGCAAGAGGTTAAAAAAGAAGCTTTTAAAGCTATAGACAATGAAACAAAGTTACACATATTGGGATGTGATATAGATAGAAAGGCAATTCTTCGTGCTAGGGACAATGCTGCTAATTTTGGATTAGAAGATGATATAGCCTTTTTTATTAAAGATTTTAGAGATGCAGAGCTAAAAAATGAATATGGTGTAGTTATTACAAATCCACCTTATGGGGAGCGTATAAGTGAAAGAAGAGAGGTTGAAAGACTTCACAAGGATTTAGGTTTAAGGTTTAAAGAACTTGATACTTGGTCGGTTTATGTAATAACTTCCAATGAAAATTTTGAGAAAGATTATGGCAAAAAGGCAGATAGAAAAAGAAAATTGTATAATGGAAGAATTAAGGTAGATTACTATCAATACTATGGACCAAAACCAGAAAAAAAGAATTGACAATTGTCAATTCTTGATTGTCAATTAAAAAATAGGAGGGGATATTGTGACTATTTATACTAAGACAGGAGATAAGGGAACAACTAGTCTTTTTGATAATAAGAGAGTATCAAAAGACGATATAAGAGTGGAGAGCTATGGAACTGTTGATGAATTGGGAACATTTATGGGGTTAGCTAAAAACTATGTTGAAGATGAAGAAATGTATGATTTAATTCAAAATATACAGAATAAACTTTTTACAGTTGCTACAAATTTGGCCACAGAAGATAGTACAAAGGTAAAGTACCATATAGCAGAGGAAGATATAGATTACTTAGAGAAGATTATTGACTTATACATGGGAAAATTAAACAATCCTACCGGTTTTATTGTACCAGGTTCTGGAAAGAAATCCGCCCATCTACATGTTGCAAGGACAATATGTAGGAGAGCAGAAAGAAGAATAATTACTCTATCAAAAGTTGCAGATATAGACCCTTTAGTTATAAAATATGTAAATAGATTATCTGATGCACTATATTCAATGGCAAGATATTCAGAAGAAAAAGAGGTTCCTGTTAGGTACTAAAGTATTAAATTGTAAAAAAATATAGAATTTGTTTATTAAATAGGATAAAATAGGGACAAGAATTACTTTACAATATAATTAATACTTAAGGATAATAAATATTATATATGGGTGATAAGCATGCTAGGAAAAGAAAATTTAAATTATGTAGAAAAGAAGATAGAAGAATATGGTATGCTAAACTACCACGTACTTGAAGGTATGGCGGATTGGGTTCGTGTTGTGGATAAAGATGGGACTATTATATATGCAAATAAGACAATGAAGGAAGCTTTGGGGACAGATTTAGTAGGTATGAAATGCTATAGAGCCCATGGTAAAAAGATGCCATGTAGTTTCTGTATTACGGAAAGAAGTATAAATACTGGAGAGATTGTGCAAAAGGAAGAAAAGATTAATGAAAGATATTTTTCAGTGAAATCTTCACCTGTTACTAATTCAGAAGGAAAAGTTTTTGCAGCAGTGGAAGTATTTAGAGATGTAACTAGGGAAAGAAAGCTAGAATTAGAGTTAATTGAGAAAAATAAGAAGATGAGCAAGGATCTTGGATTTGCTAAAAGAATTCAGGAAAAGATTTTACCAAATAAGGAGATATTAGATAATATTGCCATTGATTATATTTATAGGCCTTCTGAAATGCTAAGTGGGGATATGTTTGATGTTTTTCACATTGATGATGAAAACATAGGAATATATATTTCAGATGTTTCAGGCCATGGTATGGCAGCTGCTATGATGACTATGTTTATTAGACAGACTATGAGATCTATAAAAGACGATATACTAAGTCCATCAGTTGCACTGTCAGAATTATATCGAAGGTTTAGTACATTAAATCTAGAAGTAGATAAGTATTTTACAATATTTTATGGTGTTTTTAATAAAATAACTTATGAATTTAAATATTCCAATGCAGGGCATAATTGTATTCCTATTAGATATAATAAAAGCAAAATGGAAACTTTAGAGATAAAGGGATATCCTATGACTTTATTATTTAAAGAAATATTTTATGAAGAAAAAAGCATTAAATTAAATAAAGGAGATAAAATCTTATTTTATACTGATGGTATTACGGAAGCTAAGGATAAATCAGGAGAAGAATTCGGTATAGAAAGTGTAATGGAGATTATAGAAAACCACAAAGAAAATATTTTAAACGAGATAAATAATAATATTATAATCCACAGCTGGGGTGAGCAACAAGATGACTTTGCTTTAGTATTGATGGACGTTATTAAATAAATATACTGAATAAGCTTTTGCTTATTCAGTATATTTATGTGGTATAATATATTGGAATAGGAATTGATTTCCAACAAAGCATTTGATATAATATTAACAAAAGGGGATGATGTTTTGAGTTTGGATAATTTATTATTTAGGAAAGAAGGGAATATTGGAATTTTATCTATTAACAGACCAGAGGCATTAAACGCTTTAAATTCAGCTGTATTGGATGATTTGAACAATGCAATAGATATGATTAACAGTGATGAAGAAATTTATGTATTGATATTGACAGGAGAAGGCAGAGCTTTTGTTGCAGGGGCGGATATAGGGGAAATGAAGGGTATGAATACAACAGAAGCTAGAGTTTTTGCTGAAAAAGGATTATCTGTATTTAGAAAGCTTGAGCTTATGGAAAAACCAGTTATAGCTGCTATAAATGGTTTTGCTTTAGGTGGAGGCTGTGAACTTTCTATGTCTTGTGATATTAGAATAGCATCGGAAAAAGCTAAATTTGGACAGCCAGAAGTAGGCCTTGGAATTACTCCAGGTTTTGCTGGGACTCAAAGATTATCTAGACTTGTGGGAGTAGGGAGAGCAAAGGAGCTTATATTTACTTGTGATATAATTAATGCAGAAGAAGCATATAGGATTGGATTAGTTAATAAAGTAGTATCAGTAGAGGAATTAATGGAAGTAGCTATTGAGATGGCAAATAAGATTATCTCTAAGGCTCAGCTTGCTGTAAGATACGCTAAAACTGCTATAAATAGAGGAATAGAAACGGATTTAGATACTGGAATGGCTATTGAAAAAGATTTATTTGGACTTTGCTTTGCAACAGAAGACCAAAAGGAAGGAATGGGCGCGTTTTTAGAAAAACGTACACCTAGTTATAAATTAAAATAATTTGGAGGTGCAGTACAGTATGAAAAAGATAGGTATATTAGGTAGAGGCACAATGGCTTGTGGTATAGTACAGATTTTTGCACAGAAGGATTATGATGTAACTATGTGGGTTAGATCAATTGACGAGGCTAATCCAAGAGGAAGTATTAAGTCTATAGAAAAAGGGCTAAACAGACTTGTAGAAAAAGAAAAAATTACAAAGGAAGTTATGGATAATACATTAAATAATATTTCTATAACTACATCCTATGAAGATTTAAAAGATTGTGATTTAGTTATTGAAGCTATATCTGAAGATATGGAGTTAAAGAAAGAGATATTTGCTAAATTAGATAAATTATGTAAGGAAACTGCAATTCTTGCTACCAATACTTCATCATTATCTATTACTGAGATTGCAAAAGGGACCAATAGGGCAGATAAGGTTATAGGAATGCATTTCTTTAATCCAGTTCCAATGATGAAATTAGTTGAGGTTATAAAGGGAATAGCAACTTCAGAAGAAACAAAGAATACAATAGTTGAATTATCTAAAGGATTAGGTAAAACTCCAGTAGAAGTAGAAGAAGCACCAGGATTTGTAGTAAATAGAATACTTATTCCTATGATAAATGAGGCAGTAGGTATCCTTGCGGACGGAGTAGCTACGGCTTCAGATATAGATGAAGCTATGAAATTAGGAGCAAATCATCCAATGGGGCCTTTAGCTTTAGGAGATTTAATAGGTCTTGATGTTTGTCTAGCTATTATGGATGTTTTATATGAGGAATTTGGTGATTCAAAATATAGAGCTCATCCTCTACTAAGAAAGATGGTAAGAGGAGGATTATTAGGTAGAAAAACTAAAAAAGGATTCTTTGAATATTAAAAAATAACCCTTCCAAAAATCGGAAGGGTTATTTTTATGCCTTCTTTGAATAAGATTATTTTTAAAATACTTATACAAGTGCTAAATTCATCATCATATTTATAGGATATATATTTTGTATGTTCCATTGACAATTAAAAAATATAAAATTGGTTACAATATATTAGAAAGACTTTATTTGGGAAGGTGGCTTCATATGAGAACTTTTTCTAAGGTTTTTATTATATCATTTATCTGTTTTTTTATTGCAATATCCATTGGTTCTTATTCTTACATAAAAGAAAAGAATATAGAATTTGAAGGTAATATAAATATACCATTAATGGACAAAATGGATATTAGTAAAACCATAGTTAAAAAATTAGAAACAGAAACAAAAGAACCGGAAGTATATTCTAACTTAAAAGAAGCTATAGAAAAAGGTAATAGGGTAAACTTTGTAATATTGGGAATGGAAGATATAAGGACTGATACTATTATATTTGCTTCTTTTTGTCCAGATACTAAAAAGGTTAGTTTAATGAATATACCTAGGGATACTTATATTCATAGAAAAGGCTATAATACAGCAGAGCAAAGGAAAATAAATAGTGTATATGGAGAACATGGAGTAGAGGGAGTTAAAAAAACTGTATCTCATATATTAGATGGAGTACCTATTCATCATTATGTGATGTTAGATTATAAAGGTGTGGAAAAGATCGTTGATGGATTAAATGGTGTTGAAGTAGAGGTACCATTTAATATGAAATATAAAGATCCTACGGCGAATCCTCCATTAAATATAGATATTCCACCTGGAAAGCAAGTATTAGATGGAAAAAGCTCAATAGAGTTCTTGAGATATAGAAAAGGAAATAATAAAAAAAGTGGATATATAGATGGAGATCTAGGGAGGATAAAGGCTCAACAAAGATTTATACAGTCATTCATAGGTAAAGCATCAGAAAACATATTAACTGTTATTACAAAAGGTTTTAATCATGTTAAAACTGATATTAATTTAATAGATACACTGTCCTATGGTAGAAAAGCCATTGGAATGAATAATGAGGACTTTGAAATGCTTACATTACCAGGAAAAGCAGAGTTTAGGAAAATAAACAAAAAAGTACTATCATACTTCATATATGATAAAATAGAAATAACGAAATTACTAGAAAAAATTTATAATGTAAAAAGCCCAAATCTTTAATTTTATTGATAAGGGCTTTTTTATGTATTTAAAAAGATCCTCCCCATGTTCGGGATGACAATATGTTTATGATTCTGAACACAGAGAAGAATCTATCTTTTAATTTGAAAAGGCTTAAACTGCTGTTTTTTCCTTATTATGTTCTATTATTGAATCACCTACAAGATATACATTTCCAGCACCCATAGTTAAGATAATATCATTTTCTTTAGCGTTACTCAATAAATAATCTTCCACTTCTTCAAATGATCCAAGGTAAACAGCATCTGAACCATTATTAAATATAGCATTTGCCAAATCTTTTGAATGGATCAGCCCATTGTCTATTTCTCTAGCAGCATAAATATCTGTGATTATAACTTTATCTGCTTCAGTAAAAGATTCTGCAAAATTATCTAATAAAAGTTTAGTTCTAGTATAGGTATGTGGTTGGAATACACAATAGATATCTCCAGTTGTAGAATTTTTCAGTGCATTTAATGTAGCTCTGATTTCTGTTGGATGGTGTGCGTAATCGTCAATGATTTTTACACCTTTATAGTATCCCTTCAATTCTAATCTTCTATGGACCCCAGTATAAATCGATATGTTTTTTTGGATATCTTCCATAGAAATACCATAAGTATGGGCTGCAACAATACTAGCTAAAGAATTATATACATTATGAATACCCATAACATTTAATTTAATGGAATATAGTTCTCCATTAATCTTAAGAGTATATGATGGATATCCTTCAGTAGAAAATGTTATGTTTTCTGCCTTATAATCTGGATTTCCAGTAATTCCAAAAGTAATTACTTTAGCTTTAGTGCTGGATATTATCTTTTGTGAGCTTACATCATCTATATTAATCAATAGATAGCTGTTTTCATTAAGATTCTTACTGTATTCAATAAAAGTTTCTAGTATATGATCCATATTTCTAAAATAATCTAAATGGTCTGCATCAACATTTAAAATTATAGCCATTGTAGGAAAATATTTTAATATATTTCCTTTATATTCGCAGGCTTCTGTAAGTATATAATCCTTGGAACCTAATTTTACATTACCACCTATTTCATCTAATTGCCCACCTAAAAGAATAGTGGGGTTTAATGTAGAACGATTTAATATAGTAGATAACATACTAGTGGTAGTAGTTTTTCCATGGGTTCCAGATACTGCTATAGAATTTTTATAGTTTTTCATTAAAGCACCTAGAAATGCTGCTCTATCAATTACAGGGATATTAAGGGAAAATGCTTTTACAAGCTCTTCATTATCCTTTGATATTGCATCTGTATATATTACTAAATCAGCACCATCCACATTACTTGGCCTATGATTTATGTAAATCTTGGCTCCTAAATTTTTTAATCTTTCAATTATAGAACTATCTTTTGTGTCAGAGCCAGTTACAATATATCCTTCAGATAGTAATATTTCAGCCAAACCACTCATAGATATACCACCAATTCCAATAAAATGAACCCTAGGATATTTATTATCAGTTATGCAAAAGTCGAACATAAGCTTTCCTCCTAAATAAAAAATTACTTTCTCTAATTATTATTACCATATTATATATTAATATTATCTTATTCTAATAGTATTAAATTGTCACTGATAGATTATATCATAATGGAAAAATATTTAAAGATAAATTTGTAGATTATGTAAAGTTTATAAGAAATTAATAAAAAAGTAAAAAAAATTTCAAAAAAAGAAGGAGTTTTTGATTTTTTATAGAATATAAAGAATATTCAATAGTTTTTGTGACTTAAAAAAAGGGGGCTTAATGGATGAATATTACAGATGTAAGGTTGAGAAAAATTTCAGAAGAAGGAAAGATGAAGGCAATAGTATCGGTTACTTTTGATGAAGAATTTGTAGTTCATGACATCAAAATAATTGAAGGTCAAAATGGATTATTTGTTGCTATGCCAAGTAGAAAAATGGCAGATGGAGAATTTAGAGATATAGCTCATCCCATCAATGCTGAAACTAGGCAAAAGATTCAGGATGCAATTTTTAAAGAATATGAGAAAGTATTAGCTACAGAATAAAAAGAGCCAAGAGGCTCTTTTTTCCGTTATAATATAAATTATATAAATTTTATGGATTTTAGTGTAGACTTATATAGGAAATGGGTTAAAATATTATTTGATAGATAATTTAGATTGAGGTGTAAAAAGATGAATATTTCTGTTATATTGGCAGCAGGTGAAGGAACAAGGATGAAATCAAAGATTCCTAAAGTGCTACATGAGGTTTGTGGAAAACCTATATTAGAATATGTAATAAATGCTAGTAAGGGTGCAGCAGTGGAAAAAAATGTAGTTATTGTAGGTCATGGTGGAGATATGGTTAGAGAATATTTCAAAGAGGAGCCTATAATATTCAAGACTCAACCTATTGGTGACGATGTTCCATATGGGACTGGTTTTGCTGTGATGCAGGCAATGGACGATATAGACGATAATAGTACTGTAGTTATATTGTATGGCGATACACCACTTATTACAGAATCAACTATAAATGAGTTAATTAATTATCACAGTGAAAATCAATTCAAGGCAACAGTACTTACTGCTATTTTAGATGATCCTACAGGATATGGCAGGATCATAAGGGAAGATACTGGAAATATACTTAAAATTGTAGAACAAAAAGATGCTTCAGAGGAAGAAAAGAAAATAAAAGAAATTAACTCGGGTATATATTGCTTTGATGGTAAACTACTTAAATATGCTTTAGGCAAGATTGATAACAATAATGCTCAAAATGAATATTATGTTACAGATGTTATAGGCATATTAAAAGAAGAAGGTCACAAGGTTGGAGCTTATATTATTGAAGATTCCACTGAGATACATGGTGTTAACTCTAGGGTACAATTAGCATTTAGTGAAGAAGTTATGAGAAAAAAGATTAGTGAGTATCATATGGTAAATGGTGTTACTATAATAAATCCTAATAACACTTATATTGAAGATGGAGTTAAGATTGGTATAGATACTATTATTTATCCTGGAGTAAGTTTAGAGGGAAATACTGAAATAGGAGAAGATTGTATTATTGGAAGCAATTCTAGGATTATAGATAGTATAATTCATAGTGATGTTAGTATTGAATCTTCAACTATTGAAAAGAGTGTTGTGGGAGAAAATACTCATATAGGTCCTTATGCTCATCTTAGACCTAATAGTAATATTGGAAAGAATGCTAAGATTGGTAATTTCGTTGAAGTGAAGAATTCAACCCTTAAGGATAAAACAAAAGCTAGCCATTTGGCTTATATAGGAGATGCAGATATTGGGCATGATGTGAATATAGGGTGTGGTGTTGTATTTGTAAACTATAATGGCAAGGAGAAGTTTAGGACAACTGTAGGAGATAATGCTTTTGTTGGTAGCAATTCAAATTTAGTAGCGCCGGTTAATGTGGAGTCATGGGGATATGTAGCAGCAGGCTCTACTATAACTAAAGAGGTACCAGAAGGCACATTATCTATAGCAAGAGCAGAGCAAAAGAATATAGAAGGTTGGGTAGAAAGAAAAGGTTATAAAAAATAATAAATATACTTAGGAGGAATATATAAAAATGAATTTATGCATGGGTGGAAAAAAAGTATTTTCAGGTAATGCAAATAGAGAACTAGCTGAGAAAATCTGTAAGGAATTGGATATACCTCTTGGAACCTGTGATGTCAGTCAATTTAGTGATGGAGAAATAAATGTAAACATTAGTGAAACTGTTAGGGGCATAGATGTTTATATAGTACAGCCAACCTGTACACCTGTAAATGATAATCTTATGGAAACTTTAATACTTATAGATGCAGTAAAGAGAGCATCAGCAGGCAGAGTTAATGCTGTAGTTCCATATTATGGCTATGCTAGACAAGATAGAAAAACTAAGGCTAGAGAGCCAATAACAGCAAAATTAGTGGCAAATTTATTTACTACGGCTGGTGCAGATAGGGTAATAAGTATGGATTTACATGCTGCACAAATTCAGGGATATTTTGATATTCCAGTTGACCATCTTTCAGGAGTACCTATATTGGCAGAGTATTTTAAAGATATTGTAGATGAGGAAACTGTTGTAGTTTCTCCTGATTTGGGTGGTGTAACTAGAGCTAGATCTTTTGCCAATCTATTAGATCTTCCTATAGCTATAATTGAAAAAAGAAGACCAAAAGCAAATGTTTCAGAAGTTATGAATGTTATAGGAGATATTGAGGGTAAAAATGTAATATTGATTGACGATATTATTGATACAGCAGGAACTATAACTAAGGCAGCCAGTGTACTGAAAAACTTTGGTGCAAAGAAAGTTTACGGATGTGCCACTCATGGAGTATTGTCAGGCCCAGCTATAGAAAGAATAAGAGATTCAGAATTGGAGAAATTTATTATTACAGATACAATACCTCTTCCAGAAGATAAACAAATTGATAAAATAGAGATAGTATCTGTTGCACCACTATTTGCTGAAGCTATAAGAAGAATTCATGATAATGAGTCTGTAAGCAAGTTATTTGAATAGATATAACAGGGGATGATTTTTTGTTTATTGTAGTAGGTTTAGGAAATCCTGGAAAAGAATATACTAATACTAGACATAATATAGGATTTGATACGATAGATTTATTAGCAAGTAGAAACGATATTAAAATAAATAAGATCAAATTTAAATCCATTTATGGTGAAGGAATTATAGGAAATGAAAAGGTTCTATTGGTTAAGCCTCAAACTTATATGAATAATAGTGGAATTACTGTTAGAGATATATATAATTTTTATAAGGTACCAATTGAAAATATTATTGTTATAGTTGATGATATTGATATTGATTTTGCTGCAGTGAGGGTTAAAAGGAAGGGAAGTGCAGGATCTCATAATGGATTAAAGTCTATAATATATTTACTACAGAAAGATGATTTTCCTAGGGTTAAAATAGGTATTGGAAAAAAGCATGAATCTCAAGACTTAGCAAATTTTGTTTTAAGTAGATTTTCAAAGGAAGAAAGAGAGGTTATTGAAGGCTCTATCTTAATTGGAGCCGAATCTGTAGAAGCAATTATAAAATATGGTATAGATGAATCTATGAATGAATTTAATACTAAAGGCAATAGAGCCCAGGAATAAACCTGGGCTATGGTCTTTTCTAAAGGAGTGAGGATATGCCCAATTTTTTAATAGATCCATTGGATAATTTAGTTGCCTATAATAAACTAAAGAAAGATATAGAAAAGAAAAACAGTCCTATTGCTACTTATGGTATCATCGATGAAAGCATAGGGCATATTCTTTATGCCCTAAAGGAGCATACTAAAAGACAGATACTAATAATAAGTTATAATGAAATAAGAAGTAGAAGAATTTATGAAGATTTGAAGAATTTAGGTAATGACAATGTATTTTTGCTTCCAAAGAGAGAACTATTGTTTTATGAAGTAGATGCTTTTAGTTATGAGAATACTAATGAAAGGCTTGGGATCGTATCTAGACTTGTAGAAGGAGAAGATTTATTACTTGTTACTTCTATAGAGGCTATATTTCATAAATTAATGTCAAAAGAAGTATTTAAATTATATTCACAAGAGATAAATATAGGAGAAGAAATAGATTTAAACAATTTAATAAAGATATTATTAGATGGTGGATATGAGAGAGTCAATATGATTGAAGGTATAGGGCAGTTTAGTATAAGGGGAGGGATAGTAGATTTCTTTCCTGCATATAGTAAAAATCCTATTAGAATTGAACTGTTTGATGAAGAAATAGATTCCATAAGGACTTTTGATATTACCAATCAAAGGTCTATAGATGCTCTTGACAAGACTTTTATTTTTCCAGTAAAGGAGAATTTAATATTAGATAAATATAGAGAAACTATAATTGATAATTTGAATAAGGATCTAAGAAAGGCTTTATCTAAGTCGGAAATCAGCATAATAGAAAAAGAAAATATAGAAAATAAATTCAATAAATATAAGGAATATTTGACTGAAAAATTATTTATATCCAATATGGATATGATTGTGCCATATATGCCAAAAGAATATTTAACATCTATTATTAGTTATTTAAAAGAAGATGCTATAATTTATATAGATGAACCTAAGAGGATAGAAGAAAGAGTAAAGAATGTAGAATATGATTTTAATTTAAAGTTTACAGATCTTTATGAAGTTGGAGAGGTATTACCTTTACATTCTGATATTCTTTATAAATATGATGAATTGCTAGAGGAAATAAAGAAAAAGATATGCATTACAAATAGTGCGCTTTTGAGTGGAGATGATGGATGGAGTCCTAAGTCTATTTACAAATTTTCTATAAAGGGAATGCAATCTTATCATAATAAGATGGATGTTTTAAAAGAGGATATTAATCATTTTAAATATAGAGGATATAAGATTATTATACTTTCAGGAACTGAGGAAAGAGGCAGAAGGCTTTATAAAATGTTATTAGATATGGATATAGAAGCTAATTATATGGCTGATAAATATGCCGAAATCAAATCTTCTCAGGTATTTATTACATCAGGCAGCATCCATGGAGGTTTTGAATATCCAGACTTAAAGTTAATTGTAATTAGTGATAAGGAAATATTTGGTGCCGGAAAGAAAAGAATAGGGAAATTAAGAAAAAAAGATCCTAGCAAATCCATTAGTTTCTCAGATTTAAATATTGGTGATTACGTAGTACATGAGAATCATGGAATTGGTAGATATGAAGGTGTAGAGCAATTAAATATTCAAGGTATAAAGAAGGATTATTTGACTATAAGGTATAAAGGTGAAGATAAACTATATGTACCTATAGACCAAATGCATTTAATTCAGAAATATATCGGTTCCGATAGTATAAAGCCAAAGGTAAACAAATTATCAAGTGCAGAATGGGCAAGAACCAAGGAGAAAGCTAAAAAAGCTGTAGAGGATATGGCTCATGATTTGCTAGAGCTATATGCAAAGAGAGAAAGTTATAAGGGCTTTGTCTTTTCTAAAGATGGTGAGTGGCAGCGACAATTTGAAGACTTGTTTCCTTATGAGGAAACAGATGGTCAACTTAGAAGTATTATAGAAATTAAAAAGGATATGGAAAGAACAAAACCAATGGATAGGCTTCTTTGTGGCGATGTAGGATATGGCAAAACAGAAGTAGCTTTAAGAGCAGCATTTAAGGCTGTTATGGATGGAAAGCAGGTTGCCTTTTTAGTACCTACAACTATTCTTGCTCAGCAACATTATAATACGATAATGGAGAGATTTTGTGGTTTTCCAATAAAAATAGCCACTCTTAGTAGATTTAGGAGTAAGGCAGAACAAAAGTTGGCAATTGATAATATTAGAAGAGGTTTAGTCGATATTGTAGTGGGTACCCATAGATTGTTATCTAAGGATGTTTCTTTTAATGATTTAGGGCTATTGATCATAGATGAAGAACAGAGATTTGGTGTAAAACATAAGGAAGCTCTTAAGAAATTTAAGGAAACAGTGGACGTATTAACCCTTACTGCTACACCAATACCTAGAACACTTCATATGTCTTTATCGGGAATTAGGGATATGTCTGTAATAGAAGATCCACCTGAAGAAAGGTATCCTGTACAAACCTATGTGGTGGAATTTAATGAGCAAATGATTAGGGATGCTATTTTAAAAGAACTAGGTCGTGGAGGACAGGTTTATTTTGTATATAATAGGGTTGAAACTATAGAAAAGATTACGTCTATGCTTAGAAAATTAGTACCAGAGGCAAAGTTTGCCATAGGACATGGGCAGATGGGCGAAAGAGAGCTGGAAAAGGTTATGGTAAGCTTTTTGGAAAAAGAGGTAGATGTTCTTGTATGTACTACTATTATTGAAACAGGCCTAGATATTCCAAATGTGAATACTATAATAATCCATGATGCCGACAAAATGGGGCTATCACAGTTATATCAACTTAAAGGAAGAGTGGGAAGATCCAATAGAATCGCCTATGGGTATTTTGTTTATGAGAAAAATAAAGTTTTATCAGAGGTAGCTGAAAAAAGACTTAGGGCTATAAAGGAATTTACAGAATTTGGATCAGGATTTAAAATTGCTATGAGAGATTTAGAAATAAGAGGTGCAGGAAATCTCTTGGGATTAGAACAACATGGTCATATTGAAGCCATAGGATATGATTTATATGTAAAGTTCTTAAGTGAAGCTATTAGAAGATTAAAGGGAGAAAAAATTGAAGATCATATAGATACTACAATTGATATTAAAGTTGATGGATATATTAAACAAAGATATATAGAAGATGAGGAACAAAAAATAGAAGTATATAAAAAGATTGCCTCAATTTCCAATAAAAGTGATTATGGGGAATTGTTAGATGAACTAATCGATAGATTCGGCGACTTGCCTAAGGAAGTAGAAAATCTAATGGATATTTCTTATATTAGATATTTATGCAGTAAAAACAATATTAAAAACATTACTCAAACAGATAGAGATATTATTTTAGAGTTTGAATCTACAAATAATCTATCTGCAGAATTATTGCATTTTTTATCTACAGAATATGGTAGAAGATTATCTTTTGATTTATCTATGGAACCCTCATTTAAATTTAGAGTAAAGAATAATGTGCTGGAAGAGTTAGAACTTCTTGTAGAAAAAATTAATGGTTTTAATAATGGACAAAATAATATATAATAGATATAGATTTAATAAATAGATTTAGAGAGGATGTTATTATTGAACAGAATAAGATATAGAAGATTTGCAATAATAGGGCTATTATTAGCACTTATTTTGACTATAAGTGGGTGTACAAGTAATAAAGAAAATATTATTGCAAAAGTAGATGGAGATAATATTACAAAAGAAGAATTTGAAAGCGATTTTCAGGTATTTAAAAGGATTTCTGAGCAACAACTTGGGGAAGATGCTTTATCTCAAGTAGGAGAAGATGGAAAAACTTTAGAGGAAGAACTTAAGCAGAGAATAGTTGAAAAGTTGATTATGGAAAGACTTATAGAAAAAGAGGCAAAAAAAATGAATATTGAAATTGCCTCAGAGGAAATTAAAGAACAGATGGAAGAATATATTAGTGTAATCGGCGGACAAGAAAAATTCGATGAATTTTTAAATAATAGCCATATATCTAAAGAGTTTTTTGAGGAAAATTTAAGGAAAGAGTTATTGTTTAATAAATATAGAGAAGCTTTTTTAAATGATACTACAATAAATGAAAAAGAGGTAAAAAATTATTTTGAAAATAATAAGGAAGAATTAATTGTAGTTAAAGCATCCCATATATTAGTAAAGACTGAAGAAGAAGGTAAAAAAGTATTAAAAAAACTTAAAGCAGGGGAAGATTTTGCAAAACTTGCCAAGGAGGTATCAATCGATAAGACTTCTGCTATACAAGGTGGAAATCTAGGATATTTTGCTAAGGGAGATATGATAGCAGAATTTGAAGAGGCTGCTTTTGCATTGAAGCCTGGGGAGATTAGTGATTTAATTCATACTGAAGTAGGTTACCATATAATTAAAGTTGAAGATAAAAAGGATACTTATGAAGCCTTAAAAGATGATATAGTTATGGTACTGAAAGAAGATAAATATGTAGAAAGAATTAAAAAATTAAGAGATGAAGCTAAGGTTAAGATATTTTTAGATAGTAAGGCTAATAATACCAAATAATAAATACGGCAGTGAAAACGCTATTAAAGTAAGCGTTTTCACTGCCGTATTTTATAACGAACAGGAAAGTTCTGCTTTTATTTTTTTATATAAGAAACTTGAACTAAATGAGTTTCAAGAAAAGCCACCTCCAATGTTTCTCCACAAGATTTTCTTGCTTTAAGTTAATTACTTTAGGTACTTTAAGTTAATTAATGTAAATACATTAACCTAATCTTTGAAGGATGTATAAAAATTTCCTTTTAGTTAAATAATAATCTTACTACACAATTATTGTTATAGGAGGTCAACAATGAAAGCTACAGGAATTGTTAGAAGAATAGATGAATTAGGCAGAGTCGTAATTCCTAAAGAAATAAGAAGGACACTTAGGATTCGAGAAGGAGACCCTTTAGAGATATTCACTGATAGAGAAGGTCAAGTAATTCTTAAAAAATATTCTCCTATCGGAGAGTTAAATGAATTTGCCCAAGAATATTGTGATTCACTTCATGAAAGTACTAATCATACTGCCATGATATCTGATAGGGATTTTATAATAGCTATATCTGGTGGGTCTAAAAGAGAGTATCTAGAAAAGAGAATAAGCCCAGAGTTAGAAAAGTTAACGGAAGATAGGCGTACTTATTCAACAGGTGATAATAATAAACCTATGAAAATAACCTATGAAGATCCGAATGTAGAAGATTATATAGCTCAAGTAATTGCACCTATAATTATGCAAGGAGATCCTATAGGTTCTGTAATACTAATATCAAAAGAGCCAAATGCAGCTATGGGGGACTTGGAAATAAAGTTAACAGAAACAGCAGCAGGATTTTTATCTAAGCAAATGGAAAATTAATAAACCTACCCTTAGGGTAGGTTTATCTTTTATTTGTATTATTTTTTTAAATTCAATGATATAATATAAAAGATTATGTTTTAGGGGGAAATTTTAATGAATAAAAAAAGTAATTTTTTGAGGGGAGCTGCTATTTTAGGGATAGCTGGAGTAATTGTAAAGATTCTAGGGGCTATATATAGATTACCTTTATCTAATATAATAAAATCTGAGGGTATGGGATATTATCAGACAGCATATCCACTATATACTTTATTACTTACTATATCAACAGCAGGTTTTCCTATAGCTATAGCTAAATTAGTATCAGAAAGAAGGGCAATAGGAGATTTCAAAGGAGCCTATAAAGTATTTAAGGTTACACTTACGGGGCTTTTCATAGGAGGATTACTTACAGCCTTATTTGTATATTTTACAGCGGATATAATAGTGGAAAAGTCAGGGAATAGTAATGCTTACTATGCTTTAATTGCTTTAGTACCAGCCTTATTCTTTGTACCTATTATGTCAGCTTTTAGAGGATTTTTTCAAGGACATCAATTAATGACACCTACAGCTTTATCACAAATAACGGAACAGTTCTTCAGGGTAGCATCTGGCTTGATATTAACTTATTTGTTATTGGATAAGGGTATTCCTATAGCAGCAGGAGGTGCTTCCTTTGGTGGCTCCGTAGGAGCTATGGTAGGTGCACTTACAGTGATTTTCATTTACCTTCATAGAAGAAAGGAAATCATAGGGGAGTTAGACAAAACTACAATTGCGGTTGAATATGAAGTAAATCATATTATAAAAGATCTTCTTATAATTGCTATTCCGATTACATTAGGTGCAGCCATAGTTCCCATAATGGATACAATAGATGTTATGATTGTATTAAATAGGCTTCAACTCATAGGATATACAGAAAAACAGGCAAATGCTTTATATGGTAATTTAAAGGGAATGGCACAAACCTTAATTAATTTACCTCAAGTGTTTTCCATAGCTATATCAATGAGTTTAGTACCTGCAATATCTGATGCAAATGCTAGAAGAAATAAGAAGGAAATAGAATCCATTATTTCCTCAGGAATTAGAATTACTTTGTTAATAGGATTACCTTGTGCATTTGGATTATTTGTATTGGCAAGACCTATAATTGAATTACTATATTATAATAATGATATAGAAACTATAATTAATGTTAGTAATTCTTTATCCATTTTATCTTTTAGTGTAATATTTTTGACCATAGTTCAAACGTTGTCTGCTATATTACAAGGACTAGGTAGACCGGGACTGCCGGCAAGGAACTTATTTATTGGTGCAGTAGTTAAAATTATACTTTCATATACTTTAACAATTATACCAAGTATAAATATTTATGGTGCAGCTATATCTACCGTTGTAGCCTTTGGAATTGCAACTATTTTGGACTTAATAAGTGTAATAAAATATGCTAAAATAAGGTTAAGCGCTAAAGACATATTTATCAAGCCATTTATTGCATCTTTTGGTATGGCAATAGCAGCATTTGGTTCTTATATATTTTTAATGGATATTATAAGACCTAAATTAGCAACTATAGTATCTATATTAATAGGTGCAATTTTATATGGATTACTTTTAATTATAACGGGTTCTATTACTGAGGAAGATTTGATTTTATTGCCTAAAGGTGATAAGATAGGAAAAAAAATAAATAGATTTAAGTTAATCAAGTAGTTAACGTATTATAAAAGGAGAAAGGTTATGGGAAAAATATATGTAATAGGATTGGGACCAGGAAGTATAGATTCTCTTACTTTAGGTGCAATAAATAGGATAAACTCTGGTGATAAGAATTTTTTAAGGACAGAGAAACATCCAACTGTTAAGTATTTTATAGATAAGAACATTCCGTATAAGTCTTATGATTTTCTATATGATAATGAGGATAGTTTTCATAAGCTTTATGAAAAAATTGTTGAAGATCTAATTGAAGAATCAAAGAAATATTCAAGTATAAATTATTTTGTACCCGGGAATCCTTTAGTTGCTGAGAAAACTGTAGAAATTTTAATAGATAAAGATGTAGATATAGAAATAATATCTGGCATGAGTTTTATTGAACCAATGATTGAGTTAATTGGTAGAGATCCAATTAATGGTCTTAAAATAGTTAATGGGGAAGAATTTGATACACTAATGGTAGATATTAACATAGATATGATAATTACACAGGTATATAATTATAGAATATTATCTGAAGTTAAGCTTATACTATCAGAGATCTATGGTGATGAGCATGAAATATATTTAATCCATAGTGCTGGTATAAAAGAAAATGAGAAAAAACACTATATATCTCTTTATGAATTAGATAGGGTTAAGGAGGTCGGACCTTTAACTAGTATTTTTGTCCCAAAAATGGATAAAAGTCTTAAAAAGGTTTTTGATTTCAACGATTTATTGGGTATAATGAAAATATTAAGATCTGAGAATGGTTGTCCTTGGGATATGGAGCAAACCCATGAATCTATACGTCAATCAGTAATCGAGGAAGCTTATGAAGTAGTTGATGCAATTGACAAAGGTGATATAGATGGACTTGTGGAAGAGTTAGGGGATCTGCTACTTCAGGTTATATTTCATTCACAAATTGCATTTGATGAAGGTGAGTTTAATATATATGATATAACGTCAGCACTTGGCAGTAAATTAATTTATAGACATCCACATGTTTTTTTGAAAAAAAGTGTGGAAAACTCAGAAGAAGTAGTATATAATTGGAATATGCTAAAATATGCCAAGCGAAATATCACTAAGTTTACAGATAAACTAAAGGATATACCTAGGTTACCAGCTCTTATGACTAGCTTTAAAATTCAAGAAAAGGCAGCAGAAATTGGATTTGATTGGGACAATATAGAAGGACCATTAAATAAAGTAATAGAAGAGCATAAAGAAGTATTAGAAGCTATAGAGAGATTTGGAGGTGGTGATGAAAGAACAGAGGAAGAAGTCGGGGATTTGCTTTTTGCTATAGTTAATCTTTCAAGATTTTTAAATATAAACCCTGAGATAGCTTTAAATAGAACTATAAATAAATTTATTAATCGATTTGAGTTTATGGAAGAAAAACTAGAAAGTCTTGGCAAAACATTTGAAGAAATGGCTTTAGAAGAGATGGATGAACTATGGAATGAGGCAAAAATACATAAAATCCATTAAAATGCTAACAATTATATAATATAAAGAAGGATTTTTCAAATTTATATAGAATTATTTATTGAAAAAATAAAAACTATGAGGAGGAATTTATTATGAACAAAGCTGAATTAGTAGCAAGTATAGCAGAGAAAAGTAACTTAACTAAAAAAGATGCAGAAGGGGCATTAAATGCATTTATGAAAACAGTAGAAGAAACATTAGCACAAGGAGAAAAAGTACAACTTGTTGGTTTTGGTACTTTTGAAGTAAGAGAAAGAAAAGCTAGAGAAGGTAGAAATCCTAGAAATCCAGAAGAAGTAATTAAAATAGCAGCTTCAAAAGCACCAGTATTTAAAGCAGGAAAAGCTTTAAAAGAAATAGTAAACAAATAATGAAATCAGGTCTTTGACCTGATTTTTTTATCAGGAGGATAAATATGAGAATTGATAAATATCTAAAAAATGCAAGGATAATAAAGAGAAGAACCATAGCAAAAGATGCATGTGAGCAGGGCAGGGTATTTATAAATGAAAAACAAGCAAAACCAGGGGATGAAGTTAGAATTAATGATATAATAAAAATAAACTTTGGAAATGAATCCATGAAGATCCAAGTACTGGATACATCTGATAATGTAAAAAAAGATAATGCAATAGAATTATATAAGAAGATAGAATAAAGACTTTGTAATAAAAGTCTTTTTTTTCTCATAGATATTATTAGTTGAAAAATTGGAGGGATAGAGATGACTGAAAATAAAATCAAAATTAGAAATCAAAATATAATGGTTGAAGATAGGGAAAAAATGACAGTAACAGGTGTAGAGCAAGTAGAAAGTTTTAATGATAATACAATTATTTTAACTACAGTAAAAGGTGGTATGACAATAAAGGGAGAGGGATTAAATATAGCAAAATTAAATTTAGATGATGGTAGTGTAAAAATAGAAGGGAAGATTAATGGAGTAAACTATATGAATAAGGAAGGAGCACCAAAGAATATAATGGGGAAAATATTTAAATAAATTTATTTGAGGAGAAGAATATGGATACTTCATTAATGCTAGAATTATATATTTTTTTTACTGTTGTTTATGGGGGACTAATAGCTGGCTTTATTTATGATATATACAAGACTATAAGATATTTTTCTAAGCCTAGTAAGATTATTACTTATATAGAAGACATCTTGTTCTGGACAATTATTGCTTCGGTGCTTTTTTTCATACTTATAAAAATTAACTGGGGAGAAATACGAGGATATATTGTATTTGGATTTATGATAGGTGTTTTTATATATTTAAGGATATTTAGTAAATTCATCTATCCTATTTGTATAAAAGTTGGACGAATTGTAATGATGGTTACGAAAAAAACTATGTACTTATTTTTTTATCCCATTAGATGTTTAAGGGACAAATCTTTACCAACCATAAGAAAGATGAAGAAGATTTCTATAGAGATTGTAAAACAAAGGAAAAAGTATAAAAAAATAATTTCTACGAAAAAATAAAGGAGTTTTTAAATTTTTGTAGAATATTATATATTAGGTGGTGATACTATGGAGAAAAAAAGAAAAAAGAAAAAACTTAAGATACGACATATAATAATTTGTTTTCTATTTGGATACTTAGGACTTATTTTTTGGAACCAAAGGACTTTAATGAGAAGATTAGAAACTAAGAAACAGGCTATGGAAGTAGAGGTGAAAACCTTAGAAATAGAAATAGAAGGTCTAAACAAGGAGATAGAAGATAGTGATAGTTTGCAATTTGTAGAAAAGGTAGCAAGGGATGAATTGGGAATGGTAAAACCAAGAGAGATAATATATATTGATAAGAATAAAAAGAAAAACCCATTTTTGGATGCTTTAAAAAAGCATAACTAATTGACATTAAAAGATTTCTAATATATACTGAATTAAGAAAACTATTTTTAAGGAGGAATCATTAATTTATGCCGGTATCTGTAGGAGATGTAGTTGATGGTACTGTTACAGGGATAACAAACTTTGGAGCTTTTATTCAACTACCAGAAGGGAAAAGTGGACTTGTTCATATTTCAGAGATATCACACGATTATGTAGAGAAAGTAAGTGATCATTTAAAAAAGGATCAAAAAGTTAGGGTTAAGGTTTTATCAATTTCAAATGAGGGGAAAATCAGTCTTTCAATTAGACAAGCAAAGCCTAAAACAACGAAACCAGTTGAAATTGAGTGGAATAAGCCAGATGATAAACAGAAGTATATGTCCTTTGAAGATAAGATAAATAAGTTTCTAAAGGATAGTAGTGAGAAACAAGACCAGCTAAAAACAAGAGATAGCAGAAGAAGTAATAGTATGAAACAAAAGAAAATGAGTGGGATAGAGTTATAAAACCGGTATTAACCGGTTTTTATTTTTGTTTATTGCGATAAAATTACAAAATTAGACATTTAATAGAAAATATATAACTTAAGGAAGCAAAGGTTGAAAATACAATGATTGCTCCTTAAAGTAAAGGATATTAAGGTTTGTTTAGGAAAACTTAAGGTTATAGTATAAACCAATGATTTATGTCTAAAGTTTCTTAAAACCTACTGCCTAGAATTGACAAATTATTGGGACTTACTTTGTTAGTATTTAATTAAATACTAATAACAGGAGTGATTTTTATGATGAGGACTGATTCTTTAATTACTAAAAGGCATTGGTACAATATAGGATTGGAAGTAGATAGTAGTGCAGTAATAATTATGATTATGGGTTTTTTTCTAGCTAGAGTAAATATACTAAATAAATTGACTCCCTTTGGATTTGCATTTCTAGCTTCATACCTTATAATGAAAAATTTAAACATTCATCTACTTATAGCTGTAATAGTAGGTACTTTATCGCTGCAGGGGATAAAAGGTATAGGTTATATTTTTTCATATGTTTTAATTTATACTTTTTTTACTGTATTTAAAAAAGAAAAAACTTACTCTTTACTAAAGGCAGCTGTAGTATCTGCTTTTATATTTACAGGATTTAGGAGTCTAGGGATTTTATTTAGTAATACAATATTTATATATGATTTATTTATGATTATATTTGAAGGGATAGTAGTTTTTACTATGATTTATATTTTTTCATTTAGTATTCCTATAGAAGAAATTAGGGGAGCAAATTTAAATAATGAAAAAATGATTTGTTCATTTATTACTTTAGCATTGACTTTAGCAGGGATTAAGAATATTTCAGTAATGGGAGTTGAAATTAAAAATTTAGTTTGTATAGCTGTAATACTACATTTGTCTTATAATTATGGAGCGTTTTTAGGTGGAACTACAGGGATAATTCTAGGGATGGTAACATATATATCTCATCCAGAGATGCCTTTTATCATAGGTATATTTGGAATTACAGGACTTTTAGCTGGAATATTTAAGGATTTAGGAATATTTGGTTCAGTTTTAGGATTCTTTCTAGGAAATGGGATTATTTCTTTTTATATAAATGGTTTAGGAACTTCCTTTTTAAATTTTAAAGAAATAATATTAGCATCATTATTCTTTTTAATAACTGCGGAAAAGATGAATTTTAAAATATCTAAATTATTGACAATTGACTTTGATTTAAAAAAAGAATATGCAGAGAAGAAGGATGAAGTTGTAGTCAAAAAATTAAATAGGATGTCAGAGTTATTTAATAATCTAAGTAGTACTTTTAGGGAATCAGCAGAAGAAAAAGATTTTTATTTTACCAATGAAGTATATAGTATGGTAGATGGTATAGCTAATAATATATGTACAAGCTGTTCTAAACATGAAGAATGTTGGAAGGAAAATTATTATAAATCCTATCAAAACTTTTTCAACTTAGTAGGTCTTGTTGAGATGAACGGAATTGATAATGAAATGGTTTATTCAGAAGCGAATGATTTTTGTATTAGGGGAAGAGAAATAATAGAAACAATTGGTAGGGCTGTAGAAAGGTCAACATTAAATTATAACTGGCAATTAAGATTAAGAGAAAGTAGAATTTTGTTATCAGAGCAGTTAGAAGGTATTAGTAAGGCAATAGGAGATATGACAGCTAATCTCTATACAAATTCTACCTTTAACAAAGAAATTGAAGAAAGCTTATATAGGGATTTGAAAAATAATAGAATAGATATAAAGGATATCTCTGTTTTACAAATGGGAGAAGAAGATTTTGAGATATTTGTAGACTTAAATACTGCTATGGATGTAGGTAATAGACTAAAAACAATTATATCACAAAGTCTGGGTTTCCCAGTGGCAAGTGATACTAGTTTCAATAGCTTATCTAGTAAGAGGCAGAGATTTAAACTTTTAAAATCCAATAGATTTAGTGCTATAACTAAAATGGCAACAATGGGAAATTCAGAAAACAAAATATCTGGGGATAATTTCACATTTGGGGAAATTGATAATATTCATTATTCTGCCTTAAGTGATGGAATGGGTATAGGGAGAAAAGCTAACGAGGAAAGTAAGGTAGCGATTTCTCTTCTAGAAAAACTTATGGAGGCAAATATAGATAAGGATATAATACTAAAGACTATAAATTCTGTATTAAGGACAAAATCAAATGATGAGATATTTACAACATTAGATCTTTCTTTTATAGATTTATATTTAGGAAAATTGCAGATGATTAAGACCGGTGCACCGGCAACTTTTATAAAGAAAAAGGATAGAGTGGAAATAATTAATTCAAGAACATTGCCTGTAGGAATATTAAAGGAGATAGACTTTAATTTGTATGAAGAATATATTGAAGACGGAGATATTATTATTATGGTTTCAGATGGGGTTTTAGATGCAAATAGATATATAGATAATTCGGAAGTTTGGCTGAAAGACATTATAACAAAAATAGATAGTATCAATCCTCAAGTTATAGCCAATGAGATAATAAAAGAAGCTAGTAATGTAGTATTGAATACTAGGGATGATATGACAGTCTTAGTAACAAAGGTTTGGAAGAATATATAAGGCAGTGAATAGCTAGTGGTTTATAGTTAATAGTGTTTATAGTCACTCACTAATTTAAGGTTGCAATGAATAAAAATTTATTGCAACCTTAAATTTTGTTGACAATTAGGTTATAATAAAGATATAGTTCATATTAGTTTAGTAAATAAATTATAGGGTGATTATTTTGAAGGATAAAGTACTATCTACGATTAAAGATTATAATTTAATCGGTGAAAATGATAATATAGTTGTAGGTGTTTCTGGTGGACCAGATTCTATGGCGTTACTATATGTTCTACTAGAGATTAAAGATTTAATTAACTTTAATATATATATTGCTCATGTTAATCACGGAGTAAGAGGAGAAGATGCTAAAGCAGATCAATTGTTTGTTGAGGATATAGCTGGAAAACTTGGTTTACCTTATTATACTAAAAATGTAAATATGATTGAATATGGTAAAGAGAAGGGCATATCTTCAGAAGAGGCAGGAAGAGAACTTAGATATGGATTTTTTAGAGAAATTCTTGACTTAGTAGGCGGAGGAAAAATAGCTGTAGCTCATAATATGAATGATCAAGCAGAAACCTTAATTATGAGATTTTTAAGAGGAACAGGAATCGATGGTTTAAGGGGTATGGATTTTATAATCAAAGATATAATCAGACCAATATTGGGTATAAGTAGAAAGGAAATAGAGTTTTATATAAAGGAAAAAAAAATAGATACGGTATTGGATAAAACAAATTTAGAACCTATTTATAGCAGAAATAAGGTTAGATTAGAGCTAATTCCTTATATTGAGAAGAATTTCAATCCTAATATAGTGAATACTCTTTGGAGAACCTCTAGGATTTCTTCGATGGATAGTGAATTTTTAGAAGAGTTTTCTGAGTTAAGATACAATATTATAGTGAAAAATCAAGATAAACGTAGTATAATCTTAGATGGTAGTAAATTATTAGAGGAACATAGAAGTATTCAACAAAGAATTATAAGATTGACTATATTAAAAATTAATGGTTCTTTAGATGGAATTACTGAAACTCAAATATCCACAGTCATAAATCTTTTATTGACATTAGGAACTGGGAAGGAAGTTCATTTATCTAATGATATAGTTGCAAAATTAACTTATGGAGATTTAATTATTGAAAAGGGTATAAGTAAGTCTATAAACAGATATTCATATAAATTAAACTTTCCAGGATTTAATATTATAAATGATATAGGATATTCTTTTGATATTAAAATATTTGATATAGATGAAGATTTTATTATGAATAAAGATAAGAATACCAAATATTTTGATCTAGATAAGATTAAGGGAGAATTAGTTGTAAGAAATAGAATAGATGGAGATAGAATAATACCTTTTGGTATGAGAGGGACAAAGAAACTTAAGAATTATTTTATTGATGAAAAGATTCCAAAAGAACTAAGGGATAAGATTCCATTAGTTGTAGATGATGAAAATATTCTTTGGGTTGTGGGGTATAGGACAAATGATTTGTATAAGGTTACTAAGAAAACAAAAAGGATATTATCAATATATTATAATTAATTAACAATACATAACAAGGAGGATTATACAATGAAAGATATAATCAAAAGTATATTAGTTTCTGAAGAAGAGATTGAAAAGAGAGTAAAAGAATTAGGATCTCAGATTACTGAGGATTATAAGGATAAGGATTTAATTTTAGTAGGAATATTAAAAGGTGCTGTTATTTTCATGTCAGATTTAGCTAGAAATATAAACAAGCCAATAGGGTTAGATTTCATGGCTGTTTCATCCTATGGCAGATCTTCAACTTCAACTGGTGAAGTTAGAATAATAAAAGATTTGGACTTTAGCGTAGAAAATAAAGATGTATTGATTGTAGAGGATATTATAGATACAGGTTATACATTAGCTTATTTAACAGATAATTTGAGGAAGAGAGGTGCAGCTTCTGTTAAGGTGTGTACTCTTTTAGACAAGCCAGATAGAAGAAAGGTTAATGTAGGTGTGGATTATTTAGGTTTTGCTATTCCTGATGAGTTTGTGGTAGGATATGGTCTGGATTATTCTGAAATAGGAAGAAATTTACCCTATGTTGCTGCACTTAAAGAGGAAGTATATAGTTAGTAGAAGGTTGAAAAAACTATATAATGATGATATAATAAAAAGATATTATTTACTTATAAGAGGAGGGAGGATTTGTATTGAAGAGATTTTTCAAAGGTATTAGTGTGTACCTACTAATAGTGATTATTATAATGCTTTTAGTAACAAGATTTGGAAATGATGTTGAACAGATTAAGAAAATAGACGTAACTGAATTGGTAGGACATTTAAATAAGGGTAGAGTTGAAAGTATTGAAATGGAAGGAAATGAAGTGAAAGGTAAATTGAAGGATAAGACTCAATTTACAACTCTATTGCCTAATGAAATGAGATATACATTTTATTCAGATTATTTAAAGGATTTAGTTGATAGTGACAAAATACATTATGGTGCTGTACCAGAACCTACAACTCCTTGGTTTGTAAGTGTAATTCCAACTATATTGACTCTTTTAGTTATTGCAGTGTTTTGGTTTGTATTTATGCAACAATCCCAGGGTGGCGGAGGAAAGGTAATGTCCTTTGGCAGATCTAGAGCTAAGATGGTCAAGGAAGAAGATGGCAAGGTTATTACATTTGCCGATGTGGCAGGATTAGAGGAAGAAAAGGAAGAGCTAAAGGAAATAGTGGATTTTCTTAGAACTCCTAGAAAATATATTGAGATAGGCGCTAGAATTCCTACGGGGGTATTATTAGTTGGACCTCCTGGAACTGGTAAAACTTATCTTTCCAAAGCAGTAGCAGGAGAAGCAGGGGTACCTTTCTTTACTATATCTGGTTCTGATTTTGTGGAAATGTTTGTAGGTGTTGGAGCAAGTAGAGTTAGAGATTTATTTGAGCAAGCAAAGAAAAATGCTCCTTGCATAGTATTCATTGATGAAATTGATGCAGTAGGTAGAAGAAGAGGTGCTGGACTTGGTGGGGGTCATGATGAGAGGGAGCAAACATTAAACCAGTTATTAGTTGAGATGGATGGATTTGCAACCAATGAAGGAATAATTGTAATGGCAGCAACCAATAGAGCTGATATACTTGATCCAGCATTACTTCGTCCAGGTAGATTTGATAGAACAATTTATGTAGGGTTACCTGATGTAAGGGGTAGAGAAGAGATATTAAAGGTTCATACCAAAAATAAACCATTGGATAATGATGTTGATTTACAAGTAGTTGCTAAGAGGACTCCAGGATTTACACCAGCAGATTTAGAAAATTTAGTAAATGAGGCAGCATTACTAACTGCTAGGTTTAATTTAAAAGCTATACCTATGGATTTAATAGAAGAAGCTTCTATTAAAGTTCAAGCAGGGCCTGAGAAGAAATCCAAGGTTGTTAGTGAAAAAGAGAGAAAACTTACAGCTTATCATGAGGCAGGTCATGCACTTACCTCCAGACTTACTCCAGATACTGACCCCGTCCATATGGTAACTATTATTCCAAGGGGAATGGCTGGAGGATTTACAGCTTATATACCAGAAGAAGATAGAAGTTTTTTAACAAAAAAACAAATGGAAAGTAAACTTGTAACTCTTCTTGGAGGTAGAGTGGCAGAGGCATTAGTATTGGGAGATATAAGTACAGGAGCTCAGAATGATATTGAAAGAGCTACTAAAATTGCTAGATCCATGGTTACCCATTATGGTATGAGTGATAAGCTTGGGCCTATGACCTATGGTACTGATGATGAAGAAGTATTTGTAGGTAGAGATTTTGGCAGGACTAGAAATTACAGTGAAGATGTAGCAGCTGCTATAGATAAGGAAATGAGAACTTTAATTGATACTGCATATAATAAAGCAGAGCAATTGTTAAGGGATAATATGGATAAACTTCATAGAGTAGCAGAAACTTTATTAGAGAAAGAAACTATAGATGGTAAAGAATTTGAATCTTTGTTTATAGGAGTATAAAGTAGGTAATCCCTTTTAAGGGAGCCTACTTTTTTTTATGGATAAAAGACGGAATTGCTACATATTTATATATATAAATGCAATATTCCATTCATTTTTAAATTATATTGAAATATATGTTGCAAAAACCTGGTACTTATTACTATAATATACTATGAAGATAACTTTTTAGGTAAAATTTAAAATTACCATAATAAGGAGGTAAATAAGTTGTTTGATGATAAAAAGCTTGAAGAAATTAAGATGTCGGTAGATAATTGGGATAATGGGGTAGTGAAGAAATCCTTAGCTAAGTTTCCTGAAAGAAAGGAAAAGTTTACTACGGGCTCAAATATAGAAGTGGATAGGCTATATACTCCATTAGATGTAGAGGATATAAATTACAATGAAGACTTAGGTTTCCCGGGAGAATATCCATTTACTAGAGGTGTTCAATCTACAATGTATAGGGGTAGACTTTGGACCATGAGACAATATGCTGGATTTGCATCAGCTGAAGAATCAAACCAAAGATATAAATATTTATTAGAGCAAGGTCAAACTGGATTAAGTGTTGCTTTTGACTTACCTACACAAATAGGTTATGATTCTGATGATGGACTATCAGAAGGTGAAGTTGGAAAAGTAGGGGTAGCCATAGATTCTTTGAAAGATATGGAAGTTCTATTTGATGGTATACCTTTAGATAGAGTTAGTACATCAATGACTATAAATGCACCAGCATCTGTTTTATTAGCCATGTATATTGCAGTTGCAGAAAAGCAAGGAGTTTCAAAGGAAAAATTAAGAGGAACTATACAAAATGACATCTTAAAGGAATACATAGCAAGAGGGACTTATATATTCCCGCCAGAACCATCTATGAGACTTATTACTAATATATTTGAATATTGTTCGAAAGAAGTTCCCGCATGGAATACTATAAGTATTAGTGGTTATCACATAAGGGAAGCAGGTTCTACAGCATCACAGGAGGTTGCTTTTACGTTGGCAGATGGTATAGCTTATGTTGAAGCAGCTATTAAAGCGGGACTTGATGTAGATGATTTTGCACCAAGACTATCTTTTTTCTTTAATGCTCACAATGACCTTTTAGAAGAAGTTGCAAAGTATAGAGCGGCTAGAAGGCTATGGGCGAAAATAATGAAAGAAAGATTTAAGGCCAAGAGTCCAAAGTCGATGCAACTTAAGTTCCATACTCAAACGGCAGGATCTACATTAACAGCACAACAACCTGATAATAATATAATAAGGGTTACAATTCAAACACTAGCAGCAGTTCTTGGTGGAACTCAGTCACTTCATACTAATTCAAGGGACGAGGCTTTAGCATTACCAACAGAAGATTCAGTTAGGATTGCTTTAAGGACCCAACAAATAGTGGCTCATGAATCTGGTGTAACGGAAACAATAGATCCATTAGCGGGTTCTTATTATATTGAAAGTTTAACTAATAAGATAGAAGAAGAGGCAATTAAATATATAGAAACTATAGATGAATTAGGTGGGGCTCCTAAGGCAATAGAAAAAGGATATATTCAAAAAGAAATTCAAAATGCTGCTTACAGATATCAAATGGAAGTAGAATCTTTAGAGAGAATAGTAGTAGGAGTAAATAAATTCCAAATTGAGGAAACAGATAAAAAGGAATTATTAAAAGTAGATAAGACCGTTGAAATAAATCAAAGAGAAAAGTTGAAGAAACTGAGAGCGGAAAGAAACAATGAAGAAGTTGAAAGAACATTAAGTTTATTAAAGGAAAAAGCTAGTACGGAAGAAAACTTAATGCCATTTATATTAGATGCAGTTAAAGTATATGCGACGCTTGGGGAAGTTTGTAATGTGTTACGTGAAGTATTTGGAGAATATCAACAGTCAGTAATACTATAAATACATTGAAAAGTGAATAGTGAAAAGTTAACAGTTTTGATTCAAGCTTTTAGATCTTTTAATCTTTTTAACTATTCACTAAAAATGGGAGGTATATAAAAACATGGATAGACCAATTAGAGTTTTAGTTGCAAAGCCTGGACTTGATGGACATGATAGGGGGGCTAAGGTAATTGCAAGAGCATTAAGAGATGCGGGAATGGAAGTTATATATACAGGGCTTAGACAAACACCTGAGCAAATAGTTGCTGCTGCTATTCAAGAGGACGTAGATGTAGTAGCAATGAGTATATTGTCAGGAGCTCATAATCATTTATTTCCAAAGGTAGTAAATCTATTAAAAGATGAAGGAGTAGATGATATGCTTATAGTAGGAGGGGGAGTTATTCCAGAAGATGATATTCCCTATCTTATAGAATCAGGGGTAGAAGCGATTTTTACTCCAGGTACACCAACAAAGGATGTAGTAGATTTTATTACAAGTAACCTTAAGAGATAATAGGTGGTGTCTTATTTGAATATAAAGGAAGGTTTATTACAAGGTAATAAAAGGGCATGTGCTAGACTTATTACTATGTTGGAAAACAATGATAAAGAAGCAATAGATGTATTAAAAAAGTTATATAAAGAATCAGGTAAGGCTTATGTAGTTGGTATAACGGGGCCTCCTGGAGTAGGAAAATCTACTTTGACTGATAAACTAACTAAAGAACTTAGAAAACAAGGTAAGAAGGTAGGCATAGTTGCTGTGGATCCTACTAGTCCATTTAGTGGAGGAGCTATCTTGGGGGATAGAATAAGAATGAATGATCTTGCCTTAGATAAAGATGTATTTATAAGAAGTATGGGTACTCGTGGTTCATTAGGAGGTATGTCAAAGGCTACTTGGGGTGCTATAAAAGTTTTAGATATTTTTGGCTGTGATTATATTTTTATAGAAACAGTAGGGGTTGGGCAATCGGAAGTCGATATAGTAAAGACTGCAGATACTGTGCTTATGGTCATGGTTCCAAATCTAGGTGATGATATTCAAGCAATAAAGGCAGGAATAATGGAAATAGCAGATGTATTTGCCATAAATAAATCTGATTTAGATGGGGCTGATAAAACTAAGGTTGAAATAGAAATGAATTTGGACTTAAATGAACATAGTGAATATAGACCACCAGTAATTAAAGTATCAGCGGGACAAAATAAAGATATAGATATACTTTTAGAAAAGATTTTAGAGCATAGAGAATATCTAGAGAAAACCCATGAACTGGAAAAGATAAGAGTAAGAAATAATAAATTAGAAATATTGAAAATGGTAGAAGAAGACTTAATGAAACTGATTTTAGATAGGGCGGTTAAGGAAGATTTAATAGAAAACTTAGCGAAAAAGGTTACTCTAAGAGAAACAGATCCTTATACTGCGAAAGATGAGATAATACAGTTAATAACAGATTGACAATTGACATTAACAGATTAAATCTTGAAAGAATAAAAGAGTGATAGTTAGCATGACTAGATTATGCAAATTATCAGATTTATGGTTTCATTTCAATTATCAATTGAAGGCCGAAAACTATTAGCTGTTAATTTAATAATGAAAGGAGAAAATAAAATGGTTGGTAAGGTTGATCATATTGGTATTGCTGTTAAAAGTTTAAATGAAACATTAAAATTTTACGAGGATATTCTTGGAATGAAATGTGTAAATGAGGAAGTAGTTGAAGGGCAGAAAGTTAAAGTTGCATTTTTACCTATAGGGGATACAGAAGTTGAATTACTTGAATCTACTGACGAAGATGGTCCTATAGCTAAGTTTATTGAGAAAAAAGGCGAAGGAATCCAACATATTGCTTATAGAGTAGATGATATTGAAAAAGCTATTGAAGAAATGAAGGAAAAAGGAATTAAGATGATAGATGAGAAGCCAAGATATGGTGCTGGTGGTGCAAAAATTGCCTTTTTACATCCAAAATCAACTTTTGGAGTGTTGATAGAGCTTTGTCAAAGGGATTAGGTACTTAACAAAAGAAGGAGGGTAAATATGAAGGAAAAAATTGAAATACTCCTAGAAAACACTAAGAAAATTGAGCTTGGTGGTGGGGAGAAAAGAATTGAAAAACACCATAAGTCAGGAAAGCTTACTGCAAGAGAAAGAATTAATTTATTATTTGATGAAGGCAGTTTTGTAGAAATTGATAAGTTTGTTGAGCATAGATGTACGAACTTTGATATGGCAAAATTAGAGGCACCTGCAGATGGAGTAGTTACTGGCTATGGTACAGTTGATGGAAGACTTGTATTTACTTATGCTCAAGATTTTACAGTAGTTGGTGGGTCTTTAGGCGAGATGCATGCTGCGAAGATTTGCAAAGTACAAGATATGGCACTTAAAATGGGAGCGCCTATTATAGGATTTAATGATTCAGGTGGAGCTAGAATTCAAGAGGGAGTAGATGCACTGTCAGGGTATGGAAAAATATTTTATAGAAATACTATTGCATCAGGAGTGATACCTCAAATTTCAGTTATAATGGGACCCTCAGCAGGTGGAGCAGTTTATTCACCAGCCTTGACAGATTTTATATTTATGGTAGATAAGACAAGTATGATGTTTATTACAGGACCTCAAGTAATTAAATCTGTAACAGGGGAGGAAGTTACTCAAGAAGAACTAGGCGGTGCCAATACTCATAATAAAATATCAGGAGTAGCACATTTTGTAGATAAGACAGAAGCAGAATGTATTGAAAGAATTAAAGAGTTATTATCTTTTTTACCGTCTAATAATTTAGAAGTAGCACCTATTTATGCTATAGAAGATGATATAAATAGAGTAGAAGAAAGATTAAATGAAATTGTTCCAGTTAATCCTAATAAGCCATATGATATGAAGGAAGTTATAAAATTATTGGCTGATGGTGGAGAATTTTTCGAGATTCAGCCATATTATGCACAAAATATTATAACTGGATATATTAGATTAAATGGAAAAACTATAGGAGTTGTTGGTAATCAACCTAAGGTTTTAGCAGGATGTCTAGATATAAATGCATCAGATAAAGCAGGAAGATTTATTAGAACTTGTGATGCCTTTAATATACCTTTACTTAATTTAGTAGATGTTCCAGGATTTTTACCAGGCACTGAGCAAGAATATGGTGGAATAATTAGGCATGGTGCTAAGATGTTATATGCTTATAGTGAGGCAACTGTACCTAAGGTTACATTAATAGTTAGAAAGGCCTACGGCGGAGCTTATCTTGCAATGTGCTCTAAAGATTTAGGTGCTGACCAAGTATTTGCATGGCCAAATGCTGAAATAGCTGTTATGGGACCAGATGGTGCTGCAAATATTATATTTAAAAAGGATATCGAGAATTCTGATGATCCTATTACAACTAGACAAGAAAAAATTGCTGAATATAGGGATACTGTAGCTAATCCATATATTGCAGCTCAAAGAGGGTTTGTTGATGATATATTAGTTCCAAGCATTACAAGACCTAGACTTATTTCAGCTTTCGATATGTTAGAATCTAAGAGAGAAAGTAGACCTGCAAAAAAACATGGTAATTTACCAGTATAAAAGAGGTGAAATCATTGGGTGATATTATTAGCTTTAAAGATAGTTTAGTAATTACAGTATTTAGTATGTCTGTTGTATTTGTAGGGTTAGTCGTACTTGCGGTACTTATATCTGTACTAAAAAGTATAGGTGGCGAAAAAAAGGTTGAAGAGATTAAAAAGTCACCAGTACCGATTAAATCTAAAGAACCTATAGTTGAAGATGTAACTAGTATAAATGATGAAGAATTAGTAGCAGTTATTGCCGCAGCTGTGGCATCAAGCTTAGGAGTTAATATACCTGAGGTAAATATAAAAAGCATTAGAAGAATACCTCAAAATTCTCCAGCATGGGCAGCAGCTAGCAGACAAGAGCAAATATACGGTAAATTACAATAAAAGCTTCTATGGAAGCATAAATAAGGAGGCATAACAATGAGAAAGTTTATAATAAATGTTAATGGTAATTCTTATGAAGTGGAAGTTGAAGAAGTAGTATCAGGAAGTACAGTACAAAGGTCAGCGGCACCAGTAGCTCAAGCACCAGTATCAAAACCTGTAGCGAAATCTACACCAGCACCTGCTCCAAAGGAAGAGAAAAAGGAAGTAGTAGTATCTGCAGGACAAGAAGTTGTGGAAGCTCCGATGCCAGGAAATATTTGGAAGATAGAAGTAAAAGAAGGAGATAAAGTTAAGGCAGGGGATATATTATTAATTCTAGAAGCTATGAAGATGGAAAATGAAATATTGGCTCCTAGAGATGGAATAGTAGCTAGCATCAATACTACACAAGGAGCTACTGTAAATACAGGTGATAAATTAGTGGTATTAGACTAATTCCATTGAGAAAGGAAGGTAAGTTTCATGAATTTAGGAAATATATTACTGGAATTTTTCCAGAGTACAGGATTTGCTGCCATTACTTGGGGACAAGCACTAATGATTTTAGTATCCTGTGTACTACTATATTTAGCAATTGCTAAGGGATTTGAGCCTCTATTACTTATTCCAATAGCATTTGGTATGCTATTGGCGAATTTACCGGAGGCTGGTCTTATGGCACCTCCTGTTGTAAAGATTGCTCCAGATCCAATAACTGGAGAGTTAGTTTCTACGGTTGTAGAAAATGGAGGACTTTTATATTATTTGTATCAAGGTGTTAAACTAGGAATATATCCACCACTTATATTTCTGGGTGTAGGAGCTATGACTGATTTTGGACCTCTTATTGCTAATCCAAAGAGTATATTACTTGGAGCAGCAGCACAATTTGGTATTTTTGTTACCTTTGTAGGTGCAATTCTTTTAGGATTTACAGGGCCAGAGGCAGCAAGTATCGGTATTATTGGTGGTGCAGATGGGCCTACAGCATTATATTTAACATCTAAATTAGCACCTCATTTATTAGGACCAATAGCAGTTGCAGCTTATTCATATATGGCGTTGGTTCCAATTATTCAACCACCAATTATGAAAGCTTTAACAACTAAAGAAGAAAGAGAAGTAGTGATGGATCAGCTTAGAGTAGTATCGAAAAAGGAGAAGGTTATTTTTCCAATTATGGTTACAATATTAGTTTCCTTGCTATTGCCTTCGGCAGCATCTTTAGTTGGTATGTTAATGTTAGGTAATCTATTCAGGGAATCCTTAGTAACAGATAGATTGTCAAAAACAGCTCAAAATGAATTAGTTAATATAGTTACAATATTTTTAGGTACAACTGTAGGAGCAACAGCTAATGCAGAAACTTTCCTAACATTTAGAACCTTGAGCATTATAGCATTAGGACTTGTGGCATTTTCCATAGGTACAGCTACAGGAGTAATATTTGGTAAGATTATGTATAAGGTTTCTGGTGGAAAAGTTAATCCGCTTATAGGATCTGCTGGAGTATCAGCAGTGCCAATGGCTGCTAGGGTGTCACAAAAAGTTGGTCAAGAAGCTAATCCAAGAAACTTCTTATTAATGCACGCTATGGGACCAAATGTAGCAGGAGTAATAGGTTCAGCTATAGCAGCAGGGCTATTGCTGAATTTCTTCGGAGGCTAAAAGAAATTGACAATTGGGAACAAGGATTACAATAGATATTTTCTCTATTGTAATCCTATTTATTATTTAATAGTGAATGTAGCTTATTTCTTAGAGTTTTCTATAGTATTTTTTAGGAGCTTTTTATTATTATAATGTATTGTTCATATTTTAAATAAAGGGGGGAGATATTATGTATCAAGGTTATATAACTGATGTTCCGGGTATCAGGGTTGGTCATGCCGGGTCAGCAGAAGGTATGACAGGTTGTACTGTTGTTATATGTGAGGAGGGTGCAACAGGAGGTGTAGACGTAAGAGGGTCAGCTCCAGGTACTAGAGAAACTGATTTATTTAAATCAGAGAAGATGGTAGATAAGGTACATGCTGTAGTATTATCAGGTGGCTCCGCCTTTGGTCTTGAGGCTGCATCAGGTGTTATGAAGTATTTAGAGGAACAGAATATAGGATTTGATGTAGGAGTAACTAAGGTGCCTATAGTAACTTCTGCCGTGATATTTGATTTAAATATTGGAGATTATAGGATTAGACCAGATTTTAATATGGGATATATTGCAGCTAAAAATGGGGATGTAAATAATAATATGCAGGGTAATATAGGATGTGGTATGGGAGCTACCATCGGAAAGATTTTAGGGCCAGAAAATGCTATGAAATCTGGTTTAGGTTCAGCTACTATAAAGGTAGGAGAATTAATAGTATCAGCAATGGTTGCTGTAAATAGTTTTGGTGATATATATGATTATAGAAATAATCAGCAAATTGCAGGAGTATATGATTATGAAAATAATAAATTATTAAATACTATAGATATTATGAAGGATAAAAATAGAAATTTAGGATTCAATGTACAAAATACAACAATAGGTATAATAGCCACAAATGCAAAATTAACTAAAGCTGAGGCAAATAAAATTTCAGAAATGGCCCATAATGGATTTGCAAGGTCAATAAATCCAATTCATACTATGGTAGATGGAGATACTATATTTACCATGGCTACTAATGAAATAATGGCAGATATAAGCCTTATAGGGACTATAGCAGGGGAAGTAATGAGCAAGGCTATAGTTAATGGGGTATTGTTTGCAGAAGGAGTTTGTGGATTGAAAGCATTAAAAGATATTTAAGCAATTGATTTAGGTCATAAAAAATTATTATTGAATTAATATGGAAATAGAATTATAATGTTTTTGTTAGATAGCCAATATCAAACTAGAATTGGACTGGATAAAAGCTGAAATTTAATATTTTATCGACTGGTATCCAAAGTAAAAGGAACTAGAGCGGGAGGGATTTTAATGGTAAAAGAAAAAGGATTTAATGTAAGAAAGATGACCATTATAGGAGTTTTAGGTGCTATTTCGGCAGTTCTTGGTATGACTCCATTAGGTTTTATACCTGTAGGACCTACAAGGGCAACAATAATGCATATACCTGTTATAATTGGCGCAGTAATGGAAGGCCCTGTTGTAGGTGCTTTTGTTGGACTCATATTTGGACTATTTAGTATTTTTCAAGCTATGACTAATCCAACACCAGTATCTTTTGTATTTTTAAATCCATTGGTTTCAGTATTGCCTAGAGTTTTAATAGGGATAGTATCTTTTTATGTATATGATGTATTGAAGAATTTAGGCAAGAATAAGATTATGGCAATTTTATATTTGATTTGGATAGGAATTATAGGATATTTATCTTATGGAATATATAGCAACATAAAAACCTCACAGAGTATATGGTCAATCATAATAAATATAGTTCTTATAATATTAACTTTAATCATAGCTTACTTTGTTCAAACAAAGCTTAAAAATAAAGCTTTGGATATTATAATAGCATCTGCTATTGGTACATTGACCAATACTATGGGAGTTCTTTCTATGATATATTTACTTTATGCCGAAAGATTTATAGAGGCTATAGGTGGAGATATTTCTACTGCAAGAAAAGTCATTTTTGGTATAGGTGTGACTAATGGTATACCTGAGGCGATTATTGCTATTATAATAGTAACTTCTGTAGTTGGAACTTTAAAGAACAGAAGATAAGGAATGGAGTGTGAAATTATTGTTATTAGTTATAGATGTTGGTAATACTAATATAGTATTTGGGGTATATGATGATAAAGAATTATTATATGATTGGAGAATAGCAACTGAAAGAGATAGAACATCTGATGAATATGGACTTTTATTTGAACAAATTTTCAGATACCATGGATTAAATCCAAAGGAAGTTAAAAATGTTATTATTTCTTCTGTAGTACCACCACTTATGCATACTTTACCAGCTATGAGTATAAAATACTTCGGTATAGATCCTATTGTAGTAGGGCCTGGTGTTAAAACTGGAATGAATATAAAATATGACAATCCAAGAGAAGTAGGAGCCGATAGAATAGTAAATGCTGTAGCTGCTTATGAAAAATATGGTGGACCTTTAATAATAGTGGACTTTGGTACTGCTATTACCTTCTGTGCTGTATCTAAAGAAGGTGATTATCTAGGAGGTGCAATTACTCCAGGGATAAAGATATCAGCAGAAGCATTGTTTATGAGAACAGCCAAACTTCCTAAGGTTGAAATTGCTAAACCTGATAAAGTAATAGCAAAGAATACAACAAATAGTATTCAATCGGGATTGGTTTTTGGTTATATAGGTATGATTGATTATATAATAGAAAAGATGATTAATGAAATGGGAGAAAGTGAAAATACTGTAAATATTATAGCAACAGGTGGATTTTCAAATCTAATAGCATCTGAAAGCAGATATGTAAAGAATATAGATAAAATGTTGACATTGGAAGGTTTAAGGATAATATTTGAAAGAAACTAGTAAGTAGCTTAGAGGCTACTTACTTTTCTAATATTTGAGGTGGAAATATGAGAATAGGAAGCATACAAATTGAGAATAATGTATTTTTAGCCCCTATGGCTGGAGTTACAGATTTAGCATTTAGAATATTGTGTAAGGAGATGGGAGCAGGTTTAGTAGTTTCTGAGATGGTCAGTAGTAAGGGGATGTATTACGAGGATCCTGGAACCAAAGTATTGTTGCAGGTAAATCCAGAGGAAAGACCAATAGCAATCCAAATATTTGGCTCAGATCCATATATAATGGCAAATGTTGCAAGAGAGTACCTAAATCTTAGGGAAGATATAGATATAATAGATATAAATATGGGTTGTCCTGCTCCCAAAATAGTAAAGAATGGCGATGGCAGTGCTCTAATGAAAAATCCAAGATTGGCTAGAGATATAATAAAAGGAGTAGTAAAAGTCTCTAAAAAGCCTGTTACCTTAAAGATACGAATGGGTTGGGATCATGATAATATTAATGGAATAGATATAGCTAAAATAGCAGAGGAAGAGGGAATTTCTGCGCTAACAATTCACGCAAGAACTAGGGATATGTTTTATTCTGGAGAAGCAGATTGGGAGTTTATTAAAAAAGTTAAGGAAAGTGTAAGTATACCTGTTATAGGAAATGGAGATATATTTGAACCACAGGATGGACTTAGGATGTTTAACCTTACTAATTGTGATGCTATAGCAATAGGGAGGGGTTCTCAAGGAAATCCATGGATATTTAGAAGAATAATTAATTTAATGGCTGGAGGTGAAGATATTCCACCTTCAAAAGAAGAAATTATTCATATGTGTATAAGACATTTAAATCTTGCTTGTTCCATAAAAGGTGAAAGAGTTGGCGTAAGGGAAATGAGAAAACATACTGCTTGGTATTTAAAAGGACTAAGGAGTTCCAATGAAATAAAAAATCTAATATATACAATTGAGAATAAGGAAGAAATGGAGAAAGTATTATTAGAATATATTAATCTTTATCCATAGTATATGTAATGAATGTAAACCCCTTTTCATATAATAGAGTTAAAACTAGAGAGGAGGGGTATTATAGAACTTTTATATATATTAAATTGTGAAAAATATCTAGAATATTATAAAAAGGGGATTAGAAAATATTTACCAGAATTTCTTTTACCCAAAATCCAACCTAAGGTGATAGACAGTATTACGAGAAGAAATGATATAATAGGAAAAGTAGCAGGAATAAATATAAAACATATTGATTTTAATGATGAGTATCAATTTAGAGAGTATTTAAATGCTATAATAAGACTTAAGGGAGATGAAAATTATACTAGTTTATTTATTGAAGAATATAAAAACTTAAGCAAAGATTTAATATTTCATATAGAAGAATTTACAAATATGAAAATATCAGATGGAGAAAATATTAAAATAACTAATCTTCCTCTAATAATGAGAGAAATATGTAATATAATGAAATCAAATTTAGAAGAAAAGGAGATTTTAGTTATTTGCGATAACAAAGAAAGAATGAAGGCGGTAATCAAAGGAATTTCAAAAGATATAAGATTTATAACTGCTATAGGCTGTGAAAAGGATAATGATGAGATTTATGAATATATATTAGAAGAAACAGGATTATCTTTGTTTTATTCATCTAATATTAAAAGAATTTTAGAAAATTATAGCATAATAATTAATTTAATAGGAAATTTGCAGATTGATTTTTCTAAAGTAAGAAAAAATTGTATAATCTTTGATTTTGGTAATGGAATTCATTTAAACAATAAAAAGACTTTACCTTTTATTAGAGATTTTGCTTTTGATTTAAATGATTTAGGTATTGAGGAAAACATATGGATAGAAAATATAGTTCTTTCTAGTTTAGCAGAGTCTTTAATAGGAGGTAATATTGAAGGAATAAGGTATTTATATTGTGAAGATAATTATTATAGCATCAATGATTATGTAAAATCCTTTATAAATATTAAAGGGAATTTCTAAGTACTTGACATTATGGTTCTACTTGATTATAATATCTTGCATACAAGTAGGAAATGTAATTTTTCTATTAATTAAATAGTTTGCATAGTATAGATAATATTTATAATAATTTTAAAAGGCAATAATATATATTGGGTAAAGGAGAGAATGAAATGCCAGAAAGAGATGTATTCTTAACCGAGGATGGATTAAAGAAATTAGAAGATGAGTTGGATGAATTAAAGACTGTTAGAAGGAAAGAAATTGCTGAAAAAATAAAACAAGCTTTAAGTTTTGGAGATATAAGTGAAAACTCAGAATATGATCAAGCTAAAAATGATCAAGCTCAATTGGAAGAAAGAATTGCAAAACTAGAGACAATGTTAAGAAATGCAAAAATAATAGATGAAGATGATATAACAACAGATGTTGTAGGTATTGGCTCTAAAGTTTTGGTAAAGGATTTAGAGTATGATGAGGAAATGGAATTTATTATAGTGGGCTCTGCAGAGGCTGATCCATATAATGGTAAAATATCAAACGAATCTCCTGTAGGTTCCGCACTTTTAGGACATAAATCTGAAGATGTTGTAGAGGTAGTTGTTCCAGATGGAAAAATTGAATATCAAATACTAACTATTACTAGATAAAAAGGTTAATAAACTAAGGAGGTAGAGTAATGGGAGAAACCGAATTAAATTTAAATGAAATGTTGATGATGAGAAGAGAAAAACTTAAGGAACTGATCGAAAAAGGAAAAAACCCTTTTCTAGTTGAGAAATTTGATTATACGCATCATAGTGCTGCGATTAAGAATAAATTTGAAGAATTAGAAGGTAAAAAGGTAGCAGTTGCAGGAAGAGTAATGTCTAGACGTGGGCATGGGAAAGTTAGTTTTATTGATTTACAAGATAGTGAAGGTCGTATTCAAATATTTGCTAAACAAGATGCAATGGGTGAAGAAGAGTATAAAGATTTAAGTCTTTTGGATCTTGGAGATATTATAGGTGTTAAAGGAGAGGTATTTAGAACAAATGCTGGTGAAATATCCATAAGAGCTGAAGAAATAGTTATAATGACTAAATCTCTACAAATATTGCCAGAGAAATTTCATGGTTTAAAGGATCAAGATTTAAGATATAGACAAAGATACGTAGATTTAATAGTAAATCCTGAAGTGAAAGAAACATTTATATTAAGAACAAAGATGATCAAGGCTGTAAGAGAATACTTAGATGATAGGGGCTTCCTAGAGGTAGAAACTCCAATTTTAAGTCCAATAGCAGGAGGCGCAAATGCAAGACCTTTTGCTACACATCATAATGCATTAGATATTGATATGTACTTAAGAATAGCCAATGAACTATATTTAAAGAGGCTTATAGTTGGTGGGTTTGAAAAAGTCTATGAAATGGGAAGAATGTTTAGAAATGAAGGAATGAGTCCAAAACATAATCCTGAATTTACTAATATAGAGCTTTACCAAGCATATGTAGACTATGAAGAAATGATGAGATTAACTGAAAATCTTTTTGCTTATGTAGCAGAGAAATCTTTAGGGACTACTAAAATAAATTATCAAGGTACTGAAATAGAATTATCTCCACCATGGAGAAGGTTGGATATGGCAGATGCAGTAAAGGAATTTACTGGAGTAGACTTTTCTGTAATCAACACCGATGAAGAAGCTATAGCCATTGCTAAGGAAAAAGGATTAGAAATTAAGCCAGGTATGACTAGAGGTCATATTATATCGGAGATGTTTGAGGAATTCTGTGAGGAACATTTAATTCAGCCTACGTTTATTACGGGTCATCCAGTAGAAATATCACCTCTTGCTAAGAGAAATCCAGAAGACCCAAGAAAGACTAATAGGTTTGAGGCATTTATCAATACTTGGGAATTAGCAAATGCTTTTTCAGAATTAAATGATCCAATTGATCAAAGACAAAGATTTGAAGACCAAGTTAAACAAAAAGATTTAGGAGATGATGAAGCACATCCAATGGATACGGATTTCTTAAATGCAATAGAAGTAGGACTTCCACCTACTGGAGGACTTGGCATTGGTATTGATAGAATGATAATACTTCTTACAAATCAGCCAAGCATAAGGGATATATTGTTATTCCCGACTATGAAGCCATTGGATGAGTAAAATAATAATAATTATGGGCAGGAGATTAAATTCCTGCTCTTTTTTATTTTAAATATATTTGGGTATATATTATAAAAATACTTTCCTTAGAATAAGGAGTGGTGCTTAAATGAAGAAGATTTTACATATTATATCTCAATATCCTGGAAAAACAGGCAGCGGAATATATTTGCAAGAATTAATAAGGGAAGGAGATAAAAGAAACTATATTCAAGGATTAATTGCTGGAATACCAAATGGAGATGTTATAAAGTTAAGTTATATAGATAAGTTTTATCCCTTAGTATTTAATACAGAAGAGCTTCCATTCCCAATATTAGGTATGAGTGATGTTATGCCTTATGAAAGTATTAGATATTGCGATTTAAATGTAGATATGCTAAACAGGTGGAAGATTTGTTTTAAAAGGGTAATTCTTAATGCTATAGAAGATTTTAAACCAGATATTATATTATCTCACCATTTATGGTTATCAACCTCTTTAGTTGTACAATTAGCTAAAGATATTAAGGTAATAGGAATATGTCATGGCACAGATATTAGACAATTTGAGAAATGTCCACAATATAGACAAGAGGTATTAGATAGTTGTAAAGAACTGGACAAGGTTTTTTCATTAAGTGAAGAGCAAAGACAAGATATCAGCATTAAATATGATATTTCAAATGAAAAGATTATAGTAATAGGTGGAGGATATAATGACGATATATTTTCCCCTCCATTAAACAAAGTTTATAATAATGAAATAAAGATGGTATATGCAGGGAAACTGAGTTATTCTAAAGGTATAATGTCTTTACTTAGGGTATTTGATAAATTAAAGGACAAATATAATGTTAGATTGACTCTAGTTGGTTCAGGTACAGGCGAAGAAGAAAAAAGTATTAAAGAGCTAGGAATTAGCTTAGGTGTAGAATTATTGGGAGAAGTAACTCAAAAGAATTTAGGCAAAATATTTAAGGAATCTGATATATTTGTATTGCCTTCTTTTTATGAGGGTCTATCTTTAGTTACAATAGAAGCTTTAGCTAGTGGACTACTAGTAGTTGCAACAGAAATACCAGGTCTTAAATCAAATTTAGGTATAATAATCAATGATAGTAGGGTAATAGAGTATGTAAAACTTCCTAGTATGATTCAAGTTGATAAGCCTTTAGAAGGAGAATTATTATTGTTTGAAGATAGGTTTCAAGATGCTATTGAAAGACAAATTGAAAGGATATATAAGAGCTATAGGATAGACTATGATATCAAAGAGGAAATAAAGAGGATGTCTTGGGAAAATATATTTAATAAAATAGAAAGATATTTTTAAATCTTATTTTTCATAGGTTCTTAATTGTTTTGTAATATTAATAATGAATAAAATACAGATAAAAGCAAAGTATACTATTAAACAAAATATAATAGGAGGTATACTATGCAAATAAATTTAAGTCAAAAAGAGAGAATGATTTTAGAAGATGGTAAACATCAAGAGGATGTTTGTGTTAAGAAATATCAAAGTTTTGCTACCCAAGCAAAAGACCCTAATTTAAAACAATTGCTAAACAAACTAGCTTCAGAAGAACAGCATCATTACAATATTATAAATGAACTATTGCAAGGTAAAAAGCCAAATTTAACACATACTAACCAAACTATGAATAATCAACAAGCTGTTAATACAAATAGTAGCAGCATGTCTTTTAACAATCCTGAAGATGCATTATTATGTAGTGATTTATTAGCAACTGAAAAATATGTTTCTGGTTTTTATGATACAGGAGTATTTGAATCTGCAAACAAAGATGTAAGAGAAGCTCTCCAACATATACAAAAGGAAGAACAAAAACATGGGGAAGAATTGTTTAATTATATGAATACTCATGGAATGTATGATGTAAAATAGAATTATAGAGGATTCAAAACTAGGAAAGGATAAGGGCGTGCAGAGTATGCCTTTATCCTTTTGTTTTTAAAAAATAAAAACTTTTAAAAAAGGTGTTGACTTTATATATAAAACCGTGTATTATAATAAAAGTCGGCTGCGACATTGAACCAAAACAAATCAAATAAAGATTTGAAAAAAGTTCAAAAAAACAGTTGACAACTCTTGGAAAAAAGAGTATGATAGTAAAAGTCGGCTGTGACATTAAACTTCATAAATCTACAAAATGATTTAAAAAAAGTTTAAAAAAACAGTTGACAGCAAACAAAAAGTTTGCTATACTAAGTAAGTCACCTCAAGGGGTGACGATGAACCTAGAAAACTAAACAGTGTGAGAAACTTTGAATTATAGAAGTAATGACCTAACCCAATGAGCGTAGCGAATTGAAGGTAGGTCAGATGTCGCGAAGTCCAAATCTATGATTTGGCTAACGAAGCGACGAACACATGAATTAAGTCAGCAAATAATTTGAGCTAATCAGACTTTTAAATGAGAGTTTGATCCTGGCTCAGGACGAACGCTGGCGGCGTGCCTAACACATGCAAGTCGAGCGAAGTTTTTAAAGAAGATTTCTTCGGAATGAAACTTTAATTATCTTAGCGGCGGACGGGTGAGTAACGCGTGA
>NZ_DAMCHJ010000012.1:0-67993 GCF_032104385.1 Tissierella sp.
GGCGTTCGTTGCGTTTGACCTACATCAGCTCACTACTTTCGCTGTGTTAGGTCATAATCAATCTTTTCTACTTCTTCTGCCATCTCTTTTTTATATTCCTTGAATTTTTTCCTTAATTCAGGATATTTTATAGAGAGCATCTGTACTGCTAAAAGCCCTCCGTTTTCTCCACCATCTATAGCTACAGTAGCTACTGGAACGCCTTTAGGCATTTGTACCACAGAAAGAAGTGAATCCAATCCATCCATTGTAGAGGAGCTAGCAGGAATTCCTATTACAGGAAGAGGGGTTACTCCTGCTAATACTCCAGCTAGATGGGCTGCTTTTCCAGCTATGGCAATAATAACTTCCGTATTGTTCTTCTCAGCATTTTCAGCAAATTCAATAGCCTTATATGGAGTTCTATGAGCCGATATTACTCTAACCTCATATTCCACTCCAAATTCATCAAAAATTTTAGTTACCTTCTCTGCTAAAGGTTTATCTGATATACTTCCCATCAATATACTAACTTTCATTTCCCCTTCCTCCTATTTAAAGTATTTTATACCTGATTCAAATATCTTATGTTTTCCTATTATATCTGCATTTTTATATAATCCATTTCCTACTCTATCAATAGAAGAAATAGTTCCAAGTATTCTGCCGTCAAAGCTAGTCATAGATTCTATACCATATATTGAACCTGTTGGATTTTCATCTATAAACTGAGTAGAAATTTGTCCTTTAGCTATTAATTCATCTATATTTTTTACTATTACTCTTCCTTCCTTTGTAGCCACTGGCACAGTATATATATCTCCTACTTTCATTTCATTAAACCAAGATGATAAATTTGAACTTATTTTAACATTAGCTAATTTTGAATTAAATTGACCGCTTGTATTGTAAATAATATTTGCAGAAGGAGCTATAAGTCCTAGTTTTACCAAACCTAAGAATCCTGCCCCTATGCCAAGGATTAATCCATCCTTCTTGTATAAATGAGCATCTATTTCTTCTTTTACATAAGAATTACTTAATATTAGTTTCATAAACTTTCCACCAGTTTCTGGTTCATCTCCCAATAGAGAACCATTTGGCAATCCTATTATCTGACATTTCTTAATTCTCTCTGCTAGTTCCTTGTATGATTCTTCCATATCCTTGAAAGATAGAGTCTTAAATACAAAGGTATCTACTTCCCCACCAGCCTTCTCAAAGCAACGGATCATATCATATTCTCCATGGGTTCCAGTAAATATTGGCACTAAAATCCTTGGTTTTGCTATAGATGATTTTCTTGTAATTACATTGCCTTTTTCAAATTTAATATTTTCCACATTAGATTTATCCCCATATACTGGGAATACTTCCTCTAAAGGCTCTTCAAAGAATTTAATTAAGGAATCTAGCTCTATAGTTTCTTTATCTATTTCTATATGCTTTTCTTCTATTGTAGTTCCAAGAATTATACAGTTAGTATCTTGTAGAACTCTTGCATCCTTCAATTCAACTACTATAGAACCATATAAGGGCTTAAACAAATTATCTTTATTTATTTCATTAAACTTAAATCCTACCTTGTTACCCATAGTCATTTCAGCAATAGATCTTGCAACTCCACCAAATTTGACTGTAGAAGCTGAAATTATTTCTTTTCTATCTATTAATTTTTTAATTGCAGAATAATTTACTTTTAATTGGTTGAAATCAATCATACCATTTTCATCTATGTCTAATTTTATTAAAGCAACAGTTGAACCAATATTTTTAAATTCTGGCGATATAATATTCTCTATCTTATCTGTAGCTACTGCAAAGCTAACTAACGTTGGTGGAACATGAATATCTTCAAAGGTACCGCTCATACTATCTTTTCCACCTATACTTGGAGTATCTAACTCTTTTTGTACTAAAAATGCACCAAGTAACGCAGAAAATGGTTTTCCCCATCTTGTTGGATCATTTCCAATTCTTTCAAAATATTCTTGGAAAGTTAATCTTATTTTTTTGTAATCTCCACCCATAGCTACAATCTTCGCCACAGACTTTATAACAGAATAATATCCGCCATGGAAAGGACTCCATTTTGAAAGCTTTGGTTCATATCCATAGCTCATTAAAGAGCAAGTATTTGTCTCTCCCTTTAATACAGGAATCTTTGCCACCATTCCCTCTGTTGGAGTAAGACCATATTTCCCTCCTAGGGGCATTAATACTGTACTAGCTCCCACAGTATGGTCAAATCCCTCTATTAAACCTTTTTGACTGCAAATGTTTAAGTCCCTTATATTTTCTATAAATGCTTCCTTTATATTTTTCCCCTCTACATGAGATGGAATTTTATCTAAATATAAATTCTCTGCTGGTTGTTCTATATTAACTTTGTTCTTCTTTCTTATGCCATTGGTATCTAAGAACTCTCTCTTAATATTTACAATAGTTTTTCCCTTCCATACCATCTTAAGGACTTTTTCCTCTGTAACCTTAGCTACCACTGTACCTTCTACGTCTTCTGATTCAACAAAGGACATAAACCTCTCTATATTTTCAGGTCCTATAACTACAGCCATTCTTTCTTGGGATTCTGATAGTGCAATCTCTGTACCATCAAGTCCAGGATATTTTAGTGGTACCTTATCTAATTCAATGAAAAGTCCATCTGCTAATTCTCCTATGGCTACTGAAACTCCTCCAGCACCAAAGTCATTACATTTTTTAATCATCTTGGATACTTCTTTATTTCTAAATAAACGAACTATTTTTCTCTCTACTGGCGGATTTCCCTTCTGTACTTCTGCACCTGATGTGTGTAAAGATTCCTCCGTATGTTCCTTAGATGAACCAACTGCTCCACCTAATCCATCTCTTCCAGTTTTTCCACCTACTAAAACAATCAAATCTCCTGGCTGAGAATTTCCTCTATACACAGCTTCCTTTGGAGCTGCAGCAACTAATGCTCCTAATTCCATTCTCTTAGCCATATAGCCTTTGTCATATATCTCTTTGACATATCCTGTTGCAGCACCTATTTGATATCCATAGGAACTATATCCTGCTTTAGCAGTTTGAGTAATCTTTCTTTGTGGTAACTTTCCAGGTAATGTTTCTTCGTACTTTTGTCTTGGATCTGCTGCACCTGTAATCCTCATAGCTTGATATACATAAGCTCTTCCTGATAATGGGTCTCTTATGGCACCTCCCAAACAAGTAGATGCACCACCAAAAGGTTCCATTTCTGTAGGATGATTATGAGTTTCATTTTTAAACATTAACAACCATTTTTCATCTTTACCATTAATATCTACATCTATTTCTATGCTACAAGCATTAACTTCGTCTGTTTCTTCCTTGTCATTTAATAAACCCTTTTTCTTTGTTTCCTTCATATTAATAGTAGCCAAATCCATTAAACAAATTGGTTTTTCTTTATTTTCATAAACAAATTCCCTAGATTTTATATACTCTTCTAATGCTTTTTGAAATACATCCCTATACTTTCCATCATTCATGGATATATCCGTAATCTCTGTCATAAAAGTAGTATGTCTGCAGTGATCTGACCAATAGGTATCTATTAATTTCAATTCAGTAATAGTTGGATTTCTATCTTCGTCTTTAAAATATTTCTGACAAAATAAAATATCTTCTATATCCATACCGATACCATATTTAGATTTAAATGATTTAATTTCCTTTTCTGCCATTTCTATAAAACCATCTATTACTTCAATATCTTCTGTTGCTTCTTCTTCTTTTTCAAAATTAAAACTATCAAATGAAACTTCTTTCATTTCTATTGGATTTATATAATATTTCTTTATTTTAGCTAATTCTTCTTCTGTGATATTTTCTAGGATTATTATCTTTGAATTTTGTACTATTATATCTTCATTTTTAGTTAACATTCTAATCATCTGATTTGTAGAATCTTCTCTTTGATTATATTGACCTCTCAAATATTCTACTCTAAATAATCTTTCATTTGCTTTAATTGGAAGGTTATTTTCATATTTATTATCTAAGGTTTCTTCAAAGAGTATTTCATTTACTATAAGTTTCATTTCCTCTTCTGTAGCATCCATTAAATCATATACATTGACTGTTCTTACCTTTGTTAAACTTTTTATTTCTAAATAATCTTTAAAATCTTTCAATAGCAGCTGTCCTTCAGTGTTAAACTCTTCTTTCTTCTCGATAAAAATTCTTTTAAATTCCAAATTTAACCCTCCTCAAAAAATTAAATTAAGCCCAGCCGGGTAGGCAAAGCGAAACCTACCCGACTGGGCTTTTATCCCTTCGGTGTAATACTAGTCACATAGTATCTGTACCGCTTGGTCCAGCAAGATAAAATCTTCGGAACCCTAGGTACACTTTCGCCCATAGCTAAATGATTTTCGGTCATTTGTAGAAACGTCCCAACCGTATTATGGAACCTATATGAGCAACATATTCATTATTATTTATTACACTTACATATTAACAGTATGATTTATATATGTCAAGAGTTGTTTTTAGTATAACATAATAAATTTTTATTGTTTTTTATTGACAATTTTCTTTAATCACTTAACCACATTATAAAATTCCTCGTTATATTCTTTCTTATCTATTTTATATAAAACATGACGTTTTAATGGACTACCTACTTCTACTTTTGGATGATCAAATTTCCCAATTTTCTTTAGACCTATTTTCTTCATAACATTTTGAGATGGCTCGTTTATTTCTGCTGTAAAAGAATATATACTACTTAAATTTAGCTTACTAAATCCATATTCTAAACATGCCTTTGCACCTTCTGTTGCATATCCCTTGTTCCAATATTTATTATCCAATCTCCAACCAATCTCAACACATGGTGTAAAGTCTGCCTCAAAAGTTGCATTTAAAAAACCAATAAATCCTATGAATTCTTTAGTATCTTTTAATTCTACTGCCCATAACCCATATCCATTTTTCTTGAAATGTTCTTGTATTCTACTGAGAAAATCATCAGTTTCTTTAGAATCTAAAGTTTTTGGAAAATACCTCATTACCTCCGTACTAACATTCATCTTAGCAAATAATACTCTATCGGATTCTTGCCACATTCTAAATCCCAATCTAGAGGATTCAAATATATATTTACTTATGCTTAAATTCTCCATGATTAACCTCACTTTCAGCGTTCTCTTTTACCTGTATTATTAGTTTATTAAATTTCTCATTTTCCTCAAAAAGTGGGAAATGTGCTGATTCTTCAAACCATATTAGTTCTTTTTTAGGTGCTGTTATCTGATTATAATATCTTTCAATCAACACAGATGGAGTATTGTAATCGTATCTACCTGCACAGAAATAAATAGGTACTTTTACTTCTGGGATATCTCTAATAAAATCCAAATCCTTATTATGACCCCACATTGTATCCGCAGAAAATTTATTACCTAAAGCAAATTTCACTCCATCTATTCCCCTATATTCAGGTGAGAAGATACTCCCTAAAACAATATCCTTTAATGTATTTACTTTCCTTTCCACCCCGCCATATTTAGCTAACCATCTTCTCTGTGTTGTAGTGTCATTGACAGTATCTTTATAAGGTGGTCTTCCAATTCTCATCAAGTCATTTAACGCTTTTTTATCATTATTCTTACTAGCCATTTCCAGAACATAATCATATGAAACCACTTCATTGTCTACTCCATTAACCACTTGCCCAACACTTATAAATGCAGCTACCTTTTCTGGATATTTATCTATTACATATAACCCAAGTTCTGTCCCCCAAGAGTGCCCTACTAGGTATAACTTTTCTTTTTGATATTTTTCACATAGATAATCAATAAGTTCTTTTGTATCTTCTATAAATTGGGTTCTATTCATGGACTCTTTTGGAATATTAGATGAATAAGACATTCCAGAACCTCTTTGATCCCAATTAACTACGACAAAGCTATCTTCTAGTCGTTTTTCATATTTACGAGCAAAGGATATTTGAGAATACCCTGGTCCCCCATGTAAAAAGAGTAAAATCGGATTAGAAATATCCCTTCCTCTTACTAGCACACCTTGTTCTAATCCACCTAATTTAACTTTTTCTATAACTGCTACACTATTTTCACCTTTAATCTTTGATGTTCTATTGGGCAAAAATAATATAATTAGTATACATATCATTAAAATCCCTATTGTATATATTACTATTTTTCTTAATACTTTCATAAATTTAACACTCCATTTAAGTTAAGAGAATTGTTTTCATTTTCTTATTTTTTAAGTTATCATAGAATTTACTTTTATCTTTCCATTGAATTAAATCTATCTCAAATCCATCTGGTTCTTTTATATAGAACTCCATAATTTTTCTCATTTCCTTTAATACCTTTATCAATTAATTTATAGTCAAGAACATCTATGTAAAAATCAATAAATTTATCTATATTTGAAACATATCTATTTAAGTGGTTTACGGCTCTCATTGAATACTCCTTTAATTGTTTCTCCTACTAATTATTATGCCATATATCTATAAATATTTGACTACATCTTTCAGAGAATCTATTTTTATTGTTTTTCCTTCAATTTTTTCTAATCCTATACCAAATGTCTTTATTTGTAATCTTTCTCCAAGTTGGATATCACACAAAGAATCTCCAACTATAAAAGATTTTTCTAAATCTATTTCTGGATATTTTTCTAATGCCATTTTTATCATTCCGTCTTTAGGTTTCATACAATTACAGTTTTCTTCTTTAGTATGTGGGCAGTAAAATATATCCAATATATCAATTCCATTATCTAATAATTTATTTACAAACTTTCCTGTAATCTCTTCATATTGCTGTAAGGTAATGATTTTCTGATTTATTAAATATTGATTTGTTATAATAATAATTTCATATCCCTTTTGTCTTATAGACTTAAGGGCATCTATTGAATCCTTTAAAAAAACAGGCTCAGTTATACTACTCCATAATTTGTCTTCATAATCTTCTATAATTGTTCCATCTCTATCTAAAAATCCTATCTTCAAAACCTCACTCCTAACCTTCCTACTGTTTTTTTATGAATTACCATTCACCAATGCAAATAATCCGTTCACAAATTCCAACTAATACTGTTGTTATTATATTAGAATATAAAATTGCCTTATTTAAATCTTTTTCATTTATAGAATCTTTTCTAAGTAATAAATATACCACCGGAAATTCTACCAGAACAGTTAATAATAAATATCCAACTAATACTATATAGAAAGGTCCTGCATGAAAAGCATCTAATAAAGCATAGTCACCACTTATAGGTATAAAATTATATGCTCTATTTATATATGGTACAAGAAAAGATACTAGATTTGCTAAACTTACAATAATAAAAGTTTTTTTATAATTCCATACCTTACCAACTTTTATTACCATAATTGTTTCAATAAGCAGTGTAAAGATTACAGCAAAAGGTAAAACTGTTAAGGGACTGGTAGTTAACCAGTGCCAAGACGAATTTGCATAAACTAATGATGGAAATAGTATCAAAGCAATACTAGATAATATTATAAATTTAAAACTTTTAAATTTCATGATCCATCTTCCTTTTAATTTTTACTTTATTTCTTTGTGAAAGTTCAAAGTTAATTTAAAAAACTAGATATTTTATTACACTTTATTTTATAAATATATATACATAATATCGGAAAAATATAAACTAACTTGATTTTAGTTCAGCATAAAGCTCCTCAATCTTCTTAAATAGATATGGCTGAATCAAAGGATATGTTAGGCTTTCAGGTATGATGTCAAATAACTTAATTTCAGCAATTTCAAAATTAGGTAGTTGACCAAGAGATTCTACTTCTGAATAAAACAGCTTTCCAAAAGACTCTATTCTATCCCTAGTTACTGAATATATGCAAACTGGCAAAATTCTAAAATCCTTCGCTCCAGTTTCTTCTAATAATTCTCTTGAAGCAGTAAAGTTAATATCCTCATTCTCTTCTCTATGTCCTCCTGGAATTTCCCAAGTTAATCTATCCTTATGTCTTACAAATATCCATTTTTCATTATATCTTGCCATAATAACTGCAAACTTCAATTTAGTATCTTCTACTGTATTTAGATCATGAAAATTAACCTTTAGCATATTACAACTCCTTTCTCTCTTAAATTTGTCATATTCCATAGTTTTTCGATTTTTTCTACAAAACAATAACCTATTTCAATCTCAACATTTTGACTATCCTTTAAAATCTATATCTCTTTTCATTTCACCTTATATAAATTATATGAATTACTCTAATTTTAAAGATAATGCTTATTTTTTACTTAAGTATTCCCCAAATCATTACTAATAAAAGACCTATAATACCACCAATATTTTTTGCTATTGATTTACCTTCTTTCTTCATTATAAAAGTTTTAATCAATAATCCTATTTCAATACACAAAATTGAAATACTTATTGTAACCTTACTAAAAAATGGTGAAAATCCCTTATTTGAAATTAACGCAACTAAAATCGGTATAATTATAATAAATGCACCAAGGACATATAAACCAAAGATAATACTACTATAATGTTTTTTCACAAAGCTTTCCTCCTATATTGTTAAAAAACAAGCAGAAAGTCTATAATAGACTACTGCTCATTTTAAACTCAATTTTAATGTATATTTATTCTTTATATTATTCTAAAAATGGATTTTTGAAGACATCACTATATGGTGATTTTTTAGCAAAATCCTTTGCCTCTTTTTCTCCCTTTTCTATTGGCAGCATTGTTCCTGGTCCACCTACACATCCACCAGGACATGCCATACCTTCTAATAAATATCCATTGAACTTTCCTGCCTTTGCCATTGCTAACATTTTACGACAATCTGCTAGTCCATTTGCATTATGCGTTGGTATTTCTAAACCTGGATGAGCCTGTTCTATACTTGCTTTTACCGATGATGCGACACCTGAAGCATATGCAAAATTTCTTCCCTTTGTTGAAGCATCTGCTACTATCTCATCTTCAGTAATCTCTGCAACATCAATATTAGCTGCAACAAATATTGCAGCAAGCTCTTCGTATGTGATTACAAAGTCAACATATGGTCGAACATCCTCTTCCATCGCCTCAATCTTCTTTGATATACATGGCCCTATAAATACTATTTTGCCGCTTGGACTTCTTCTCTTAATTGCCTTGGCTGTTTCTACCATTGGTGTATTTGATGAGGATATATATTGATATAAATCAGGGAAAAATTTTTTTGCTGTCATTGTCCAAGATGGGCAACAGGATGTACCTAAAAATGGCTGCTTCTCTGGTACCAATTGCGGAAACATTTCAGCTTCGTGTCGAGCGGCAGCATCTGCTCCAAGTGCTACTTCGATAATTTCAGTAAATCCTAAATCCTTAGCTGCCCTAACTATTTTCCTGGTGTTGCAAATGGTCCAAACTGACCTACAAATGAAGGTGCTATTATAGCATGAACTTCTTCTCCCTGTTTAATAGCCAAAACTAACTGAAATATATCAGACTTATCTGTAATAGCTGCAAATGGACAATTAACTACACACATTCCACAGCTTACACATTTATCATAGTTTATTTTAGCCCTACCTAATTCATCTGACTCTATAGCATCTACTCCACAGGCAACCTTACAGGGTCTTTCTAATTTCATAATTGCATGATATTGACATGCCTTAGTACATTTTCCACAATCTATACATTTTTCCTTATCTATTATTGCCCTATCCTTACCAAGGGTAATAGCATTAACTGGGCAAACAATCATGCAAGGGTGGGCAATACATTTTCTACAATTATCAGTAACAAAATGCTTTGAACTTTCACAAGCTGCACAAGCAAATGGAATTACATTTACTAAAGGCTCCTTAATTATACTATGGGTTACAACAGCTTCATCAACAGCTTTAGATAATCGACCATTATCACCATTAAGTTTTCTATCTAATCCTAAACCAAGTCTAGCCATAGCCGCAACAATAGCCCTTTCATGAAAAATACTTCCTCTATAATGTGGTACTTCTCCGCTTATTACCTTATAGGGAATATCATCTACTTCCCTCGAGTCCCTTCCATCCCAAGCTATCTTCGCTATTTCTGTAAATACTTGTCTACGAATATATGTAATTGGTGTAAATATACCTCTCATCATCTAACCACCTCTAATATTTCGGATATAATCTTCTCTGCACTAGCATTAGTAATTATCTTACCATTTAATTCAACTACAGGCGCCTTGTTATCTTCGCAAAATTTCAGACATTTTACTGCCTTAATTTCAATCTTGCCTGGATATTCTAATTGCAAATCCTCAAGACTCTCCTGTAAGTTTAAATTTCCCATCATTGTACAATGGGTTCCCATACAAATCTTTACATTCGCCAACATCTCATCTACCTCCTATATTTATAATATTTACAGTAATTATAACATATTGATAAAATAATAACTATTGTTTTCGCTCTCAAGTTCATACTTATTATTGTAACTTGTTTGTTACACACATTTAATTATTTCAGTGTATAATATCTTTATAGAAAGGAGAATATTATATGTCACAGAATCCAATAAAACTCATAGTACTAATATTATGTTTAACTATTTTTACAATTTCCTGTTCTAGTAATAAAAGCCTTCCTACTACTTTAACTCTAGAACAGTCAATAAAAGAAATCATACTATCTAAAGGTAATGATTATAATTTTTTGAAAGATAAAGCATATATGGAATATATGGCTAAACTCGCAAATGAACTTGCAAATAATACTCCTTATTATGCAATTGGAAATCTTGATGATGATAATATACCAGAAATTGCTGTATTTAAAGAAAGAGATCCTAATAATATGAGTGATGAAGGAAATCTGGAAATCTACAGGTTTACCGGGGAAAAATATACACTAATAGATAGTACTTCCATGAACTATGATAATACTAATTATCAAATTGTAATTGGAAAAATATCCGAAAATCAAAATGGATTGCTTCTTAATAACAATGTAGGTGCTCACTCTGGATTAACTTATGGATTTATTTTAGAAAATGGAAAACTAAAAAACATATTAGATGAAAATAAAATTTCACTAATATCCATATATACTAATAATGAAATTAAGGATATAAATAATGATGGAATTTTAGAATTTAGTATTTATACTGTAGACCCTGAAACAGAAGATTCCAGTTCAGCTGGTTCTGATAAAATGACTCTTTGGTATAAATGGAATGGTAAAGATGGTGCTGAATTATTAGAGATTGAGAGAAGAGATTATTCTAAAGAAAAATCAGATAAAGAAATCTTTAATGAATCTAAAAATTTAATAGAAAATAATTTCTACGAAGCATTAAAATATATAGATGAGCATAAAGATGAATTGTCTAAATATGATAATACAGAAATCTTAATGGAATATATAAAAAAATTAAATGAAATGTCTTTCGATAAAGGCGTTGAAATAGAAAATCTATTTATAAAGTATCAAAATAAGGAAAATTTTGATTATCTATTTAAAAAATATGGCTTATCCATTGAAAAATTAAATAGTTTAGAGTATCTAAATCGTGAAAAGGTATTGAAAGACGAACCTGAATTAAAAAAACATTTAATAGACCATATTCTATTGGGATATAAATTAGATACTTCGGAAGGCATTTATTATTATTTAATTGATAATCAAAAATTTATAGATACTTTTGGCGGAAATATTACCAATGAATATAATGATTATCTTAAAATATTAGCATTAGATACTAATGAGCCTTTTATGAATGATGGAAGCCTTATGATATCTATGGATAAATTGGCTGAAAGAATATTACTGGTGGAAAGTTTTAAAATGGTTTATCCATATTCCAATTTATTGCCAAAAGTTGATGAAATATATAAATGGTATATATATACTTATTTCTATGGAGATAACCATGATCCTAATTTTGATGGAAACACTTTCATAATGAAAGAAAATATAGTTAAAGAGTTTGAAAAAACCATAGAAAAATATGAATATACTAATTTTGGAGATATAGTAAGGGAATTCATGGCTAATTTAAAGGAAAATAATAATATAATTAACGATACAATCAGAGAAAAACTTAATGATAGATTAAACTAATCACAAATTTTCCCCCTCATAATATTATATATTATGTAATATTATATCTAGGGGGGATTTTTTTGTTATCAAGAAAAGAGTTTATTCAAGTTTCGCTAGAAACAAACTTATTTTTTCAAAGGATTATGAAAGAGCATATGTTTTTTATAGAAACTAGTCTTCCACCAGTGAATAGTTCCGAAATTAATGAAGCCAATTTACTTAAGAAATCCTTTGAAGCAGTATTAGCTGAAACAGTTATATTTTCAAACTGTGCTGTAAGAAATGAAGTCTTGCAATCAAATGAAATTGTCACGCCTTTTACTTTAAGAGCAGAAGAAATATCCTCACAACTATCTGGTGCTTCTCTAAACACGGAAATAACTGAAGCAGAGTATGATTTAAGAACAGATCCAAATTTTAACTATACAGAGTGGTTAGAAGAAAAATTATATAATATAAATATGAGATCAATTAATTTATTAGAGGAAGTTATTAATTTTAAGGAAAAATTGATTAAATCACAATTAGAATGTAAGATCTTTACCACCCTTTATCCTCTTCTAATAGAACATATTCTTCGAGAAGCTAAATTATATATGGGATCGTTAAGATCCCTACAAAATAGAAAGTTACCAGATAGAACTATATGCGATGAACTAAATTTTTGGAATCAAATAATGGAAGAACATTTAGAGTTTATTGATGGGTTACTTGACCCTACAGAAGAAAATTTAAAGGAAACAGCAGAAGAATTGGCAGAACAATTAGAAAAAATATTAGAAGAAAACTGTAATACAAGCAATGAAAAAGAGATATTAAACAAAAGTCTAAAAGTAACAGAGGAAGTAATGACCTTTAAAAAAGCTGGTACAGAAGGTTTATTAGCATGTAAAATCAAATCTATTATAATACCTCTTTTAGGAGATCATGTCCTAAGGGAAGCAAATCATTATCTAAGGATATTAAAAGAAATAAAATAAAGATAAAAAGTAATCACTCGAATACAGAGTGATTACTTTTTATCTTTATAGAAAATATAATATGAGTTATAATAGTTATATTAATTAACAGGAGAGATAAAATGATAAATATTAAGATGAACTTACAATTTGATGGCAGTAAATATTCTGGATGGCAAAGATTAGGTGATAATGATAGCACTATACAGGGTAAATTAGAAAACTTACTTAAAAAAATGACTGCTGAGGAAATAAATGTAATAGGTTGTTCAAGAACTGATAAAGGAGTCCATGCACAGGGCTTAGTTTGTAATTTTTTTACTAACTCCAATATGACAATAGAAGAAAAATATATTAATAGATATTTGCCTGATGATATAGTGGTCTATAATCTATCTAAAGAAAATGAGAGATTTCATTCAAGATATAATGCAAAGTCAAAATGGTATAGATATACAATAGACAATAATAAATATCAAAATGTGTTTAGTAGAAAATTTACTTCTCACATTCCTGAAAAGCTAAATCTAATATTAATGCAAGAAGCCGCCACCAAATTGATAGGAACCTTTGATTTCACAGCATTTACTACTATGAAATCAAAGAAAAAAAGCTTTGTCAGAACTATAATGAGCATTAATATATCAAAAGAAAACAACTATATCTATATAGACTTTGAAGGTGATGGTTTTCTCCACAATATGATTAGGATTATTACAGGAACTCTAATCAGAGTAGGAAAAGAAGAAATTAGCCCCAGTGATGTCCAATATATTCTTGAAAGTAAAAATCGTAGTATTGCAGGTCCTATGATTGAGGCTAAGGGACTTTGTCTGATGGAAGTTAGATATTAATTAATTTCTTCTACTATTATCCCATATGAATCTAATCTAAGTTCTTTAACTTCCCAAGTATAATTAATAGATTTAAGATATTTTTTTATTTTTAATATAAAATCATTATCTTTCTCATCTACAATAGCCATTATAGTAGGACCCGCCCCACTTAAATACAATCCTAAGCATCCAATTTCCTCACATTTATTAATTATATCGTAAAAACCAGATATTAACTTTCCTCTATATGGCTGATGAATAGAATCTTTTACTGCGTATTTCAATAAATCAAATCTCCCATTAGATAATGAAGATAATAATAAAGACACCCTACTTATATTATATATAGCATCTTCATGAGATATGGCAGTAGGTAAAACAGCTCTAGACTCTTTAGTTGATAAAGTAAAATCTGGTATCAATGCTACAAATTTAATTCCTGTAGAAACATCAAACTTATTATAAATCACCTTACCATCTTCCATAATAGATACAACAAGTCCTCCAAATAATGCAGGTGCAATATTATCTGGATGTCCCTCGATTTCCGTTGCTATTTCTAGAATTTCTTCTTTAGAAAGAGGAGCCCCTGTCAGACAGTTAGCACCCATAACTCCTCCTAATATACAAGCTGCACTACTACCTAATCCTCTTGAAACTGGTATTTTAGCATCTATATCTATCTTTATTCCCTTAGGTAAGTATCCTATTCTATCAAATGTCTTTAACATAGATTTATATACCAAATTATTTTCATTTGAAAATTCCTTATCACATCCTGTAATTTCTAATCCGTAAGACATTTCTTCAAATCTAAAATAATTATATATATTTAAGGCTAGACCTAATGTATCAAAGCCTGGACCTATGTTTGCACTGGTTCCAGGAACACTTATCCTAATCATCTTCTTCACCAACCTTCAAAAACATTTTTACCATAGTTTTCATATTTTCTTTATTACAATTATTCTTGTGTAATATTTTCTTGTTTTTTAAATTTTTTATATTATTAGGAACCTTTATTTTACTCCTATTTTCCAATTCTTCTAAAATGCTAAACTCATCTTTATTCTCTATTTCTATTCCTATAGACAATGCTACTTTAGTTCCAAATTTAAATGGGCTTGCCGTTGAAACAATAATTGTCTTTGTATTATCCTTAGTCTCTGTTTTATATCCTTCATATACATTATAGGCTACAGCCGTATGGGGATCCATTAGATAACCATTTTCATTAAATACTTTATCAATTCCTGTCTCAATATCCTTCTCAGTAGAATAATATCCATAAAAATCCTTATGACCAAAATCTATTTCATAAATTCCTTCTTTAGATAAACTATTCATCTTAGTTTTTACTATATTATCATCTTCCCCACTTAAATGAAATAAAAGCCTTTCTAAATTACTAGATATTAAAATATCCATTGAAGGAGATGAAGTAACTATCAATTCCCTTCTTCTATCATATATCCCTGTATTAAGAAAATCTGATAAAATATTGTTTTCATTTGATGCGCATATTAACTTGTTTACAGGAAGACCCATTTCTTTAGCATAATATGCTGCTAATATATTCCCAAAATTCCCTGTTGGCACGGCTACATTTATTTTTTCACCTTTTCCTACTTTCCCTTGATTTATAAGCATAATGTAACCATAGAAATAATAGACTATTTGAGGAACCAATCTACCTATATTTATAGAGTTGGCAGATGATAGAATATATCCTCTTTCATTTAAGAATTCAATAAATTCCTTATCATTAAATATTCTTTTCACTCCAGATTGAGCATTGTCAAAGTTTCCCCTTATACCTATTACAAATGTATTATTTCCTTCTTGGGTAAGCATCTGTCTTTTTTGAATTTCAGATACTCCATTTTCAGGATAGAAAACTATTATTTTCACCCCAGAAATATTAGCAAATGCTTCTAATGCAGCTTTCCCTGTATCTCCTGATGTAGCCGTTAAAATCACTATTTCTTTATGATTATTCTTGATTCTCATAGCTTCCTTTAATAAATATGGAAGTATAGATAATGCCATATCTTTAAAAGCAAAAGTTGGTCCATGAAATAATTCTAGGATAAATGCATCATCTATTTCTATTATAGGAGCAATAAGGGATGTATCAAATTTATTATCATAAGCTCTATCTATACATTCTTTAAGTATCATAGGTTCAAAATCCACAAAAAATTTACTCATTATGGTATATGCTAGTTCTTTGTAATCCATATGGAAAATCATTTCTAAGTTTTCTATTTTAGGCAATTCTTTTGGTACAAACAAGCCTCCATCCTTAGAAATCCCTTGTATAATTGCCTCAGCTGATGAAACTTCAATACTTTTATTTCTCGTACTAATATATCTCATATTATCATCCCTCACTTAATCATTCTTCCTAAAAAATACTCGTCATCATCAATCCCTAGGGATGCAATTAAATCTAGAATATTCTGTATAGATACTTCTCTAGTAATGATTGCAATATTATCTGTTGTAGATAAGATTTTATCTGCTATATCCTGTAAAATGGTGAATTTCTCCTTATCTTCTGAAGAAACTCTCAAATAATATGGTTCTTTTATCTTTTCGTTAATATTTTTAAGTTTTCTTGTCCCTAATGGATTCCCCTTTCTATAAGAACTTTTCACTATATCTAATACATCAGATAATACTGCATTTGCAGTAGGAAGTTTTCCTGCTCCCGAACCATAAAATTTTAACTCTCCAACATTGTTTCCAATAAAAGCTACAGAATTAAATGCCATCTTTACATTACCAAAATAGGAATTCTTTTTTATAATGGTAGGCTGAACCATTGCAGTAAATTTATCTCCTGTAGATTTAATTTCTGCAATCAATTTTACTGTATATCCTAAGTTCTTTATTTGTTCAATATCAAAAGGGATAATACCTTTTATACCCCTCACTAAAATATCTTCCTCTGAAATCTTTCCTTTTAAAGCAATAGTTCCTAATATTCTAAGTTTCCGTAATGTATCATATCCTTCTATATCAGCTGTTGGATCTAATTCAGCATAACCAAGTTCTTGAGCTATTTTTAATGCTTCTTCATAAGCTAATCTTTCATCAAACATTCTAGTTAAAATATAATTACATGTTCCATTTAATATCCCTTGTATTTGGGTAATTTCATTGGTTGCCACCACTTCCTTTAAAGGTTTTAATATAGGTATTCCTCCGCCTACACTTGCTTCATATAAAAAAGCACAATTGTTTCTATTTGCTATATTTGTTAGTTCTTCAAAATATTTAGATACTACTGCTTTATTGGCTGTCACTACATCTTTTCCTGCATTTAATGATTTCTTTATATAGTTATAAGATTCTTCTAAATCACCAGTAGCTTCAATAATTATACTAATATCAGGGTCTTCTAAAATTTCCTCAAATTCTAACGTAATCAAGCTTTTTCCTAGTGAAATATTCCTTTTCTTATTAATGTTTTTTACTAAAATCCTCTTGATAAATAATTCTGATCCTAGAATAGATTTAAGCTCATCTTTTCTTTTATTTAATATCTCTACTACTCCTGAACCAACTGTCCCAAGTCCAAGTAATCCAATGTTTATCATTTAATCAACTCCTATTAAACCTTCATTTTCAAAAGCCTCATATATAGCCCTCATAGCTAAATCAAAATCTTCATTTTCAATTCCTATAATTATATTTAATTCAGATGAACCCTGAGAGATCATTCTAACATTGACTCCACTATTTCCCAAAGCAGTAAATACCTTAGCAGATACACCTTTAGCTTTTATCATCCCTCTTCCTACCACTGCAATTAATGCCATATTAGGATAACAAGATATTGAGTCTGGATTACAATATATACGTATTTCTTCAATTACCTTGTCCATTTTTGAATTAAGTTCCGAATTTGAAACTATTACCGATATTGAGTCTATGCCTGTTGGTACATGTTCAATTGAAATATCATTAGTTTCAAATACAGAAATCAGCTTTCTTAATATACCTGTTTCTGAATTCATTAGAGTTTTTTCTATAGATATAACAGTAAAGTCCTTTTTTCCTGAAATGCCTGTTATATTTCCTAAACTAGCTGGAATATAATCGTTTACAATCATAGTTCCAGGTTCTTCCGGAATATTTGTATTCTTAATATTTATAGGTATCCCTGCATTTTTCACTGGAAAAATGGCCTCCTCATGAAGGACAGGAGCTCCCATATATGAAAGTTCTCTAAGTTCCTTATAATTAATGATTTCAATAGGTTTAGGATTTTTTACAATTCTAGGATCTGCCATTAAAAATCCAGATACATCTGTCCAGTTTTCATAAAGCTTTCCTTTTACTCCATTGGCAATAATAGCTCCTGTTATATCGGAACCTCCTCGAGAAAAACTTACTATCTCACCATTTTCTTTAGCCCCATAAAATCCAGGAATAACACCATGAGAAACCTTTGTTAGTTTTGATTCGATTTTTTTCTGTGTATCTTCTGGAGCAAAGTAACCTTTATTATCAAATACAATTAACTCTGCAGCATCTATAAATTCAAACCCCAAATAATTTGAAAGTATAATACCATTTAAATACTCTCCTCTACTAGCAGAATAATCTCTAGAGGCACCATTTTTAATTTTTTCTTTTATTTCAGTTAAAATTTCATCAATATTTAAACTTAAATTTAATTCATCACATATCCCTTTATATCGTTTTTCAATAATTGAATATACCTCTTCAAAGTTTAATCCATGGGATGCAAGTTGATGGCACATATACAATAAATCCGTTATTTTATGATCCTTGCTGTTTCTTTTCCCTGGTGCTGATGGTATTATATATCTTCTTCTAGAGTCTGCTTTGATTATGTCTTTTACCTTGATAAATTGAGTACTATCAGCTAAGGAACTTCCTCCAAATTTTGCTACAATTATTTCTTTCAATTCTAACTCCTCCTATATCTATTATAAAAATATATACAAAAAAACTCGTCCAAAATAGGACGAGTTTTTTATTCTCGTTTCCACCTAAAAACAAATTAAGTAAATAGCTTTAACGCAGCAAACGCATATCTCTACTATTGTTCAAGATTGAGCTCATAGGTGGTTTTCAATCTAGTGTATCCAAGAAGTCTTTCAGCCGGTGAACTTCTCTCTCTAATGACCTTAAAAGATTTACTCGTCCTATTCAAAGCTTAGGATATAATTTTAAATATTTCTACCATTATACAGCATTGTCTTGTTAAAGTAAAGTGTTTTATTTTTTTTCAATAGAAAAATAAATAAACTGCTTACTTTCTCCTAAATATTTATTTCCTTTATTGCCTTCAATAATAATATTATATTTTTCTGTAGATATTTTTTTACTATTAACCTTTTCTTCAAAAATATCCCTATATTCTTCTAATAATAATATTATTTCCTCTTTATTTAAGTTCAGACTAGAAAGCAAGTTTAGATAAACTTTTATATCTATTACATCTAATTCACTATCTTTATCTTTTTTTATAAGTATATTTACTTTTTCTATCTCTTTGCTCTTTAAAAACAAATTATATCTAATACTAGGATTATCAGTTCTATAGTTTCCTATATATCCACTGCTGTTTACAAAATTTATTAAATCCAGTTCTTCTCCCTTAATTACATTATCTAAAATGTAATTATCCTCGGAAATTTTATTAAAAATTTTTCTATAATTATTATCTTTAATATCTAGAATATTTAGTTCAACAGCTATACGATTATCTTTATAATTTATATTGTCTACTGTTGAAACTGTTACAATTGCTCTCCCTATTTTCTTTGAAAGTAAAGTATTTGGTTCTAATCTTTTATTTGACATTTCCTTTACATAAGCTTTTAATCCACGAGCTATACTCTTATCTATAATCTGAATTAAATCATTGAAATAATCTTCATGATATCTAGACATATTATTATCAAATCTTGTATTATAAGAATCTCTTGGATAATTATCATATATATTTATATATAGTAAATCAAAATTATCGTTCTTTAGAACATCTTTATATTTTTCTCCTAAATGATTTATCTCATCTATAACATTTTTAATATTTTCTTCTACATATACCTGCTCTTGATTATCACTAAGGGAATGGGCTTTCACTATTCTTACTCTATTATTAAAATTATCCTCTGTATTTACTATTCCTGAACAGCTAGTTAAAATTAAAGAGCATCCAATTAACCCTATTAATTTTTTCATAATTATCCCTCCTATCTATTTCCTACTTCAGTTATTTTATTGCTTATAAAATAGCCTATATAGGCTGATACCAAAATTATAATCAAGAACAATATATTATTTATTTCAATCATCAAAAATCTGTTAAAAATCATAGATACTAATAATCCACTACATATAGTAACTCCAAACTTAAATACTTGCCTAAATATCTTAAATATTATTATTCTATTTTCATCTTCTATTTTTGAATTCTTTGCAAATTTATAGGCTATGGTTACATTTAAGGAACTTAAAATCATACTCACTAGATATTTCAATGGTAGGTTTTCTATAATATTTTTCCTTACTATACTTCTGCCTGTATTATCTATAATTAAATCTATAGAGCCATAATCTATAGGATATGCCCAAGGTAATAGCCAATTAGCCTTTTCCAATATTTTATTTAATAACTCAGACCCGTATATAGAAATAATATTAAATCTTCCTAGCGTTAATATCGTAGCCCATAGTAGAAATAACGGTGCTAACCATATTAATATTCCAGTTACTATGCCACCAACAGTATGTGTAAAAGTATATTGAATCATAAATAGAAATGTATAAAAGCTAATAACTACAAAATAGATTATCCCCATTTCCTTTAGAATAGTACCTACACTATCTATTTCTATAAAAGGTTCTGATATTAAACTTATTTTATATATATCTTTTATCCAAAACATATTGCTTTTTCTTACAACTATTAAACCTATTATTAAAACTATAAACCCCAATGTTATATTTACTAATCCAAGTAATATCTTGACTTTAAAAAATTCTTCCCTCTTTATTGGCAAGGATTTTAGAAACCTACCTATTTCTTGACCTTTTTCTGATTGAAATTGCATAAATACTTGTATTATTGCAATAACTGTAAATAATACTAATACCATAGGTGCAATTCTTTCCATTGCATCTTTAATTAGAGTTTCATTTCTAGATATACCGTCAAAAATCATCCTCTCATATCTAGTATTTAAATTTATACTAAACATTAGTATAATAAAAAAACTAATTATAACAGATAACAATGATATCCATTTCATAGATCTAGTCTCATGTTTTAATATTGATCTATTCACATATTTCACTCCTATCTATTTTTTTATTTGTATATATAAATATCTCCTCTAAAGAAATTCCTACACTTTCAATAAGTTCTGCCCCTAAGTTATTTAAATCTGATAATATTTCTTCACCATAATTATCAATAATTAAATAATATACACTTCCTATTTTTTCAATATTTATAATACTATCTATTTTTTCAAGTTCTTTTTCCACGTCTTTTTTAAATATGACCTGCAGCTTTTTAACACTTTCTTTTATTTCATCTATATTAGATTGATATTTAACCTTCCCTTTATGAAGTATTGTTACTTCATCACATATTTTCTCCAGCTCTCCAATATGATGGGAGCTTATAACTACTGTATTTTCTTTTTCATGTACTTGATTTATTAGAATATCTAATAAATCCTTTTTTATAATAGCATCTAATCCAGAAGTTGGTTCATCTAATATTAAAACTTCAGGATTTATAGATAAATTTAACATTAAGGCTAATCTCATTTGCATACCTTTTGATAATTGCCTTATTTTTTTATCTAATTTTAAATTAAAAATTTCATTGTAATTATAAAAATCATCTGCTGAAAAATCTTTATATATTCCTGAGTAAAAATCTAATAATTCTTTTATCTTGTAATCTTTAAAATATTGGTTTCTATCTGCTACATATCCTATTTTTTCTTTAACTTTTCTATTATCATAAACCTCCTCACCATCTATAAGTATCTTACCTTCCTCTACTTGATATACTCCTGATAACATCTGTAGTAAAGTAGTTTTACCAGCTCCATTTTCTCCTATTATTCCATGTATTGTACCTTTTTTTATACTTATATTAACATCATCTAAGGCTTTAAAGCCATTAAAAACCTTATTTACACCTATTACTTCTATCATTTTATCCCTCCTTCTATACCTAATTGTATTTTATCTATCTCTTCATAAATTTTATTTTTGTCATATCCTAAGTGTACCAACTCTATACATATATCTCTAAGCCCCTCTAAAGCTTTTTCTAATCTTTCATAATCAACAGGTCCCTCACTATAAGCACTCATAAAAGTTCCCCTCCCCCGAACAGTATAGATTATCTTCTGTCTTTCCAGTTCTTGATAAGCTTTGCTAACAGTATTAGGATTGACAGAGAGCATACTAGCCATCTGCCTTACGGAAGGTAGCTTGTCATCTGGTTTAAGTATATTCTTTAAAGATAATTCTTTTATGCTATCTATAATTTGTTCATATATGGGTTTATCACTCATAATATTTATATTAAACATAATAACCCTCCTTTCTAGTGTACCACGTGTATTATGTGTATTATATATTGTAGTACACTATTTGTAAAGTGTTTTTTATAATTTTAACAACTTTAACTATTAATTAAAGCACTTAATAGAAACTATTATAATATTTAAGGGATTTCTCATATGAGAAATCCCTTAAATATTATAATTTATTCTGTAAAATCATTATCATTTCAATATTAAATTCCGCCATAAAGCCCATCATCATAATTCTTATTATATATAATTTGAACATATTCTTCTAAACCATTTTCTATTATTCTTGCCTGAATTTTAGCTTTATTTTTATTTCTTTCTATTGGATTAATAGTCATTTCTATACCATTAACTATTTCATTAAACATATGATATGGCATTCCTACCCCTAGTTCACTGTTTTCCCACTGAGCTAAAAGTCTAGTTCCTGCACATAACATAGATACATTTATATCATTAGTTTCAAATGGATATGATGTACACTCCTGACATATAGCTTGCATTCCAGCTAATTTGATATTCTTAGCTTGTCCATTGTAATATGCATATCCTTGAGTAATACGCATCATATTATATGGTTCTGTAACTATAATCACAACGTCTGGCTCTACTTCAAATTCCTTTAATGGCATTATATTTATGCCATATATTCTATGTTTACAATAGACCATATCTTTGCTTACGCTTCTGCCTATACATAAGTCTTTATAAGTTCCTATTTTAACTCTACCTTTGCCAGAGTCATCTTCATGAGTTGTTTCTAGTAATCCTACAGCTTTGGCTGCAGAAAGACAAGCAAAATTTTCTAATTTTGCCTTTATACACTCCCCTCTCATTCCATTTCTGACCATTGTACAATATGCCATCTTATTTGTAAGTGCTCTTCCTTTTGATTCTATAAACTCCTCTTCATCAAATAAAAACTTTACACCTACAACCTCTCTGTTCAAATCTAAATATGCATGTAATTTTAATATGTTTAATTTTATATTATCCAATTATATCTCCTCTCAGTCTATTCAAATAGAACATAGGTAAAATCATAACGGTTATTAAATTTCTCTTTAAATTCTTCTTGTCTTTGATATTCAAGAACGGCCTTAACCCAATCTTCATTTTTATCTTCACTTCTTACAATTAATCCTAATGGATAATCTTCGTTAGATTTATCTTCAAATAAAAAATCTGTTTGATCATATCCTGCATCTCTCATAGCATTTGCACCACATATAATTGCATCTACATCTTTAAAACTTCTTGCCGTTGCTGTTATTTCTGTTTCAAGAATAGTCACATCTTTAATATTTTCTTCAACATCTACTAGACTATAAAATTCTTTAGTTTTTTCTCCCAATTTTAAGAAGCCTAATTCTTCAAGAATTCTCAAGCTTCTGTCTAAGTTTGCTGGATCTCCTGGAACTGCTATAGTTGCTCCTTCTGGTATTGCTTCTGTACTGTCATATTTTGATGAATATAATGCATTTCTAAAATAATACATATAAGGTTCTGGCATTACTAAATCTGATTCATTTTCCTTATTAAAAGTATTTAACCAAACTAAATGATTCAATATTACCCCATCTACATTTCCATCTCTTAAGGCTGTGGCTGGAAGATGATTTCCATCAAATACAACAGCTTCTATTTCAAACCCTTTATCCTTTAACCCTTCTGATAAAAATGTAATTATAGGTTCTGTTATTGACATACAGCCTATTTGAACTTTTACGGGAGTTCCTTTTACCTCTTCTGTTTCTGTTCCTGGGTTTACCTCAGATTTTACTGGTGCAGAATCTTCCTTTTCTGTGCCACATGAAGTCAATATTAATGCTAATGACAACATTATAAGCATAAATCCTCTTAATTTAAATTTCCTTTTCATTTTACTCCTCCTTTTTTATAAGCTTTTTTTATATAACCAGTTTCCTATTGTCTGTGTAACTTGTACCATTAAAAACAATATAAAAACTGATGTATATAGGACCGAATTATTAAAGCTTTGATAACCATAATTTAGCGCAATAGCACCTATACCTCCACCACCAACTGCTCCAGCAATAGTACTTCCTGCAATATAGTTTATAGTTGACATTGTTGCTATAGATACTATGCCTGGTATAGACTCCTTAACTATTACTCTGAAAACCACCTGTAAATCTGAAGCACCAAATGATTTTGCAGCTTCAATTAGTTGTGGATCTACACATTTATATGTATTCTCCAAAGCTCTTCCTATAAAGCATGTAGCTGCTAATGTCAAAGGTAAAATAACAGCTTTTTCACCCACTGTAGTTCCTACGATTTTTCTAGTTAAGGGTGATACTGCTACTATTAATATAAGTATAGGAAAAGACCTTACTGTATTTACTATAAAGTCTAAAAACTTATAAACTTTCTTTTTAGGATTTAAACCTGTTGGTGAATACATGGTAAGTAAAATAGAAAGTCCAAATCCAAATAACATACCAAATAATACTGTTGCTCCTACCATCCTAAGTGTAGCAAATACTGATGGTGCTATAATTTTTCTGAAAAACTTCCACCAATCTTGCCAAAAGCCCGCATCTAACATGTAATATCACCTCTCCTACTTTAATCTCTTCCATATAAAACCTTCATTATTTAAATAGTTTCCAACATCTGCATAACTTTCTTCTGGAATATTTATTATAAGAGAACCTAACTGATTTCCACTAAACATCTCCATATCTCCACTAACTATTAAGCAATCTATATTTAGTTCTCTGGAAATCTTACTAATTATGGGCTTTCTACCATTCTCTTCTGTGAAAAAGATTTCTACTGTAATTCCTTTATCAGGAAGTACTACTTCTGTACTGCCCATTAGATTTTCAAGTGCTTTTGGTCTTTCTCTGAAAATTTCATTTACATTTCCTTGAACTGCAACTACACCATCTTCTAGTATAGATATTTCCTCACAAATACTTCTAAGAACTGACATTTGATGTGTAACAACTACAAGTGTTATTCCCATCTCTCTATTTATATCATCTAATAATTCAATTGTTGATTGAGCTGTCTTAGGATCCAATGCAGATGTAGCCTCATCACATAATAATATCTTAGGATTTAGGGTTAATGCCCTTCCAACAGCAACTCTTTGTTTTTGTCCACCTGATAATTCTCTTGGTCTAGAATGAATCTTTTCCGGTATTCCAATTAACTCAAGTAACTCTTTAACTTTTCTATCAATATAGTTGTTATTATACTTCCAACATCTTAATGGAAGTGCGATATTTTCATATACATCTAACCTATTTAATAAGGAAAAATGTTGAAATATCATTCCTATGTTTTTTCTAAGTTCCATTAGCTCAGACTTATTTAAATCTTTTATTTCAACATTATCTACTTTTAATGAACCTCCACTATATGATTCTAATCCATTTATACACCTTAACAAAGTAGACTTTCCTGTTCCACTTCTTCCTATAAGCCCATATTTTGATCCTGCTGGAATATCTATATTCACTCCCTTTAAAACCTTTATGCAGCCATATGATTTTTCCAGCTCTCTAATACTAATCAATTTATTCACCACCTAACATTAGAAATATGACTACTATTTATAGTCATATTTCCAATCCATATTATCTAACTTTTTAACTAAACTAATGAGATATTCTGTAAATTCATTTAACAAGAGCTGTCCTTTTTCTAAAGTAGCACTTTTTGAATCTCCAGTAGTTCCTGTTTTGGTGACTTCACTTATATCCCAAATTACCATAACTCCATGCTGTGTTAACTCATTTACATCATTATGAACCTGACAACAAGCTCTATCTAAATCTACTAATTTCTCATCTATTGCCATCATTAATGACGTTTCAGCTTCTCCAGCATGACCTTTTCCATCCCAGGTTGAATAATTATCTTTTAGAATAGTTCTTGAGTAATACCACCATCCTGGAACTATTAGTATAGTAGCTTCTTTATTTTCATTCTTAACATTCTTGGCTGCTATTTCAAGAGCAGGTATATTAGCATCGTGACCATTTAAAATTAGTATATTTTTTAATCCATATTTAATTAAACTGGTCAATATATCTTCCGTCAATTTAATTGTAGTTTCATATCTTAGGTTTATTGACATAGGATATTGATTGTAATTAATTGATGTTCCAAAAGGTACTGGAGGTGCTATTATAGTACCTTCACATTCTCTTGCAATTCTTTCGGCCATTTCTATAGGAATAAAAATATCTGTTCCCATAGGTAAATGTTTTCCATGTGATTCACAACTCCCAAAGGGCAATATAACCTTGTTGATAGTATTATTTTCTATACCTTCCGATAACTCTCTAGTATTTAGTTTATTCAAATAAATTTCTCTCATAATTATCCTCTTTAATTATCAAATAAAATAAAAGTTCCCTTATAATGTTCATTAAACTTATTCTTGAAGCTTTCAGTTTGAGTAGCTTCCATAAAGACCTTTACCCAATCCTGATTTTCTGTTTCTTCCCTAACTGTCAAGCTTATAGGAAATTCTTTATCTACAGGATCATCAAATAAACTATTGTTAAAATCCTCTCCTGCTAACCTCATAGCATTTGCTCCCGATATAATCATATCTACATCATATAAACTTTTAACCGTTGCTGTTATTTCTGTTTCTATTAACTCTATATTTTTTGGATTTTCTATAATATCAACTATATTACATAGCTTTTTTTCTTCATCAATTTTTATAAGTCCCATTCTTTGAAGCAGCCTTAGACTACGATCCATATTATTTGGATCTGCTGGTATAGCAACCTGCGCTCCATCTGGTAACTCATCTATTGAATCATATTTTGATGAATAAACTCCATTTTTAAAATAATAAACATATGGTTCTACCATTTTTAGATTTGAACCATTCTTCTCATTAAATACTTCTACCCATTGTAAATGATTAACCACAAAACCATCTATACTTCCGTCATTTAATGCTGTTGCTGGTATATTTGACGTTCCATCAAACATAACTTTCTCAATTTCATACTCTGAATCAGCCATCTCCTCTGTAATTATATCAATTATAGTTTCTGTAATCCTCATACACCCTATCTTTACAACTTGCTTTCCTTCAGAATTTGTAACCTTTTCTTTTTCACTTCTACTACTAGCATCATTTTGACTGTTAATATTTCCACCACATCCTGAAAGTAAAAATGATAAAATCAAAATCACAGCAAGTCCCATTAAATTCCTTTTTTTGACCAAATTTAACCCTCCTAATAAATTCTAGCAAATTCCAACAAATTCCAACAAACATCATTATATATTTATCAATAGATATAGTCTAATAGATATTATCTATAGTGTTTAGACTATAATAAATTATATCTATTTGCTTTATGATAACTATAAGCTTATTTTTTAACTTTTTACAGGAAATAGAATACACTAAATATGGCAAAAAAATTACTCCATGATATCTCTTAAGAGTTAGACTTTTCCAATTGCTGGTGATATAATATTAACAATAAGGTGTTATAAAAATATGTCAAAACTATTTAAGGAGGATTATTATGAAACTGGTTGTATTAGGTGGAGCAGGTTCTCAAGCACTTTATGGAATTAGAGATTTAATCAATCATGGTAGCATTTTCGACGAGGTAGTTATTTCATCTCGTAATCTTGAAAAAAACAAGAAAATTGTAGAAGAGCTAAATTCACCAATAATTAAAGCTGCAGAAGTTGATGTTTCTGACGAAGAAGCATTATACGAACTTATAAAGGATTGTGACGTAGTTGCTAACTGTACAGGTCCTTACCATATTCTTGCATATAAGATTATAGACACTACAATAAAGGCTGGCAAACACTATATTGACTTCTGTGACGATATCGAAGCATTCAACAAGATATTTGAATCAGACTTACCTAAGAAAGCTGAAGAAAAAGGACTTAGTATGATAATGGGTCTTGGAGCAAGCCCAGGATTTTTATCAGTACTGGCATGTAGTGCAGAACAACGTTATTTTGATTCACTAAAGGAAGCTATATTCTATTTTGCATGTGATGAGAAAGAACCAGGTGGTCCTGCAGTGCTTGGTCATATGTTAGAATGTATACACAACGCGCCATATATTAAAGATGGAGAAAAATTTAACGAACCTTCATTCCGTGAAGAATGGGATTTTGACTTTGGAGAACCTTATGGTGTTCGTAAAGTTACTAGAATAGGCCATCCTGAAGTATTTACATTCCCCAGATACTCACCAGAAATTCAAAACGTATCCATAAGATTTAGTCTTGAGCCATTCTCAGCATACGAAGGCTTTAGAGATCTTAGCTTAGCAGGTCTTACATCTGATCACAAACTTGATATCAATGGCAATCCTGTATCACCTCGTGACTTTGCACTAGCTGTATTATTAGCACAAAAGGCAAGTCAGCCAGTCATGACAAAAGAAGAACTTAAAGAATTTTTAAAAGGAGTTACTGCATGTGCAGCTACTGAACTCCATGGAAAAAAAGATGGTAAAGACATATCTTATATAGGAAGAGTAGCTGGAAACATGGCTCCACTTACAGCAATACCACTGATCATAGGTGCTGAAATGTTAGGTAAAGGTGAAATATCTAAAAAAGGTATAATGGTAGCTGAGGAAGCTATTGAAGATGCAGATAAATTTGTAAAGGAGACTATAAAGAGAATCCGTCAAGATGGCTTTGGATTTAAAGTTAGAGAAGAACTTACCCTTAGAGAAGAATATTAAAAAACAATATAGTATTTATTATAAAACCTTATAAAAGCTATTTTTTTAGCTATTATAAGGTTTTTATTTATTATTTATTAAATTTGTAGATTCTTTAAAATCTTAACTACATATCTATCTCTTAAATAATTATTTTTAGATAGTCTAAACTTCATGACAACAATTAATATTATTTTTATCCTTATTTAACTCGTCCATATAATAAATACTATCACATATTTTATTTAATATATTTTTTTCATGACTAACTACAACTATACCTATATCTCTTTTTTTACATATCTGTAATAATTTATTCCAAATTTTTGCTTGAGTAATTCCATCTAGCATAGTAGTCATTTCATCTGCAATAATATACTTAGTATTAACATTTAATGAACGAACTATAGAAAACCTTTGTAATTCTCCACCTGATAGTTCAATAGGCCATCTATTCATCCATTCATGTTTTATTCCAAAATTATCTAATAACTCCTTATCTGGACTATAGCTTTCATTTATAATTCTTTCCATCTTCCATTTTGGGTTCATAGCTTTTTCAGGATGTTGCAGTATTAACTGTACTTTTTGAAAACCCTTATTTTGTTTTTTTTCCCCATCAATTAGTATTTCCCCTTCACAGGGCTGTACATAATTTGCTAATACTTTAGCAAAAGTTGTTTTGCCACATCCGCTATATCCAGATATACCCACTACTTCTCCTGAATTAATAGTTAAATTTACATTTCTAAATATCCATTTATTCTTCTCATAATAAAAACCTAACTTTTTACATTCTAGTGACATTAAACTCCCCCATATCTATAAATTCATTTTCAGGTAATGATCTCCACAACAGTCTTGCATATTCGGTTTTTAGTTTACTACCATCCCCTTCAAAAGCTTCTGCCGAAGATGTTTCTATATTTTCTCCGTCTTTAAATATTGTTACATAATCACATATTTTAAGAGCAGAAATAATATCATGGGTAATTAGCATAACAGCCATACCACTGTCTGCAAATTTCCTAAGTTGTAAAAGTATAGTATCTAAAACTTCAGGATGTATGCCAGGAGTCGGTTCATCAGCTATAACAAGCTGCACCCCTTCCCTTACACTGGTTGCAAATAAAACACGCCTAAGCATTCCCCCAGATAATTGAAAAGGATATAGATCTCCATGAGCTTTTTCCAAACCATAGCTTTGAAATAAATCTTCTTGAATATTTTTAGCTTTTTCTTTAGGTAATCCTATTCTAACTTGATCTTTAACCTTCATAAGTGGATCTAAATAGTTTATAGATTGTGGAATAAAGGCAATCTCCTTACCTCTTAATTTCTCTATTAATCCTAAAGACATTTTCCTCCCTTTATAATACATCTCTCCCTCTATTGTTGCATTTCTAGGAAGAATACCCATAATGGCATGGGCAAGCAAACTTTTACCAGAACCACTAGCCCCAACTACTGCTAATATTTCTCCTTTATTAATCTCAATATTTAAAGATTCTACTGGAGTTATCTTTTGTATATTTATTCCCTTCGTATATTGACTAAAGGAAATACATAAATCTTTAACTTTTAATATGTTTTCACTCATATTTACCTCCTATATATGACTCGTTTGGGGAGTTAATAGTGTACTCAATGATTCTCCAATATTATCAAAACTTTTTACTAATATAACAAGTAATAAACCTGGATATACAGCAAGCCACCAATCTCCAATTGATATATGCTTTACAGCTTCAGATAAAATTACTCCTATAGATGGAGTTTGCGCAGATAAACCAAATCCTAGAAAAGTCATGGAAGCCTCATGTAATATAGCATGAGGGAATAGTAATAAAAATCCTATCATAACTTGAGGAATTATAGCCGGTAAAATATGATTTCTAACAATAGACATTTTACTTTTCCCAAAGTTTTGGGATATCTTTATATAGTCTAAATTTTTAATATTGTTTACTTCATTTCTAACTAATCTAGCCAATGTAGGCCAATGTGTTAATGCTACTGCCACTATAACTCCTTTTGCACCTTTTCCTACAGCAAATGATATTAAAATCATAAATATCATATGTGGCATACCTATAAACATATCTATAAGCCACAGTATTATAGAATCTATCTTTCTTCCACATGTAGCAGCAATAACTCCTAAAGTAATAGCAAATATAGCTCCTATTAAAGCTCCTGAAAATCCTACTAACATAGAAAATCTTAAACCTTTGATAGTCCTTGTAAACATATCTCTTCCTAACCAATCAGTGCCAAAAATATGTTCACTATTTGGCGACAAACTTTTTTTTCTACTATTGGTCATTAATTTATCTTCACCTAAAGAAAATCCTAAGATTATGATAATAGAAATTATTAATATAGATAATATTATAGAGAATACTAGTTTTTTTCTTGAGTTTAATTTCATGCCTGCTGTCCCTCCTGTTTCAAATATGGATTTATCCTTGAGTTTATAATATCTCCAATCATATTGCCAAAGAAAACAAAAACAGCACTAATCATTATAATCCCTAATAGTAAAGGCATATCACTTTTTAATCCTGCTTCTGTCAATGTAGAACCTAATCCAGGATAAGAAAAGACTTGTTCAGCTAATATAGAACCTCCAAATAATTCTCCAAAGGATGCAAAATGAATAGTTATAGCTGGTACTATTGCATTTCTAAGAGCATGATTTTTAAATATTTGAAAGTCACTCTCTCCTCTTGCTTTAGCAAAAAGTACATATTCGTCATTTAGTACATCTATCATTTTTTCTCTAGTATGCAATACTACATTTGCAGTTCCTAAAACGCTCAATGTAAGGGCTGGCAATATAAGGTGATGTATCTTCTCCCATATGGTAACTTCACTTTTAATAACACCTATAGGAGCGGAAATCCCTATAGGAAACCATCTCAATTTTACAGAAAAAATCAATAGAAATATTAAACCAATCCAAAATGTCGGAACAGAAGCTTGTAAATACGCAAACCATTTTATTATCCTATCTGATAACTTCCCTCTGTTAAAAGCAGCTATAGTACCTAGGGCTATCCCTATAATTCCTGAAAGGACCCAAGATACTCCCATTAATGCTGCTGAGGCCAATGCCTTTTCTTTTATAACTTCTATAACCAGTCTTTTATGTACTCTAGAAATCCCCATATTTCCAGAAAGAATACTTTTCAGCCAAGAAAAATATTGACTAATTGGAGGTTTATTAAGTCCCCAATACTCTTCAATAGCTGCATATTGTTCCGGAGTCATAGACGTATCATAATCAACACTAGCCATTACTGGATCAATGGGCGAACTTTTCATTAAAACAAAAGTCAATATAGAAAGACCTAAAAGAAGCGTAAGACCTCTTAACAATTTATGAAAAATAAACAAACTTCGTTTTTCCAAATTTATTCCTCCTAACTATTATTTTAGAAAGGTGCCATATAATATATATGACACCTTAAAATCTACCTTTAGTCCTCTTCCCAAGTCCACTCATATATATTGTGAAGCAAAGACCAATCATGTCCATGACTGTGTATAGGTTGGTTCCCAACATTTAATCTTTTATCTCCTAAGTAAGTATGGTTAAACCTAACTAACCAACAATTTGGTATATCTCCCAATGTACTAGCACCAGCCTCCCCATCCCATTGAGCTAATTTCCAATATTTATTTGCTTCATCTAGATCTGTAGCAGTCATGGCTTTATTCATATATTCCATAACCTTAGGATTATCATAAAAAGTTATATTAGCCCAACCATAGCCCGCTCTTTCTGGACTATGAGACTCATAGAATTGATTTGGGTGATGTCTTCCACCAGCATATAAAAGAGCCACTTCATGAGATTTTGTCACCATCTCATCCCAATTACTTCCAACTAATTTAATATCTATTCCCAAATTCTTAGCCTGTTCTGAAGCTGCAATAGCCACATTGGTTCTTAACTTATCATTTGTAGGATAATATAATTCAAATTCTGATCTAATACCATCTCTTTCACGTATTTTATCTTTTCCTTCTTTCCATCCTGCTTCATCCAGTAACTTTTTAGCCTCCTCAACTCTCCCATCTTCAATAGCTGTTTCTGGATTCCACCATGGCATCCCATCTATAACTGAATAAGCTGGCTTTCCATGTCCATTTAGAACAGTATCTACAATCTCTTGTCTATTAAGACCTATATTCAATGCTTTTCTTATAATTGGATCACTTGTAACTTCATTCCCTACAGGATATCCATCTGGTGATTCGATTTTACCAGGCTTAACATAAGGTAAAGATAATCCTCTAACGTCATTGGATTCAAACTCGAATAGTTTCCAACCTGGTAGCTCTTCATCAGCAAATTCAGGAATAGCATATATAATGTCTACTTTCCCTGCCTTAGCTGCAGCAAGAGCAGTGTTTTCATCTAAACAAACCCAAGTCCACTTTTTAAAATATGGTTCTTCTCCATGCCAGTACGGATTAACCTCAAAAATAGCTTGCTCATCTTTATCGTATTGTGTCACCATATATGGCCCTGAACCTATAGGGTTTTGAGAGTAATTGTCGTTATAGTGGTTCTTAGGTACTATGGGAACTTCTGTAAGTTGTGCCCAAAACGTAGAGCGTGGCTCATTTAAATATATTTCCACTTTGTTTTCTTCAGGAATTTCTATTTTATCAATAAACCCTAAATCCCAGTGCTGACCATATTCTTTTAACATATCATAGGAAAATTTAACATCTTCTGCAGTTACTAACTCTCCATTAGAGAACTTAAAATTATCATGAAGATCAAAGCTCCATATCTTTCCATCCTCTGAAATACTATAATCTTTAGCTAAATCTCCGACTATATCTAAATCAGCAGTTTTCATAAGTAATGTGCTATGTATAATATGTGCCTCATTATACATTCCCCATCTTTGTTTTGGGTCAAATTCATGAGGTATCCTTTCTCCCATAGAGACAATTAATTCATCCTTCTTTAAATTAGACTCTGTTTCTTTATTTTCACCTATGTCTTTATTAGATACCTTCTTGCTTTGACAAGCTACAAGACTTCCAATAACAACAAGGCATAAAAATATTAATATACCTTTTTTATGTTTTTTCATTCAAATCCATCCTTTCTATTTATTAAATATTTTTATAAGTTGATATGGTGTATTTTACAAGATAACCTGTAATTCATTAACATGTAACCATATAAGTAAATTATCTTTCCATTTATCCCCTCCTATAAAGCAAATTGCCTATTTTATATGCTATTTTTTAAATAAAAAACTAAATTTAATTAATAACCTAAGTCTAAAGATAATTATATTGATAATGATTATCAATATCAACTCCAAAAAATAGTTTTCCTGCTCCAATAATTAAAAACTTCTAATATTTTTAACTATATTTCTAATATTAAATTGACTCTAAAAAATATCATATATTTTTCTATTGAACAATATAAAACCTGGTAGTCGCTATTTCTTCTAGCTACTACCAGGTTTTACTTATCACTTCCTTTGAACTTTTATAGGATGATCTCAAATTATAATATGCATTCTTTTAAAGGTTTTAAGTATTTATATTATTTAGGGCCTTTTTATTAATTTTTTTCATTCATATATTTATTTAACCTATAAGTCAATATAACACTTCCAGCTACAATTAAAATATAGTTTAATATAGATACTTCAATACAATCTTCTAAAAAACCAAAATATTCTAAAACACTGGATATTATTAAAGATAAAATTAAAGTAGTAATAATTACTAAAATTAAATATATAATTTTTTTATATTTAATTTTAGCTTTAATATATCTAGACTTTAATAAACCTATATCTAAAATTATTATTATTGGATTTATAAAGCTTTCTACCTTTAATGAAATCATTCCCGATTCTATTTTAGGAAACTTCCCTAATCCTAAAACACTCATAATACCATTTAAAATAAATATTACAGTAAAAACAGTTAAAGTGTTTAAAGCTAAATTTAAAAATCTACTAATAAAGGTAGTCTCTCCTAAAGAATCCTTAGCCATATCAATAAAAGTATAAATATCTCCTGATAAAACTTCTTTTGGGTCTTTATCATTATTCTGTGCATCATTTAAAATTTCTATAATATCTCCTAATATCATAGTTTTATTCTTTCCTGCAATCCCTAGACTATTTATATAAGTAACTCCATTAATTAATGTATCCCAATATATTCCTTCTAAATTTGCAAAATCATCTTCCAGTTGTTTTACTATTTCTTTTTTAAATTGATTTTTATTCATATATACTTTACACCTCAATGTCCATAATCTTGTCTACTATATTTTCTAAAATAGACCACTCATCTTTAAACCTTTCAATCTCCTTTAAACCCTCATCTGTAATACTTAAATACTTTCTAACAGGATCTATATCTAAAGCTCTTCTTTCAGATTTTAAAAATCTCTTTTTCTCAAGTCTTAAAAGTATTGGATAAACTGTACCTTCTTGAATCTCTAAACCTAAATCATTTAATTTTTGAACTATCAAATACCCATAAGTTTCTTTACAAGAAACTATTTTTAAAATACAGGAATCCAGAGCTCCTTTTAAAAGTTGACTAGATATCATCTCTTCACCTACTTTACATTGTTTAGCAGCGACTGCATTGTAATACACAGTAGTGCTTTTGTCAACAAAATATAATATTATCTTCTTCTAATTTTTACAGTTTACCAAAGTAATATTGCTTTTTCTTGTTTCTTCAGTAATTATCATTTCATTGATATATACTATAAAATTCCTATAAAAAAATACCCCTTAGTAAATAATCTAATTTAAAATTAATTAGACTGTCTACTTTGGAAGTATCATATCATAGATTTATCCGTATTAACTTTTAAAAATTAATTTTATCTTGCAACTAATTTATTCCCTATTGCCTCTATCCATATATTTTATTATTATAAATATCAATATGACAGCAATTATGGAATATATAATATGATTCATACTATCAATTACCCTAGCCACCTGGGATATTAACCTGTGTTTATTTAAATCAAAAACACTGGACAGATCAATAATAAAATTATATGCAAAATGAACATATATACCTGCTAAAATAGAACCTGTAACTAAAACTATATTTGTAAAAATAATTCCTAGTAAAAATGTATAAAATAATTGTTCCATATTTTGATGGAATATACCAAACAATAAAGCATTTAGTAAAATTATAATATAACTTTTCCAACCAAATACCTCTGAGAAGCGAAGTATACTCCCTCTGAAAAGCGTTTCTTCGCATATTGCTGGAAATATAGATGTAAAAAATATATTATAGAAGAATACTCCAGTAGCCCAAGCCAAACCATTATACATCTCAGGTTTAAAAATAATATCGTCTTGTAAATCACTATTAAAAAACAAACAGGATATATCTGCTACAACATTGGTTATTAAGGGAAGTAAAAATACAATAATTGTTATAAGCAACATATTTTTAGTGCTGACTTTTCTCAATCTATAAAATTCCTTTATAGTTGTCCCAGTTTTTTTTATATAAATTCTTGAAATAAGAATTGTTGGAATGAAAATTAACAAAGGTTGCTCTAAAAAACTAAAAATTATATTATCACTATAAACCAAAAAAGGAAGTATTAAAATTACCATATACAGAAAAATTAGCATACTAACTGATAACTGTTTTTTATTTTCCATTCTCTCTCCTTATCTAACATTTTATAATTCTAAAAATATGTAAATATTTATCTAGGGTTTTGAGCACAGAAGTGTTACATATTAAACCCTATCCAATATCATTATAATTCATAGAATATATTTTATTTAAAACTTTATATAATACAATTGTTGTTTATTTGAATTTATATTTTCATTACATCTTTAAATTAAATAAGCTATTTTTCAAATTTTTAACAATTATAACATATCACAGAGTTTAAATCTATATATATATTAAATTAATTAGCTTATTGTGATTAACAATGTTTAGATATATTAGATTGTAAACCTAACTGGAATACTTAAAATCTGTCCGTTTCTCTTTTTTAATATTATGTCATACATATTCATTATCTTGCCACCTTATTTAAAAAAGGTATTGGTAAATATATTAACCAACACCCTTTACCTTTTTTATCTATAAAACCTGTTACTACTCCAAATCTTTACCAGTAAAGCTTAGAGGAAGTAGTTCATTAAGAGAATAAATCTTGTATTCCTCCTCATTTTTAGCTAAAATAACTTCAAACTCATCTAAGTCACAAAATTCTGCCATTACTTGTCTGCAGACTCCACATGGTGCACAATACTCATATTGATCTTGAGGAGTATCTGCTGCAGCTGCTACAATAGCTATAGCCTTAAAATCTCTTTCATTACTGGAAATAGCTTTAAAAAAAGCAGTTCTTTCTGCACAGCAACTAGGTGTATGAGCAGCACTTTCAATATTACATCCCCTATATACCTTTCCATCAACTGTCAATAATGCCGCTCCTACATGAAAGTGAGAGAATGGTGCATAGGAAGATTTTCTTGCTATAAAGGCTTCTTTAATTAGTTCATTATATTTCAATATTGATCCTCCGTTCTTCTTTATATATATAAATATCTCTTAAATAAATATTATTTACCTTTTTCATATGGAACTCCGCTGGCTTTAGGTCCTACAGAACGACCAACAAATAGTACTAGTACAATAATAGTAAGTACATAAGGCAACATGGCTACAATTTGACTAGATAGCATAGCTCCGCCTCCTAATTGAATAACAATTGCTTGAGCCAACCCAAAGAATAAACAGGATAGGTAAACACTTAAAGGTTTCCATTTACCAAATATAACAGCTGTTAATGCAATAAATCCATGTCCACTAATAGCTGTAGGTACAAAGTTAGATAGAACAGATAGAGTCATAGAAGCACCACCAAGCCCTGCTAGAAACCCTGAAATAATTACACAAATATATCTAATCTTATATACATTTAACCCAAGACTATCAGCAACTATAGGGTGTTCCCCTACAGAGCTAATTCTAAGACCCCATTTAGTTTTCGCAAATATGAACCAAGTAAGCAGCATTATCAACAAAGCTATTACAGCGGTTACCTCAAAATTCAATCTACTAAATGCTCCTAATATACTACTATCACTAAATAATTTAGGTAATTTCTTAGGTACAGGCGGAGTATTTAATGATCCAAATATTATCCTTACTAGAAAAAGGGAAGCACCAGAACCTAATAAGTTAATAGCGATCCCTGATACACTTTGGTCAGCTCTTAAAGATATGGAAGCAATAGCATGCAATAAAGCAATCAATCCTCCTGCAATACCTGCACATAAAAATCCTATCCAAGGATTTCCAGTTATGTAAGCTATACTAACTCCCGTTGCCGCTCCTATTGTCATCATACCTTCAAGACCAATATTGATTACTCCACTTCGTTCACTCATTAGCCCCCCTAATGCTCCAAAGGCTAGAGGAGTGGAATACATTATTGTATTACTAATTAGCAGTAATAACTTATCTAACATTGTTTGTTGCCTCCTCTTTGACTAATTTTGTTAATTAATAGGGGAATAATTGTCACTAAGGCCATGCAAAATACAATAGTACCAATTAAAATATCTATAATTTCAGAAGGTGCACCAATTTCCAACTGAATAGTACCTCCTCCATAGGTTAATCCTGCAAATAACAGTCCTGCAAAAATACATCCTATAGGAGATCCACCAGCCATCAATGCCACTGAAAGTCCGTTAAATCCATAATTCTCAAGAGCCATAAGTTCATATAGTCTTTGGTATACTCCTGTAATAGACAAAGCTCCAGCTAAACCTGCAATAGCCCCTGCAATAAGTAAAGTTTCCATAGTATTTTTTTGTACGTTAATGCCTGATGCCTCTGATGCATATTTATTCAGACCAACAGCCCTTAATTCATATCCTTTAGTAGTCTTTTTTAATATAAAAGTAATTAATAAAGCCACAATAATGGCTATAATAATCCCTATATTTGCACTAGTTCTTCCAAGGACTTCCCTTAGAAAAGCACTCTGTTGAAGAATCTCTTGCCCTACACTAGACATTTTCCAATTATAGATGGGATCTAGTCCAGAAGCATTTATAAGATAAGTTGTTGTTGTTCCTGGATCATGAAATCTTTCAAGGGATACAATATAATTCCCTGCATAAAACGCAATCCAATTAAACATAATACCAGTGATTACTTCATGTATGCCACCTTTAGCTTTTAGATATCCAGCTATAGCACCATATAATCCCCCTGCTAAGGTTCCACCTATAAGTATTAGGGGAAATTGAATAAAGGAAGGAAAATCAAATATAATCCCTACTACAGTTGCAACAATTGTACCTACAATATATTGCCCTTCGACACCTATATTAAATAATCCAACCCTTAAGGCAAAGGCAACGCTAATACCAGTTAATATAATAGGGGAGGCTTTTATAATAATATTCATTATATATCTAGGTTTAGAGAACATTCCTTTAAATAATATACTATATACCTCTAAAGGATTATATCCTGAAATTCCCAATACCATGGCTGCCACTATAAAGCCAATGAAAATAGCAATCATTATAAATGTAAACTGATGTTTTAATATTTTAGATATTTTGTTCACTGACTTTCCCTCCTGCCATTAATAAACCAATGGTATTTTCATCTATAGTACCTTGCTTAAAGGTGTTAACGATGTCCCCATCGTATATAACTGCCAAGGTATCTGATAGATTCATAACTTCATCTAATTCATATGAAATCAATAAAATTGCCTTGCCTTTATCTCTTTCTTCAATTAGAGTCTTATGTATAAATTCTATTGCTCCCACATCTAATCCTCTAGTAGGTTGTACGGCAATTAACAAATCTGGATTATTTTCCACTTCACGGGCTATAATAACCTTTTGTTGATTTCCTCCTGATAAACCTTTAACAGCTAGTTCTTCACTATCGCTAGGTCTAATATCGAATTTATTTATTAACTCCTTAGCTTTATTAATTATTTTATCCTTTAGTATAATCCCATTCTTAGAATATTTAGGACTCTTAAAATTCTCGAGTATGATGTTTTCAGCAACTGTGAAATCCAGTACCAATCCTACCTTCTGTCTGTCCTCATGAATTGTTGCTACTCTATTTTTGATAACATTATTTGGAGAAGTATTTTGTATTTCTACACCATTAATAATTATCTGTCCTTTTTCTGCAAGTTTTAAATTTGTAATAGCCTCTACTAGTTCTTTTTGTCCATTTCCATCAATACCTGCAATACCCATTATCTCGCCTTTTCGTATTTCCAAAGATAAATCCTTTACAGCATAAAGCCCCTTTTCATTTTTCACAAAAAGGTTCTTAATCTCAAATATAACATCGCCTACTTGAGCAGGAGATTTATCTGCCACCAAGTTAACTGAGCGACCAACCATCTTATTAGCTAATTCCTCTTCATTGACATCTGCCACATTTACAGTATCAATATATTTTCCTCTACGAAGTATAGTGCACTCTTCTGCAGATTGCTTGATCTCCTTAAGCTTATGGGTAATAATTATGATGGTCTTCCCATCCTCAATTAATTTATTCATGATATTAAGAAGTTCAACAATTTCTTGAGGAGTAAGTACCGCTGTAGGTTCGTCCAATATTAAAATATCTGCCCCTCTATATAGTGCCTTAATTATTTCAACCTTTTGCTGCATCCCTACTGATACATCTTCTATCAATTCATTTGGTTCTACTTCTAGCCCATATTTTTCTATAATTTCCAATATCTTTTTATTAGCCTTGTCTATATCTATAACTCCTAAACCCTTAGTCTCTTCTTTTCCTAGAATTATATTTTGAGCTATGGTGAAATTTTCCACTAACATAAAATGTTGGTGAACCATTCCTATTCCATTTTCTATGGCTACATTAGGATTTTTAATATCTACCTTTTTCCCATTAAGAAAAATTTCCCCTTCATCAGCTTTACATAGCCCATAAAGTATGTTCATTAAAGTAGTTTTGCCAGCACCATTCTCTCCCAATATGGAGTGAATGGTGCCTTTCTTTATATTTATATCGACATGAGCTAATGCAGTGAATGAACCAAATCTTTTTGTAATGCCTCTCATCTGTACTGCATAATCTTCTTGAATATTCATAACTCGCTCCATCCTTTTATCATGTCTGACTAAAAATTTATTTACTAAAATTTTTATAAGTATCTTCACTATAAGGTGGATCAATCTCACCATTTATAATCATATCTTGTATTTTTAAAGCCTTTTCATATACTTCTGGATCCATATTTGGATTGTTCTCTGGAATACCTACCCCACCATTTTCCAATCCATATTTAATAATTTGTCCACCAAGCTTTTCACCATCTATAATCCTTTTAGAAAGATCATTAGTTACTACTCCTACATGTTTTAGAGCAGAAGTTAGTACATTTTTGGGAGCAAGGTAGGATTGATCACGGTCTACACCTATAACCCATTTATTCTCTTCTATTGCTTGTTCAATAACACCACTGCCTGTAGCACCTGCAGCAACAAATATTATATCACTACCATCACTATATAAAGATGCAGCAATTGCCTTTCCCTTTGCAGCATCTGAAAAACTTTCTGCAATTTGTACCTCCACTTTAATTTCCTTATTTAATTCCTTAGCAGCATGGTCTACTCCTGCTTTAAAACCATATTCAAAAAGATCCATAGTAGGACTTCTCATTCCACCAATATAAGCAACCTTATCAGTCTTTGTAGTCAAGCCTGCTATGTACCCTACAAGGTAAGATGCTTCCTCTACATTAAACATTGCACTGGTAACATTATCTAAAGTAGCTTCACCAAAATCATGATCCACTATGGCATAGGATAACTCCGGATTCATTTTTGCACTAGCTTCAAGAGGATCAGCTGTATTAAAACCAATTCCCCAAATTAAATTATGTTCCCCATCTACAGCCTTATCAAAGTTAGTAGCCAAATCAGACATCTGCACTGTTTCAATAAAAGAAGCTTTAACTCCAGTTTCCTTTTGAAATGCTTGCAGTCCTTCCCATGCACCTTGATTATAACTTTGGTCATTAACACCTCCAACATCAGCTACCATTATAACAGAATTACTACTATTTTTATTTTCTTCTACTACCTTTCCAGTGTCTGATGTCCCACATCCCGTTACTACAATAGTCATCAGACTAATAACCAATAATAAAGCAATAATTTTTTTCATTATAATACTCTCCTCTCTTTAAATATAGTTTTTTAATTTTTTATAACCCTAAAGCCCATTTCCAATGCCTTGCCTTTTAAACTGCTCATATATTCCTCAGATGGGCTGCTAGTGTTTTTAAGTCTTCCTATAACACCATGATTTCTAAATTTAATCAATCTTAGATTAACATTTCTGATTTTATTTCCAATAGTAGCTTTAACTCCTTTTAGAATGTCTTCAGTATCTACTTCTTCTGGAATACATACAATTCTTATTTCTTCTAATTTATTAATATCTGCTAGAAACTTTAAATTTTTCTTTACAATTTCATTGTCTTCACCAGTAAGTCTTTGAAACTTTTCCTTATCCCAAGCTTTTACATCTAACATAACTCCATCACATACCTCCATAAGCTCTGGATATAAAGAAAGATCAATAGCTCCATTAGTATCAATCAGACAGGACAATCCAGCCTTTTGACCTAGAACAAATAACTCTTGTAGGAATTCTGGATATAAGGTGCATTCTCCTCCTGAAAGTGTAATTCCTCTTATAAATGGAATATCCTTCTCTACTTCATAAAATACTTCATTTGCTGTCATCCATTTGACTTCTAGCGAAGTAGTATCAGTGCATATTTTTTGCGTTTCAGGATTATGACAATATGCACAACTAAGATTGCATCCCTGAAGAAATATTGAAGTACGATTTCCAGGTCCATCTACTAAACTATGATGGATTATTTTATGAATGGGAGCCTTTTTCATACTCCTCGCACCTTTCTATCTTTCAAATTATTGTTTTCATAATTTGGTGCTCCTAGATGAGTAGTATTTTGCAGAACTGCTTCATCATTTCTAAACTTCTCCATCTCACTTTTCTTTACTAAATATCCTGTTATTCTAACTAAATCTCCATTCTCTTCATAGAAACTTATATACTTAACTCCAAGGGAAAATGCTCCTTTTACTATATCCAGCATTGCAGAAGGATTATTCCTTGCTGTAGTTTCCATAGCAAATATGTCACTACATCCTGTAGGTATTAATTTATGAAATCTAGCACTATGTCGAAGGTGATCCGACATATTCTCTGGCTCATCCCCCACAGGGATTCTTACTCCTGCTGTAACTCCCTTATCATAATCCATACCTACCTGTGCATGAAGCATAAAATGTCCATTAGAAATAGGAGAGTATTCTGCTGGAAAACTTGTGACAAATTCAGATATAGTATTCATAATTTTATCTGCCAGATCATCTGCTTCTCCATCATGTCCATAACGTTTTCCTTTTTCCCTTAGTAAGATATTCGTACAATCAGCCAAACCTACAATACCAAACATTCCAATAAATCTATCCTTATGAATTAGCCCTTCTTTAACTAAAAAAGAACTCTCAAAGAAACCTGACTTTTCTACTAAAAAGCGAACTCTTTCATTCATATAATCTCCCATTGCTTGAAGACACTCAGGGAGTATAGTATTAAAGAAATCATCTATATCCTTTGATAGTTGGGCTACCTTAGGTAATACTAATCTTGAAAGGGTATAAGCTCCTCCACCTATAGGTAAAATATTATAACAGCTTGCAATCCCATAATCACTAGAATAAGTATCTTTAACTAGATTGTGATTACATATTGCAGGATTAGCACAGAACATACTGGTATAAAGAGCTAATTCAGCTATCTCGTCAGATGTAACTTCTGGATCATATTTGAAAGTAAAATTTGGCACTGCATTTTGCAATTCTTTTTCCACTTCTAAAATAAGTCTTCCAGCACGGGTATCCTCAGGTCCCAAGTTTGCATGACAAAAACTATCAGTAATAGTCCTATCTAAATAATTCAAAAATAATTTTAACTTTTTCTTTATATCTTCATCACTATATCCTTCAAGAAAAGGCTCTATCATCTTGTCCAAGTTTCCTAAATAAACTGGAAAGCTTGTAATAGATGGAACATGACGGTAGAGAATCATCAAAGAATTTAACAACTCTTCTAAATCCTTTGGAGGATCTAATTGTAAAAATTTGCTCCCTTGTTTAATAAATTTATCATAGTCCAGCAATATATATCGTGGACGATAAGGAGCATTTCCTTCAAACAAATTATCAATTGCATTCTGTTCAAAATAATTTTTCGTCTTTTCTGGTACATGAAGTACATCTAAGATATCCTCTGCAGCATGGGCTAAGGAAAATACTTTCTGTTCATAAGTAAGCTTTTGAGATCTTACTATTTCTAAGATATCAGTCATTTCGCACCATCCTTTTATATAAAATATAATTTTAATAATTCACATAATTCTCAACACTTTTAAACATTTTTTCATATTGTATCTCTGTGATTATTATCCTTTGACCTTCAATCTTTAATAAATTTTGTTCTTCTAATTTCTTTATTACACGATTTACAGTTTTAACGGCATATCCTGTTTCCTCAGCAATTTGTTGCCTTGTAATTCTTAAGATGCAAATATGGTCTTTAGCATATAACTGATAATACTGTATAAGATATATTTTTATTCGGTCTATTGATTTAATCATAAGAAACATTCGCATATGTTTTTGTTCATCTAAAACACGCTTTAAAATAATATTGGTTCTTCTATAGAGGTATTGGGAATTATTTTTTAAAAATTCTTGATAAATATCTACTGGAATATTTAAAAACACACATTGCGACTCTGTAATCAGAGTGGCTCTAAACTTAGTAATATCAGCCAAAGCCTCCATTTCTCCAAATACTTCTGGAGCAGAAAACTTCTTAAAGGTGTAGGTTTCTCCCGTGGAATATTCTTCCAAAGCTTTAACTTGTCCCGATAAAAGTATCCATATTGTATTTATGACTTCATCAACAGCAACAAATCTCACTCCAGCCTCTACTGTAACAACCTGACAGTGATCCAAAGTTTCATAAAAATCCTTCTGGAATAATTCTTCAAAATCACTAATTCTTGTATTGGAAATTTCTGAAATTTCTCTTAAAATACTGTGCATAATCTTACACCTCAACAACAATATAACATAATAGTCTTAACTCAAACAAGGACATATGTCCTTGTTTGAGTTATTTTATTTTATCTTATATTTTGAAACATTTATACTTAAAAATAAAGGAAAAAAGCATTACTACAAAATTTCAACTAACTATGGAAAGAACCCAAAAAATATTGACGTTTTCACACATTATTCTAAAAAGAAGTTGTTCCCTGAGCTCTTCATTTTGCTGAAAGGTATACAATAGAAAGCGTTACCAGTGTTTCGTTGAATAAAATATTGATTAACATTACCCTTATAGGGTATATTTAAGTTAAAGATATTTTAGGAGGTTCTTAACTAATGGATAATATTGATTTATTAATTACTTTAACTCAGCATGAAAGAGATTCAAATAATGTTACAATTGCCTTTACTATGGGGCTAAAAGCTGCACAAAAGGACCATGATGTAGAGCTAATTCTCTTATCAGATGCAGTTCATTTAGCATCTAAAGGATATGCAAACAAAATAGATATAGGTGAACCCTTTGAGCCAATTTCAAAATTATTACCTGCCTTTTTAGAAGCTGGTGGAAGACTAAAGGTATGCTCATCATGCATGATACACAATGGAGTGGACAAAGACAATTTAGTAGAAGGTGCCGAAATTATTCAAGCAGATTATGTGGTAGATGCTATTATGGCAGCTAAAAAGTCTTTACAATTAAATTAGCAGATATAAATTACCCTATAGGCTTTATATTAATTAGGCTTATGGGGTTTCTCCTATTTCCACCACAATTCATTTATCCACGAACATTCATTTTCTACAAAATCTATACTTATTAAGAACTCCTGCCATTTTTTATAATATAGTCTATAATATAGTCAATTTAATTAATATGTTCTTATTTGCACTATTAATGTTTTCAATAAGCCGAGGTGAATTTGGGTTTACTAATGAAATTAGAATCTTAAATATAATTTCTGGAATTATGATTATAGGAGTTATTATTTTACTCCCTATTCTATATATAAATAGGAAGCATTATTTTATTTACTGGAAAAACAGTTATTAAAAGGGAAGGATTTTTCATAAGGGTGTCTTCATATTTTGTACTAGGATTTATTATATTTTCAACTTCTTCTCTCATATATAATATTTGGTATGAAAAGAGAAATAAAGACTATTTAATAATTTTAGGTGCTGGACTTATGGGTGATAAAGTAACTCCTTTATTAGCTAGTAGAATTGATAAAGCTATAGAATTTTATAATAGTCAAAAAGAAAAATGAGTAAAACCTCCTATATACGAGAATATATTGCAATTATATATTTAAATCTAAATAAAAATATATTGTTTGCAATTTTTATAGGAATATTTTATTTCTTAAATTTTATAAACTGGAGTTAAATTTTAATATATAAATATAATATAATTTAATAGAAAAGAGCCAAATAGGAAGATAATAAATATCTTTTTATTTGACTCTGTTCTATTTTTCTTATAAATTAAAATACCTTTACCTACTCCCACTCTTCATTTTATATTATTAGATATATGCTAAAGCTTTTAATTTAGTCATTATTTAACAGTTCGTTCTCGTTCTGTTTGTATAATTTAACTATATTTGAAACTTATTTTACCCGTCCCAGTACCAGTTCCGGTTTAATTACCAGGGGAATGTTAGGAAAAATCTTATTATAAGTGCGAACAAAAATATAAAGAATACTAACATTTGAGGTTTACCTATTTCTGGTTTCTTTATTATTGCTTCAAATTTGCTACTACCCTCTAAATCTGTTTTAAATAATATTTTATCCTCATATATTTCCTTAATTACCTTGTATGTTTCTCCTAATGACTTAATTTCTAACCTATAAGCATTAAAAATAAAAATTAAAGCAACAATAAACATTAACAAAACTATGCCTTTCTTAGCTCCGTCTGAAAATAAAAGATATGGGATTATATCTTCTCCTTTATAGTTAACTATTATATTGAAAAGCTCCAATCCTAAATAACCTAGCCAAGCAAAAAATGTAAGATTTAGTGTCCTAAGAGAGGTGTTTTCATTCTTTGATAAAATTAGAAAATCATCTTTTAGTTGGTTTAATTGTTCAAAATATTCATTGGTTTTTTGGGAAACTATTCGTTTGTAAGCTAATTTACTATCCTCAAGCACTCCTTTAACATCTTTAATGTCATTTTTATTAATTATCACTTGCCTGACAACTTGAAGTTTTACATTATATGATTCCTCATATTCTTCTTCATTAAATATCCAATCATAAATAGGATACAAATGTAATGGCTTAGAATCAATAATATTTAGTTTAACCTTGTAATTTTTATCTTCAATTCTAAATTCTGTTTCTACTTCTTCTGCGTTATAATTACTTGCAGTTGCAAGAGCAAAAAGAATCAATATATCTATAAATAGAGTGGATTTAAAATTGTTGTTATCGAGAGCCTCATTCAGTACATTTACAGAAATTGGAAAATTTCTAATATCAGCATCTATCTTGTTTTCTTTTATTATTTTTTCATAAACCTTCTTATCTTTCGCTGTAACTTCAATACCTCGAAAATCTTCAATGTTAGATATGTAAACTTGACTTAATTTATTATAATCCTTTTGTGAATATTTTGTAATTATCGTGGACAAATTTTTAGACTGATCAATGAATTTATCTTCTAATATATAGTAAGACTCTTGATTTTCTAATGTGTATTCTGAACCGTCTTTCCGTAAAGGTATTTCTCTATTTTTTAAAATATGGATTAATGAAGCATTCTCATCAATTTTAGAATCTATTTTTAGCGAAGTATTCTTCCAGGATAATAAATCATTCACCCCCTAGTTCCTCCTTTACTTTAGCTAAATAGTCATCATCTATCATAATCGTAATTTTTTTATTTTTTTCATCAAAATTTAATTCATTATCTCTAAGACTCTCCAAGTAGTTTTTAGTTGTAATTGTTATTTCATCGGAAGTTGAGATTATCCTCTTATATTTATTATTTAGTGCTTTCTCAGAAATATCAAAATCCGCATCTATACCTTCTGATTCAGCTGAGAATAGTTCATCTTCTTTTTGCAATTCAATTAATCCACTGCTATTCAACTCATTGAATAAATCAGATTTGTCAAATTTTTTATTATCAAACATATAGTATTCTGTAAACCTTTTTATTTCATCGTAATTTTCTTTTTTAATAATTTCTCGTTGAAAAAATCTATCTTCCGATATAAGATTTACTACCTCTTTTGTACTATCTTCAGATGTTCGTTTTCTTGTAAGTCCTAAAAATTTTTGATACCAATACTTAGCAGCAGTCCTATTTTTATCAATTATTTTAATATCACTATAATCCCCTTTAAAAGTACAAACTTTAAAATAATCTTTTTCCTTCCCTAATTCGCTCTTAATTTCATAGGTATCTTTATCAATCACTGTTAATTTTTCTAATTTCATGATAGTAATGAAATTATTATTAACTTTTATAAATAACAACCCTTCTCTTATAGTACTATTTCTTGTGTAATCTGCTTTACATTCTGCTTTTAACAAATCTTCTGCTATTCTCTTATAATCAAATTCCACCTTATCTAATGACTCATTAAAATAATGAATTGGACTATCAAGGTAAGTTTCTGACTCTAAATCTAAAAAACAGTTTGTTATTAAATGGGTTTCTTCGCTTAATTCATCAAATATCTTTAATATATTTTTTTGCTGGTTACCGTCAATCGAATTTGATTTCACTTCTGTACTAATATCAAATACTTTTACAACCAGTGACATAAATCCCTTCCTCCCTTAATTAGATTTTTATAGCCACTCACATCTTGATTCCAGTTATCGTACTAAAATCAAATCTTGACTTTCAATAAACTCACTATAATAATCTATTATTTGGTACATTGATTTTATCTTCTCAATTGCAATATATTTATTCATAAAATCATAATCAGGTTTACCATCTTTAGCTGGTAACATAATTTTTTCTCTTTTTATTCTTCTATCGTTAATTTCTCTATTAAAAGAATATTTAGTTTCTAAGTTTCTAAGTTTCGTAGCTAAAAATAGATATATGTTTTCTGTAGCTTTATCTATCTTTAAAGCAGTTATATGGTCACTTCCTATAAATTCATACTTATGGTAAAAAGTAGAACCTACGGAACCACTATTAGCTATAGTTAAACAATCGTTAAAAACTCTAACTTTATCAGTATTGCCTATAAAATTATCTAGTCCATTATTAAGTCCTGTTGAAGAAATATATGGAATATCCCCTTCAAACTGTTCTCTTTTTGTAAGTCGTCTTCCTCTCTGTATTAGATTAAATACATCATCAAGATAAAATTCTTTCCAATCTATACTTTCTAAATTAAATTCTAATCCCTTACAAATGGCTAACTTATATATATATATATATATAGTCAAGCACTTTAGAGGCTGTTTCATGCTCTAAATTTTTAATAAAATCTGTCATGTATTTCCAGTTCGGATTACCATTTTCTTCTGATGGAAGAAGAATCTTTGCATTTTTTAGTCTATTTCCATTAAAATGTATTCCATAAGAGGCTTTTACTTTTGACACCTTTTCTATAGCACTACATAAAAATTTACTATTATGATTATTTAAGTTATCATTATAAAGCAAATTTATTGAAGAGCCACTAAATCCTCTACCTACAAAGTCATAATCATGATAGAAAGTTGTCCCGCCTACAGGATCAACTGATATGGCACTTCTTTTACTTATATCTGATTCTATAGCATTTACAAAGTTGGTAATTCCATTATTTTCTGAAGATGTAGTTACATAGGGAATATTGCCATTCTCATAATTATTGATTGGTTTGCCCTCTACTCTTTTTACATCAAAAATCTCATCAATTTGAAACAGATTCCATTCTACTTCTTTTAAATCTAATAATATACTAGCTTCATCAATAAGTTTTTGTTCATAATAATCTATAACTTTTTCAGCTTGAGATTTTAATTCTTGCTTGGCATAATCCTCCATGAATCTCCAATTAGGCTCATTATTATCATTAATAGGGAGTAGGATTTTTGACCTTCTCATTCTTTTAGGACGCCATTTTTTACCATATTCATAAGATTTACCTGTTTTCTCTAGCATTACAATTAGAAAAAAGGCTATATACTTATTAAGTTCATAGTTTTTAAGATATACAGGAGTGATATCATGACTGCAAGTAAATAAATCCTCTTGATAAAATGCATGACCCACCGACCCGTTGTTTGTTATTGCTATACAATTTCCAGAAAACAATCTTTCATCAATATTGTTATTTGTTTTATTTCCAACCTTATCCCATGTTAGTATTGTATCTTTGGAATAAAATTCTGATACACCGTTGTTATAAGCAGTGGCACTAAGGAATGGGATCTTGCCATTCTTTTCTGCGGGAGGCTTTTTATTATAATATCCATCTACTATTTCAAAAATATCAATCATATTAAATTCTTTCCACCCAACGCTATTTAACTTTAACCTATTCATAACCTTCACCATCTTCAGCAGCATAAGGTTGATTAATATCTTGAATTATATCTTTCTCAATTTGGTCCTCCAGTCCAAATAAATATCCTCTACCATGAGTAATCATATTTACTTCAAAGGTTAGATAATCAGCTATAGTATTTTTAAAATCTTCTTCTGATGGTATCTCATCATTAAAATAATAGAATGAGTGTAGCCATTCATCGTCTGCTTCTATAGTAGTCTCTACACAAAATTTAGTTTGAGACTCTATTCTATTAAACCATACATCTAGTAGATGTTGCTTTTTATCCTTTGCTGAAGTAGTTTCTATTAGTCCAATATGCTTTGAAACTTTATAACCATCCTCTTCAAAGTTTATAAACTTACACAGTTTATCTTCTCTATGAGGTACTCCGGATGTAAAAATTGCTATACAGGGATTGACACCAACCCCATAAAAAGTATCTTTGTTTAAGGTTATAACTCCTTCCAAAGTATGTTTTTTTAATATATTTTCTTTTATTTCTTTTTCCACTTTTGTTTTGCCTGTTACAGAAGATTGAGGGATAATTACTGCAGCTCTTCCTCCTTCTACAAGTGAGTCTAAAAGATGTTCAGTAAAAGCTATCTCATATAAATCTTTATTCCTGGAAGATCCCTGAGAATATGGAGGGTTCATCATACCAACTGTACATTGTTTTAATTGAAGTTTATTAGGATTTTCTTTTAGAAAATCATGATTCTCTAGATTGCTTTTGCCGTCTCCACGGATAATCATATTAGTCGTCGCTATGGTGAACATGTATGATTGAATTTCATTTCCAAATAATCTATTCTTTCTGATATCTTCAATTTTTCTTTCATCATCTGTCTGCTTTATCATATGATGCATGGCAGAAATCAAAAATCCTGCCGTACCACAACACGGGTCTAGTACACGGTCATTTGGCTTAATGTCTACCAATTCACAAAATAAATCTGTGATGTGTCTTGGTGTTAAAACTATCCCCAATGTCTGTCCATCCCCGCCAGAATAGCTCATAAATTCCCCATAAAATCTGCCTAAATAATCTTCTGAACTTGATATTCTATTTATTGTTTTAAATATATTATTATTTATAAATTCTGTATAATGTTTTATTGGAGTTTTTCCAAGTGTTGAATCAATTTCATTTATTTTTGTTGTATCCTTTATTACTAAAAACTGACTCAAAAGTTTGTCCCTCTTAACTTCAGGTGATACATTTACCCTTTTTAAATGATCATCTATAGCTTTATATATCTTATTACCATCTGTATTTATTTGATCTCCATTTAAAGTCTTTTCTACTGATATATTATTACGTTCGAATTCTCTTAGTGCTAAAAGTATTCCTGATACTATTAAAGGCTTATCTTTATCTTGTATTGACCCATAGTTTCTTAAATCTTCATGAAGTTCTGCAGCATCTTTAAGTATTTCTTTAGTTTCTTTTTCTTCACTAGTTGGCTCTTTTAAGACCTCTCTTAGATAATATTCTTCTATATTTTCTTCATTAAATAAAATGAAACTTTCTATCTCATCTAGTTCAGTATAATTTTCTCTTTCATCTATAAATAAAGGAGTTATCCTATGTCTTTTTTCATTTCCTGATACCCCAATCGCTATTATTTTTTTATAAGAAGTATTTTTTGCAAGATGTTTTCCATAAAATAATGCTCCATTAACTGCATAGTTAATGTTTGAATCTACTGTTTCACATATTAGATTTTTATCATTTCTTTTCTCGTGAAAATATGTAGTAGCCTTATTTTCTATTACGATTAAAAAGTCTTTTACTACTCCTACATATTCAGGAAATCCAACTTTCCCAGTACCTCTTTTAGATGATGTTTGTAATGCTTTATGTACTTCTTTTATATTAGAACCTTGGGCTGAAAGTTTTATATCTGCTTCCTTTAACAAATCATAAACCCAAAGATCTGTATTTGCTTCTAACTTTGCCATTGCTTATACCTCTCTTTTTTTATTCTATACTTTAATTGAATTTCTGTCTTCTCTTCATTATTTCTTTAATATTACATCTTAAATATATTTAATTTATCTATTTTACATATTCCATAATATCTTCTATATCACAGCCTAAAACATAGCAAATTTTTGCTATGGTAGCTAAATCTAATCTCTTAACTTTATTGTTGCAATATGAATTGAGCTGAGTTCTCTGTAAATTGGCTTCCTTTTCTAATTTGTTTTTACTTATGTTTTTCTCTTCTAAAACCTGATCAATTTTAAAAATCACTCTTCCAAAATCTTGCATCTTTTTATCTCCTTTTGATATTTAAAGATAAGTTTATTTCTCCCTATTTCAAAATCATTATTAAGACAATTATATCAGACTTGGTTTCTTTTTACACCTGTAAGAAGTTATTTTATATATTTTCTTACCAAGATATTTTGTATATTCATTATCTCTTTCGATATATTATCATTCTCTTTTTTTAAATCCTCAATATCTTCTCTGTAAATTATTCCTGTAGTATTTACTCTTTTCGCAATCTGATTAATGTTGCCAGAGTTCTTCCCTATAAGAGTTTGTAGTCTTCTAAAAACATTCATATCTATTACAAATATAGGCGCCTCCATAACGCATTTCCTTATAAAGTGTCCCATGGATTTTGACTTGCTAAGTTCAAGTTTTTTCTTGAAAATTTCTTTTTCTTCTTTAGTCAACTTGATTTCAATTCTTTCATTCCTATATCTATTAGTCATATTCTTCTCCTTTACTTTTATATTTTTAACTAGGGTCTTAGGGGTTTCCCCTAAATCTTTCTGATAAGAACAAGTAGAAAATTGAGTAGAATAAAGCGAACCTTGAGGTCAGCTTTATTCTATTTTCTCGTAAGTGTCCGTACACTTACTGTGCTTGCTACTAAGGTTTTTAAATTTAAGCTAGAAATTCCCATTACTATACTTTTTTATGAAATATGCACAGAAAGAAAGTGTAACTGTAACCTACTATTTCAAAAGTCCTCAAATAAGGCATTGATTCTTATCTTGATTCCTACAAGCCTTGATATTACTAGACTTCCATTTCTACCAGCCTGATTCTAAAGGTTTTGAAAACTTGGTTACAAGTTACAAGGTTACAAAATTACAATTTTATTATCTTTTGCATTCTCTCCTGTGTCCATTTCTATTTGCTCTGGTTCTTGCCATTCTTTTGGTAAATCATTATTATTAACTTCCATAAAGTCATTTTCTTTCTTTTCTCCTCTTTCATAATAAAGTTTTACTGGTATAGATATTCCACTAGGAGCAATACGTTTAGTTTTTGATGAACGAACTGCCTTCCACTCCGGAAAATAATTATCCATGATTTCAGAAAAAGATTTTGATTTAATCCCATAGCCTTGCATAGATAATTCCTTAAAGCAAGTTATATTTGGTTCTTGTGTTTTTGCTTTATACTCTTCTAAAAAATACCTAATATCTTCAACATCTGGATTTAGATACTTAAACTTTTCTTGTTCTTGGTAGAGATCCTCAAGGAGGTTTTTTGGTATGGTCCAGGAATGTTTCTTCTCTTTATAAAGTTTATATCCATAGGCAAGGGCCTGGTTAAAATCTTCTCGAATAGAATCTAAATATTCTTTTTCTGATTCTTTACCTTGAAAATCCTTGTCGAGATAAATGGCCTTCTTCCTGTTTTCCTTGTGACATTCTATAGGTAAATACCTTCTCTCTCCTGTGTGGTCATTTAAAAAAGTTCTTTCATTTAATGTTCCAATTAAAATACAAGTCCTAGGAACATCGGTTGAAAATTTCTCATAAGGGATTCTTATCCTATCGCTTAATTTAGATAAAAATGATTTTGCTTCATTGGCAGACTTTGCATTTCTTAAGGCTACAAATTCTTCAATTTCTACTACTGTCTTGCCCATTAGGTTCATTACTGCATCTTTACCTTGAATATTTTCTATAGTGCAAAACCAATCATCTTTTATGGCCAAGTATCTAGCAAAGGTAGATTTTCCTATTCCCTGACCACCTACTAAAACCATCATTTCATCAAACTTAGATCCTGGTTCAAAGACTCTTTTAACTAAACCTAAAATCATATGCTCCATAATCCAGGCATTTAATTCTGTATCATCAGCTCCTAGATAAATTGGTAGGAGTTTAGCTATTGCATTTGTGCCTCCCTTCCAAGTTAAGCTTTTTAGATATTGTTTTGGTGGACTTATTTCATACTGATGGGCAACAAAGCGAACTGCATCCCACATTTTATTGGCATTATAATTAAGTCCAAAATGCTTTTCTATTTCAAGTCCTAACCTGTTATTTAATGAATCATCCCATAGTCTTATTTGATTTGGCTTTATGCCTTTTTCCCCTATAATCTTACCTTGAAATTTAATCTCATTGGTAAATTTATCATAGAAGATTTGTCCTTCATATATTTTCTTAGCCTTACAATATTTTTGGTTAAGGAGTACTGTGACAATATTTCCTGTAATTTGCTTTACATTACCTTTTACTGTCTTCTGTAAATCGATTAAAGAATAGGACTGGTCTATTTCAGAAAAAGCTAGTTTAAACTCTTTCATAGGCCCTGGTCCTTTTCTTGTATTGAAAATGTCTACTCCAGTCAAAGGCCACAAATTTTCCAAGGCCCAAGACTTTTTCTATGGTCTTTTCTACATAGTCAAGATACTTTCTATCATCCCTTCTTTTCTTATTGCTGCCTAGGCGATTTAAAGGAGTCATTAAAAAGAGTTCTTTCATTAAGTTAGGATTTCCATCTGTATAGTTTCTAGCAAGTACTAGAAAAGTAAAGTCATCCCTGCTATGGTCACCTGTTAGACTAGCTCCTGATATAAGCATATTTGCCTTTCTATTAGTTCTTTCCAGGGTGGTTAGTATTTCCTCTAGGGTTAAGTCATCAAGTCTAGAAAACTTGTTTAAAGGCTCATACTTGTATTCTCTAATTTGTTTTAGGGTAGATGCTTTCTCCTGTGTCCATTTCTTATAAAGTATTTTTAATTCTCCTTCTTTTTCTAAAAGCTTATTATTTCTGGGGAAGAAGGATCCATCTCCTATATTTCCTGTAAGAGCTATATATCTATTTTTCTTGTATATCTCAATTCCTCTACTTGATAAATTAATATTATCTGGAATAGTCCCTTGGACAAAAATATGGATTCCCTTGCCTGATTGGGATAACTCCATATATGTCCCTGTAAAACTCTCTATAATTTCTTTTGCCATAGGAGTTAGCTTACCACCTTGAATTGCATGGTCTAGGTCTATACAGATAACACTATCTTCCTCAACTAAAACAAAGCCTAGAAGTTTATTCTTAGTCTTAGCTTCATTGAAATCTATACATCGTTCTGGATGATTCCAATCATTAGCTTTTCCATCAATTAGAGAAAAGGGGAGCTTGGCTACTTTGCCATTTAACTCTTCCTTTCTCCAACCTACAAATCTTTTCAAATTTTTCATTTCTTCTGGTAGATATTTATATTTTTCCATTCTTTTTACCTCCTTATGCTGGTCAGAATAGAACCCATATGGTAAAATGAATTTGGTAGAAACATTCCATACGGGGTGTGCCTTTGGCCTTTGTGCTAAAGGCTTTTTTCTTTTTTGATTTCATAGTAAATTTCTATTAAGAATCTTAAAATCTCCTGGTCTTCCTCTTCTAATCTTCCATATTTCTTTATAACTTTTGCCAATCTAAATATTTCTAGAGCAAATTTATCTTCAAGTCTATAATCTGCTTTAATGGACACAGGAGGAGATGTTAATGACCTTATAATATAATCTTGCTTAGTAAGACCACTTATTTCTACCTTCCTATCTAATAACTCAGCTTCTTCCTCTGTTGCCCTAAAAGAAATTATCTTATTTCTCTTTCTTTTAACTTGTTTTTTTATTTCCCTACTCATATTCATCCTCCAATAATTTTTTCCATTCATCTTCTAAGCTTTCTTTTCTTAAATTAGATAAGGAAATGGCCATATCATTTTGCTTGCTTGGGAATAAGTGAGCATACCTATAGGTTATATCTATAGATTCATGGCCTAGTCTATCTGCTATGGCTATTGCTGAATAACCTAATTCAATTAACAAAGATACATGGGAATGTCTTAGATCATGTACTCTAATTCTCTTAACTCCAGCTTTTGTACTTCCCCTAGTCATTTCATGATGTAGATAGGACTTGGTAATTGGAAATAATAATTGATCCCTCTTTAGCTTGTATATTCCAGCCATATATTTATCCATTTCTTCTGCCAAAAAGTCTGGCATAACAACTGTCCTGATACTTTTCTTAGTCTTAGGTTCAGTTATAATATTTTCTCCACCTATTCTTTGTAGAGATTGATTTACTCTAATAGTATTGTTAGTAAAATCAAATTTCTCCTTTGTTAAAGCTAGTAATTCCCCTGTTCTTAATCCACACCAATATAAAATTTGAAAAGAATGGAAGGATAAGGGTTTATCCTTAACTTCTTCTATAAATTTGTCATACTCTTTTTTAGTCCAAAACTTCATTTCAGAAGCTTCCTTTTCTCCAATAGATCCAACATCCCTCGCTACATTGGATTTTAGATTATAATATTTACAAGCATGATTTAGGATACTACTTAATTGTGCATGTATTGTTCTTAGATAGGTTTGAGAATATTTTTGGCCCTTACTATTCTCTTCTTTCATTAATTCATTCTGCCATTTTACTATTGCTGTTTTAGATATTTCATTAACTTTAAGACCTCCTATATAGGGAATAACCTTTGTGATTATTATTTGCTCTTTGGTATTCCAAGTGTTTTCCCTTAATCTAGGCCTCATATCTTTTTCGTATACTTGAAAAAAATCCTTAAATGTCATATCAAGATTTCCAGATTGTTCTCTTAAGAAATCTTCCTCCCATTTTAAAGCTTCTTTTTTTTGTTTTGAATCCTCTCTTCTTTTTGTTAATTTTCTCACCACGCCAATTGCTATAGGTAAATTTGGCAAACCATGTGCCATTTCCACTTTCATCTCTATAGGCTCCCACTCCTAGGCCTCCTTTCTTACTTGATAACAGTACTTGTCCAAGAAATATTGTCTATTGATTTTTCCCCTTTGAACCCTGTAGCCTAGTTCAACTAGTTCTTGATTCATTTCATTAATTACTTGATAGGCTGTAGTTCTACTAACTTCTAAAAAATCCTGTACTTCCTTTGCATTCATAAAAATCTTTTCCATACTTATCTCCCCCTTGGAATTCAACAACACACTTTCGTGCTATTAGGTTATATAATATCAGCACATTTCCGTGTTGTCAAGATTGATTTTAAATTATTTTTATTTATCTTTCCTATTACAAGGGATTTCATTGAATTTATAATCGTTCACTTCTGTTGCTATTAATGATATCTTGTGATAAAATAAATTATAATACTAGCGAAAGGGGTTTCCAATGATTTCAGGTGAAAAGCTAAAAAAGTTAAGATTACTTAGAGAATTGACACAGAAAGAATTAGCAATAAAATCAGGGCTTACAGATTCTGCTATAAGAAATTATGAATTAGGTTATAGATCTCCCAATAAAGAGCAATTAATAAAGATAGCAGAGGCTTTAGCTTGTGATGTTTCTTCCTTAATTGACCATACTCCCATTTCTAATTTTGAATTTATGCAAATTCTATTTGATTATGAAGAAGATTTAAAAATAAGACCACTAGTAGAAGGTTCTACAATAGGGCTGCTTTCACACGATATGAATTTAAATGATTTTCTAGTAGAATGGGATGAAATGAGAAAAAAACACTATAACGGTGAAATTACAGATGAAGAGTTTGAGGATTGGAAGTTGTCATATCCTAAGAAGTCTAGATTTAACAAATAATTCTTATATTATAAATCTATAGCTTGATTTTTAACCTATCGATTTCGATAGGGTTAATATATATATAATAAACCGTGTTGGATTGGACACGGTTAAATATGATTTAATTCTAAACTGGTCGATTTCGAACAGTTATAATACAAATCATTTAACAATTACCTGCTATTAAGTAGAGAATTTAATATTAGCTGTATCAAAAAAGCCACCATAGAATCTTCTTCAGATCTTTATGGTGGCTCTATTTGCAGTTCCCTAGAATTGAGCCTATCCATATTATTAAAGTCTTCTAAGGAAATATCCATAATGTTTCAATTATTATAAATTCCTCCCTATTGACTCAAATAGAGCGTATCCACTCATCGTTAAAAATATCTCGGAATTCTTCCATTACATCTTCAAATCGTGTTAACCCTTCCACTTTCAATTTTTTTGAGAAAGCTATTGAGTTGTCTTGTGCCAGTGCAGACCAAAAATACTGTACCATTTTCTCTGCAGTAAGACGACTCATTCTCCCAATAGTTAAATTTACTCCACTCTTAACATTAGCTGGTACCGTTTCTGATGATAAAATAGGATCAAATATCCTCTCATGTAAAAATCTCATTAATTCCTCTTCTTTAGTCATAATATTTCACCTCCTATACCCAACTTAAAGATTTTGGCGTTATTGGTGAAATGCCTTTTGCAATTCTTAAATGCTCAATCCATGTTTTACAGCCTACCATATCTGCCCTGTCCAAATAGTAACCAACATTTGGCCTTGAGCTAATTGATTTCCTATGACTTCTTAAAACACGAATAGCCTCTCTTATTTGATTTTTTGTAGCTCCCATTGGTACTATAATTTCTACAATATCATGAAACTTGATTGCATTGACTCTTCCTAAATGATTATTCATCACTTCAGCAACATATAAGTTTACATCTCTTTGTTTCATCTTCTAAACCTCCTCAATTTTTTATTTTAATCTTCCATATATTCTAATCAATCACAGTTAATGATTATACTTTAAAAAGATAATTTTGCTTCGGGAGTATATTCATTTCCTACAATATCAAGAGGAATACGATCAAGCCAATCTGCTCCCCATTTATCTCGTGTTTCCTCAACAACAAGTTTTCCTGTCTCCGTTAATACTCTTGCTTGTCGATCTGACGAGGCTGCCAATGATGGCTTATTTCCCGAATAATAACCTGCTGTTGAACTAGGACTTTTCCCGTATTTTCTTGCAAATTTAGATATTTCCTCTGGTGTAACAGTCCCTCCTTGTCTATAAATCTCTTCAAGTATGGCGATTTTTCTTACCTCACCAATAGTTGTGGTAATACTTGCATTTTTAGATTCTAGTCGATTAATAAGTGCTGATACCTTTGCCTCAATCTCTTTTAATTCACTTAAAATTGTTTTCATATTTCTATCTCCTTTCAAATCAAAGTCCATTACATAATTCATTCCTTGATATTGTTCATGATATCAAAAATATAAGTTTCTGTCAATCATTATATTTTTCATTGAATGATTCTTTTAATGGTTCTGTTCTATATTTCAATAATACTTAATGACCTATAACTCAATTCATCTTGTATTTTATTCCTTGGCTTTTTATTTTTCTTATACTACATTTCCTAATTTTACAATCTTCTTGGATTTCATAAATTATCTAATAATTGCTTGCTGTTAAACAGAAAACAATAAACACACACACCAAAAAACACCATAGATTCTTATTCAGATCTCTATGGTGTTTCTATTTGTAAGCCAGTCGGCATTATTTATTAAGTTATTCTAAAAAACTTTTTTACCCAATTTCGTTCCAGTCAAGGATTTTTAACCTCTACAAGTATTGGTTTTATCAGTTTTTCTTTTTATTTTTACCTACTCCCACTCAATTGTAGCCGGTGGTTTGTTTGTTATATCATATACCACTCTGTTTACCTGTGGTACTTCATCTGTAATTCTTGTAGAAATCTTCTCTAATAATTCTAATGGCATTGGATACCATTTAGCTTCCATTGCATCCTTAGTAGTTATAGCTCTTAGTCCAATTAAATGTTTATAGGTTCTTTCACCATCTATAACTCCTACTGATTGAATATTAGGTAATACTGCAAAGTATTGCCAAATTTCCTTGTCTAAGCCTGCTTTTTTGATTTCATCTCTATAGATATAGTCTGCATCTCTAAGGATATCTAGTTTCTCCTTAGTTAATTCTCCTAAACATCTAACACCTAACCCTGGTCCTGGGAAAGGCTGCCTACTTACTAACTCTTCTGCAATTCCCAATCCCCTACCTACTTCCCTAACTTCATCTTTATAAAGTTCCTTAAGTGGTTCTATAAGCTCAAAGTTTACATCTTCTGGCAGTCCTCCAACATTATGATGAGATTTTACTGCTAACTTTCCTTCTTTATTCACAGATTCAACTATATCTGGGTAAATTGTCCCTTGGACTAAGAATTCAATACCTTCAAGTTTAGATTGCTCCTCTTCAAAGACTCTAATAAATTCTTCTCCAATTACTTTTCTCTTTTGTTCAGGATCAGTAACTCCCCTTAATTTTCCCAAGAACCTATCTTCAGCATCAACTACTATTAGATTCATATGGAATTTATCCCTAAATACTTTTTCTACTTCTTGTCTTTCATTTTTTCTTAAAAGTCCATGGTCTACAAATACACAAACTAAATTATCTCCTATAGCCTTGTGAACTAATACTGCTGCTACGGAAGAATCTACCCCACCAGATAAAGCGCATAGGGCCTTTTTATTTCCTACCTTATTTTTAATTTCTTCAATTTGTTTATTTATAAATTCTTCTACCTTCAATATATTACCTCCTTTTATCTTCTGCTATAGTTTGGTGACTCCTTTGTAATATGAATATCGTGTGGATGATTTTCTACTAATGATGCCGATGTAATCTTTATAAATCTTGCTTTATCTTGTAATTCTTCAGTGTTTTTAGCTCCAACGTATCCCATTCCTGATTTTAATCCACCAACTAATTGATATACTACATCTCCCAATGGTCCTCTATAATGGATTCTTCCTTCTACACCTTCTGGAACATATTTTTTAGTATCTTCTTGGAAATATCTATCCTTGCTACCTGAATCCATTGCTCCCATAGAACCCATTCCTCTATATTCCTTATATCTTCTTCCCTCATATAAAACTTCTTCACCAGGACTCTCATCAGTTCCAGCAAATAGTGAACCTGCCATTACTACATTGGCTCCAGCTGCTATTGCCTTTGTTATATCACCAGAATACTTAATTCCTCCATCAGCAATAACTGGAATACCATATTCTTTTGCTGCCTTAGCACAGTTGATTACAGCTGTTATTTGTGGTACACCAATACCAGTTACAACCCTGGTAGTACAAATAGAACCAGGTCCTATCCCTACCTTTACAGCATCTGCTCCTGCCTTTATTAAATCTACAGTAGCTTCAGCAGTTGCTACATTTCCAGCAATTACTTGTAAATTTGAATACTCCCTTTTTATTTTGCTTACAGCTTCTAATACTCCTTTAGAATGTCCATGAGCAGTATCAACAACTATAACGTCTACCTTAGACTTAACCAAAGCAGCTACTCTTTCCATCATATCTGCAGTTACTCCAACAGCTGCACCAGCTAATAATCTGCCAGTATGATCTTTTGCTGAATTTGGATATTGGATAGATTTTTCTATATCCTTTATGGTTATCAAGCCTGATAACATAAAATCATCATCTACAAGAGGAAGTTTTTCAATCTTATGCTTCTTCATAATATCTAAAGCTTCATCCATAGATATATCAATCTTTGCAGTAACCAAATTTTTCTTAGTCATTACATCATCTATTTTTTTAGTAGTTTCCTTTTCAAATCTAATATCTCTATTGGTTATAATTCCTACTAGTTTCCCATCTCCATCTGTTATTGGAACTCCAGATATATGATATCTTTCCATTAATTCCAAGGCATCTGATACACTATGATGTGGAGATAAAAAAAACGGATCAGTTATTACACCATGTTCTGATCTTTTTACCTTATCTACCTCTAAAGCTTGCTGTTCTATGGACATATTTTTATGAATTATACCGATACCACCTTCTCTAGCCATAGCTATTGCCATCTTAGATTCAGTTACCGTATCCATTCCAGCACTCATCAAAGGTATGTTTAATTTAATACTTTTTGTCAAATAAGTATTGATATTAGTCTCCTTAGGCAATACTTCAGATTTTCCTGGAAGTAAAAGAACATCATCAAAAGTCAATCCTTCACCTACAAATTCCACTATAAATTCCTCCTTTAGTTTTCTATTAAAACAATCTATTAATTAGTATAACAATATATAAATTAATAATACTTTTTATATCTTAATACTATATTCTAATTTATAAATTCTAAAAAAACAAGTATCATTTTTGATGATAGGCACCAAAAATGATACTTATTTTATATTTCATTTACTTCTACTTCATGAGAATTAAGTATATTTATTATATTATTTCCATTAGCATATACTAATTCTCCTTTATATTTTGGAGATTCTTCATTTCCAAGCTGAACAATATTCCATTTTACATTTCCTTTAAAATTTTCTTCATCATTAATGATAGTTTCTAATTTAATATCTGATTCTTTATTTACTCTTAGTTTTACCCTTCTAATATTATCAACTACAAAATTATTGCTAATACTATCAAGTATTAAATCTAAATCATTACCACCATTTACTTCTACTTTCTTATTATCTGGTATTGTGATACTTAGATTTTTAAGATTATAATTTTCTTTAAAACTTATATATATTATATTATCTGATTTATTTATATTAATATAATCTTCATCTAGTATTTTTTTAGCATTTTCTTCACTAGTTGATGTTATATTAATAGCCCCTGAAGATATTATTTTATTTATCTTATCGGTTCTAACAGTTAAGCTTGAATAATTCTGTCCATTAATAACTATTTTTTCTATACTGTCATCAACCATATATTCTTCAAATGGTAGTTCGTAATTATATGTTTCAGATGATATTTTTGTTTTTATCCAATTCATTGCTCCTATTTCAATAAGACTATAAATACATATATTAATACCTAATACAATCATTACCATAAATACGGAGAAAATATCATATCTTATTACTACCCTTTCTTCTTCCTTTTTTTCTTTAAAACTAAACCAAAGTATTTCTCCCCCTAATAAAATTAATATACTAGGCCAAAACTTAATAGCTAATTCTACAGCTGACAGCTGGTTTATTTGGGCTATAAAAATTAGTATTCCAAATCCAATTAGAACTATTGCCATCGATAAGGTACCCACTCTCTTAGTCTTCATCTTCTTCATCCTCCCTGGTTTCTATATCTGCAACACTTTTATTCTTTTTAAGTATTTTTATCCCTCCAATTATGAATATCAAGGATACTATTCCAGTTTGAATATAATTTTTTATTTGATATAGATTATGGTAATCAAAAATTGTAGCAAGTAACTGACTTAATATGGGATAAAACACCTTTTGTAGTGCAATAAGTCCTCCTATTCCAATAAGTCCTATTCCTATATATTCAGGTTTTATACTAGGTAAAAATTTTACTATATCAATATCTTCTACATCATTTCCAGTTATTGTATGGAAGGCATCGAAAAAAGAATAAAACCAAATCAGCGGCAATAAAAATAATAGAAAACTTAAATTCAACCACCCCATAAAAAATATGGTAAAGAAAAATCCACCCATCAATACCAATCCCTTTTTCTGATACCCTAAATACATATGACCTGCTCCTGGTATCATAGATAAAGCTAAAGTAATAATCTTTTTGTTGTAATTCTTTGTTTCTTCTAGATTGCAAGTATCTTGGACTTGTGAGTTGTTTTTATATCTTATGGTATTGACTATAGAGAACGCATCTATCAATGCAACTAACCAAATAACTGGAGTTCCTGCAACTGCTATTATAAGTGGTGTGTCGCTGCCTGACAAAATACATAATCCTAATGAACTTGCACATATCATTCCAAATATAATTAGATAGATAAATCCTCTGTCTGCATATCCCAAGTAAAAATGAGATAATCCAGGTATAAATGACAATAAAAATGTAATAAATCTACTTTTTTGTTTCATATTATTAATCCTCCTTAATTTTTCTAAATTGAAAATCATTTATAAACATAGAAGTTTTATTTGTTATTTCCCGTGAGAAATCATATATCTTACTAGTCTCAAATCCACCTTTTCCAATAGATGTACTTGCTGCAATCTGTGGTACAGTGTCTATCATTTTACTGAAAAACCCTCCTGCTGTTAAGATAACAGCTACGGATGCTACTGCTACATAATATATGAAAAAATCATTAGGCATTTTTTTACTTATAGGTTTTTTTACTGGTTTTCTTATAGGTGTAATGTTCTCTATCTTATATAGAATCTTTTCTGTAAAATCCTCTGGAATAAAACCTTCTGCATTTTCCATATCCTTTTCATCTATAAGAGAAAGAAAAATTTCCATACATTCATCACATGCAATTAGATGTTCTTCCATTTTTCCATGGATTTCATCATCAAGAAGATTATTTTTATATAAAACCCATTCTACATAATCATAATGTTTCATAATCTCTCACTCCATTTCTCTCTTAACATATTTCTTCCCCGATATAATCTTGATGCTATGGTTTTAACAGTAGTACCTTCTTCCACAGCAATTTCTTCATAAGATTTTCCTTGTAAATAAAATTTTATTATGGTTTCTTCATATATAGAGGGAATAGATTTACATAGTCTAGATATCTCTTCTTTCTTTTCCTTTTCTATTAAAATTTCTTCAGGAGTATGACTATGACTAAATTTGAGATTATCTATTAAATCCTCACTGTCCTCCATTACTTCTTCCTTAAATTTACTTTTCTTTTTTCTAATCCAATCTATAGATTTATTTGATGCAATTCTGCCAATCCAAGCTTTAAAATTATTAGATTCATAGTTTGAAAGAGAGAGATAAATCTGTAAGAAAACTTCTTGAGCTACATTTTCCACTTCGTCATAATCTTTAATAAAATTAAGAATAATTGCAAATACATAATTTTTATATAAATTAATTATTTGAGCAAAGGAATCTTCATCTCCTTCTAATGCCCTTTTTATCAATATTGATTCATTTATCATATCTCTCCTCCTTCCCTTCATTAATTATAACGTAAATAAAAATTAAAATACTGCAAAACTATGAAAGTTTTAAATCTTAGATAAGAATTAATATATTAAATTGAAAAAACTGCCAATATGTTTTTTTATATCAGCAGTTCTTAGAATGTAAATTTAAAAATAATTATTAATAAATATATGATTGCTTTAAACTATAACTCTGTAACTTTCCTTCATATACAAGATTTAACTCACCACATTCTCTAAAATCTCTAGGAGATGTTAGCGCTGTATGTTTATCAATTAACTTTATCCCACTTTTCCTAAGTAAAGACGATACAAACTGAGAACAAAAATAATTATATTTTCTTTCTATAGGATAATTCACCATAACCCCTATTAATCCAATTAAATTATATCCATATTTCTCTCCATCTCTTTTAAATTTCTGTAGTTCCTTCATCAACTTTTTATATTGCAAATTATTAATTTCTAAGGAATATAAAGCACACATAGTTTCTGGAAATCTAGCATAAGTTCCATTTACTACATCTTCCTTTACAAAACCTGCTAATATTGGATTTCTAGGTCTTAACCTTCCAAAACTATATAATTCCTTCAATTCTTCATCAAAGGCTATGGATACATGTGTATATGGTTCTTTTGTATAAACATTAATGCATTTTGAAAGCAATGATCCACTATGGGTTAATAAAATATAAATTGTATGTTTTTTTATAAAAATGCACCTCCATTCTAAAACGTGATTATTTCCTTCTATTCATACTACATCGTTTTTATAATTATTTCAATAGCATTTTATTGTATTTAATCCTAATAAATAGAACGAAAGAAAAAAAATTATTACTGCAAAAGAACCAAGCTTGAAATAAAATTCACTTCATTCTTGGCTCTCTTTATAATAATCTCTCTTATTTAATTGTCTGCAAGTGCTTCTTCCTTACTTTCTAGTGATTCATCTATATTTTTATTTTCATTCGGCAAAATATTATTCTCTTTATTTGTAAAAGCAGTTATAATATCTGTTAAATCTATCCCAGTTATATCCTTAACAGTTTGAAAACCATTTGCTGTAACATCAGTGATTAACTTTGTAAGTTTTGATGCACCTTCTCTACCACCATTATCTATTATAGTTATCTTATCTACTTGCTCCATTGGCTTAGCCACTTCTGCCATTATTTCTGGTAATTTATCTACTACTAATTCTACTATAGCCGCATCTCCATATTTAGCCATAGCCTCTGCCAATCTATCCTTAGACTCAGCTTCAGCTATACCTTTTGCTTTAATTGCTTCAGCTTCAGCTATGCCTTTTGCTTTTATGGCCTCTGCCTCTGCTATAGCTGCAATCTTTAAGGCATCTGCTTCTGCAACTGCCTTAATCTTTATAGCCTCTGCCTGGGCTTCTGCTTGTCTTATGGATCTTATTTTATCTGCTTCAGCATTTACTTCTGTTTCATATTTCTTTGCATCTGCTGGTTTCTTTATTTCAGCTACGAGTCTTTCTTCCACTACTGTAGCATTCTTCTTAGCTAAAGCTGCTTGTTGTTCTGCCACCAAGGACTCATTTTCAATTTCTTTCAATTTATATGCCACGTCAGCATCTGCTTTTGCTCTATCCTGTTCTGCCCTATAACTTTCTACCTTTATTGATTTATCTCTTTGGCTTTCTGCTATTTCCGTTTCAGCCAATAGCTTAGCTCTCTCTCCTTCCCTTACTGCATTTGCAGTACGTATCTCTGTATCTCTTTTTCTTTCAGCTGTAGCAATATCTGCATCTGCTTTTGCAGAAGCTATTTGAGGTATAGCTCTGTTCTCCAAATAACTTCCCTGAGTAGATATTCTAAGGATAGAATATGATATAAGTAACAGACCCATAGAATGTAGTTCTTCTCTAATGTCATCTTCTATTCTTTGCTCAAATGCTGCTCTATCCTCATTTATTTGCTCTACAGTAAGAGTTGATATTATTCCCCTTAGCTTACCTTCT
>NZ_DAMCHJ010000012.1:68003-77699 GCF_032104385.1 Tissierella sp.
ATACTACTAATAACTCCTACTGAATTTTTTGCTCCACCATTGCAAAACTGCTCTACTGCCTTAAGTATACTATTCTCTTCATTGTTCACTTTTACTATGGCTGTACCTATTATATTTACAAATATCCCTTGTTTAGAAGGCGCTTCATTTACATCTGTAGTCATACTGATATTTTCTAAAGAAATCGTACAAGAAGTTTCTAAAAATGGTATCATAAATCCACCTTTACCAGATAAAACCCTTTTCTTTAAACCTGTGATTACCATGGCTTTATCTGCCGGTACCTTCCTCCAGAATAATAGTAGAAGTATTAAAAATGCTAGGATTCCTCCTAATATAAATATATACTGCATGGCAAAACCCCCTTTTTTAAATTATATAAATTTAATAATTATTATATACCTTTATGCATTTATATTAAACAATCTTTTAACAATTGTAATGTTTTTGTAATACATTAATGAATTTCAATGTAATCTCGATCTTCGGCCTCTCCATAGAATTATCATAAATAACCTTAGCTAATTCATTGTCTACTTTTAAATATTCCGTCATGTTCATCAAATCCTGGATTTTTCTATAAAATATTTAGTTATCCTATATCTTTGTACCTTTATACAAAGAATATCATCACATCTTCATATTTACATGAAAAAACTTCCTTTTTGGTTAAACACCATAAGGAAGTTTTTAATAACTACTATTCTTTTAATTATGTTTTATTTTCTATGATATTAATTTATACTGTAAACTTTGAAACCACTTTTAATAAGGATTCTGATTTTTCTTTTGCCAACTTTGCTAACTTAATAACATCATCTGACATTTGAGTTATAATTGATGTTTCCTGTGCTATACTAGTAGCTCCTTGTGCTTCTTCATTAGCAGCAATTGCTATTTCATCTATTGCTCTCACCATATTTTGCATTGAAGCCAAGAGTTCTTCAGACGTAGCACTAAATTCATTTACCACATCATTTATTCCTATAGAATTTTGACTGTATTGTTCACTGGTATTAACAAGATTTTCATAATCATTTAATACCTTCTTATCAATGAAGTCCATTATTTCGCCGGAGTTAGATGAAAGATTATTGACAGCTTCAAATATTACTTTAGTTACTTCTTGTATTCTAGAAACTGTATTCTTAGAACCTTCTGCTAATTTTCTAATTTCATCTGCAACAACTGCGAATCCTTTACCTGCTTCACCAGCTCTAGCAGCTTCAATAGCAGCATTCAATGCCAATAAATTAGTTTGTGAAGTTATCTCGAGAATTGCTTCAGACAATTCATTGATTTGATTAACTGCTTCTGATTGTTTAATGGCAGTTTCTAAATCACTCTTTGTATTTCTATATATTTCAATTGCATCTTCTCTTGAAGATATTGCCTTTTTCTTCATTTCTTGACTCATATTATTTATCTCATTTACCATAATTGCACCTTCCTGTGCCTTAGATGCAGTAGATTCAATAGCTCTTTCAATTTCTGTAGATGTTGCACTCATTTCCTCAGTAGATGCGGCATTTTCTTCAGTTCCTGCAGACAATTCCTCTGTAGTTGCCGAAATCTCTTCTATGCTTTTATTAAGTTGAGTCATATTCTCATCAATACTAATAAGCATTTGGCTCACATTAAATGACTCCTCACCTACTTCTTTTATAATATCTTTTACAGATTGCTGCATAGTATCAATTGCATTTGCCAAAACACCTGTTTCATCCTTCATTTCCATCAATTTTTTAGGTACTACTCCTGTAAAGTCTCCAGTTGCTACTACGTTTAGATAGTCCGAGGCTTCTTTTATAGGATTTGAGATACTTCCTGCTATAAACAAAGTAATAACTAGACCAATAATAATATAAATAATTGAAATAATTAACATTGAAACCGCTAGACTATTTACTTCTGACATAACTTCTGACTTTGGTGCAGTTATAGCTAACAACCAATTAGTTCCTTCTACTGGGGCAAACCCCATATATTTAGCAACACCTTTATAAATATATTCTCCAACTCCTCCTTCTTCTTCAATCATTCGTTTCTCCATTTCAGCGAAAGATTCTAACTCAGGATCATCTTCAGCATTTTTAATAATATTATCCATTTCCATAACAAGATTTCTATCTTCATTAGCTATAGTTGTCCCTTGCTTATTTATCATAAAAACTGCACCGCTTTCCCCATATTGCATATCACTAGTAAAATCACTTAACACATTTCCATCTCTGTTAGCAATTAGTACTCCTTTTACCGTATCACCCTCTTTAATAGGAACTGCATAGCACAGCACTACTTTATTATCAGTCTTACTTACAATCGGATCCGAAACTACTCTTTTACCCGATAGTGCTTTTATGTAATATTCTCTATCTGAAATATTAGAACTTACTCCATTGGTATTTCTTGAGTTACCATTGATATCTGCTATATTCATATCTATATGTCCGCTTCGTTTGACTTCAATATTTAATAAATCTAACTTTTCATCTAAAGTTAATTCATTACTTTTTATCCAATGGCTCTCTGCCAATGCCTCTAATGCATTAAACTGCACTCCCATACCTTCGGTAACAACCTTTGCATCTTCTTTCGCCATTTGATAAAGCGATTCATTAATACTCTTTGACAAAGCCTTAGATGCCGTTTTATAGGATATAAGTCCAAGACCTATACAAACAACAAATAAAAGTACTCCATAGGATAAAGTTAGCTTTGTTTTAATACTTTTTAATTTCAAATATACCCCTCCTCAGTTAGCAAAAAATATAAAATAATGTATTTTTTTGTAGTTTATTGTATAATTATATATTAATATCTGTATTAGTTATACTATGTTGATATCAAAGTCATTGCCTTGGTTGTGACAATTTTATACTTATCTATATCCAATATGATAATATAAAATTATTGTCAATTATTTTAAGGAGGGAACCCTTTGACAACTAATGTGAAATTTGGTGAATGTCTATCTTTTTTACTTTCCACTTTGGATATAAGTATGAATCAATTAGCAAAAGCTATAAATGTAGATAGTTCACTTGTCAATCGTTGGGCTAATGGAAAAAGAATTCCCGCATATAATACGGTATATATTGAAAGTATTACTGAATACCTTTCAAAAAATATTAAGAATTCATTTCAAGAACAACATATAAATGAACTTTTTATGAAGATTTGTAAGAATAATGAGTTTAATGGCAATATAATAGAAAAAACTAGAAAGGTATTATTGGAATCACAAGGATATTCCATTGAGTGTAAAAAAAAAGAGCAAAAACAAAGAAAAGAACAGTCAATTGACGAGAAAAAAACTTCTAATCTTTTAGATATAAAACAACTTTATTCTGATAACCATGATAATATTAATGTTCCTAATCAAACTATAGATCTATCAGATGAAGACAAAATAATTTTCGGAATCGAGAACATTATTTCTGCTTTTATTTCCTTACTTGAAATTGCAGCCAATCAAGAACATAAAGATAATAAGATAATTTATATCACTTATAATATGAATACAATAAATGATTGTTATAAATTAATTTATTGGCGAAATACTTTGCTAAAGGCTATAAACAATGGATGGGAAGCAATTATCTTATTAAGACTGGATAATAATATTAATAAAATAATCCAATTCATAGATTTTATATATCCAGTTATTATAACAGGAAAACTTAATATATATTATTTTAACAACTATGATACTTGCTCAACAAATAGAGAAATATATGTAATTCCTGAAATTGGTGCATTATCTTGCTTTTCAACAAATCCAGATTGGGAAATTAACTGTGGTTTTTATTTGAAAAATAAATCTGGAATAGATATTCTCAAAAACTACTTTAGTAAACTCCTTATAAATCATGCTGAACCTATCGTAAAGTATTATTCAAAATATACAGAATATTACAATGACTTAGTAGGATTTGAAGAGAATATAGGCAATCGCTTTCAATACAAATATTGTTTTAGTATGCTTATGCTAACTAATAACTTGTTCCAAAAATTTCTTAAGAAGAAGAATGTTTCCAGTAACGAGGGAATTATGGCTTTAAATATTCATAAAAGAAGATTTAATGCATTTTTATCAAATATACAGTACTATAAATATACAGATATATATTTATCAAACTCTATTAAATATTTAATTATAGATAAAAAATTTCATTTTGACTACTCTACTGGTACTGAAATAATTAATTTAGAAATTCAAGATATCATCGAAATCTTACAAAATATAATTTACCTCCTTGAAACATATGACAATTTCAACATAGCCTTTATGCCCCAAAATACTGTTACATTATTAAAAAATATTAATTCATATTGTACAGTTAAAGATAGGCAGTATATATTATTTAAAACATTTAGTTCTCCAGAAAGTATATCAGAAATACAATTATCTATGGAAGAACATATGATTATTAAATCATTTGGTGAATATTTTAAACAAACCTTGAAACAAATTGCTCCCGTTAATAAGGAGAAAAATGAAATTATTAAAATGCTGCAATATCATATAGATATATTAAACAAATAAGTAATAGAAATGGTACCAAGTACCATTCTTGTTACCTATTTGTAAAGATCCTTTACCTGAGATAAATATATAAATTCAATTCCTTGTCCTTTTAACTTTTCAGACATCTTATCTATTGTATTTATTGTTATTTTACCTCCTTGACCTCCTACATGACCAATTCCTATTGCATAACCTTTATCTAAAGCTATCTTACTAAGTTCATCCATGGCTTTTGATATGTAATATTCCGTCCTTTCGTTATCTAAAAAAACATTTCTTTGAAAATACACTACTCCTAGTTCTTTGCTTATTTCTTCGGAAATTTTAGATTCGTCTGTCTTACTATTTAAAAAATAAATATCCTTTTCCTTTGCTATATTTATGATTTCCTTCATAATCATTTCGTCTTTCATGATCTTAGACCCCATATGATTATTTATTCCCTTTGCCCATTTCAATTGTTCTAAGGCATCATAAACAATTTCTTTGATTTCATCATTACAAAAATTTGATCTTATTGCCCTAGGTCCTAACCACTTCGGATCACCTTTCTCTGGCTCCATTGGTAAATGCAATATTATCTCCATCCCAGCTTCATGAGCTTTTTTTGCATCTATCTCTGTGTATTCAAGAAATGGCATTACAGCTGCAGTAATAGGTATATCAAGTTTAGTTAGCTCGTCTATTCCTTCTCCATTATTTCCTAAATCATCTATAACTAAGGCAATACGTCCTTTAGTAATGCTTGTTTCAATAGATTTTTCTGTTAAAGTAAATTTAAAAATCAAAAAAAATATAATAATAATTGCCAGAAAGAAAATCATTAATGTTTTTTTGTTTATAATAATAAGCATAAAAAAACCACCTCTAATTTATTAGAATTTAATCCATATACTAATATATGAACTATATGCTAATAATATTAAAGAAGTTAATATTTATATGATATAATAAAAAAACTCCCGAAGTTTCCTTCGGAAGTTTTTTATTACATCATACCGCCCATGCCACCCATGCCGCCCATTCCTGCCATAGCTGCCATTGGGTCTTCTTTTTCTATATCTACTACTGCACCTTCTGTAGTAAGTACCATAGCTGCTACAGATGAAGCATTTTGTAATGCTGATCTAGTTACCTTAGTTGGATCTGCTATACCTGCTTTAATCATGTCTATATATCTTTCATTTAAAGCATCAAATCCAGTACCTGGTGCTTCTTCTTTAACCTTTTCAACGATAACAGAACCCTCAAGTCCTGCATTTGCCGCAATTTGTCTAACTGGCTCTTCTAACGCCCTCACTATTATACTAACTCCTGTTTTTTCATCACCATAAGTTGTTTCAAGTAATTTAGCTACAGCTGGTATTGCATCTATTAATACTGTTCCACCACCAGGAACCATACCTTCTTCAACTCCTGCACGTGTTGCAGCTAGAGCATCTTCAATTCTAAGCTTTCTTTCCTTAAGTTCTGTTTCAGTTGCAGCACCTACTTGGATTACCGCTACTCCACCTGATAATTTAGCAAGTCTTTCTTGAAGTTTTTCAGAATCAAATTCTGATTCAGTTTCTTCAAGTTGAGCTTTAATTTGTTTAACTCTATTTTGGATTTCTTCTTGGTTACCTTCTCCATTAACTATTACAGTATTTTCTTTATCAACCTTAACCTTTGCTGCTCTACCTAACATTTCAATAGTGGCTTCTTTTAAATCATATCCCAATTCTTCTGATATTACTTCGCCGCCTGTTAAAATCGCTATATCTTGTAGCATTTCTTTTCTTCTATCTCCGAATCCTGGTGCCTTAACCGCAACGCAGTTAAATGTTCCTCTTAATTTATTAACTACTAATGTAGCCATTGCCTCTCCTTCAATATCTTCAGCAATAATTACAAGTGGTTTTCCTAGTTGTACTATTTGCTCAAGAATTGGAAGAATTTCTTGGATATTGCTAATCTTCTTATCAGTGATTAATATATATGGATTTTCATATTCTGCTATCATTTTTTCAGTATCCGTTACCATGTAAGCAGATACATATCCTCTATCAAATTGCATACCTTCTACTACGTCTAGAGTAGTTCCCATAGATCTTGATTCTTCTACAGTGATAACTCCATCATTTCCTACCTTTTCCATAGCATCAGCTATTAATTTTCCTATTTCTTCATCCCCTGCAGAAATAGATGCGAGTTGAGCTATAGATTCTTTTGATTCTACGTTCTTAGAAAATCTTTTGATTTCTTCTACTGTAGCATTTACAGCTGATTTAATTCCTCTTTGAAGAATCATTGGATTTGCACCAGCAGCAACGTTTTTAAGTCCTTCTCTAATAATAGCTTGAGCAAGTAGAGTAGCTGTTGTAGTTCCATCTCCTGCTACATCATTAGTCTTTGTAGCTACTTCTTTAACAAGCTGAGCACCCATATTTTCATATTTATCTTCTAATTCTATTTCACGAGCTATAGTTACACCATCATTTGTAATAAGTGGTGCGCCAAATTTCTTATCTAATACAACATTTCTTCCCTTTGGTCCTAATGTAACCTTTACAGTATCAGCTAATTGATTTATTCCTCTTTCCATAGCACGACGTGCATCTTCGCCAAACTTAATTTCCTTCGCCATTTATATACACACTCCTTTTAAATTCAGTTAATAGTTAGTAGTAAAGAACTAATAGTTGAAAGGATTAAAGACCCAAAAGTCTTACTTAAAACTTTTCGCTGGGTAAAGAAACCCTAAAGGACTACTGAACAGTACCCTGTGGGGCAAATATTAGTAGCTAAGCGATGTACACAAAATTGAAAATCACAATTTTAATACACTGCTTATATTCACCATTAGCTATTCACTATAATTACTCCACTATTGCTAGGATATCAGCTAATTTTAGTATAGTTAATTCTTCACCATCTACTTTAATTTCTGTTCCTGCATATTTTGAGAATATTACTTTGTCTCCAACTTTAATTTGGTCTTTTTTCTTTTCATCATTTGTAATATCAGCACCAATAGCAACTACTTCTGCCATTTGTGGCTGTTCTTTAGCAGTACTTGGTAAAACTATACCACTCTTTGTCTTTTCCTCTACTTCTACTTTTTTAATTACAATCCTATCACCTAATGGTCTAAGGTTCATTTTATTACCTCCTTATGTTAATATTAATTTTTCCTTTCATTTTATTAGCACTTACTGTTATCGAGTGCTAATGTTTACAATATATATGTTACTTAAATGAAATCATGTAATCAAGTCTCAATTTAGACTGTATTAAGGTATTATTTGCTAAAATATGCCTTTATATCCATCCATCTTATATTTTCTTTAATTTACTATTCTTATCTTATTAAATCAACTGATTCTACTAGTATATATTAACTGATAGAAATAAAATTAAATAAGAACACCCTAGGGTGTTCTTATAATATCACTCATATGTGCCTTTTACAAGTAATTCTTCTCCATCTAACATCAATTTTCCATTGGAGATTACTGATATTAAGTTCATATTTTTATCTAATATTAATAAATCTGCATCTGAATCTTCACCAATATATCCCTTTCTAGGATATAAATTTAATGCCTTAGCTACATTTATAGTGAAAAACTGTAATGCCTTTTCTAGTTGAAAACCAGCTTCTAATACCATATTTTGCATCTCAGTAAATAAACTACTTACAGAGGAAGCTCCAATTTTTACTAGATTCCCATATTCATCATATTTAGACCAACTACCATATCCATCGGAACTAATAGTTATATTTTCTAAAGGAACGCCATTCTTTTCTGCCCTTAAAATAACATTAGTCGGAGATAGATCCTTATATATTCCGCAGGTTAAATCTATTAACCCACCTCTTTTAGCATAATGGAAGGACTCTACAAGTAATTCTTCCTTTCTATTTACATGGGTTGGTCTTATGGTTCTAATAGGAATTTCCGTTTCTTCCAGAACTTCATTTATTAGACCTAAACCTTTTCTTCCATTTCCCATATGAGCCACAACTATTCCAGCCTTTCCAGACATCATACCTGCTACTCTTGCATCTGATGCAAGTCTTGCCAATTCATACTTTGATACACTAGGGGCTCTATGATCAGATAATGCAATTTTCACCCCTATTATTTCATCTATAAAAACTATGTCCTTCTTCACTGAATCTGTTAATGTTATGGAAGGATAGCCATAGGAACCAGTATGAATATATGCAGATATTCCTTCTTCTTTTAGAGATTTTGCCTTAGCCAATAAATTTTCTATATTCCTTGTAGTTCCATCAGTTCCTAAAAGTCCTACTACAGTAGTGATACCTCCTTCTATTAATTTAGATAAGGTAATTTCAGGTACTCTGGTTTTGAAACTTCCCTCTCCTCCACCACCAGTAATATGAACATGATTATCTATTAAACCTGGTATAAGTTTCTTGCCTGTCCCATCAATTATCTTAACTTTATGACTAAATGATTCTATCTTATCTTCTATTAAAGCTATCTTTTTACCAATTATTAAAACATCTTTTATCCCAATATTTTTAGGACAAAACACCTCTATATTTTTAATTAATAACATAATTACACCTCTTCTTGTATCCTTTTTTTGTCTTCTGGACTCAATTTTGCAATTCCAAGACCTGTAAATGCTAAGATTATTGCAAATACTATTCCCATATAATTTAGTATGGCCCAAGGTAAGTATTCCATTGTAGAAACACCTAATGTAGTTGACATATATGCTCCCGCTGCAGACCATGGTATAAGAGGTACTAATACAGTTCCTGAATCTTCCAATGTCCTAGAAAGATTTTTTGGATGAAGATTTCTCTCAACATATACATCCCTAAATAATTCTCCAGGTATCAATATAGATAGATAAGAATTCCCAGTAACAAAAGCTACAGTAAAACAAGAAGCAATAGTAGACAATATTATACCAGCCGTAGTCTTAACTCTTTTCAATAATTCCTCCAATACTACATCTAACATTCCAGATATACTAATAATGCCTGCAAAACCCATGGCACAGAATACAAGCACAGTAGTACTAGTTACTGATACAACTCCTCCCCTATTAATCAAAGTTGTAACCATAGTGCTAATTTCCCCTTCATATCCTGTCATACTAACATTGAAACCTTGAATCAAGGATATAAAACCATTTTTAAG
>NZ_DAMCHJ010000012.1:77709-117331 GCF_032104385.1 Tissierella sp.
GAACTATCATACCAATAATTACTGAAAAAATACTTGTTCCCAACATTGTAGGTATAGTAGGCAACTTTAGTAATGACCCTGCAATAATAAACACTACAGGTAATAATAATAAAATATTCCAATTAAACATACTGTCCAGTTGACCTTGCAATAAATCTACAGTTTCTGGTGTACCAACTTCTCCAGAGGTTCCCATGCCCACTATAAAATATACTATTAAAGATACTATAGTAGCAGGTATAGTGGTATAAAGCATATGTTTAATATGTTCATATAGTTCAGAGCCTGCTGCCAATGGAGCTAAGTTTGTAGTATCAGAAAAAGGAGACAGTTTATCACCAAAATATGCTCCTGCTACGACTGCCCCTGCTACTGGAGCAAGAGGTGCTCCAAGTCCTCCAGCTATACCCATTATAGCTACTCCTATTGTCCCTGCTGATCCCCATGATGTACCAGTAATAGTAGATAAAATAGCTGAAATTATAAATGCTGTTACTAATAAGTACTTTGGATTTACAATTCTCACTCCATAGTAAATAATCATAGGTACAGTACCTGAAAACATCCAAGAACCAATAAGTAATCCTACACTCCATAATATTAATGTCGCCGGCAATGCCCTTGCTATTTTTTCAATTACTCCAGCCTGCATTTCTTCCCAACTATAACCTAATCTCCAGGCTATTATTCCAGCAACAAAAGCCGATATGATGATAATAGGCTCTGTCCTAATCTTTAGCACACCTACTCCTAATGTCAGAGATATTACCATAAATAATATTGGAAAAAATCCCTGAATAAAAGTTGGCTTTTTCTTAACTCTTTCTTTCTTTGACATATTATATCCTCCCTTAAAATATTATTAATTCAATATTATATATTGCAATTTTCATGCCTAAATTAAAATATTATAAAGATTTATTAAAATATTCATACAAATTACTACTTTGCTTTATTGAGATAACTTCATAAACTATAATCTTCAAATATATAAATATGTCCATATTTAATTCCATGGACAAAATAAACCATGACATGGTTATATATATCCATGTCATGGTTTATAATTCTTCCAAAATTTTTCTTCCGCCCTCTGTTATCTTAGAACCCATATTTCCTATTGATTCTATCAATCCATAATTTTCTAAGGTCTTGAGTATATTCCTAATTTTTCCTTCTCCTATTTTTAGGTTCTCATTAATTGCTAATTCAGCAAGTTTAGTTCTGCCTAGAGGAACTCTATTATGTATTTCAAATTGTTCTAAAATCCATACCTCTTCTTTAGATAAATATACCCTTTCTTTTTTAGACTCAACATCCATCATATAACTATGTAAAGATGATAAACCTAATTTTTCTCCATTATAAATCAAAGTTAAATATTCTACTAAATTTATAAGCTCTCTAACATTGCCTATCCATTCATAATTATTGAGAAATACTATTGTTTCTTTTTCAAAAAATTCCTCTAAACATTCTATCCTTCTATGTTGTAAATTAATATTAATAAAATATTTTAGTAAATATTCTATATCTTCCCTTCTTCTACGAAGTGGTATAGTATGCAATGGCAAAATATTTAATCTAAAAAACAAATCCAGTCTAAATTGCCCTTTTTCTACTAATTCTAATAAATTTTTGTTTGTGGCAGCTATAATCCTTACATCTATTGGAATTTCATCAACTCCACCTACTTTTCTAATACGCCTTTCCTCTAAGACTCTCAATAGCTTAGCTTGAACATCTAAAGGTGTATCCCCTATTTCATCAATAAATACAGTTCCTCCATGAGCCATTTGGAATAAACCTATCTTACCACCCTTAAGAGCACCAGTAAATGTACCTTCTTCATATCCAAACAATTCACTTTCCAAAAGGTTAGATGAAATAGTAGCCATATTAACAGGAACAAAGATACTATTATTTCTAAAAGAATTCATATGAATTCCTTGAGCTAGTATCTCTTTTCCTGTACCATTTTCTCCCTCAATTAAAATAGTGGAATCTGTCTTCGAAAACTTCTTTGCTATTCTTATGATATCCAATGCATTTTTATTTATAGTTAGATAATCTTTGAAACTATGCAACTTTCTATTGAAAACTTTATTATCAGCATAATTTATTCCCTGCTCTATCTTTGAAGTATGTCTAAGGGATAATATATATCCTATTTTCCCATAAATCTTAACTTCCCTATATTGGATATATACATCTCTATTTTCAATTTTACCTATATATGCTCCGTTCCCATTTAGATTTGTATTTTCAAAAGGAAGAAAAGCATCAATTCTTCGTTTAATAATATCCTTCCTTTTAACTCCTAAGATATGTTCAAATTTAGGATTCAAACTTAATACTTCACCTTCATTATTTATAAAAGCAACTCCATAGTCAAGTCCATTTACTATGGTTTCCAGCATTGTCTGAGACTCTAAACTTTTCTTTCTGCTTTCATCTATGGATTTTGAAATCTCCACTATATCCCTTATATAGTTTACTACTAAACTATCATCTAAGTATCTTTCCAAATCTAATATTCTGCCTATTTCATGAATAGTTTGTATATCTAAAATTCTTGTACCAATATCTATCAATTTCTTAGGTTTATATGGTGCTAATTGACTTTCCCCAGCAGTAATTGCCGTTTCTAAACATGGGTAAGAAGTACAGTCTGGATAATAAGAATGATATTTGATATGGTCTAATCCCAATTCTATAAGCTGCTCTATAGCTTCGCTAGCCGATTCATAACAATCATTAATAAATAATACATCTTTACCCTCTTCTATACTTATTATTTCACTTATATTCTTATGATCTATAATTCTTTTGGATATTATATTTGGAATATCAGAGGGAATATACCTAATTCCCCTTTTTTTTACATAGATACTTGTAAATAAAACAAGGTCAGCATTTACTTCTGAATATTTTAGTTTTGAAACTAAAATATTTTCTGTTTTAAGATGTTCTTTTAACAAATCATTCATCTGTTCTATTAATCTTGTACCAGTATTTTTACTTTCACTTATTATCACTAATTTTTTCAATATATTCACCTTTAATTTTTAAATATAATAATTCTTACTGTATTGTTACTATTAGTATAGCATATTTTTCATATGGAATTAACTTACCATAGAGAGTTAATCTCATATTTACTACCTATATATTATTTTCACAAGGATATTAAAGAAATTATCCCACTTATTCTTATTTTTCAATTTACTTTTATCTTATTAATTTAACTAAATTTATTAATATATTGTAAACAATAGGAATAAAAACTGATGGCAACATATTTCCTACCTTTATTTTTTTTATTCCCAATATATTTATTCCTATTGCCATAATTAATAATCCCCCTACTGATGACATTTCATTTACCACTTCTGGAGTAAGCAAATTCCTTACAAAATCAGCCAGTATAGTAATACTCCCCTGGTAAATAAATACTGGAATACTAGAAAATGCCACTCCAATACCTAAAGTTGAAGCAAATATTATAGAAGAAATTCCATCTAGAATTGACTTTGCAAACAAAGTCTCATGACTTCCTTGTATGCCAGATTCAAGGGAACCAACTATGGCCATTGCTCCTACACAATAAACTAAGGAAGCTGTTACAAAACCCTTAGAGAAATTACTATCTTTCCCTCCAAATTTGGTTTGAAGAAAATCTCCTAAATTATCAAGCTTATTTTCTATACCAATAACTTCTCCTATTATACTTCCCAATACTACACTGCCTATTACTAAAATAATATTCTCAGATTTAATACCTCCCATTATACCAATAACTATAACTGAAAGACCTATTCCATCCATTATTGTATTTTTATAATCATCTTTAATTCCTTTTCTAATCCCTATTCCAAATAATGCTCCCATTATAATTGCCAAAGCATTAACTATTGTTCCCAGCATAGTTCAGTCCTCCTATCTTAATTAACGATTAACCATTAACAATATATTAAAAAATAATAAATCATCTTATATTTTTATTATTCTTATAAGGATACACTATTTTAACAAATATTGCTACAAAAAAATGGAATTCTGAAAAGAACTCCATTTTATAAACTATTCATCACCAATTATTGAATATATTTTCAATTATATTTCACTTTTCTTATATACATTATCCTTATTATAATAAAATAAATCATCTGAAATACTAAATATCCAAATGCAACTGCAAGTCCATTTGTAAAGAGATTTTTTTCAAGTAAATTAGAAAGAGATTTCAGTGCAAATAAAGAATGTGTAGTGCTAACTACAAATGGTAAAAAGAATATAATTCCTATTTGCTTTGTAATTATTTTATTTATTTCATTTTCTGTAGCTCCAATTTTCCTTAGTATATCATATTCTATCTTATCTTGTTTTACTTCATTAAATAATTTGAAATATATTATACTCCCCGAAGCTATGAAAAATAAAAACGCTATAAAGAATCCTATAAATAATGTAAGCCCAAAGTTATTTCTAATATCCTTATATGGAATTGATTTAGCATAATAACTTCCTTGATATTTGTCACCTAGCATATCTCTTATTTCTACTGATGCATCAAAGGAGCTTTTCCACTTATCTAATTTTATTCCATTATATATAACAATATTATCTTCTTTAGCTCTTTGTAATAGATGGTTATAGTCTTTATCATTTAATATAAATGCATCAAAATATCCTAATTTACCTAATGCCATAAGACTATGATGGATTTCATCATTTACTTTATATTCTCTTACTTCTCCATTTAAACTTAATTTTGCTGTTTCAAGAGGATATCTTTTTATCTTCTCTGGTTTACCATTATATCCAAATACCTCATAAGGAAAATTATATACTGCTTCATTTTCTTTTACTATAATTTTCTCCTTATTTTGAGAAACTGCTAATTTATTATAATCTGTATTAGACATGATTAATATTTCTTCTTTAATATGAGAATTGTCCTTGTTAGCTTCATTTTTAACCCATATATTCTTCACTGTATAAATTCCTTTAGTTTTTAAGTCATGTTTTTCTAATATCCCTTTTATCATATCTATACTATGAATGTCGTCTATTGTTTCTCCTTTTCGGATTATTGCAATATCCTCTGGTGTATCAATTCCTGATATACTTGCTATTTCTGTAAAGAAAGAATATATCGTCTCTGTAGCAGTGAATGTAATTGCACCTAAAATAGCTGCTGCAAATAGAACCTTGGCTGTATCCTGCAATTTAAATATCATTTGAGAATATGATATTAAATTTGTTTTCTTATAAATTATATCCTTGCTCTTTAAAATTCTATTAGCTATAGCTATACTAAATTGAGTAAATGTAAAGTAAGTACCAATTATGACTATAAATATAACTGGCAGCATAGCCAAAGGTACAAAAGCTCCTTCTACAATCCAAGCTATACCATAGCCTAATACTAATAAACCAACACCAAGAATTGATTTTATCTTTGAAAATTTTGGTATTTCCTTAGGTATTTTACTACTTTTAATTTGTTGTATTATTTCCTTGTTCCTTATTTTAAAAAGCATTAGAATACTTATTGTTTCAAATAAGACAAAGAATACTAAAATTGTAAGTCCCAATGACTTAAAGGATATATTAAACGGAAGATTTATATCCATAAATGCTTCCATTGCCATAAGAAATAGTTTTGAAAATACTACTCCTGACAATATACCAGTTGCTATGGAAAAAGCAGATATTATGGTGTTTTCTATAAATACATATTTCTTTATTTGTTTCTTAGTCATTCCATATAGAGAAAGAAGTCCAAATTCCTTTCCCCTAGACTTTAAAAATATGGAGGTAGAATAACTCACAAATAATATTGAAAATATTACTATTATAACTTGGCAAGCTATCATACTATTAACTACGCCCATTAAAGATACACTGCTGCCGCCTATATTCTTTATTTTTAATGAAGGATGAAATACAAAATTGGAAAATATGAAAAATGCCGTAACGGCAAAGGAATTACTTAAATAATACATTATATATCTATATAAGTTTCCTTTAACATTACTAAATGCCATATTAGATATCTTCATTATATCCACCTCCTAGAAGAGACAATGCATCTAATATTTCCTTAAAAAATATTTGTCTATTAGAACTCTTAACTATTTCGGTGAAAAACTTTCCGTCCTTTATCATTATTATTCTCTTACAAAAACTTGCAGCAAAGGCATCATGAGTGACCATAACTATAGTAGACTTCTTTTTTTCATTTATATTTTCTAAGGAGTTCATTAAATCAAATGATGCTTTAGAATCTAAATTTCCAGTAGGCTCATCGGCTAATATAATAGCAGGGTCGTTTATTAATGCCCTTGCACAAGCAGTTCTCTGTTGTTGTCCTCCAGATATCTCATAGGTTCTTTTATCTAAAATCTCCTTAATATTTAATACTGATGTTATTTCATCTAATTTCTTTTCTATTTCTCTTTTTAGATAGCCTTCCAATACTAAAGGAAGTATAATATTTTCTTTTACTGATAATGTGTCTAGTAAATTAAAGTCTTGAAATATAAATCCCAAGTTTTTTCTTCTAAATATAGCCAGTTTATCTTCTTTTAATCTATAAGGATTTTCTCCATTTATTAAAACTTCTCCAGAAGAGGGAGAGTCTATTGTTGCAAGGATGTTTAACAACGTAGTTTTACCACTGCCGGAAGGTCCCATTATCCCTACAAATTCCCCTGCTTTTATATTCATATTAAAATTATCTAAGGCCTTTACGGATATGCCTTTGCCTTTGCTTCCATATATTTTAGATAGATCTTTAGTTTGTAATACTGTCATTTCTTTACCTCCTAGTTTGTTTTTCTATATATATCATAATAAATTAAGGGAAATCATCATATTGATTTCCCTTTCAAGTTTTAATTCTCTCTTACAAAATTGTCATATTAATTATTTGTTAAATCATAAATACTTTTGCCACTATAAAATACAATGCTAACTGTAGTTCCTTCTCCTTCAATAGACTCTACATTTATACTATGTCCTAATCTATTACATATATCTTTAGATAGATACAACCCCATTCCTGTAGACTCTAAATATCTCCTGCCATTTATACCTGTAAAAAAAGGATCAAACACCCTTTCTAAATCTCCCTTTGGTATTCCTACACCATTATCCTTTATGGAAATTATAGTATTCTCATCTTCTTTATAAATCTTTATTATTATATCCTTATCTTTACTTTCCTTTACCTTTGAATATTTTATAGCATTAGATATTATTTGACTGATAATAAACTTTACCCATTTTTTATCACTCTTTACAAATATATCATCTCGCGAAAGTATCTTAGGATATATAGAATTCACTATAAATGCAGATTTGTTCTCATTAATTACATTTCTTATTATTTCCAATAAAGATATATCTTCTACTTTAAAATCAAGCTCAAAATCATTTATCCTAAGAGTATATAAAGCCATCTCTAGACCATGAGATAATTTTTCTATTTCTTCTTCTATACTTTCATAACTTTTTCTAGTATTTTCATCTATATCTTTATCTTTCTCATTTTCCAGCATAAGTCTTATTACGGAAACAGGGGTTTTCATTGCATGAATCCATATATTGTTAAAATCCATTTGAGTTTTTGTAGTCTTTTTATATCTTTCCAATGTATTTACATAAATAGTATAATCTCTAATCAAAACTTTCTTTAAAAAACTATATTCATTACTAATATTATCAGGAATATTATATATATATTGTAAATCTTCATCTTTTTCTAAACCATAATTTATTGGAGTATAAAATCTCTTTTTTTTAATATACTCTATTGATATTGATATGCCCAATGCTATAGATCCTAGAATAAAGCCGTAGATAATATTTATTATATTTAATCTTTCTTTTCTGATTATAATGTCCAACATCATTATAGTTATAACCAAAGATATAGCAATAAAATAAATAACAATATATAAGAGTTTATCTTTTATATAATCTTTAAATTTCAATTTTATCTACTCCCATGTGTTAATCATCTGCTAAATTACAGATATATCCCTCTACTTTTCATTAAAATAAATCAAACAATACAACAATATAGTAAATTTACACTATGAACTATATTCTAAATCCATTCTATAATTAGAATCCTCAATCAAATTTTCACCAAGATAAACTATATTATCTAGACAAGATATATTATACATTTCTTCCATATTCTTTTTCATAATATCTAATATTTCCTGATTTTTCATTATAGATTCCAAAAGTTCTTTAATAAAATCCACCTTAGGTACATATAAGGCTAGTCCTTGTCTAAGCAAAAAATCAAGATTTTCTTTTTCCTGTCCTGGAATATAATAGGGAATAATCATAGGAAGTCGCTTTGCCATTGCTTCAGAAATAGTCAATCCTCCAGGTTTTGTTATGATTATGTCAGAATTCTCCATAATAAATGGAATATTATTTGTAAATCCATATACACTAAGTTTGTTACTTTCTATTAATTCTCTATATTCTTTCTCTATACTTGCCTGTAACTTTCTATTTTTACCGCAAATTGTTACAATATTATAGTCACCATCTATTTGAACAATGTTTTTCAATACCTTTTTCATTCCTTTGAGACCTAAACTTCCTGCCATGAGTAAAATTTGGAAAGAACTAGATTTCAAATTCATAGACTGAAATCCTTTTAAAAATTCTTCCTTAATAGGTATACCATATGAAAATATTTTCTCCTTTGATATTCCTTGTTTTATTAATGTTCTACTAGTATAATCACTACCTGCAATATAGGCATCTACATTTTTATCTATATATGCTTTATGTGCTTCATAATCTGTTACTATTGAAATAAAAGGTATGTCAATTAACTTCCTTTCCTTCAAAGAGCCTACTACCCCAACCATAAAAGCATGGGTTGATATAATTAAATCAGGATTTTCTTGTAAAATTATATTATAAACTTTCTCTCTAGAAATACTTGAAAAAGAGTGTTTAATTAACTTATTGGATTTCTCCTTGTTGCTAATGCTATATAAACTTCCATACAATTTAGGAAAATTATTGATTAAAACTTTGCAAGAGCCAATTATAAAAGCATCTAATGCTTTATTTATCTCCAATAAAGCGTCTATTTTTTTCACTACAAAACCATGTTTTTTAAACTCTCTTTCTAAACAAGATGCAGCCTCATTATGACCGCCACCTATAGATGCAGTAAATATCAATACTTTTTTCATATATTTTCCTCCTTCACTGCCTAACCTCAAATAATATGTCATTAGATATAACGAAATTTAAATACATACTACTGCACTTCAATTTATTTAATCTCTTTATCTATACTATATAAAAATAAATAGAGGTTATCTATTGATTTTTCTTTCAAGTCAAAAATATATCTTACAATAATGTCAGATTAAATTTAAAACCATCTAATCCCATGTTTTTATCATAGAATATCCTTGCCCTCTTTTGGTCTGAATACTGTCTTTTATTCCAATATCTTCTAGTCTCTTCCTAAGTCTTGTAATATTCACTGATAAAGTATTATCATCAACAAAATCCACATCATCCCACAACTCTTCTAATAGGATTTCTCTCGATACTATTTTATCTATATTAGACATAAGCATATATAATAATCCAAACTCTTTCTTACTTAACTCTATTTTCTTTCCTTGCCATTCAACTGTTGACTGGCTTTTATATAAATATACCCCTTCTACTTCATATATATCCTTAGAAACATCCCCTGCATATTCTCCATAGGTTCTCCTTATTACTCCTTTTATTTTTGCCAGTAATAAATCAAAAGAAAAAGGCTTTATAATATAGTCATCTCCGCCATTTTCTATGGCTAATACTTGATCCATATCTGAAAATCTAGCTGATATAAATATAATAGGAACTTTAGATATACTTCTCAATTCCCTACACCAAAAGAAGCCATCATAATTAGGTAAATTTATATCTAGAAGAACTAAATGAGGATTTTCTGCTATAAACTCTCCTTTTATATTGTTATAATCCTTTACTGTAACTACAGTATAATTATATCTCTCTAATTTATCTTTAATAAGCTTTAAAATCTTTTCATCATCTTCTACTACAAATATTTTATACATCTTCTCACCTCTTAATTAATTGTTTATACAATTATATATTTAGAATATCCCATTCAAAATAATTTTTCCACATAAAAAATGGAATTCCATAAAAGAATCCCATTTTTTGTTAATTTGAGTCAAAAATTCAAACTATGCCAGTTCTTTATTTAATTTATTTTTACTTCCTAAGAACATTATTAAAAATTGAATTAATACATAGCCTATTATGGCAGTGGTTAGATAAATTTGAAATCCAGCTAACTCTTTAATAACAATGGATAGTTTCTCATATCCAAGTCCTCCTACAAACTTAGACATTTGTAGAGATGCAACAATTCCTATTGCCATTGGGAATGTCATTCCTGCATAACTTGGTGCAAAATCAGAGGAGAAAAATTTTGGCAATTTATAAACTACAAAGATCAATGAACAAAGAACTGCAAAATAAATACCAAATACTAAATATGAATTTGGATTTTCTATATTGTTTAAATAGCTTACTAAACATAAGCTGCATGGTGCCAATAAAATTGCCATCGTATGATAAACTGGTGCTTTAATTTCTACTGTTATTAATCTATTAAGTATGAAAGGTAAAAGCAGTAGATAAATAACAATCCCATAATAAACAACTATTTTGCAGATAAATGGTTCTTTCATTGCTCCACCAACTACGGCAGAAACCATAATACCATTATAAGTAACAAACCAACTAGGTAAAAAACTTTCCTTATTGAAGTTTTTAATTATATTTCTATAAGTAAATACAAGAATATGAATTATATGAAGAATCAATCCTATTAGCCAAAAACCTTTCCCAATAACTTGGTTAAATCCAATATAATAACTTCCTAAGATCATCATAACCATTGTAAAGCCTGCATATAAACTACTTGGAACCGTAGTAGAATATTCTTTTTTAAAGGTTTTAGGATATTTTAAAATCTTTATTAAATAAAGAATCCAGATACAAGTTCCAAGCCACATAAAACCATGTCGTATTCCAGTAAAACCTAACCCCTGATATACATTAGATAAGGTCAATGCTCCAACCATAGTAGGCAAAATAGGTACTGGCATATTTTCCAATCTTTCCATAAATGATTTATCCATGATTATCCTCCTATTCATAACTGAACTCAAAATTATCTGTAATATTGAAGAAATCTGAGTAATCGATTTTAAAAATTGGTTTCTTTACCTTTGAAATATCTATATTCTCTTTAATTAACTGTGTTAGTACTCCTGCATAGGACAAGTCTCCTTGAAGAGTAGCTCCATATATCTTTCCATCCTTGTGAATTACCTTCTTATAATTACCCCTATTATCTTCTTCTATCTCTACTGAATAGCTACTATCTAATGGCTCATTTATTCCCAATGACATAGTTGGAATACCAAAAAAATTCATAGTAGATTTACTGGTAAAGAAATCTGTCATCTCTCTATGAACTCCTACCATATTGCTGCCAGCAATAACTCCTTCCTTTACTGCTACAGGCCATATAGGTCCTCGACCAGTAACATCTCCTGCACCATAGACATCAGAATCATTAGTTCTTCCACTTCTATCAATAACAAGACCTTTTTTATCTACTTCAATTGTAGAATCATTTAAGAAACCAATATTAGCACGAACTCCAGCAGTTACAATAAGCAATTCACAAGGGATTTCTTCCCCATTACTTAAAGTAAGACTTTTAATATTATATTCCTCATGAAGATTTAACTTTTGAGCACCAACTCCAAAATAAAAGTTTACTCCTCTCTTACGAAAAGCATCTTCATAAGTCTTAGCAGCTCTTTTATCTAATTGAATAGATAATAATCTATCCTGCATTTCTACTAAATATAGATTTTTTTTGAAATCTATTAATCCTGTAAGGGCATCAACACCTACTAATCCTCCACCCATTATAACAATATTGTCTACCTTATCTATTTTCTTCATGATTTCTATGCAATCATCTATATTTCTAAATCCCAAAACATTTTTAGCCTTATTCATATTCTCAATAGGTGGGAAGAAGGAATTAGAACCTGTTCCTATAAGGAGCTTATCATATCCAACAGTTTCTCCATTAGATAGATATACTTCTTTTTTCTCTGCATTTAAACCTACTGCTTCTGTACCTCCAACCCATTTAATTCTATAGCGTTCAAAAAAATCCCCTTCTACAAATCTAAGTCTATCCATTGTACGATGCCTAGACATATAATGATGCAATATACATCTGGAATATATAGTCTCATCTTTAGAAATCATAATAATCTCCCCATTAGGGTCTAGTTTTCTAATCTCTTTTGCACCATTAACACCTGCTGCAGATGAACCTAAAATTACATACCTCATACTATACCTCCTCTAAAGTAATTGCATGCATTGGACATTTTTCAACACACATTGGCTTCGGTGAGCCATCCTCAGTACGATGAACACACATATTACATTTCATAATTAATTCATGATTGATTCTATCACTTTTAAGAACTCCATAAGGACAGGCCATAATACACATATAACAACTGGCACATTGCTCACTATCATATTCTACAAATCCAGTTTCTGGATTCTTATGCATTGCACCAGTCATGCAAGTATAGGTACATTCAGGTAAATCACAATGGCGGCAGAAAATAGGTGATGCTTTTGTTTCACTATCTATTACAACACGATTTCTTGCATCATCACTTTTGTGAGATACTACACAGGCAGTAACACAGGTTAAACATCCAATACATTTATTTCTATCTATCTTTATTCTTTTCATCTCTATCCCTCCTTAGAGTTTTTCAAAATAGATCGGTGTCGCCTTATAGGATGGCTCCTTTGAATAAGGGTCATAAAGCGAAGGCGTAAGTTTATTACATTCAATATAGTGTATTGGTGCATAAAGCTGTTCATATCGTAAATTATCCGTTATTTTTACAAAGAAATCTGCATCTTCTCCATTAATAGAATAAACACGTATAAAATCATTTTCTTTAATTCCATTTTCTAAAGCCAGTTTACTATTCATATAAATATATGATTTTTTAATACTAACATCTTCAATAAATTGTACCTCTTTTGTACGAGTCTGAGTATGCCATTGTCCCACTGTACCTCTTCCTGTATTCAATACATAGGGAAATTCTTCTGTAGTAGGAAGTGGGTTTTCTTTTGCATCTTCAAATATAAATTTTGCTTTTTTGGATGGAGTGTAAAATTTTCCATCTTCATAAAGACGTCTTTCGTCTTCCTTCAATTCTTCCCCTTCTCTAAATGGCCATTGAACACCATTGGATCCTTCAAGACCTTCCCAAGTTATACCTGTTATATCACAAGGCATTCCCCTAGAACATTCTTTCATAAGATCAAAACAATCTCTCGGTGTTTTCCATTTATCTAAAAGAGAACCCATACCTAAGGCATTACCTACTCCGTAGATAATTTCATAATCATTTTTTTCATTTTCACCTTTTTCTAAACAAGGTCTCATGGCAGAAACCCTTCTCTCAAGATTTATATATGTTCCTTCCTTCTTGATACCAGAAACTGCTGGGAAAAATACAGTACAATGATTTGCACTGTCTGTATCATCATAAATATCCTGAACCACAAATAATTCAAGTTTCTCAATTGCCTTTGCAAAGGTTTTATTGTTTGTCCAGCTACGGCGTGGATTAGTGCATAAAATCCACAATCCCTTAACCTTGCCTTCATTGATACCTTCAATAATTTGATTATAGGTTGCCGTTGGCTTTTCTGCTAAATCCGAATCCTTAACTCCTAAAACTTCTGAAATACGTTTTCTCCTATTAGGATTATTGAAATCTCCCCCACCAAAGAAACAAGCAGTATTACTATAGGCTCTAGAACCCATTGCATTACATTGTCCTGTAATGGAATTAGCTCCCGTACCTTCTCTTCCAATATTTCCAGTCATTAAAGCTAAATTGATAATAGCTTGTGCAGTACGTACTGCCTCATACCCTTGGTTAACTCCCATGGTCCACCAAAAGGATACTCTTTCTCCACTATGAATTAATTCTACAAGTTCTAAAATTTGTTCTTCTCTTAACTCTGTAATCTCTATAGCCTTATCTAAGGTATAGGATTTCACAAAGGACTTAAATTCTCCAAATCCCTCTGTATTCTTCTCTATATAATCTTTATCAATATAATCCTTTTCAATTAAAATATTTGCAATTGTATATAATAAAACTAAATCAGTCTTTCCTTTTAAACCATACCAATAATCAGCATTTTGAGCAGTTTCTGATCTTCTAGGATCAATTACAATTAATTTCTTATTTTTGTTCTTTAAAATACGTTCCCATAGAATTGGATGGGCAACCACTGGGTTTGCCCCAATTAAAATAATTCTATCAGATAACTCAATATCCTTTAAAGTAAAACCAGGTGCATCAAAGCCAAAGCTTTGTTTATGTGCAACAACGGCAGTTGCCATACAAAGTCTTGTATTACCATCTACATTGGTTTTGAGGAAGTTTCTCATAACATGACCGAATATGGCAAATTCCTCCATAGTAAGTTGTCCTGTACTAATTCCTGCAACACTTTCTTTTCCATATTTCTCTTGTAATTCTAATAATTTATTTGCTACATATTCAAATCCTTCTTCCCATGAAACATATTTAAAACTTCCGTCAGGTTGTTTGATTTTTGGCAAAGGCGAGCAATTTACTGTAGTTTGTTGCTTATCTAAAGATAATCCCTTGATACAGGAAAACCCATTGTTAACTGGATATCCTTTAGTTGGAACAACTTTTACAACTCTATTATCTTCTACATAAAAATCAAGATTGCAATCTAATGCACAATAGTTACAGGTTGATTGTACCTTCTTCATATCCATCCCCCTATTAATTTTATTATTTTATTGTTACCAGTAAATATGCTCCGCTACCTTTGCATCCTTTGGCAGTTCTACATCCTTCAATGCCCATTTTTTAAATTCTTGATATCCTGTACGGTCTACAATATAGCCAACATGCTCCTTTGGAAGAGTACGGTCTATATATTCATCTACATAATCATAGGTGTTTTGAATGATTTTAATAATAGATGTTTCGTCAACACCTTGAATAAAAGTCTGTGCTAAACGTGGTTTCTTCTTTCCAGTTCGACCCATAATTACTAATTTATATCGTTTTTCTTCCTTTCTAGACCATGCCTGCATAGGACAAGTTAAAACACACTCTCCACATTCTATACAAATAGCTTCATTTCTTACTACTTTTCCATCTACCATCTCTAAGGCACCAACAACACGTTTCTTACAATTTTTCACACAGGCCTCGCAGCCTACACAGTGATAAGCATCATATTGAACACCTGCCATTCCTATTATTCCAAAATCTTGCATATGGGCCTTGATACAATCATTTGGACATCCAGTAGTTGCTATTTTAAAATGATGATCATGTGGAAAAACTGCTGCCTCTATTCTTCTTGCAAACTCTGTTGTATTGTAATTTGCATAAGGACATACTCTATTTCCAATACAGGAAGATATATTTCTAGTTCCTGAAGCAGGATAGCCTTTCTTTGGATTGTGGATTTCAACTCCATAGGGCAGTTCTAATTTCTCAATTATTGGACTTATTATTTCATTGACTTTATCCATATTAGCAAAATCAATTCCCGTTATTTCAAATCCTTGTCTTGAGGTAATATGTAGCTTACCATCTCCGTATTTTGTAGCAATCTCATATAATGTAGGAATGATTTCTGCTGGTAATTCTCCACCAGGAATTCTTATACGTATAGATGTTTTATTTCGTTGTTTTGTAATTCTAAATGCATTCTTTTTAATTTTTTTTGTATTTAAATCTAACATCCATTTCCCTCCCTAATCTATTAATTTAGAAGCCTTATCATATCTAAATACTGGCCCCTCTAAACAAACATATGTTTCGTCGATTTTACAATGTCCACATTTTCCAATTCCACAAGACATCTTTCTTTCAAATGAAACCCAAATTTGTTCATCTTTAATACCTAGTTTTGACAATTCAATTCCAGTAAATTTCATCATTGGCGGCGGTCCTACCATGATTACACTGATATTTTCTATATTAGGAAGATTAAGTTTAGCTACATGCTCTGTTACAAATCCTGTATTTCCCCTCCAGCCTTCTTCTGGTCTATCAATAGTTAGACAAATATCCATATTCTTTTCCCATTCCTTAAAAGAATCTTTAAAAAGAATATCTTGAGAAGATTTAAATCCACTAATTAATTTAAAGCTATTTATTTTATCTAAATTCCTATGAAAATAATTAATTACACTTTTTACAGGAGCAAGACCTGTTCCACCTGTTACCATAATTAAATCCCTACCAAAATGGACTTCCGATTGAAAATTATTGCCATAGGGACCACGAATTTGTAAAAAATCTCCTACCTCTTTATTAAAAATTCCATCTGTTACATGACCGACTTTTCTTATGGTTAACTCCATTAATTCATCATGGAAATCACTGATGGAAATAGGCACTTCCCCAAATTTAGGAACAGATACCTGAACAAATTGTCCTCCTTTAACTTCCATAATCTTTTCAACAAAAAATGTATAATCAATATCTGTATGTTTAACAATTTTCTTTATCTTCGCAGGATAAGTCATATATGGATTCATATTATTTCTCCTCCTTATTTTCTTCATTAGCCTTTTCTGAAACTAAATTAATGCAACGTGCAAAGGATATATACTCTGGACATCTATCATCACATCGACCACAGCCAACACACATGGTTTCTCCAAAACGTTTTTTAAAATCGTAAACCTTATGCATTGTCTTGAAACGCATTCTTGAACCATAATCTCTCCTAAAGGAATGTCCTCCTGCCATGTCAGTAAATTTATCTACTTGACAACCTGCCCACACACGGCGTCTTTCTCCATTATCTTGATTTTCTTTATAATGAATATCTGTTGCTGTAAAACAAGTACATGTTGGACAGGAAAAATTGCAACGACCACAGGCAATACATCTATTTTCATAATCCTTCCACATTTCATCATTAAATAAAGAAAAGTCTAATTTTTCCACATCAGGAATTGTAACATTATAATGGTTTTCTAAGACATAATCGGGAGTAAATTCAATTTCATTTTCCTCTTTAAACTCTTCTTCAAATATTGGATCTTTGACTTCAATATAAACCTTATCATCAAATAATTTAATCCCCATAGAGTAATTATCCGTTCTATTAGTTCCCATAGATACACAGAAACAATTTTCAAAACTATTACTGCATCCCATTAAAATAAATTTAGTGTTTTCTCTTCTTCTTTTGTAATAAGGATCTTCAAACCTTCCATTTTTCAAAAATATATTATCCATTCTATCTATTGCATGAATATCACAGGAACGAAGAAAAATTAGATATTTCTTATTCTCATAATTTGGTTCACTAAGTCTTTCTTCTTGAATATTAAAAATTGTTTCTGTTACTGGAAATAATACTTCCTTTGCAGAAAAAATGGATTTTTCTTTATACTCAATATCTTCAATGTTTTTGATTTTTTCATAACGTATATTATCCGTATCAGAAAACCTTCCTCCTCCTGGTATCCGAACAGGTCCATAGATCTCATAATCTTTGTTCCATCTTTCAAGATAGGAATTAAATTTATTATTTCTTATTTCATAACTCATTGAGTACCCTCCTTGCTAATTATAGTAACGCTTTAACCAATTATATCTTATATAAAATAAACAGACTGTGAAATCTATCACAATTATGATAGAATAATAGAATAAAGTAAAAATACATAGTTGGAGGTATTGACTATGATTCAGTTAGATAATTTCAAATCTTGGAGAGATATATCAGAAGAGACAAAGGAAAAGTTTTTAAAAAATTCCTCCTATATGGAATATACTAAAGGAACTGTCATTTACTTAGAATCAGAGCAGAATCCACTAATCTATATTATTCTTTATGGATATATAGTATTATCAAAAACATCTATAGAAGGAAAAGAAAAATATTTATATTATCTTTCAACTGGAGATTTTATAAATCAATGTGCTATTGATGGAAAACTTACTGCAACTACTGCAAAGGTTGTTAGTGATGCATCTTTAATTAGTATAGATAAGGATATTTTGCTTAGACTTATGAAAGAAGATTTTGATTTGAATCTTCTTATTCTTACTTCCCTAACACATATAATACGGAGAAGCCAAAGGCAAATTCTAAATCTTGGAATCTATAATACTAGCCAAAGAATAGCCTCTAGGCTATGGAAGTTATCAAGGGATTATGGCAAAAAAATAGGTGATTATATTTTAATCGATGCCCCCATAAATCAAACGGATCTTTCTAATATGGTAGGAACATCTAGAGAAACTGTTAATCGCTTTTTAAAAGAGTTAGAAAATAAAGGTATTGTCATTCTAAAGGGTCATAGCATTATAATTATAGATAGAGATAGACTTTTGGACTATATAAATTAAAAACATGCTCAATATTGAGCATGTTTTTAATTATTCATATTCTGGATAAGGTATTTCTCCTTTTCCTTCTCTTATAAAAGTATTTGTCCATTCTGGCATAGATGGTTGTTTATCTTCCTTTATGAGTTTCTGCCATTTTTCATCTGTCAATCTTTCATTAGATATAAACTCATGATAGCTAAATACTGCACCTCTTGTAAGATATAGTTTTCCTCCTATAGGTACTACTACATAAATTTCATATGCTGGGCCTACTCCTGCTTCCATATATCCACCTTGGCTAAATTGATTTGGTGCAATAGTATGAAAATCTGCTATTACTGCCATATTCTTATCTGTTTCAGAAGTTATCTCAAACCATCGTAAATAATCTCCAGCAAAGGAAGCTGTTAAACGCTCTAGTCTACCTCCATATACCTCGATTTGAAAATACTCTTCATTTGTCAATTCTTCATTCCTTAGTTCTTTTATTGAGCAATTGATTAAAAACTCTAGAATTTCTTCAAATTCTCCCATCTTCATATCTATGCCTTCTACGGTTAAGCCCCTAGCAGATAAATTTTTCCTTGAGAACTTAGTAAGCCATAATAATTTCTCATATACTTCTATATTAGGCTCCACATATCCTACTACTTCTTCAAATCCTGCGCCACCACATTCTGCACCAGATTGTTTTCCATAAAGAACAGTATCATGTTTTAACTCTGACCAAGAGCCAAGAGCTGTATTTAAATTTTTATCTACCCAAGCCTTATTAGTCATAAAAGATGGATAACCCTCTCCAAAGGGTTCAAGAAATCCAAGTAATGTCCAAATCCATCCTTGGTACATATTTCCCATCCATTCCTCTTCAGATATTAATGAAAATTCATTTTTCAATTTTTCAATTTTAACAGGATAATCTTCCCAGAATTGATTTTCTTCCTTAGATAATTGAATTTCTTTTGCTCTTTCTGAACCTAATACTCCCATTATATCTAATCCTGAAGGTATTGGTCTAATTATAGGCTCTACTAATTCTTGAACAATTTCAGAATCTAAGATATATCTCTGTCCCATAAACCTAAATTGTTTTCCTACTGGAGTAGTTACAGTAGTATATTTTGCTTTTATTCTTGGTTCTGGCAATTTATCTGCTTCTTCATAAAATTCATCTAGTTTTTTCTTATCCTTTAATTTATTTAAATTTGGAGTTTTTCCATATATTTTAAATAATAATTCTCCATATTGATAAATACTTAAATCATCACTATTCCCAACAAAAAAATTAGTTGGCTCATATATATTTTCCCATTTATTATAATTCTCCTTATTAGAATATAAACTATAGGTAATCAAAAGGGCCTGTAGAGTCTGCTCTATATTTCTTTCACCATTAGCTAAATACAAAGGAAATGGAGCTTGCCCATACCACATCATAGCCTTGAAATACCTCTCAAAATCCTTAGAACGAGTATAATGTCCTCTAATGATAAATTGGCTATAATCTAGGTCATATGGAAATAAACTAGATTTTTCAAATCCAGAATGGGCATTGATTTTTTCTAGTTCTTCCAAGGCTATCTTTCTTGCCTGTTCTGGTACTTCATTTGGAATTTCCTTTTCTAATGCCAACTGTGCAGTAACAAAAAAACCAATATTCTTTAATTGAATATCCTTGAGCTCTTTATCCTTTAGTTTATTATAGATATTAATAGAATCTTTTAACATACTATCTGTCATTTCTTCTACTAATCCCAATAATTTATCATTCTCCAATGTTCGTAGTGTATAATCATAGAATATATGGTATACTTGCAGAACTGAATCAGTTGTAATAAAGGATGGTATATTCTTATATTCATTATCTTCGTAGATATAAAATAATTGCTCTTGTTTCGTAGGATTCGCTACAAAATTGTTTTTCACTATAAGTTCTAATTGTTCCTTAGAAAATTCACCAAATCTCTTCAGATTTTCAATATTAGATAAATCAGATTTCACCATATAAGGCTCAACTTTTATTTCAAATTTTAAGGGCTCATAGGGAACTCCTATATTTATTAATCCATGGTTTATTTCCTTATTAATTTCTTTATCATTTTTAGTATCTCCTGATACATCAGTAGTACATCCAGTCATCAAAATAACTGCTGCCAAAATAAATGAAGTAATTGAGCAGAATGATTTTCTTTTCAACCTAATCCTCCCTTTCTATTATTAAATTATTATCTTTTAATTTTACTACCCCTAGGTATTTATCTCTTCCTTCCTTTACTCGAATATATGCTCTTCCATTTTCTATAATCAACTCTTTTATATCTTCATAATCCTTAGATTCTAAATATCCCTCAAATCCAAATCCCTTCCACTTATACGTATTAATAATCTTTCTATTGTTCTCCAGTATTTCAACTGAAATTATTTCGTCTATATTATCTCCATCTATATCATAAAAATTATAATCAGTAAAGGGTTTTGATAGTCTTGAGCCTCTCCATTTAGGTTCTAATCTCCCATTCTCAAAAGAATATATAAACGGTCTTTTCGCCATTACTTCATGAAGGGGAGATTTTTTATACATACCAACAGATACTTCATATTTTCCATCTCCATCTATATCTCCTATGGCTATTTTCCAAGGCTTGAATTCCGAAAAATTTCTTCTATATATTTCTTTCATATCTTCTAAGGAAAAGATAATTACTTCCTTACCGAATTTTCTCCACCTGGACCCTGTTAATATCACTAAATAGTCTATATCGTCTCCATTGATATTCCCTATGGCATAATCTATGATTTTATCCTTTATTTCTATAGGAAGTTTAACTTGATTAAATGAAAAAAACAAAAGCAAGCCCATTAAGACTATAGAAATAGAGAGAACTATTATTTTTGCTTTTAATCTATGCATTTCTTCACCACTTTATCTTATCTCTTTACTACCAGTATAACAATATTATATAAAGAATAAATTACAAATAGTTTACAATACTGAAATAACCAGTGCCTAATAGACTCTGGTTATAACTATTCTTATCATTCACTAATTATTATTCTTCATTTTAATTGTCAATTCTTCTACTTCCCTATTCCCAACTCCCTAGCATAATAAAATAAATATTGTTGGGCAAATCCTGCAAGGTTTCCAAATATTCTAGCACCATGTGTTCCTATTAGCTTCACATTAGTATCTTCTTTTAAATAAAAATGTTCCATAACTCTTTTTACCCATACATCTACTGGAAAAGCATCATCTTTATTAAAAGCAAATAATAAAATACAGTCACTAACCTTTGGTCCTACCCCTGGTAAAGTCATTAAAAGTTCTTTACCTTCATCCCTAGTTAAACTATAGATTGAGTTTAAATCCAACTCACCATTTGCTATAATCTTTGCTGTCTGTACAATTCTTTCTCCTCTAAAGCCTACCTTGCATATTTCCTTTAAATCTTCTGCCATAGCCTTTGACAAGTTTTCTGCTGTTGGGAAGCTATAGTATTCAGGTTCTCCTGTCGCAATTTTTTCTCCATAATTTTTAGACATTAACTCTATGGATTTTTTTATTCTAGGTATTTGATTATTAGCTGATGTTATAAATGATATTACCATCTCAAAGGGTTCCTGATTCAGTATTCTAATCCCTTCTCCAAATTTAATTGCTTCATCTAGTATGGGATCCTTTGATAATTCCTTTTTTATCTCATCATAATCCCTATCTAAATCAAAATAATTATACCAAATATTATTAAAGTCTTCTCTATTTGTATTAGATAGTATAATATCATTATTTTCTTTCTTTACATTAAGTACTCTCCCATAGGCTACTATAGTATAGGATTTGTCTTCTTCTACTTTCCATCTAAAAGCTTGCCCACATTCAAATATATGTTTAGGCTCAAAGTTTTTTATATCTTTTAATATTATTTTTTCTTTTTCTTCAATTATATTATATTTCATATTACTCTCCTTTCCCTTAGTATTTTACCCTTATTTACAATAAAAAAACTGGCCTAAGCCAGTTTTTTATATATTAATACCATCCTCTTAATTTCATTACTTCAGCAACTTTCTTAACTGAAATCATATAAGCTGCTTCTCTTACTGTAACATTATATTCGTTTTTAAGTTTCCAAATTGCGTTGAATGCCTTAACCATTTCAACTTCTTGTTTTTCTTCTACTTCTTTTTCTGACCAGTAATAGCCATATAGGTTTTGTACCCATTCAAAGTAGGAAACTGTAACTCCACCAGCATTTGTTAAAATATCCGGAGTAACTGTAATTCCTCTTTCTTTTAATATAACATCTGCACCTGGAGTAATAGGTCCGTTTGCTGCTTCACATATTAATTTAGCTTTTACAACTTTAGCTACATCTTCTGTAATAGCATTTTCCAAAGCTGCCGGAATTAGCATATCTACATCAAGTGTCCAGAATTCATCTAATGAAATCATTTTTGCCTTTGGATAATCTACTAAATTTTTATGTTCATTGAAGTAAGCTTCCATATCATAGAAGTCTAATCCATCTTCATTATATAATGCATAAGTTCCAACTGATGGCGCCCATTCAGCTATAGCTACAATTTTTGCACCTTGACGTTGTACATTTTTAACTGTATATCTACCTACGTTTCCAAAACCTTGAATAGCAACTGATATCTTAGTCATATCCATGCCTAATTCTCTAGCTGCTTCTCTTGCTATAACTGCAACTCCAAATCCTGTAGCTTCATTTCTTCCTTGTGAGCCACCCCATTGAACTGGTTTGCCAGTAAGTACACCTAAAGCCATATTATCATTATTTAACTTAATATATTCATCTACCATCCAAGCCATAATTTGACCGTTAGATCCTACGTCTGGAGCTGGAACATCTATTTTTTCTCCTAGATATTTATGAAGTCCTTGAACATATCCTCTAGCTAATCTTTCTAATTCTCCTTGTGACAATTGAAGTGGATCAACAGTGATTCCACCTTTTCCACCGCCGTAAGGAACTCCCATAACTCCACATTTAAATGTCATCCAAATTGATAAAGCCTTAACTTCATCTGGATTAACTCCTGGATGGAATCTAATTCCACCTTTAGCAGGTCCAATTGCTGTATTATGTGATGCCCTATATCCTTTGAATACTTTTATGGTTCCGTCATCCATTTTAACTGGAATCGAAATCTCAATTATTCTTTGTGGTTCTTTAAGTAATTCATAAACTGCTGGCTCTAGTCCTAACTTATCACAAGCATGTTTAACTTGTAACTGAGCACTTTCTAATGGATTTAAACTTTCTTTTGACATTAAACAAAACCTCCCTATAATTTTAATAGCGAAACTTTATGCTTAATCGTATATCATTTCACTGAAATTATAACATAATGGAATTTTTTTGTAAACATTTCAGAATTTTTATATAATTAGCAATTATCGGTTAATTTGCCAATTGTAAATAGATTTAATCTATTTGCTTAAACCTTTAAATGCCTCCATTATATCATCAACATTATCTAAAGCTTCTATAAGCTCTGGTAGTACTTCATAAACATCTCCAACTATACCATAATCAGCAATCTTAAATATAGGTGCATCTGCATCCTTATTTATAGCCACTATTACCTTAGAATCCTGCATACCAGCTAAATGCTGAATAGCTCCAGAAATACCGCAAGCAACATAAAGTGAAGGTCTAACAGTTTTTCCTGTTTGTCCTACTTGATGCCCATGCTCTATCCAGCCAGCATCAACTGTAGCACGAGAAGCACCTACTACTCCGCCAAGTTTTTTAGCTAGCTCTTCAATTAACTTAAATCCTTCCGGATTTCCAAGTCCTCTACCACCAGATACTATTATCTTAGATTCTTCTAATTGTACTTCTGCTTTTCCACCCTTGACTACTTCCGTAACTTTAGCCCTTATATCTTCATCCTTTAGGTCTGGATTAAATTTAACTATATTACCCTTTCTACTTTCATCATACTTAGCCTTTTCCATAACTCCTGGTCTAACTGTAGACATTTGTGGTCTATGATCCGGACATACAATTGTTGCCATTAAATTACCGCCAAATGCCGGACGTGTTTGCATAAGTCTTCTGTTCTCTAAATCTACATCTAGCTTAGTACAGTCAGCAGTAAGTCCTGTGTGTACTCTAGCAGATATTCTAGGTCCTAAATCTCTACCAATATTTGTAGCACCTATTAACATAATTTCAGGTTTTCTTTCCTTAATTAAATCATAAATTATCTTAGTATATCCGTCAGTTGTATAAACATTTAATAAAGGATGATCAGCATATAAAACATTATCCGCACCATATTTAACAAGCTTTTCAGCTAAATTATCTACATCATTACCTAATAATACTGCAGTTAGTTCAGTTTCTAATGCATCGGCTATCTTTCTGCCTTCTCCAACTAACTCTATAGCTACATTAAGTAATTCTCCATCTCTTTGTTCTGCAAATACCCAAACACCTTTATATAGCTCTACATCTACGCCACCAGCTCTAAATTTTTTCTCTTCTTTTTCTATTGCTTTTACAGGACAAGCTACTACACATTGACCACAAGCCGTACATTTTTCATTTATTTTAGCCTTTTTATCTATCATATCAATAGCATCAAATGGACATACTCTAACACATTTACCACAGCCAATACATTTCAATTCTATAACCTTAACAGCCATTTAAATTTCCTCCTTTATCCAATAATTATATTAAATAAGATGTTTTTCTTTCAATTTAATTATTAACTCTCTAGCAGTTTCCTTTGCATTTCCTTGTAATATTTCACCTACACCAGATCTTCCTGGTGGTGTAAAGGATTTATTTACTTGAGTAGGAGAGCCATCTAGCCCTAGATTACTAAAATCAGCATCTATATCCTTAGCAGATAAAACTTTTACCTTCTCACCTTTATGAGCATCATATATGCCTTTAATGGAAGGATATCTTGGCTCGTTTAATTCTTTTATAGCTGTTAAAAGAACAGGCATTTTTGATTCTATAACAAAATATCCATCCTCTAATGCCCTTTTAGCTATAACCTTATTATCTTTAATCTTTAATTCTTCAACATAAGTTATTTGAGGTAAATTTAAATGTTCAGCAATTTGAGGACCAACTTGTGCTGTATCTCCATCTATTGCTTGCCTTCCGCAAAAAATAATATCATAATCCTTTATATTTTTAATTCCTGTTGCTAGAGCTGTAGATGTAGCCCAAGTATCAGAACCAGCAAAGGCTCTATCAGATAGTAATACTGCTTCATCTGCTCCCATGGCTAAGGCTTCTCTAAGAGCAACATCTGCTTGAGGAGGTCCCATGCTTAGTACTGTTACTTTTATATCCTTATTCTCATCCTTAAGTTTCAAAGCCTCTTCTAAAGCATTTCTATCATCTGGATTTATAATACTTGGCACTCCTTCACGAATAAGAGTTCCACGAACTGGATCTATTTTTACTTCATTAGTATCTGGTACTTGTTTTAAACATACTATAATATTCATTTTCTTCCTCCTATACAAATTATTTTAATACTTGAGCCGCTATAACCATTTGTTGAACTTGAGATGTGCCTTCATATATTTCAGTTATCTTAGCATCTCTCATCATTCTTTCCATAGGATAATCCTTTGTATATCCATATCCGCCAAATAATTGAACACATTTAGTAGTTACATTCATAGCACAATTTGCTGCAAATAGTTTAGCCATAGCTGCTTCTTTGTTATATGGAAGATTATTAGCTTTATTATATGCTGCGTTATAAACTAAAAGTCTAGCTGCTTCAATCTCTGTAGCCATATCTGCCACCATCCATTGAATACCTTGGAACTTAGATAAAGGTCTGCCGAATTGTTGTCTTTCTTTTAAGTATTTTACCGTTTCGTCTAATGCACCTGCAGCTATACCAAGAGCCTGAGAAGCTATACCAATTCTACCGCCATCAAGGGTGGACATGGCTATTTTAAATCCTTCTCCTTCTTTTCCTAATAAATTTTCTTTTGGAATTCTACAATTTTGAAATATTAATTCTGCCGTAGCCGAAGCTCTAATACCCATCTTTTCTTCAATCTTTCCTATACTAAATCCTTCACGCTCTTTCTCAACTATAAAAGCAGATATTCCTCTAGTTCCTTTGCTCTTGTCTGTCATAGCAAATATTATATATGTATCTGCTTGTCCTCCGTTTGTAATAAATATTTTTGAACCATTTAATATATAATGATCCCCGTCAAGTATTGCTGTAGTTTGTTGTCCTGCAGCATCAGTACCAGCATTAGGTTCTGTTAAACCAAAAGCACCCAAATGTTCTCCTTTTGCTAAAGGAATTAAATATTTCTGTTTTTGTTCCTCTGTTCCGTATTTGTATATTGGCCAACATCCTAAGGATGTATGGGCTGATAATATAACTCCTGTAGTAGCACAAGCCTTTGATAACTCTTCAACTGCTATAGCATAGGATAGTTCATCCCCACCTGCTCCGCCATACTCTACTGGAAAAGGTATACCTAGCATATTGTATTTTGCCATTTTTTCTACAGTTTCTCTCGGAAATCTTTCCGTTTCATCAATTTCGGCAGCAATAGGTCTTACCTCTTTTTCAGTGAATTCCTTCATTACATCTCTTACCATTTGTTGCTCTTTAGTTAAGTTGAAATTCATATATTATTTCCCTCCCTAATATATTGGCTATCCCTAACTTCATTATAAGCCATTTATTTTTTTATTTCCACTAATATCGTTAAATTTTTATCTTTAATTTTAAATATAAAAAACCCAACTAATCAAATTAACTGTAAATTAACTGATTAATTAGGTTTTTAAATTAATATCTTAATTATTTTCTTTGATCTTTTATAATTCTCGTCATTCCATTAACAACTAAAGCTCTGCGTACCTATCCTTTAGGAAATAGGAAAGTGTAAATAAACTTTCATTTAAACGTACATTCTCCACTATCATATCTTCGGGAACATTTAAATCTATTGGTGCAAAGTTCCAAATACCTTTAACTCCTGCTTTTATAAAAGCATCTGCTATTTCTTGAGCATTATCTTTTGGAGAAGTAATGATTCCTATGTCTACATTATTTTCCTTAATAAAATCAACCATAGTATCTACATCTCTTATTTCAATATCTCTAATCCTTAGACCTATAAGTTTTGGATTTTTATCAAAAAGTGAAAGTACCTTGAAACCAGCATCTTCAAAACCTTTATAATTGGCTATGGCCTGACCTAGGTTTCCTGCACCTGCTATTACAGCCTTATATATAGTTTCTAACCCGAGTATTTTAGCTAATTGATTATGTAGTTCTTCTACATTATATCCATAGCCTTGTTGTCCAAATCCACCGAAATTATTCAAGTCCTGCCTTATTTGAGAAGCTGTAAAGCCTGTCATTTTACTTAATTCCTGAGATGAAATCCTATTGATACCTTTATTTAATAAATCTCCCAAATATCTATAATATTTAGGCAATCTCCTTATAACTGTTATGGAAACCCTGCTGTCTCTGTCCATTTTGTAATCACCACCTAATAATATTTTACAGACTATTATAACATTATGACATTAATATGTCAATTTGCTCATATAATGTTTTTTGAATATTTAATTACCTTTTTTGACATAATAATCTCTGAAAGGAGTGTTATAATGGCTAGTAAGGAGCAACTTAGAAAAATAGCTTTATACTGCAATGAATATGACCCTTCAAGAAATAATCTAGTATCAAGCAGTTTAACATCTTCTGTTCGTGCTTATGAAGATAAATATGAAAATTGTATAAATTGTATTCATTATACTAAGGAAGGCAAATGCAATTTAAATCTAATTGATCAAATTCTATCTTCATTATCAATGGAATTAGATTTAAAGTCTTAAAATACTCCTAATCTTTATAGGAGTATTTTCTTTATTTAATTATAAAATTACACCATCTACATTTAAAGACTTTATCCATAGTATCTTATTAAGACCAATTTTTAATGTATTATTACGCGCCCTAATATTAGGAGAAATATATACATCTATATCTCCTGCTTTATGCATAGTAAAAGAGCTCTCATTATAGGGTTTTCCCATCTTCACTGATGGTTGATAACTTATACATCAGCCTCCTCCTACCTTTTCAACTACAATCTGTATAGAATTATTTTCGGACTTATTTTTTATATAATTTTGTGCCTTATCATTAATATATATTTCCATTTTTCTCCCTCATCAGATAATTTTATTTTATTTTACCATACGGGGGTATCAAAGGCAATGGAAAATCAGTACATTTTTTGATACAATATAAGAAAAGTTTCTATGGAAATATTAAAATTAAGGAAGTTTTTCTTAAAAATCTTTGAGGAAAAGTTCTTTATATAAGGATTAAAGTAGGACTTTTCCATTGGCTATAATTGAATAATATTTAGGAGGAAATAAAATGTTAGTCCTTTCATGTAGCAATATAATTAAAACTTATGTAATAGATACTATTTTAGACTGTCTTAGTTTTACTGTAGAAGATGGAGATAAAATTGGGGTAATTGGACTAAATGGTTCAGGAAAAACCACACTTTTCAATATCTTAAGCGGTGAAATCCATCAAGATAGTGGAGAGATATATATTCAAAAAGATATAAAAATTGGATATTTGAAACAACATACAAAAATAGAAAGCAATAAAAATGTTTTTGACGAATGTTTGGAAGTCTTTCTTCCCTTAATAAAAATGGAAGAAAATTTAAGAGAACTTGAGCATAAAATTTCATTGGAAAGTGAAAAGGGTACCACTGAAAAATTAAACATCTTAATGGATGAATATGCTCATATGTCAGAAGAGTTCTTATCTTTAAATGGATATGGATATAAATCAGAAATTAAAGGCACACTTAAAGGCTTAGGCTTTAATGATGAGGATTTAGAAAAGCAGGTTAATATCCTTAGCGGCGGACAAAAATCACGTTTATCATTAGCTAAGCTACTTCTTGAAAAGCCAGATATTTTATTATTAGATGAGCCTACTAACCATTTAGATATAGATGCTATTGAATGGCTAGAAAAATTTTTAAAAGATTATAAAGGAGCTGCACTTATAATATCCCATGATAGATATTTCTTAGATAATGTTGTAAATAGAATATTTCACTTAGAAAACTTAAAATTAAATATTTACAACACCAATTATACTAATTTTATGGCTAGAAGAAAAAAAGAACTAGAATTATATAAAAAACATTTTGAAGATCAACAGAAAGAAATAAAAAGGCAGGAAGAAATAATTCAAAGATTTAAAGCTTATGGAGGAGAAAGATATCATGGTCTTGCCCAGTCCAGACAAAAAATGTTAGATAAAATGAAACTACTGCCTAAACCACAAAGTGATCAAAAAAAAGCAAGAATTAAATTTGAACCAAAGATAAAATCAGGCAGAGATGTTCTACAAGTAGAGAACCTTGAAAAATCCTTTGGAGATTTAAAGCTTCTAAAAGATATACATTTTAATATTTATAGAGGAGAAAAGGTTGGACTTATCGGTGCTAATGGTATTGGAAAAACCACTTTATTTAAAATAATCCTAGGGCAAATTTCTAAAGATAATGGAGATATAACCCTTGGTCATCATGTTGTATCTGGTTACTTTGACCAAGAAATGGATAGACTCAATCTAAATAAAACCATCATAGATGAAATATGGGATGAAAATCCAAATTTTGATCACTACCAGGTAAGGACAATCCTTAGTCAGTTTATGTTCATAGGTGATGATATATTTAAGGAAATCTCAGATTTAAGTGGTGGGGAAAAAGGAAGACTTTCTTTACTGAAATTAATGTTATCCAATGCAAACTTCCTATTAATGGATGAACCTACTAACCATTTAGATATAGACTCTAAAGAGGTTTTAGAAGAATCAATACTTGATTATGAAGGTACATTATTTGTAATATCTCACGATAGATATTTTTTAAATAGGGTAACAGATAAGATTCTAGAATTAACTGTAGATGGAATTAAGGAATATTTAGGAAATTATGATTATTATCTAGAAAAGAAAAATGAAATAATATATGTAGAAAATGAAGATGATGGCAAAACAAAGACTCAAATAAAACTAGAAAAAAGAAAAGAAAAGGAATTAATACAAGAAGAAAGAGCCAAAAAAAAGAAAATAGTCAATTTAGAAGAAAAAATAAATGAAGAAGAATGTAAACTTGAAGAATTGGACAATCTTCTTTGTAACCCTCTAATATATGAAGAGCCTGAAAAGATTGTTGAATTAACGAAAAAAAGAGAAACAATTCAACTTACATTAGATGAGTTGTATAATGAATGGATTTTATTGACGGAAGAATAACTCCACATATAATTCACATCTTATACACAATACCCACAAGTTTATCCACAATCCAAGCCCTTTATTTTAAGGTTTTCCATATATTATTCACATTGTCCACAGTTTATTGTAATAAATCATCTTATTATATGTGGACAATGTGTGGAATAATTTGTTAAAAAGTATCAAATTAAGTCTAAACTTGGTACAACATTTAAATGTAAATCCGATTCCTTACCTTCTTTATAGTTAAAATATGCTGCTGCACCAATCATAGCTGCATTATCTGTGCATAATATCTTAGATGGGTAAAATATATTTATATTTTCATTTTTCCCTCTCTCTTCCATCATATTTCTTAAACCTTGATTTGCAGCTACCCCCCCAGCTATAACTATTTTGTTAGAATTTCTTTCATGAGCAAGCCTAAATGATTTATCCACAAGTACATCTAATACAGCCTGTTGAAAAGATGCTGCTACATCTTCTATTATAATATCCTGACCTTTTTGTTCCCTTTGATTTAAATAGTTTAACACTGCCGTCTTAAGTCCGCTAAAGCTAAAGTCATAGGATTTTGGCTCTAACATTACTCTAGGAAAATCTATAGCATCTTTATTTCCATTTTCAGATAATTTGTCTATAACTGGTCCTCCCGGATAAGGAAGTCCCAAGGCTCTAGCTACCTTATCAAAGGCCTCCCCTGCTGCATCATCTCTTGTTCTACCTATTAATTCATAATTAGTATAACTATTTACTTGTACTAAATAAGTATGTCCACCCGATACTATTAAACAGGTAAAAGGCGGCTCTAAATCTTTATGTTCAATATAATTTGCACAGACATGACCTTCTATATGGTTTACTCCAATAATAGGTCTATCTAGTCCATAGGCTAAGGCCTTAGCAGTTGATATACCTATAAGTAAAGCTCCTACTAATCCTGGCCCTTGAGTCACTCCTATTAAGTCTATATTATCAAATCCAATATTTGCTTTATCTAATGCTTCTTGTATAATAGGGTTTATACTCTCTATATGCTTTCTTGAAGCTATTTCTGGTACTACGCCTCCAAATTTTCTATGAATATCTATCTGAGAAGATATTATATTAGATAAAACTTCCCTTCCATTTTTAATCACAGCAACTGACGTTTCATCACAGGAAGTTTCTATGGCTAATGTCAACATACTATACACCTCTTAATTCTATAATTTTTTCCACATAATTATTGCATTTTCATTATCATCTGCATAATAATTTGGTCTAATTCCTGATTCAATAAAACCATATTCTTTATATAAATGTTGGGCTACTATGTTAGATTCTCTTACTTCTAAAGTCATCCCGCCAATATTTTGCTTAATACACAAGGAAATAAGAGCTTCTACTATGGCTTTGCCTGCACCTATATTTCTATATTTGCTTTCTACTGCAATATTAGTTATATGTCCTTCATCTAATATCAGCCATATACCACCATATCCCACTACTACATCGTCTATTTCAGCTACAATATATCTAGCTAATTGATTTTTAGTTATTTCAAGTAAAAAAGCTTCCCTTGTCCAAGGAGTAGTAAAGGCATCCTTCTCTATTTCCATTATTCTATCTAAATCTTCTTCTTCCATTTTTCGGATAATAATACCCATTTTATCTTTGCTCCCTTTCTCTTAATTCCCTTTGAGCTTGTGATTCTCTTAAATATTCTGGTACTAAAGTAAAATAGTCATCTTTAATTCCTTCATTATACTTAATAATTGCTAATTCTCCTATACTAGTAGCTCTGCAAAAATTATGGCCAATAGTTGAAAACCTTGCTTTTTCCTTTAATCTCTCTTTAATCTTCTCTTTATGTAATAAGGATCCATCTCCATTTACTAATACTTTATCATATGATTTATCAAGAATATCTAATAAATCATATATATTAAGTACATCTGGCTCCATTATTGTCTTAATCTTACTGTCTTCCCAAGTATATATACCTGTATAAACTCGATCTCTTCTCGCATCAATCATTGGAACAATCGTTTCTCCATAAGGCAAATTAAAGGCTAAGGCTTCTAAAGTAGATATACCTACTATTGGCTTATTAAATAAATGGGCAAATGCTTTTACTGTTGCCACACCAATTCTAAGACCAGTAAAAGAACCAGGACCTATAGCAACACCATAAAGGTCAATATCACTAACCTTTAAATCTAAACTATCTAAAACTTCCTTAATCATAGGTACTAATTTTTCAGAATGAGTTTCCTCTTGATTTAAGGAATACTCCCCTAATACTCTATTTTCATCTAATACGGTACAAGTTGCCATCATAGTTGATGTATCTAAAGCTAATATTTTCAATTTTTCTCCAACTCCTTAAGTATCTCTATATATCTATTGCCAAATCCTTTTATATTTATTATCCTTTCATCTAAAGCTTTACCCTTTTCTATATCTAATATAACCCTTTCCTTAGGTAATAATCTTTCTATTTTTTCTGCCCATTCTATTATACAGACACCTTTACCATAAAAATATTCGTCAAAACCTAAATCATAAATTTCCTCTACATTCTCTAATCTATATACATCAAAATGATAAACCGGCACTCTTCCATTATATTCATTTATTAAAGCAAAAGTTGGACTGGTTATGTAATCAGTAACTCCAAGACCTAAACCTATTGATTTAGTTAAGGTAGTCTTTCCAGCACCTAGTTCACCATTTAGACAAACTATATCTCCACTCTTTAGGATACTGCCTAATTTAATTCCGAACTCTTTTGTTTCTTTTAATCCCTCTAATCTTATTTCCAAAAATATCAACCTTTCATTTGTATGCTAATATTATATTATAACATAGGATAATAAAAATTAACAATTCCATAAATAAAAGAAACAGTTGACAATACTACTGTATCGCAGGCTGAATTGAAGATCAGATATTAGTTCATAGATAGGACATATTTTATAATTATAAAATACTTAATTTTCATTAATTCGTTAAAACAACTTGTCATTTGTCTTATTTTTTATATTTTGACTTTTCTGTATAAAAATAAATTGAATAATAAATAAAACAAAAGCAACTAAACATAAGATAAATATTTTGTTTCCCCAAATCTTAAAATATTTGGATGACATGTCAGCAAATACTCCATGAAAAAACATCCCACATCCTAACCCCATACCAGCTAATATGCTTAAAAGCAAGTCCATGTTACTTGAAAAAATATTTGACACCTTGGATTTTTTAATAGAATAAAAATTTACTATTGCCTTAATACAGTTTACAAGTACTATAAGAACTAAAATATAGTATACATTAAAATTTATATGATAGTAATGCATGAGTTCCTCAAATGCACTATATTTACCATCTACATAGAAGTTCATATTATCACACCTCTCAAAGTATTTTCTTTGTTTATGGGTACCTTCTCTATAAATCCATTACTTTAATTAGTCCTCATATCTATTCAAAAAATGAATTTAATGTTTCTTCATAGCTTGGAATATAAGTAATCTCCAGATCTACTTCCCATCCAAATAAATCTAACATTATCTTTTTCATATGATAAATTAACTTCCAAGGTGCTAAATCATTTCTTTTATTAATAAATATATCTGCATAATAGGAGGATTCTCCTTTATTATTTTTTATATCTAATAAACTACCTGTCTTATATTTAGGGAACATTTTATAACTAACATTATCCCCAGATATTTTCGTAGGATAACGAATAATTGTTACTAAGTGAGATTCTGATCCATTTAAAAGTTTCTCATGAGATTCTAAAAATTTATTATATTCCTTATCCTCTTTCTCTATATAGAGATTATTTCCTATAAAATATTCCATACAGCCCAGATCCATTAGATCAAAATGAAATACTATATCTTCACCTTCTAAATCCGTTGTTATATCAAATTCAACTTCACTAGGAAATTCACAAAACCCATATATACCAAACCAATAATCCCAATGACGAATACTTATATATCTTTTCATTTAATCTGCCCCTTATAAATTATTTTTAGCCTTTACCTCCATACCTAGTGATTTTTTACTTAAGCTAAATTCTTTAAATTTAAAAATCCATCCTTATCTATATAATATTCTAGTATTTCAACATATCCATATTATTATCTTAACGCAAAAATCTTTGATTAATAATTGAAGGTATACCAGTTAAACTACAAAATATATTATTAAGATGGAATTTGTAAATATTGTTAAATACTTTTATTGTTTTCTACTATAATGAATATTCCATATAATAAAATTCATCTTTACCATCAAATGTATCTTTAATATATTTATCTTTAATCTCAAATCCAACATCTAAGTAACATTTTATGGCTCTTTTATTGAAGGATCTTACTTCAAGTGTCACCGGATATTGAGGATATCTCTTCCTAGACTCTTTTATTAATAGCTTCATTATATCTTTACCATAACCTTTTCCACAAAAAGTAGGCTTTAATCCTATACCAATAATACTTTTACCACAATCATTTGTAATTCTTCCATATCCAATTAACTCATCATTATAAAATATGCCTATAAATTCATCTTCCCTCTTTTCCTTTATTGATAAACCCCATCCATTTTTTACTACCGTATCATAATCTGAAAAATTATAAACAGCATATTCTTTCTCATATTTCCAATTACAAATTTCTATTGCATACTCCTCAGTTAATTCTTTAATAATATAATTACTCATATTTTTCTCCTTCATAATAATTACTTCACATAATCCTATATATACAACTGCCTTTCAATTAAATCCAATACTTTAATTTAATCTTTCACCCTTGAATTGTTCAGCTAAAAGCTCAATTTTTGTTTTTTATTGTTTGTTTTTAGCATAGGAATTGCTACAATATTACCCCATTTAGCTAAGTTGATTCTCCTATAAATTACCTCTTTAAAAATTATTTCTTAAATATAGTATATACTATATGTGAACTATTACATATAGAAATACATTATAATATGTATTTACTATATTTATAGATAAAGCTTTAATACCCTTGATTTATCTCTGTTTCATGCTAATGTCATTGTTATATGACCTTGAAATTCTGAAGAATAACATAGAATTAATTTATAGACATAATTTTAGAGAGGATTGGTTCACTGGTTAATCCTCTCTAGTGTTGTTTTTTAAACTATTTTATTGTATTTTTATTCTCATCTTATTATTTAAAGATATTTTTGTTATTATCTTGGTACCAATAGTTTTAGTTAGTAACAATGGGTATTCTAGTATCATCTATAATTATAGCTGTAACTTTTGTAACATCAATAGGAGTTTCTATATCCCAATTTAAATTAAAAGTATGATTTTCAGGATTTTGACTTCCTCCTCCACCTTTCAATTGAATAATACCATCTACATTTTCAACTTTAATTATCATCTCTCTAATGTGGCAATCCTCCCCTTTATAGGTCCCCATTGCTTGTAATCCTAAAGGACTTAATGTTATATATTCAAAAACATGTCCTTCAAATGAAATATCATTTGTCCAAGTGAGAATGTTTGGGTTTGAATTACTTAAATTTGCCACAACTCTCCAATTACCTTCAACGCCAGAATGAACTGCACCAGTATAGGAAAGAGTATATTTGCTAAGGTCTTCTAAATTTATAGAAAATATAAATTCTTCATACTTATATATAGCATCACCATAATCATTTCTTTCAAAGTCTAGAAAATTATTTTTTCCATCTGCAAGTAAAACTAAACTATAGTCATAGGATATTAAATTTCCATCTTTATCCTTTATGTCAATGGTTGGGTCACTGGTGCCAAATTCTTTATTAAAAATCTTACCTGTCTGAACATGTAATTTCCCATCTATAATACCTATATTAGAAATCCATTGGTCTTTTTCACCATGAGGCATACTGGCATAATTACCTGGTAAAAGTGCTTTTGTATATAAACTATAATTATCTGCCAAATTCATACCACCCCAAACTTGTACTTTATCAATAGTTACAGTATCTTTGTCTTTAATTGTTGAAAGAGATAAATTTATTGGTTCTTCTTCATAAGCTATTTCATCAAAATAAATTAGTGAACTACCAAGCTCCAATGGATCTGATAATGGTGTATCTAAGTCAGTAGTTATATTGAATTCATAATAAATAGTATTAGTATCGGAATCAAAATAAATCATTTTTTGTTTCCAGGAAAATCCAGACAACAAAGAATCCTTAGTTTCTAAGAATTTATCTGGAGTTCGCTGATTCATTTTAACACTAAATCCATCTCTAAAGGCAGTTTTTTCTGTCAATCTATTCTCCCCTGTCATATCTTGAAGAGATAGATATACAATTGCTCTATTGTCATATTTTTGTGCACCAATTACCTCCATTCTAATGCCCTGATCCTCACTATAGACTCCAATAGGTTCTATAACTTTGCCAAAACTTGGATTAAATTTCTTCATAAACCATTGAAAATTTCCCAATACTGCAGCAGTTGCACTAACAACTAAAAACATGGATAACACCATAGCTACAATTATATGCCTTAGAAATAGTCTATGTCTGCTAGTTTGTGTTTTAGTATATGTTTTTTGTAATCTATTTTTCACTTGTTTTGTAATTTTGCTTGAATCAACAGTAATTTGAGAAAACATATCATATATTTTTTGCTCATCAATATCTAATTTACTCATGTTCAAACTCCTTTCTACTGTATTCAATATTTATTTGTTTTGCCAATTTCTTCTTTGCTCTTTGATACTGCTTTCGTAAGGTCGATGGAGAAATACCAGTAAGCAAAGATAGTTCCTCATAACTTTGATCCTCCATTATTCTCCCATATAGTAATGCCCGCTCCTTAGGTTTAAGTTTTCGCAAAGCTCGAAGTGTTTCATCACTTAGTCCTTCGTCTTGCTCCCCCAACACTGCTTCACTATGAATCTCACTAAAATAAAATATCTTATGTCTTTTTAGTTGATTTAAACTGCGATTATATGTGATTTTATATAACCATGCAGACAAATTTTCTCCATCAAATTTATTGCGATTTTCATATGCCGAGAGGAAACTCTCTTGTACTACATCTTCTGCCTCTTGATAATCACATAAAATTGCTGTTGCATAGCGGAGGAGCTTTTCGCCATAGAGATTAATCACCTCTTCTAATATAGCCTCTCCTCCAGTTGCAAATCTTTTACCAAGTTCTATATCTTCCATGGCTTCACCCCTTTCTTTTTTCCAGTCAACTGTACCCTTATAACAATTCAAAATTAGATTTTGTGACATATTTCCAAAATTATAATAAAAATAGATGAAGAAAAAATGATTTCCTCATCTATATATAAAACAGTCTGATTAAATTTGTTTTAATAATTATAAGTTTAAGACAATTAAAATCTCAAATAATTAATTCAACTTAGTTTAGCAGCTAATGTTCATCAAGTTCTATACATTTAAATTAAATTGTATATTTAAATTTTTCAGTGATACTTATTACCTTACCATCTTTTACTTCAATAAAGTATGGCAAATTTTGCTCAGATAGTGGAAAATCATTTAACTTTCCTAAGTGTCTTAGGAATTCATCTTTTCTTGTTGTAGTATATAATCTATCACCTTCTGAATTTTTTACAAAATCAAGGTTTACATCTGTAAAAGTAAATATAACTTCATCTGCTAATTCAAAGGTTCTTTCACTTTTATTTTTGTTAATAATCATATATCCATTTGGCATATCATATTCATTTAGACCAAGTTCTTTTACCCTTGCCTTGTCTTCCCATTCAACAATTTCAACTTCGTTAAAATACAAAGTATTATCCTTTATTACTATATATCCAACTAACCCTTCAGGTTGATTTTCCTCCATACTGTTTTCAATCAATATTTCATAAAATTTCTTAAAACGTTTCTTATTTTTAGCTATTTCTGAAATCCTATATCCTAATGCTGACATAGTTAGACTATCAGTAACCTCTCTAGTTATATAAGATACAACAATATTTCCGTCTCCACTATCTATGGAATACTTAATATAATCTAAGTTATCAATAAGGGAGAATAAAATTAAAGACTGGGCTCTCCAAATGTAGTCGGAGCTCATGGCTATATATTTCATCTGTGTTTCAGCATGAGCCTTAAAATTAACTTGGAGTCCATAGGGTTCTTCCTTAGTAAATAATTCCATTCCACTGGGAGTTAATTCTTCAGGAAAATCCAAGAGATTAAGTATATTACCAACCTTTGAATTATTGCCTATTTTAGTTCCTTTCAATTTATACAATTCATTTATAATGTTTTGACTTTTATCCTTTTCTTTATATGAATATACTTCCTTTCTATTTAAAAATATATCCATACCTTTTTCTGTATCTATATGACCATAGAGTCCAAAGGGGTAATTGTCACTTCCACCACTAAAAATGATATTATCAACTATCACATTTTCTTTCCCGTTGGTCAGTTTTATTAAGCTATAATAATCATTGCCCTTATATCTGCTAAACAATATACTATCTTCTGATACACTGATGGGCATAAAGTCGAAATGCTCTCCTTCTGTTATCTTTTTAACACTTGATGTTTTCATATTATATTCATAAATATTGTGTGGTTGACTTTCCCACTCATTATATACCTTAGTAAAATCAGTTGCCCTAAAATCCTCTAAATTTTTAGTTGCTGAATATAATAAATTCTCCCCATCTAATGTAAAACTTGGAGTCATA
>NZ_DAMCHJ010000013.1:0-17259 GCF_032104385.1 Tissierella sp.
AGTGATACTGCATATATTGATCCGCTTCCTCCTGATATTCCTACCACTATATTCATTGCAATTCCTCTCTTTCTATGTAACTGGGACAGATGGACAGGAGAACCACTTATCCTTAAGATATTGCCCCTCCCTATGTCCCATTATCTCATTATTTTACTTTGTTTTCTGTATCTCCTCCGCCTACCCATGGGTCAAGTCCTTTTTCCCAGGCTTCTTTATATTCATCAAAGGTCATTAATTTTGTGAATATACTTAAATCCCTTAATCCTTGTTCATGCATTTCTTGATTCTTTGCATGGATAGCGTCTGTAAGTGAAATAACTTTATATGCTCTTGCTAATGCATCTGTAGCTGTTGATCTTACACATACATTAGTCCAAGTACCTGTAACTACTACAGTATCTATATTTTCTTCTCTTAAATAAAGGTCTAAGTCAGTATATGCAAATCCACTATGTCTTCTTTTCTTTACTATATATTCATCACCCTCAGGTTTTAGCTCTGGAACAAAATCTGAGCCCCAAGTTCCATCTACTGCATGAACTGGTCTTACTTTAAAATCTGCGTCATTCTTTCTATGAGCTTCTTGAATATGAACTAATTGTACATCATCATTACCTTTAGCATTTCTTTCTCTTACCCATTTGAATATTTCTTGAAGCTTTGGAGTTATAATAGCTGTTCCCTCACAAAATAATGCTCCTTCTGGATTAGCAAAATCATTTAACATATCTATTACTAAAATTGCATGTCTTGACATTATTACAATTCCCCCTTAATTTTATTGTTTTTATTTTAATATTTTATTTTTCTAGGTAAAACTTGTATGCTTTGTCTCTTAACGAATTTACCAAAGCCTGGCTTAGATACTATACCTTTAATACCTCTTATATGCTCATCTATTACTTCTGGATGATTTATTCTATAGCTTCTTTCGTATTCAGCACTGTACAAATGAGGATATTTTTTGAACTCTTCTGCATATTTTTCTTCTATTCCCTCTGGGAAATTGTGAACTATTTTCTTCAATTCTTCATCTGTTAATTTAGCTAATGTGCTTTCATCTAAATCTTCAAATACTAAATGTCCACGTACTATAGTTTTTGCAACTTTTCCTTTTAATTTAATTCCTTCAAGTGGAGTGTATCCGCACATTGAAGCTTCATTCTTTGGATCTATAACCCATTCTTTATCAAGGTCTATTATAGTAAAATCTGCATCTGAGCCAATATTCATAGCACCCTTCTTTGGATATAATCCATAGTGTATCGCTGCATTCTTACTTAATACATCAACTAAAGTAGATAGGGAAATCCTTCCTTTATTATATCCCTCACTTACTAAAACAGGTACCATAGTTTCAACACCTGGAATTCCTGGGAATGCTGTCCATATATTAGTTCCTTCTTTTATTTTTTCACTTTCTAATTCATAAGGTGCATGGTCTGTAGCTATAAAGTCTACGCTTCCATTATTTAATCCTTCCCATAATAGTTCGTTATCCTTTTTTGTTCTAAGTGGCGGAGCTATTTTTGCACAAGCTCCATGTTTTGTCATAGCCTCTTGAGCATTTATTGTTAAGTAATGGGGACAAGTTTCAGAGGTTACATTTAATCCTCTTTTCTTAGCTTCTCCAACTAATTTCGCACCTATTCCCGTACTCATATGAACTATATGAAGTCTAGCACCTGCTTCTTCGGCAAAGCTAATACCTAATTCAATAGCAACTTTTTCTGCTAATTCCATTCTAGCTTCCGCCCAAGCTGGTCCGTCCATTCTACCTTGTTTTTGGAACTCTTTTACATAATAATCACACATAGAATAATTTTCAGCATGGATTCCTACTGGAAGTCCTGTTTTTGCAACTGATTTAAATGCTTCAAACATTTCTGGATCTGTAACTCTTGGGAATGTAGGAACCGATGGAGTCATATATGCCTTAAATGCTACTACTCCCCAGTCAGCTTGCTCTTGTACATGGTCAAGCCAACCTTCCCTTACATCTTCACCTGTTACTCCACCCCATAGAGCAAAGTCTACTAATGCCTGTGGCTGTATTAAATCAAGTTTTAATTCTAATTGTTCCTTACTTCTTGCTGATGGTACAGAACAACAAGGCATATCAATAACTGTAGTTACTCCACCACGAGCAGCTGCTGCTGTACCTGTTAGGAAGTTTTCTCTATGAGGAAATCCTTGATACATAAAGTGGGTGTGTGAATCTATACAACCTGGTAATGTTAAATGTCCCTTCGCATCAATTATTTCCTTTGCTTCTATTCCTTCAACATTATCTACGAATCCAGCTATTTTCTCATCTTTAACTAGAATATTTGTTAACGCAGTGTCATCGCCCTGAGGAATTCTTGCATTCTTTACAATAACATCATACATACATATCTCCCCTTTTTCATTGATTTTGTAATAATAATAACATATTGTCGTAAAATATACCTTGTTAGTTTACTATAAAAATATACTTGAAGATTTAAAATTATAACAAATCTTTTGTATAGTTCTAATAATATTTTTGTATATCTTTTATATATCCTTCATTAGGGTAAATGGTTATAATAAGCATTAAATAATATTAGGGAGGGGATTTGATGACCTTAAAACTAATTGATTTATCTCAGGAAATTTATCAAGGTATGAGTGTTTTCCCAATGCATCAGAAAACATTTATAATGACAAATATGTCCCATGAAGAGAATATGGAGAATACTGGAAGCAAGACTTTAGGATTTTCTGCGAGAAATTTACTTATTAGTGAGCATGGTGGTACACATAGCGATGGAGTATGGGAGTTTAATCCAGATGGACCTACCATAGATAATATGCCTTTGGAATATTTCTGGGGTTCAGCTATTTGTCTTGATTTATCTCATATAAGATATCCAAATTATTTCGAGCCAAAGGATTTAGAAGAAGCTTTATCCCGTTCTGGACAAGAAATTAGACAAGGAGATATAGTATTACTATATACCGGACACCATGACAGAACCTTTGGCACTGATATGTTTCAAACTGACTATTCAGGACTAAGCTATGAAGGTGCAAAATGGTTAGCAGAAAAAGGAGCAGTAAATATTGGAGTGGATGCTCCTGCAATAGACTTGACTCCAGATGATATTGATTTTTCAGGACATCTGGTTTGTGGAGAATATCATATAACTAATACGGAGAATTTGTGTAATTTAGACAAAGTGGTAAATAAAAGATTTTTATATTTTGGCTTACCCCTAAAAATTAGAGATGGTAGTGGCTCACCTATTAGAGCTGTGGCATTATTAGAAGAATAAAGTTTACAAAAATAAGTTCCCATCCTTATAATAAGAATGGGAACTTATTTTATCTTTATTTACTATTTTTTATTTGCTGCATTAATTCCAGCGATTCGTCCGAATACTACTGTATCAACTACAGCATTACCACCTACACGGTTTCCTCCATGGATTCCTCCGCAAACTTCACCGGCAGCATATAAGCCTTTTACAATATTTCCGTTTTCATAATAAACATGGGCATCCTCATCAATTTCAACTCCACCCATTGTATGGTGAGCAGAAGGTACACGTTTTGCAGCAAAATAAGGCCCTTCATCAATTGTAGCTACTAATAGTTTTCTACCTGTTAGTTCATCTACTCCATTCTTAACTGCTTCATTGTATTGGTTTACCGATGCAACTAAGTTTCCCTTAGGTACTCCAACCATATCAGCTAATTCTTCTAAAGTTTCTGCACGATATAAATAATTGCCTTTTATATAATTTTCTGCTACATCACCATATGGCTCTATATTTTTTGAATCGTGGATCATCCAATAGAATCCGCCATCTTGTTGTAAAATTGCATTGCACATTACGTCACGACGACCGTCTTCTGCAACAAACCTTTCACCACTGGAGTTAACGAAAATTACTTCGTCTGAATTTCTTCCCTTGTATGGAATTACTCCTTTTGTTGAACCTGTAAAACTATTTCCTAAATGCAATAATTGGATTTGATCCATATCTATTAAGTTTACTCCAATGTCCCTTGCCATTATAATACCATCACCAGTAATTGCTTTTAAATTTGTAGTCAAAACTTTTTCACTTAAATCCTTCCATTTTTCCCCCTCGCAGTATTCTTGACGTAATTTTACATTTCCTGCAAATCCACCTGTTGCCAATATAACACCATTATTTGCATTTATCGTATAATTATTTCCATATTTATCTATTGCTTTAACTCCAACAGCTTTGTCTCCATCCATAATTAAGGATTCAACTGGAGTTTCAGTTAAAATAATAACTTTATCTCCATATTGTTTCAGTGCATCAACATATCCATCTATAAACCCTGAACCATTGGGTTTAATAGCACCATGAGTTCTTTGATATAATGAACCTGCTCCTTGAGTTATCTTTTCGCTAAACTCAACTCCTATATTTTTTAACCATACTAACCCTTCATAAGCATTATTACACATTATATCAACTAAAGACTTCCTTGCAACTTTATCTCCTGAATTCCAAGTTTGTAATGAAAACCATGCTGCAGAGTCAAATAATCCCACTGAGCCATTAGCTTTCCATTTTTCATAATCAGATTTAACAGCTGCAATAGCTGCTGCATGTTCTTCATTAACAGGTTTAGTATTAATTTCTTTTTCTATAGATGCTTTTATCGCATCACTCATTTCCATCTTAGCCTGAGCCTCTTCATCTGGTGTATTATAGATTCCACCAAATACAGTTAAATTTCCACCAAGAAATGGTGCCTTTTCTAAAACAATTACAGTAGCCCCTTCTTCAGCTGCCGCATTTGCTGCTACAAGACCTGCTCCTCCACCTCCCACTACAACTACATCTGCAGTTTTAGTTATTTCTTTAGATGTTACTGTTTCTTTTTCTTTTGGAATATTTAAAAGCCCCATATCAACATCTGATTGTTCTAATGCATTAGCTACAGCAGTCACAATTGCTTTTGAACTTACTGTTGCACCAGAAACTGTATCGACAGCTAATGTTTGTTCATCTAATATTTCAGATATAACTGTATCTCTTGCAGCATCAAATAAAATTGGACTTTCTCCATGCTCTACTATTTCAACTTTAGTAATCTCTGTATCAGATACTGTAACATCTACAACTATAGTAGATGTATTCCCATAGGCTTCTCCAGTATAAGTACCTGATTTAAAGGACAAAGCTCCATCTGTTTCTCCTTTATCTTCTTTTAGTGCAGCTTTTACAGCTGTTTTTATTGCATTACTTGTCATCGTAGCTCCAGATATACCATCTATATCTGCAGAATTTGCTTTTACAATTAATGTCGGTAATTCTTCAATAGCTTTACTGCCTATTCCCTCTGTTTCATTTGGTCCTTCTGCTTTTACATCAGTAATTACTCCATCTTTCAATGTAACAGTTACTGTAACATCTCCTCCAAAGCCTTTGGCAGTCTTAGTATAAGATTTAGCTTCTGCACCTTTACTACATCCTACCATACTTATTATCATTGCCAATGATAATAACAGACATAAAATTCTCTTCTTCAATTTATATTCCCCCCTATAATAGTTTATTGCCTTGCCAATATTTTAACATAACAAAACAGCATAGAAAAATGCTTATAATGCATTGTTCTATGCTATCTATAACTAAATCTTATAGGTGAATTATTTTTCAAGCATTGCAATTAATCTTTCAAGAGATGGATTTCTATTTGTTTTTTTCCATATACAGGCAAGTCCAAAAATTTCTTCGCTATCTAATATAGGTTTTAATCTGAATTCTTTTTGGTCAACAATTGTTGAGTCATAAGCTGCAAAACCTAATGCATTATGTAAAATAGACAATGTCATTACATCCCCCATTTTTTTACCGTAAGCCACAAATTTTGGTTTAAATCCATTTTCTTGACATATCTTAGAATGGGCATCAATTAATAGTGGAACTTCTTCGGAATCCCATCCGATAAATTTTTGTTTCTTTAAATCTGAAAATTTTATAAAATCTTTATTAAATAATTCATGTTTGCTTGGTACAACTACATATAGTTGGCTTTTTGATAATCTAAAGGAATTAACATTATTATAATTTATACAAACCTCTGGTACTATAGCTATATCAATTTCATCTGATTGCAGGTTTTCCCATACATTGAATAAAGTATCATATATAGGCTCTATTTCTATTAAATTTCTATTAGGTATTTGACTTATTTTTTTATTAAATACTGTAATATGACCATAAATAATATATCCAACCTTTACAGGTTCTTTAAATTTATCCATTCCATTAGTAACCTTTTCAATCATTATATTATATTGTCTTAAAAGCTTTTCTGCTTCTAAGGCAAAGATTTTTCCTTCTTCTGTCAACTCAACAAATCGACTATTTCTAATTACTAAGCCGCATCCCAGCTTGTTTTCAAGCTCGGATATAGAACGACTTAATGCAGGCTGGGACACAAAACATTCTTCTGCTGCTTTAGTAAAACTTTTGGTTCTAGATAAACTTACAAAATATTTCAATGTTTGTAGGTTCATTTTTATCCCCTCTCCAATCATCTTAATATATTAATTGTATCACAGTCTTATATTTCTTTCTACTTAGGGAATATGTATATAAGTTAAAGGCTTTATTAACTAATAAATATAATATAGGTTGTCCTTTTTCTCACTAGATTTCCTTCACCATCGTAATTGTTGTTAATATTTAAAGTGTCGACACACTACAGTTTCAAATAACTTATTTTTACTTTAATATATGATGTTAACTCTGTTTGAAAAATATAGGTAATAAGCTTTAGTGCTATTTTCTTCTCTTGATATTAACTGATGATCACCTCTTAGGTTTCTTGCCTTTAGTCTTCCGTTTTCTGTCTCTATTATAACATTCCCTCTGTCATAGTAGTAGCCTATTGTATTGCCATCTGTTGTTTTTGTGTCTCTTGTTATTAATATTATTTAACAATCCTTTTTAAATTCCTAATAGTTTTTTCTGCAATCATATTTTTAATTTTTTTAACTCCATTATTTTAAAATGCTCCTTTCTGATTTTTATCTTACTTCACCACCATCAGAAAAGAGCATTTATTAATCACCTATTTAACTTAAGTCTCTTGTTTATAGAACTAATACAAGGAGATTAGATAATCCTTATAGGTTCAAAAGCTACTCCTTTAATTTTATTTTTCTTGAACAAATTGTAAATCTTTAAACTAACGACAATATGTTGACTGCAATATATATGCTCGCTCTGAAATATTCTTGCGTCAAGTTAAAATCAATAGCTTTTTATAGACCTTGTCTATTATAAACAATCAAGGTAAATTAATAGGATTTTTCTCATTTCCCTTATTAGGATCACCCACATCCCCTATTTTATCTTTTATGACATTTTCTGCATTCTTAACTGCTTGCCCTATACCCTTTTGCAAAATCTACTGTTGCTTCCCATATCCCAGGTATCTTATCTACTACTGCTGGTATATATTTTCCTACTAGATAGACCACTCCTCTTCCGACCACATATACTGCGTCCCCTATTAGTATTGGACCATCTACACCTGATATCCACCACATCTCACTATACCAAGATGCCGTAAACTCTCCGTTATTCCCACTTGGATCCATATACTTTATAGAATTACCATTACAATATATACAATATTAACCATTATTGTTCTTTTATTAAAGTAAATTATTTTGTTATGTTTAGAAAAAATAAATTAACAGAACTGATGATTTTGCCATTGTCTTTATTATCTAATTCTAACCCCCATCTATTTATCTAGTTTTTAGTAACTAAATAACATATATTGAACAATATTTTCCTATCTTTCAACTTAATAATAAAATCATTAAACGGTAGAATTCCTTCTACTATTTCATAGTCCCCGCCTTGATATTTGGCCAAAAACATTATTGTATTGATTGGCGATTGTTCTAATAAAAATTTAAGTATTTCTTCAAAATCAGATATATAGTCTTTGTTAATAATTAAAGGAGTTAAATTGTAAATTACATCCTTATTATCAATCCATAAAGGAATTGGTAATTTTTCAGGTTCTATTTCAAAGTCAGATTCACATAGCAAAAAAGCATTTTTTATACCATCATCTTCTTTTACTAAAGAGTACCATATCCCTTTTAATTGGCTCATAAACTTCCATGTATCCGTAAATCTCATCACTATATCGTGCTCTAATTCATTTAATACCTCTATTTTTGAAACAAATGGTATTGGCACCAGACCTTTTTGCTCTATTACTAATACTTCTATATCGAATGACATATGTTTCTCCTTTCTATGGTAGAAAATCTATAATATTCAAAATAGTATCGAAAGATACTTTTCCATTTCTGGACATTATTCTTATAAAACCATCAGAACTAAGGTGAATATCTGGATTACCTCCTACATTTTTCATTAAGTCTCTATACATTGAGTTTTTACTTGAGATATATTTAATAATATCCTGCTTTATTTTATGAAATTCTCCTTTCTTTAAGTTGTATTTTCTCTCTATTTCTTTTGCACTATAGTTTTTGTAATCTTTATTCTCGCCTTTCTTATCCTTCTTGTTATTCCCCTTATTAGGATCACCTGTACCTCCACCACTTAGCCACTTCTGAAACTCTTTATCGTTTTTTAAATCTGACTCTGTTTCTCCTGCATATGTGGGTTTTGATATTATTACTCCAAATATTCCAACAGGTGTAAATTCTTTTGATAGTTTATAATCAGTTCCCGCTCTTTTCCCTATAGCTGTTATAATCTCCCCAAGCTCATATAATTTTCCTGTTAATTCTCCAGCATTCCCACTTGAATCTATATACTTTATTGGATTACTATTACAGTATATATGATAGTTTAGTGTCAGTGGGTCTAGTATATCTCCTTTATATGTGTCCTCTGATATAAATCTTCCTATCTATGGATCATATAGTATAATCCTGTCTCTTCATCATAGTATTCTCCTAAGTATCTGTAATCTTAAGCAAATGGTAGCAACAGCTTATTTTCTATTGCTACCATTTCTTAATAGTCTTTTAGTTACAATAATTTCTTACTAATCAGTCTATATATAAATCAAATCCTATTTCTGCATTAATTGAAGCTAAAAATGATATTATTTCTTTTGTTAATACAAATTCTGGTCCGTCTCCATTTTCCATAAATATAGTAACAACAAATCCAACCTTAATATCTTTTTCTTTACATATTTGATTTATTATTTCTTGTTTATCATGAAGTCTTTCTAATATTTTTTCAAATTGCCATGATACAACTTTACAACTTTCCTTCTCTGTATCTAATACCCATTCAGTATGTGCAAATTCTTTCACAGGAAAATCTTCCTTTTGTCTAGTTTTAGTTGGTATAATATTCATCTTTCTCGTAATATCTTCAATATCAAATTCATCACCTGTCATGTAAAATGACACTCTAATTTTAGGTAATACTTCCATCCCTATTCACTCCTCTGTTATTTAAATAAACCAGTCGAAAGTTTGATCCCCGTGTCTTGGATCAACACTAATATTATTTCTCCTGTTTTTGTATCATAGTGCATATTAAACTTTGAAATTGCATCTTTTCCTACAAAAGCTTCCTTTAAATCTTCAGCACCATCATATCCAAATTTCTTTGCCATCTTATTAGCTTCTTTGTTATTTTTGAATTTTTTCAAACTGTGTTTTTCATCTTGTTTATTGTCTCTCTTATTCTTCTTGTTATTGCCCTTATTAGGATCACTTGTACCCCCACCATTTATCCACTTCTGAAACTCTTTATCATTCTTTAAGTCTGTCTCTGTTTCTCCTGCATATGTGGGTTTTGATACTATTACTCCAAATATTCCAACAGGTGTAAATTCTTTTGATAGTTTATAACCAGTTCCTGCTATTTTACCTATAGCTGTTATAATCTCCCCAAGCTCATATAATTTTCCTGTTAATTCTCCAGCATTCCCACTTGGATCTATATACTTTATTGGATTACCATTACAGTATATATAATAGTTTAGTGTCAGTGGGTCTAATATATCTCCTTTATATGTGTCCTCTGATATAAATCTTCCTAGTTCTGGGTCATAGTATCTTGCTATTAGATAATATAATCCTGTTTCTTCGTCATAGTATTCTCCCGAGTATCTATAGGGGTTACTTATTATACTTTCTTCTGCTAGTTTCTCTAATTCATAGATATCGTATTCGTAGTTTGCTATTATCTCTCCTGCTTTATCTATTAGCGTTGCTACATCTCCATGTCCATTGAATAGATAATAGGCTTTGTCGTTGTTTTCTTCCCTTGATATTAACTGATGACCTCTTAGGTTTCTTGCTTTTAGTATTCCATTTTCTGTCTCTATTATAACATTTCCTCTGTCATAGTAATATCCTATTGTATTGCCATCTGTTGTTTTTGTGTCCCTTAATCCCGTTGGGCTATAGGTATATGTGGTTCTTTGACCTTTGTTGTTTATAGTTTCTATTAGCTGATTACTTATGTTGTATCTATAGTTTACTATTTGTTGTCCTAATTTGTTGTTCGATTCTGTAGTTCTTTTTTGTATTAGATTTCCTCGACTATCGTAGCCATAGTCTGTTATTATGCTTAGTTTTCCAAAGTAGTAGGTTGCATTTTCTCCTGCTTTCATTAGCTGTTGTATTTCTTGATTCATTTCTTCCATTAAATATTCTTCTTGTTCTGCTTTTTCTATTTCTTTTATTTCTTTTATTTCTTTTGCTTCTTCTGTTTCTGTCTCTTCTATCTTCTCTATCTCTTGTATTGGTTCTAATTTCTCTATTTCTTCTATATCTTTTACTTCTTGTATTGGTTCTGATTCCTCTATTTCTTCTATATCTATTTCCTCTGCAGTAGTCTCTTGATATCCTATTTTTATTTCTGCTGTTGCTGTTTTCCCTTCTAGACTTACTTCTATTGTTATTTGTTATTTGTTCTTCTTTCTCTCCTTTGTATATGACCTTTATTATCCTTCCTTTGTTGCTTTTTAGTTCTAGGTTTGGGTTTGTGCTTGTCCATATTCCCTGTTCTAGTATTGAATCTTCTATTTTACTTCCGTCTGTATTTGTTCCTATTAATTCTAATTCTGCTTCTAAGCCTTTTCCTAAGTCTTGACTTGGAGCGTTAATTTCTATGTTTTGTATTTGTTTATTTGGGGTTATTGATATTTCTGTTACTTGATTTCCTAATGCTGATGTTGTTTTTATATCTATTTCTTGGCTTTCTATTTCTTCCTTGCTTCTTGTTAGCTTATTTCCTTTGTCATATATATAGTTTATTTTATGATTTTTTATATTTGGTATTATTCTTGTTCCTTCTTCTTCTTTTATTGCATGAATACTACTTGGTGAATGTTTTATTTCTTTTTCTTGGATATTTCCATTTTTATCATATTTATAGGTTGTTAATGTTCCCTCTTCTTCTATTGTATTTACTCTATTTAATGGGTCATAGGTATAATATACTAATTTTCCGTTTTCTTCTTTTATTAGCTGGTTGCCTTCTGGATCATAGATATATTTATATTGTCCTATTATTTTTCCATTGACTCCTATATTTGTTAATCTTATTAAATTTCCTGTTTCATCATAAGTATGCTGGATTTTTGTTCTGTTTGGATATTGTATTTCTTTTGTTTGTCCATTTTTATAATATTGATACTCTGTTATTTGTCCTTTTTGTATTACTGTTTCTAATCTATTTCTGCTATCATAGGTATTTTGGGTTACTTCTCCATAATGATCTATAGTTTCTGTGACATTTCCATTATTATCATATTTGTATGATATAGTTTTTCCATCCGACTGACGAATTGTTTCTACTCTTCCTTCGGGATTGTAGGTGTTTGTTACTGTCCCATTTTTATCAGTTACTTTTATTATACTTCCCATGTTGTCATAGGTATAGGTAGTTATTCCCTCTTGATCTACTTTTTCTATTTGTTGGTTTCTTGTATTATACCTATAATTCTTGGTTATTGTTCTTCCCTTTGATGTTTCTGTTTCCTTTATTATATTACCTGCTAAATCATAGGTTATTTCTCTGACTTTGCCCATTGGATCTGTTTCTTTTGTCATTCTCCCTGTACTGTCATATTTTTTTGTTGTTATACTTCCTTCTGCTGTTATAGTTTTGATTATATTTCCTAAATAATTATATTCATATTTTGTTGTTTCTCCTATAGAGTTTGTTATTTCTACTAAATTTCCTAGCTGGTCATATCTATATCTAGTTATATTCCCATTATTGTCCTTATACCTTAAAATATTATTGTTATAATTGTAAGTTGTATAGCTGATTTCTTCGCTATTTCCATTTTGCCTTTTTTGTTCTATTATGTTTCCTACTTCATCGTATTTGTTATAGCTTATTCTATTTTCTTCGTCAATATACACTTCTGTTCTTTGGTCATCGTGATATACTATTGTTTTATGTGTGTTGTCGGGATTTATTGTTTTTATTATTCTTCCTAGTTTATCGTATTCATATCTTGTTATATTTTCATTTCCATCTTTTATCCATTCCAACTGGGATAGATTATTATATCCTTTTTCTTCTATGGCAATTGTTCTTCCGTTTATTTCTTGTTCAGTTTTTATATGATTTCCTAATGCATTATAAATTAGCTTGGTTATATAGTTGTTCTCGTCTGTTATTATTATTTGATTGTTTATATCATCATATTCTATTGTTTTTTGTGTGTTATCCGAATTTATCGTTTTTATTGGTCTTCTTAGTCTATCATATTCATATCTTATTGTGTTACCGTTTCCGTCCGTACTGCTTTCCTTCAATGCTGTGTTTAAATCATAGGTATACTCTTCTAATGAAGATATTGTATCATTTTCATCTGTTATAGTAATTTGAGAAATATATGCGTTTGAAAAGTACTGATAGTTTTCTTTTCTTGTACCTCCTATTCCTGTTATTATTTTTTCTATTATATTTCCATATCTATCATAATCGTATTTTGTTATTATGCTCTTATCCTCTCCATCTAATATGTTTTGACTTACTGATTCTCCTATGTCTCTTCTTCTTGGTCTGCTCAAATAATAGTTGATTTTTTCCTTAAGTTCTTCATTCTCATATTTTTCTGTTCTCTTAGGAAGATTATAATCATCATAATAGTATTCATTTATGATTTCATTGCCTCTTTCATCTAATTCACTTATTATATTTGAATATTCATCGTATTCATATCTTATCCTTACTTTACTATATTCATTAGAACTAGCACTATATTCTTTTATTCTTATCGTTGTTGGCAGCTTGTTTATCCTTGAATCATATTTGTATATTGTTTCTTTTAATATTTTATCTGTGCTGTCCATAACCATTTCTTCTATTTTCAGATGCTCATTGTCAAATGTGTACCTAACTTTTGTCCCTTCTTCATTTTCTACTGTGGTATAATAGGTGAAGTCATTTGGCAAAAACCTCGGGTTATCATACCTTGGATATCCGCTGCTATGATTTTTAGAATAAGTATAAATCTCTTTATTATATATTCGGCTTTCATTTCTATCATTATCCAATCTTGACTTTATTCTATACCTCTCTATTGCTCCTTTTCGCCCAAGATTTTCTGTTGTTCTTTCATATTCGTATTCTGTTCTTCCTCTTGTAGGATATGTTATATCCAATATATTTACCTCTATATCATATGAGTCAAGATCTATTTTATCTGTTTCTGAGTACCATATTTTTTTCGTTAGATAGTAGATTTTTATCTCTCTTCCCAAAGGATCTATTATGTTTTTTATTGTTTTTTTGCGGTATGTTCTTCCTCCATAACTAATTTCATCAAATTTTAATTCTATCCTTTCTCCTTCCGGTCCCCTTACTATTATTCCTGTATCCCTATATCTTATTTTTATTGTTCTTCCCATAGTATCTGTTATTGTATCTATTACGGGATGATCTTCTATTATTATATGATCAAAGGTTATTGTATTCCCATATCGATCTCTTATTCCTAATAATCTTCCATCTCTTGCAAAATATGTTTGTTTACCGTCCTTTTCAGTCAATACATATCTTGAAGATCTATCTTCATTACTGAAATTTCCTCGGTCTTCATTTAATTGTATATCTTTTGACGGATGATTTATTAAATTAGAGTTTCCTTCTGTTATTTTTCCACTTATTTCATATACTGATCCATCGCCTAAATGTAAATATTTATCTGGATCACCATATTCAATATATGAATCATCTATTTCTATTACTGGTAGATTCCATGACCATCCTATTCCCATTTGATTATTCTTTTCATTGAATGTAGTCGAGCTTACTATTCCCCATAATTTTGCTTCTCTGGAGTTGTATATTGCTTCTAGTTTTATATCTAATCCGTTTACTCCAGGAAGATTTATTATGGGGTATCTATATATTAAACTCCCATCATCTGGATTTATTGATTCGTTATTTTTATTTATTGTAAATGGAGCGTCATATTCTTTTGTATATTTATTATCATCAGAATCTCCTGCTGTTATATTCTTGGTTATATTATCTCCTATTACAACAGGTTCTTTTTTATTTTCTTCTATATGCTTATGTATTATTTTATCTATAGTGTTTCCTTCTGCCAGTTCTTGAATAAATTTATCTTTTTCTTCTTCTGAAATATTACTACGTCTGATAAATCCATCTATTTTATTTAGTATTGTCATTAACTCTTGAAGATCCGAATAAGTATTCTTTAGCACCTCTATCCTTTCTAAATTAATACTGTGTTTGGTTTTTATTTTTATAGCTCCTATGGCGTCTTCTACCTTATAGTTTTTTAATTTTAATTCATTAAGGGTTTCCTCATCTGTATTGAATTCATTCATAAAAATCTCAAGTTCTTTTTCTGATAGTTGATTCAGATATTCATATTTCTGAAAAAGTTCACGTGCTAAGTCTGTTTCCTCATCCTGAGGGGTTTCTTTTATTGATATTGCTGGCTGTGTTACTAAGTTAAATAGCATCAATAATGCTAAAACCAATGACATCGTTCTCTTATTCAAATTACTCATTCCTTTCTATAATATAATCATGTCTATTGATAAAACTAAAATCAAACTTCTTATTTTATCATAGTTGACTGATCCTTCTCCCTTGTAAAGGATCATAAAAATATCAGCATCAAGGTATACTTATATCTTTTAATATAAAAAACTATCAGACAAAATCTTTGTCAACCTATTGATTTCACTTGTTTTCCTACATATTACGACTTTTATTTTAATATTATTTACCTTTTTTCGAAACCATTATTCAAATTAAAAAAGACTAGTTAAGATTATATCTCTATAATATCAACTAGTCTTTTTCTTGATTTCTGATATTCAAAAACTTTCTTATTCTCCCATCTGTTCTATCCTTGCTCTTATATTTTTATAATCATCATCTCTAATGATTAAAAAACCTTTTTTAGGCTTTAAATCCTGTAGACCTGCACATGCTATATGACACCCATTGACCACTATAATAAAATCATATTCCTCATTCTCTGTAGCATAACTAAATTCAAATTCTTTATAATCAGATTTTATTTTGTTTACAATACTAATACGGTCAAATCTTGAATTACATCCACCACAGTATTTTATACCTACTGTCACCTATTCACCACCATTTAAGATCTTTCTAGCAAAGGCTAGTAATTCCTCATCGACTTGATTAACTAGAATTACCTTATCTATTGAGTCACCTAATTTTTCTTTTAATATACTTTCTACAATCTCCTCAGTAGTAATCTGAGCAGAGGGACAACCATGGCAATTGCCGGTTAACGTTATCCTCACTATTTTCCCAATAACAGAATTGACCTTTATATCTCCCCCGTGCAGTTTAAGCTGCGGTCTGATAAATTCTTCTACCACATCTTCTACCTCTTTTAATAGGATATCCTTCAAAACCAAACCCTCCACTTAGATTATTTCCTTTTTATTTATCCTTACTTATATCTACTTGTGCAATTCTTCTTGCCATTTCCTTCTTAGCTTCAAGATTTCCTTGGCGAGCAATCATTATTCTCTGAGCTTGTGGCGAGCCAGCTCCATGCATAGATTCAGTTCTATATCCAACTGCTGCAGTACCTAATGTAATATTTTCAATTAACCTTAATACCCTCATACGATTTTCTGTTGAAGTTCCAGTTTTTCCAGCTAAATATTTTTCAACATATTTTCCTATTTCTGAATCTTTGAAATCCTTTTCTGATGGCATTGTAACCATCAATCCGCCTGCTATATCCTCTGCCAAACGTGCTATTTCATATGGAAAACGAGTTACGTTTTGCTTACATACATTTGCTAATAATAAATCGATTAAATAATTTCCTGAAGCTGTTTTACTTCCCTCTGCTGAACAGGCAACAGCACATGCCCATAGAGTTTCATTTAAATGCATCATCTCTATTAGTTTATCTTTTATATGACTAGCTTTATTTGCACCATTATAATCTGCCGCCAAAGCTGCTGCACCTATTAATACATCACCTACACCTGTTTTACATGCATAGGATTGTCTATGATACCCAGCAAATCTTTCTACTAGCATACCAGCATATTTTGCCTCTTTACACATAAATACCCTGTCATTTGGAACAAATACATCATTGAATATAACCAATGCTTCATGTCCGCCAAAATTAGCATTTCCAAGGTCAACATCTGCACCTTCTTCTAACTTTCTTGTATCACAGGATTGGCGACCATAAATCATTATTACCCCTTCTGCATCAGATGGAACTGCAAAGGATACTGCATAATCTTTGTCTTCATCTTTTAATGCAATAGTAGGCATTATTAAATGTTCATGGGAATTTACAGCCCCTGTTTGATGAGCCTTTGCTCCTCTTACTACTATCCCGTCTTCTCTCACTTCAGTAATACGAAGGTATAAGTCAGGATCTTCTTGTTGAGATGGAGAAAGTCCTCTATCTCCCTTTGGATCTGTCATTGCTCCATCTACTGTATAATCATTTTCTTGAATGAATTTTAAGTAATTTACAAATCTCTCATGATAGTTCGTTCCATATTCATTATCCATTTCATAAGTAGTTGAATAGATTGCATTAAAAGCATCCATACCTACACATCTTTGAAAACAGGAAGCAGTTTTTTGTCCCAATAATCTTTGCATCTTTATTTTTTTAATTAAATCCTCAGTGCTTTGATGGATATGACAGAATCTATTAATTACTTCTCCTGTTAAATGTGATTTTGTAGTCATTAAATCC
>NZ_DAMCHJ010000013.1:17269-103967 GCF_032104385.1 Tissierella sp.
TCTTCTTGCTGAGCTAATTCATAGGTCATGGCCACTGAATTCATAGAAGGTCTGATTATTGGATGATCCACAGGATTTTCAACAAGTTCACCAAATATATATACTTTTAAATTCAACTTTCTTAAACTTTCTATATATTCCTCCCTAGTCATTAATGCCATTTAATACATCTCCTTTTAAAATATATTTATAATACCCATCCTAATATGGGAAGTCCCTACTGCCTTCTCATATTAAAACTTATCAGCAAATCTGCTTTCCCATTCCTTTATAAGTCCATCTCTAAAATCCGGATGAGCTATTTTAATCAAGGCCCTTCCTCTATCTTTTAGAGTCTTTCCCTTAAGATTTGCTACTCCATATTCAGTAACTACATAGTGTACATCATTTCTTGAAGTAGTCACTGCTGCACCATCATCTATTATGGACACTATTCTTGAAACTGTTCCCTTTGCCGCTGTAGAAGGCATTGCTATAATAGACTTTCCATCCTTTGCCATAGAGGCACCACGAACAAAATCTACCTGCCCTCCTACCCCACTAAATTGTTTCTTTCCTACTGAGTCCGAAACCACTTGTCCCATTAGATCTACTTGAATACATGAATTAATGGATACCATTTTATAGTTTTGCATAATTACACAAGGATCGTTTACATAATCTACAGGATGCATTTCTATATTTGGATTATTGTTTACAAAATCATATAATCTTTCTGTACCCATTAAAAATGTAACTACCATTTTATCCTTATGCAAGGTTTTCATTTTATTTGTAATTACTCCTGCTTCATACAGTTCTACTACACCATCAGATATCATTTCTGAATGGATACCAAGATCCTTTTTATCCTTTAAGAAAAGCAATACTGCATCTGGTATTGCTCCAATACCTAATTGCAAAGTTGAGCCATCTTCAATTAAGGATGCACAATGTCTTCCTATTAAACGTTCAACATCTGATATCTTTGGTGGATTCAAAATTGGTAATGGACTATTAGCCTCTACAATATAATCTAAATCCTTTATATTAACAAAAGAATCTCCTAAAGTCCTTGGCATTTCTTCATTTATCTGAGCAATTGTTATCTTAGCACATTCTACCGCTGATTTTGTATAATCCACAGATGTACCTAGACTACAGTTTCCATTTCCATCTGGACCACTAACAGTAACTAATACAACATCTATAGGTAACCTTCCTTCTCTAAATAGTTTTGGTACCTCATAGAAAAAACAAGGAGTATAATCTGCTCTACCAGAATTAATTGCCTCTCTAGTAGATCCACCTGCAAATAAAGCATTATGTCGGAAATGTTTTTCCATACCTTCTTTTATATATTCACTTTTTCCCATTGGAACCATATGAACTATTTCCACATTCTCATATTGGTCTTTATTTACTACCATGGCTTCAATTAGTAAAGAAGGTTCTCCTACAGCATGACCTATAACTACTCTATTACCAGATTTTATATGTCTTACTGCTTCTTCTTTCGATACTAATCTTTTATTATATTCCAATCTCCAATCCATATAATCACTCCTAATACAATCTAGCAAAAATACCTTTTATTTCGTTTCTTGATAATTCTATATAGTTATTTGCTAATAATCGTTGTTGTTTCTCAAGTACCGATACTGTAAATTCTTCAATCTCTTCTTCTTTCATGCCATATTCCCTAAGTGCTTTCTTAGGCAATAAGTTATTTAGTATTCTTTCAAGTTCATCATATACATTTTCAACTGTAGTCCCGATTAAATCTGCTAACATCTTATTTACATCTTTGATTTTTCCATTTGGATTCAATCTATTGTACGTCTTAAATACTTCTACAAAGAATTGATAATTAACTTCCCCATGAGGCACATGATAAATTCCTCCTACTGGATAGGACAAAGCATGAACTGCTCCTACTCCAGTGTTTGCAAATGCTATCCCTGCATAGTTACTTGCAATTAGGAAATCTTCTATTATTTCCACTCTATATTCTTCGCCCTTTTCAATAATTTCTAGATAGCCCTTTAAAATGATTTCAATTGCTTTTATACTAAATAGCTCAGTATAACAATTAGATTTTGGTGATACCAATGACTCTATGGCGTGTATCAATGCATCTATGGAACTTGTCACAAAAAATTTATACGGTAATGTTTTTACCATTTCAGGTATCATTATTGCATAATCTGCATATAGCTCATCTACTGCTAACCCCATCTTTGTACCTTTAGATTTTATTTCAGCTATAGAAATATTAGTAGCTTCACTTCCAGTTCCGCAAGTTGTAGGAATTATAATTAGTTCCTTATCCTTTATTAAAGGTATAGTCTTTTCAAATAATTCCAGTGTATTTTTGATATTTTTAATTACAAATAGTTTTGCAATATCAATTACAGAACCTCCACCTATTGCAATTACTCTATTGAATTCTATATCTTTAATATCAGTAAATATTTTATCTATCATTTCATCTGACGGTTCCCCTAAACCATATTTTTCTTGATATACAATATGGCATGGTAAGTTTAAATGACCAAAATAAGGCTGATAAATATACTCATTAGTCAACACTAGGTCTTTTTCAGTTATTGGAAACGCCTCTACAAATTCAGTACATGTATTAAATTTATATATTTCAGGTTTTACAACTAATTGTCTCATTTAATCCACTCCCTTTTTATTATTTAAACCCAAATTTCTTCATCTGTAGGTGCAGTTATTCCTGTTTTTACAAAGGCTACTCTTGATATATTAATTAGATGTTTGTAGTTTAAGTTTTCTGATATACTATTATTTCCCCAAGTTCCACAACCTAAGGTAGTGGTTGGCGATAAACTATTAAATAAGGAACCACCTGCTGTTGTAGATGATGGAGCATTTACCACTAATCTTGAAACAGTAAGATTTACCCCAGCATATCTTATATGCTCTTGATTATTTGAGTGGATTGCAGTTGTATGTCCTTTTCCTTCTAACTCAAGATTTGTTTGAGCTATTGCTACTGCTTCTTCAAATGTATTATATGGCAATACTATCATTACAGGACACATCTTTTCTTTACAAAGCAAATCTTCTTTTCCAATACCATTTGGTTTTAACAATATTACTTTAGTTTCCTCTGGCACTTCAACGCCTGCTAAATTTGCAATAAATTGTACTGATTGCCCTACTATATCCCCATTTATCACTACATTTTTAAATAAAACATCTCTAAATTTGCTCACTGTTGCTTCATCTCCAACATAGAATGCTCCATTTACTTCCATTGCTTTTACGACCTCTTCATATTTATCTTGAGGCACTATAATAGATTGCTCTCCTGAACAAATAATTCCATTATCAAATATTCTTCCCGCTATTACTTTTTGAGTAGCTTCTATGAAATCTATATCTCTATCTATGATTACTTGAACATTACCAGCCCCTACTCCAAAGGATGGTTTTCCACTTAAATATGCTGATTTAACCATAGCCATTCCACCTGTAGCTAATACAACATCAGATTTTTGCATTAATTCATTTGTTAATTCAATCGATGGTTCTTCAATTATTTGAATTAAATTATCAGGTGCACCTAGCTTTTTAATTTCCACATTCATTAACGCTACTGCATGAGTACTTGATTTTTTTGATCTTGGGTGAGGAGCTACAATTATTGCATTTCCACCTTTCAATGCAAACATTGCATTACACATAGGTGTAACAATTGGATTTGTAGTAGGAGTAACAGCACAAACCACTCCTATAGGTTTAGCTATAGAAATCAATCCATTTTCATAGTCTTCATCTATTATGCCTACGGATTTTTTACCTTTCAAGCTATTCCAAATGGTCTTAGCTTTACCCCTATTTTTGGCAACCTTATCTTCATATACTCCCATTCTTGTTTCTTCTACTGCTTCCTTTGCTAAACTCTCAGCATTATCATAAATTACCTTGCCCATTGCTTTTACAATATTATCTACTTGTTCTTGAGTAAATTTTTCAAATACCTTCTGAGATTCTCTAGCTTTTTCCACCATCATATCCACAGTTGTCTTATTCACTAACCCATCCCTCTTTTCTTATTTATTCTTGGTTATTTAATGTTGCAAGAAATATGCCATCTTTACAAAGTTTATGACATTTTTCCTTCACCACTATCTATCTCGTTAAATAATTAACTATTCTACGTAAAAAAATCCCCAGTCAAAAATGTTGCATTATTGCATCATTTTCGCTAGGAATTTTTGATATTTTTTTAACTATATTGGCTAAAATAAGAACTTTCCTTTTCTTTATTTTATTGATGTATTTTCGCAACTAGTTGCATTTTTACAACAACTATTTATACTTCTGTCTCTTTCGTACAAAAGTAGCCGGATCTATTTCTAGTACCTTTGCCGCATCACGCACATTACCGTATGTATTGAAAGCAATTTCTAGTAAATGTTTTTCAACTTTATTTAAGGCTTGTTTTAATGGTACTATCTCATTTTCATTGATCACATTCTGTGCCTTATCCCACGCTAATATGGACTTAGGAAGATCAGATTTGCTAATTATATCTTTCTCTGACATTACCATTATTCTCTCAATAATATTTCTAAGTTCTCTTACATTACCTTTCCATTCATAAGAATATAGTATCTTTAGTGCTTCACTGGATATAGTTTTTTTAAATCCATATTTCTTATTTAACTTATTTAAAAAAGAATGTATAAGAGGTATGATGTCATCTCGTCTATCTCTCAGAGGTGGTATTGTAATTGGTACTATATTTAATCTATAATACAAGTCCTCTCTAAATAACTTTTCTCTTACCATTTCCTCAAGATTTCTATTAGTTGCTGCCAGAATTCTTACATCTACTGTTATTTCTTCTATTCCACCAACCCTAGTAAACTGTCCATCTTGAAGTACTCTTAGGAGTTTTACCTGCATATCAAGTGGTAATTCCCCTATTTCATCTAAGAATATTGTACCTCCATCAGCTACTTCAAACAAACCTATTTTTCCTTCTTTATTTGCTCCTGTAAATGCTCCCCTTTCATATCCAAATAATTCTGCTTCTATTAATGTTTTAGGTATTGAACCACAATTAACCTTTATAAATTGTTTGGCTTCTCTATTGCTATTTTTATATATTAACTTTGCTATTTCTTCTTTTCCTACGCCAGTTTCTCCTGTTATCAACACTGTTGTATCAATAGGGGCTACCCTGATTGCCATTTGAATGATATCTAACATCTTCTTATCCATGGCAATCAAGTCATTATTTTTTAGCAATTCTATTTTCATAGCTTCCAGTTCTACTGAATATTTCTTTGTCAGGTTTTCTTTTTCATCCAATTTTTCTTTTAATTCATAAAGTTCAGTAATATCCCTTACATTTGTAACTACCATAGTAATATCTCCATTATTGTTAAATACAGGCGTAGCGGTAACTAATGCTTTCTTACCAGTTTTAAAATTTTGCTCAATGGTATTTACCTTCCTATCTTTTAATACTAATAATGTCGCAGATTGAGATATATAGCCTTCTTTTACTAAATCCCTCATATTGCGTCCTATTAGCTCATCTATTTTTATCCCAGCAATTCTTTCATATGCTTTATTTACCATTATTGTATTTGCTTCTCCATCTGTAATATAAATTCCATCGTAGGATGAATCTAATATATCGTTTATTCTTAAATGTAAATCTTTTTCAAAAAACAATACCTATCACCCCTCTCTGCATTAATTATACTATATTTTAACACAAATACGAACTACCTTTAAGAAAGGAAAGTCCGTAAAAAATAAATTGCTCAGAAATATCCTAAGCAATTTATTTTTATAGCATATAGAAAAGCCCTCATTTAATTTTGATTCCTTTAAAAAATCCAGACCTAATTTGGTTCCAGAAAAAGCTACCTTACAATGCTTCGATAGAAGCTTTTTTAATTCCCTTGTTTAATCTTACTAATATTTTTTATTATTATAGATATAGTTCCATCAGGGTTATTTACAAATTCAATTATATTCCTATCTCTATAAATATCAACTGGTATATCCAGTTGAATACCATTATCCATCTTGATTTTGTGTACAGTTAATTTCTTTTCTGGTTTTTTCCCTTCTAAATCTACAACTTTATTGACCCCTGCCTCTTCAACTCTTTCCATATATTCTTTTTTTATATCAGGACTATTTTTAAATATTGCATTTGCAACATTTTCTACTTCGATACTGCCACTATCAAGATTATCATAAATAGCTTCTTTAATTTCAGATACCTTATTAAAATCATCATCATAATATTGCTTAGTAATATCCTTAGCTACTTCTCTAATTACTTTAATACTTTCTTTAATGGAAAGATCTGTATCACAACCTAGAAACATCTTAGAAAAATATAATATCTTTTCTCCCTCAATATCATATTCTCTCTCAAATATCTTTAAAGATAAATCTTCCAAATTAATTAATACTGCTTCAATATTTTTCTGTGTTTCTGATGGAAACATTACTTTATTTATTACTATTTTATTTGATGTGCCAGAATCTCCGTAATCAACATAATGAGTATATCCTTCCTTATAATTAAACTTTATAATAATGAGATAGTTATGTGTTTCAATATTTAAAGAAGCCATTAACAAGTCACCACTAGGTATTTCAATATACCTTAGCATAAGTTCGTATAATTTCTCTGCAATAGATATACTGGTATCAATGAAATTTTCATTTATATTTTTAATTAAGTCTTTAATCTGTGAGTTTTCAATAAATTTTCCTGACTTAACAGCTTGATCATTAAATATTCTTTCAATATGTTTTCCAATAAACTCCTGTACCTTTTCATCCTCTAACTGTAAATTTTCCTGAGAATAAACTGGCAGTGCAGCAGCAGAATCAAGTATATGAAGTATAGCATTGTTTATTTTGATTTCCAATTTTATTCACTCCTTGTAATTATTCAATATCTATCTTATCATTTATTTTTCATAATTAAAATTATAAATTAGTACAGTATATACACTAATAAATTGGGGACATACTTTGGCAATAGGTGTTCTTGCCAAGATATGTCCCCAATTTATTAGTTTTTCATAATTATTTTCCTAGTAATTCTTTTATCTTAATAGCTATCTCCAAATTTAATCTATGATTTGGATCTTCTAAATCCATACCAGTTATTTCAACAATTCGTCCAATTCTATACAAAACCGTATTATAATGAGTAAATAGTTGTTCAGATATTCTAGTCAAGTTTCCATTATTTTTAAAATATACATCCAATGTTTTAACTAATTCCGTAGATTTTTTATCATCATAATCAACTAGTGGCTTTAATGTAGAATTATAGAAATCCTCTAACTCATCTACTAAGCTATCTTGTGATAGAATTTTAAATATTCCCAGTTCTTCAAAAGTAACTATCTCTTTAGCTGTAATAACCTTTCCTATTCTAACCGTTCTAACAGCATCTTGAAAACTCTTATCTACACTATCTAACCCCTTATAAGTCCTTCCTACTCCTATTCTCACATCTAAATCATCACATTTTGTAGATATGCATTCAATAATTTTCTGATTAAAATCCTTGATTCTATCTGAAACTTGTTTTTCTTCTTGAAAACTTAATAAAATTTGAACTCCATTACCCTTAGTAGATACTATTCCATTTAAATTTAAATACTGCATCAATTCCTCTATCATATTAACGATTGGATTTATAAAATCTTGTATGTAATCAATTAATGTATCCGTTTCATTCAATTGAGTTTTATGTTTTAAGCTCATTACTTCTATGGCATAGTAATTTTCAATTTGCAAATTAAAAAACCTAGCCCTATCTAATGCCTTTTTCTTTCTTTTTAAATCTATGGAAATTAAATCCTCAAAGAACTCTGACCTATATCTAATTTCAACTTCTTTAATAGATAATTCTTGCAGTATTGACAAAGCTATAGTAGTTGATGCTGACTCAATTATAGCTAAATCAAATCCCCCCAAAGGCATGTCTGTACTCCAAGCAAATAGATGTCCATATACATGATCCCTCAATACTATAGGCATAATCATTCTTTTAATATATTTTCCATTGATAAGAACCTTATCCTCAATTAGCTTCTTCAATCTATTCTTTGTATTATTCGGCTCATAAAATTCTTTTACCTCCTTCATCAATTGAGAAGTATAAGATTCATTCATACCATTAATACATTCAATAATTTCATTTGAAAAGTTAAGATGAAGAATTACTGGGTTTTTAATATTCTCTTGCACTATAGTAGTTAAGTCTTTTAACCCATCACCTTCTAGCATTGCACCCATTAGTCTTTCGTGAAGCTTTTCTATTCTTTCCAATAAGGATGCCTGTTTATTAAATATTTCCTTAAAGGCTGACATCATTATATCAGATAATGGAATGGAGGAATGTATATCTATTATAGGAAAACTTAAATCATTGGCTAAATCTAAAACTTCTGGAGAAAGTGCATCAAGATATGGCGATATCTTGATGCCAATACCAGCTAGTTTTTTTGATGCACATTCTTTTATTAACTCTATCTGATCATCTACATTGTCTTGTTTAAATGAATAAGCAGTAGTTAGCAAAAACTCTCCTTCCGTTGTCCACTCCAATATATCAGGATCTGCCATTATATTTATTCTAGATATGGTATTTCTAGCACCTCTAAATCCTGCTATCAAATTACAAGATGCCATTGCTTCAAGTTTTAACATATCTTCTATACTAATACCATTTTGCCTAGCCATAGACAACATCTCCTTTTTAAGGTTCTTCTATCTTTACCCCTTGAACATATCTCTCCATTATATGCCTATCATCACCTATATAAATAAACTTTTGGAGTCTTTCTTCTATTGTTAATTCATCAATATCTGATAAAGTACTATCATCTATTATTAGAGCATCAAAATCATAACCTTTTTCAAAGCTTCCAACCTTACCAAAGAAACTACCTCCACCTTTGGTTCCAAGGAAAAACCCTTCACTAAATGTAAGAGGCGCTAACTCTTCACCTGTATTTAACCAAGTCATTTTAGAAGCCTGAATAGTTCCTGCTATAATACTGGGTATACTTAGACTATTTCCACCTGAGATATCAGATGCCAATCCAACTGATACTCCTTTATTTAAAAACTTTCTAACAGGCATTATTCCACTTGATAAATTATAATTTGAATAAGGACAATGTGCAGCATAAACTCCATTTTGAGCCATTAACTCAATTTCTTCATCCGTATTATATATACAATGAGCCATTATAGTCTTGGTTTGACCAAATAAATTGAAATCATTATAAACTGAAGCGTAGTTTTTAGAATCTGGAAAAAGTTCTTTAACCCAAATAACTTCTGATCTATTTTCACTTAAATGAGATTGAACAGGGATTTTATAATCCACTGCTAAATTCCCTAAGCTTTCCAGCAATTCTTCGGAGCAGGTTGGTGCAAATCTAGGTGTAATAATTGGTTTCACTAAAGATGATTTATTCATATATTCTTTTAATATCTCTTCTGTATCTACAATTGAGGTTCTTGTATTCTCTATAAGATATTCTGCAGTATTTCTATCCATATTTACTTTTCCTATATATGCTCCTAGACCAGATTCTATAAACATATCCAATAAAAGCTTTGTACTTCCCTTATGAATACTTGAAAAAACCACTGCTCTAGTGGTACCAACTCTCCACAGTTCATTTATAAGTCTAGAATATACTTTCTTAGAATAATCTAAGTCATCATATTTCCCCTCTTCAGGAAATGTATAGGTTTCAAGCCATGGAATAAGTTCCTTATCTAATCCTAATCCCCTATTAGGATATTGAGGAGCATGAAGATGTAAATCAACAAATCCCGGTATTATTATCTTATCAGAAAAATCTTTCAATGGATAGTCTTTGTAAGAATCCTCTAAAGTTTTACAAATATCCACTACTTTCCCCTTTTCTATTATTATGTATGAGTTCTCATGAGTTTCAAATTTTTCTTTCGTAGGAGTAAAAGCTATATTACCCTTTAATACCATTCTACTCATAATCTATCACCTCTTATATTATTAGCTATGACTTTTGATACTTGTCAGCATAATTTTTCATATCCATTATAATATTATCTAGATAACAATCCTATGTATATATTATACAAATTAGTTTTATAAGCATAACCAATTTTTTTCAGCTATATAATCTATATACCCACATAAAAAATCCTTCTTAATAAAATCTTTTATCTTTTTACTAAGAAGGACTAAGTAGACCCTAATATACCTTTTCCAGAAGAGCTATCTCCTTATATTGATAAATTGCTTCCATAACTTCTTCCATTGCCTTATCTATAATCTTATCCTTATGATATACAATACTAAAATTTCTTTCCCATTTAAATTCTGGATTATTGATTAAATGCATCATTCCATTTCTTATTTCTTCTTCCACTAGGCGAATAGAAAGAACTCCCAAACATTGATGTTCCATTATTGCATTTTTCATAGCCCCTGGGCAATTGGTTTCCCAACGAGTTTTTATAGTAATACCATTATCCATTAAATATTCCTCAAACAATCTCCTTGTTCCGCTTCCTCTTTCCCTCATAACAAAATCCATATCTTGTAAATCCCATGGATTAATCTCTTGTTTTTTGCAAAAAATATGCTCATTACTACAAACAAGAACTAAGTAATCATCTACTGCAGGAATACAAATTAAATTAGGATTAGTAATTTTTCCTTCTACCAAAGCAATGTCCAATTCCGATTTTAATAACCTTTCTTCTATGGTACTTGTATTATTTACATAGGCATAGGGATCAATATTAGGACTATTTTCCTTAATTCTAAGTATTATATCAGAAAGAAGACAGTTTCCTATAGTTATAGTAGCACCAATATATATTTTAGTAATTCCATTTATGGAAAACATCTTTTCTTCCAAATCATCATATTGTTTTACTACTTTTCTGGCATATGAAAGTAATCTTTCTCCTTCTGGAGTTATATGTAATCTTTTGCATAATCGTTCAAACAGAAGGACACCATAATGCTCCTCAAGCTCTCTAATAGTCTGGCTTACAGTAGGTTGAGAAATAAAAAGTTTTTCTGCTGCAACACTCATCTTTCCGTTATCAGCAACTTCAATAAATATTCTTAAATGTCTTATTGTCATAGCCATTCACCCTTTATTTATTATAAATTTAAAACATCTATAGGTTTTACCTATGATTATGATTAGATAATATCACTTTATTAATAGTTAAACAAGTGATATTATTATACTATAACGATCGTTAAAAATACTACAAAGGAGTGAGGGTATGAAAGTCCTTATCATAGGTGGTGTAGCTGCTGGAACTAAGGTAGCTGCAAAATTAAAACGTGAGAATCGGAACATAGCGGTTACAATATTAACTGAAAGCAAGGATATCTCTTATGCAGGTTGTGGCCTACCTTATTATGTAGGTAATGTAATTCCTGATAGAGATGAACTAATTGTCAATACTCCAGAAAGCTTTATGGCATTGACAGGAGCAAATGTACTTACAGAAACTAAAGTAACCAAAGTAAATCCTAAGGAAAATACAGTGGAAGCTTTAGACTTAAAAACAAATAGGACTAATACATATGAATATGATAAATTAGTCATTGCTTCTGGTGCTCAACCAATAAAACCTCCTCTAGAAGGTGTAGATTTAGATGGTGTATTCTTTATGAGAACTCCAGATGATGCCATTTCATTAAGAGATGCTATTGAAGCAGGGAAAATCAAACGTGCTGTAGTAGTTGGGGGAGGATTTATAGGACTTGAAGTAGCAGAAAATCTAGCACTTCAGGGAATTAATTCTACTGTAATAGATATGGCAGACATGGTACCACCAGGGTTCGAGCCTGAATTTACCGAATATATTGCGGATCATTTAGCTGAACATGGGATTATGATCTTCACTGGTACAAAATTAGAAGCAATTATAGGTGAAGATAAGGTTGAAAAAATTAAAACTGATAAACGCACTATGAAGGCAGACGCTGTTATTCTCTCCATAGGTATTCGTGCTAATACAGGATTTTTAGCTGATACTGATATTGAATTAATGCCAAATAGAACTATAAAAGTAAATAGCAATTTCCAAACCAATTATGAAAATATTTATGCAGTTGGGGACTGTGCTACTGTAACCAATAAAATAACCAGTAAACCCGCTTGGTCTCCAATGGGTTCTACTGCTAATATTGCCGGTCGTATTTTAGCTAAAAATATTAACGGTGAATCCTTTAATTATGGTGGAGTTCTTGGAACTGCAGTTGCTAAATTGCCTAATCTTAATATTGGTAGAACTGGACTTACAGAAAATGCTGCTAAAGATGTTGGTTATGATGTAATTAGTGTTGTAACTGTTGTAGATGATAAGGCTCACTACTATCCAGATGCTTCATTTTTCATAGTTAAAATGTTAGCTGATAGAAATACTAAAAAACTATTAGGTTTACAGGTTTTAGGAAAAGGTGCTGTAGATAAGATGGTAGATATTGCTGTAACTGCAATTACTTTGGGAGCTACTTTAGAGGATATTGAAAATATGGATTTAGCATATGCTCCTCCATTTTCAACTGCAATTCATCCTTTTGCACATACTGTAAATGTCCTATTAAATAAGATAAATGGTAATTTTAATACTATTACTCCTTATGAATTTGCAAATGATAAGGCAGAAGAATATAAGATAATTGATGCATCTATTGTTCCATCTTTAAAGGGTATTCCTTATATTGATCTTTCCAAAGTAGAAGGAGAATTACCAGAGTATAAAAAAGACGAAAAATTATTGCTAGTTTGTTCCAAGGGAAAAAGAGCCTATATGTTGCAAAATCGTTTAAAATATTTTGGCTATACTAACACTTTAGTCCTTGAAGGCGGCACAATATTAAATAAAATATAATATAAATTTTAGGGGGTAAATGAATATGGCGAGTTTAACAATTAGTCCAGAAAATCAGAAAAAAGTAAAAGCATTAGGTTTCCTTGCTAATAAAGGCACAGATAATTTTTCCGGTAGAATAATTACTGTAAATGGAAAAATCACCGCTGCACAAAATAAATGTATTTCAGAAGCTGCAGAACTTTTTGGAAATGGCACTGTAACTTTTACATCAAGATTAACAATAGAATGTCCTGGAATTCCTTATGATAAAATTGAAGACTTTAGATCTTATCTTGCAAAAGAAGGTCTACAAACAGGTGGTACTGGTTCTAAAGTACGTCCAGTAGTTTCTTGTAAAGGTACAACTTGTCAATATGGTTTAATTGATACTTTTGATTTATCTGAAAAAATTCATGAAAAATTCTTCAATGGTTATTCTAATGTAAAGTTACCACATAAATTTAAAATCGGTGTAGGAGGATGTCCAAATAACTGTATGAAGCCTAGCCTAAATGATTTAGGAATCGTAGGACAAAAAATACCTAATTACGACAGTGAATTATGCAACGGTTGTAGAGTATGTGGAGTAGAAAATATTTGTGCAGTTCATGCTGCTAAGGTTACTGACGGAATCTTAACAATTGATGAAGAAATATGTAATAACTGCGGACGTTGTGTTGGTGCCTGTCATTTTGATGCTATCCCAGACGGACAAGTAGGATATAAGGTATATATAGGGGGCAGATGGGGTAAGCTTGTTAACCATGGAATTCCTTTAAATAAAATATTTACTTCTGAAGAAGAAGTTATGGATATAATTGAAAAAACTATACTTTTCTTTAGAGAACAAGGTGAAACTGGAGAGCGTTTATCTCAAACCATAGAAAGAATTGGTTTTGAAAATGTTGAATCTCAACTATTATCTAAGGATCTTTTAGAAAGAAAAGAAGAAATAATAAATGCTGATCTTCATTTAGTTGGTGGAGCTACTTGCTAATTAATCACAAAATTATCCAAAGGGTAGATTTTATGTCTATCCTTTGGATAATAATTATTTTTTAATTTTTTTCGTCTTTTTTTTAACATTGTTTGATATTATTTTTTCATTATCTTATAAGGGGGAAGAAATATGAATAGTAAAAAACTCTTTGGTATTGTTCTTTGTATTGGGATTGCTGTTTTAGCCACTTTTATAGGTGGAATGCAAAATATAGTTGGTGCTCCAATGATTGGTTTGTTCATAGGTATGCTTATACTAAATATTATGCCTTCTATAGATAAAGAAATTAAATCTGGGGCATATTATGCTGGAAAGAAGTTTTTAAAATGGGGAATTGTATTAGCTGGTGCAACTCTTAATTTTAAACAGGTATTGGGTTATGGTGCTAAGGCATTACCCCTACTTCTTTTCAATATTTGCTTATCATTTACTGTAGCTTATTTTGTGGGTAAAAAATTGGAACTATCAACTAATACTTGTACATTAGTTGGTGGTGGCAGTTGTATTTGTGGGGGGACTGCAATTGCAACTTTAGCTTCAATTATTAAGGCTAAGGAAACTGAAATTGCGTATGCTATGACTGCTATATTTTTATTTGATATCTTAGCTGCTTTACTTTATCCTTATTTAGCTGGATTCATGGGATTGACTCCTAACCAATTTGGATTTTTAGCAGGTGCAGCTATAAATGATACTTCCAGTGTTGCTGCAGCTGAGGCTACTTACAATGTTTTAAATAATCTTGATTCAAGTTTAGCTATTACTATTAAACTTGCAAGAACCAGTCTACTAATTCTTGTTTCTATAGTTGCTACAATTGTAACTGTAAAAAATGAATCTAAAGCAAACAAAGATAGTGGAGAACAAATGTCTATAGGTCAAACTGTTATGAAGGTTTTCCCATGGTTTATAGTTGTTTTCTTAGGTATGGCTATATTAAATACTTTAGGAGTATTTAGCATTATTCCAGGAGCTTCAAAATTCTTTAAAACTGGTTATAAATTCTTAATAACAACGGCCTTAGCTGGTGTTGGATTTAAAATTCATTTTAAGGACCTTTTCACAAAAGGAACTAAGCCTATTATCCTTGGTGGCTGTACTTGGGCCGCAGTTGCTATATCATCCTTACTATTTATTACAATCTTTTCTAATTATATAGGCTAATCTTAAAAGACCTAGGAATATATCCTAGGTCTTATTTTAATTTATTTAATTGCTTTTAAGGCCTCATAGTTCGCCTTTATAGTATATTCTAAATCCTCATTCGTATGTGCAGTAGATAAAAACATACATTCAAATTGAGCTGGCGGAAGCATTATTCCTCTATTTAGCATTTCCTTAAAATATTTGGCATAAAGATTGGTATCGCATCTTTGTACATCATCATAATTATTAAATGGTCCTTCTCCAAAGAATAGAGTAAGCATATTTTTAAACCTAACTATTGTAGCATTTAAACCTGTTTTTTTAATATTCTCAGCAATGCCTTTTTCCAACTTTATAGCCATTTCTTCCATATTCTCATATATATTTTTATCCCTTTGCAATAGCTTTAAATTCTTATATCCCATATGCATAGCTAGTGGGTTTCCTGAAAGGGTTCCTGCTTGATATACTCCACCAAGGGGAGATACCATTTCCATTATCTCTTTTTTCCCGCCATATGCTCCTACTGGAAATCCGCCTCCTATAATCTTACCAAAACAAGCCATATCTGGCTCTATTTTATATACTTCACTAGCTCCACCATATGCAATTCTAAAACCAGTAATTACTTCGTCAAATATAAGTACAGAGTTATATTTCTTTGTTATTTCTCTAAGTCCCTTTAAGAATTCTATTTTAGCTGGCACCAAGCCCATATTTCCAGCTACTGGCTCTACAATTACAGCTGCTATATCTTTTCCATACTTCTCAAATGTTTCCTCTAAATCCTCTAAATCATTATACTTACATACTATGGTATTCTTTACAATTTCTTCTGGTACCCCTAAACTTGTAGGAACTCCATAGGTTATAGTTCCAGAACCAGATTTTACAAGAAGAGAATCATTATGTCCATGATAGCACCCTTCAAATTTTACTATTTTATTCCTATTGGTATATCCTCTAGCCACTCTTATGGCACTCATAGTAGCTTCAGTACCTGAATTAACCATTCTTACCATATCTATAGCTGGATAAGACTCTACCATTAACTTTGCCATATCTACTTCAATCTTTGTAGGTAATCCAAAGCTTAGTCCATCTTTTATTATATCTTCTATTCCTTCCATAAGTTCTTCATTTGAATGACCTAAGATAGCTGGTCCCCATGAGCCTATATAGTCTATATAGGTATTGCCATCTTCATCCTCTATTTTACTTTTGTAACCCTTCTTAATAAAAACTGGTGCTGTATTTACAGATTTAAAAGCTCTAACAGGGCTATTTACTCCCCCTGGAATATACTTTATTCCCTTTTCATATATCTTTTTAGATTTTTCAAAATTCAACTTTCCAACCCCCTTATTTTTATTTAAAAGATTTTGCCACATCCTTAGCAAAATATGAAATAATAATATCTGCTCCTGCTCTTTTTATTGAAGTTAGTACTTCCATTATTATTTCTTCTCCCACAAGTCCATTTTCTATTGCATTTTTTATCATGGAATATTCTCCACTTACATTATAGGCTGCAATTGGCATATTAAAATTATCCTTAACCCTTCTTATTATATCAAGATAGGAAAGGGCAGGTTTTACCATCACAATATCTGCTCCTTCTTCTATATCGTACATTACCTCTCTTATGGCTTCATTAGAATTCGCAGGATCCATTTGGTAGGACTTCCTATCTCCCCATTGAGGAGCAGAATCTGCCGCTTCTCTAAAAGGGCCATAGAAGGCTGATGCATATTTAGCACTATATGCCATTATTGGAGTCATTTCAAATCCATTTTCATCTAACATTTTTCTTATATATCCAACTCTCCCATCCATCATATCTGATGGTGCTACCATATCTGCTCCTGCCTCCACATGACTAAGGGCTATTTTACCTAAATATGGCAAAGTTTTATCGTTATCTACATATCCAGTATTCAATACAATCCCACAATGTCCATGGGATGTATACTCACACATACATACATCTGTTACTATATAAATTTCAGGGAACTTCTTTTTAATCTCTCTTATTGCTCTTTGGATAATACCATGACTTGAATAGGCTTCAGAACCTATATTATCTTTATCATTTGGTATGCCAAATAATATTATAGATTTTATACCTAAATCTATGATTTCTTTTATTTCATCTAAAACCTTATCTATGGAAAAATGATAAACTCCCTTCATAGAGGAAATTTCTCTTTTTATATTTTCCCCTTCTACAATAAATAATGGATATATAAAATCATCTACTGATAATTTAGTCTCCCTAACCATATCTCTAATGGAGGAATTTCTTCTTAATCTTCTAGTTCTATTCATTTATCTTTTCTCCTTCATAAGTAATTCTAATATTCCATCTACTGTATAGGTTTCAGCTTGTTCATATACAGTAAATCCTCTCTCCTCTATGGTCTTAGTAGTAATTGGTCCTATGGATATTATTTTACCTTTATCCAAAACCCATCTATTATCTGCTAGTATTTCAATAAAATTCGTAAATGTTGATGAAGATGTAAACAATAAATAATATGAGTCTAATTCATTTATGGAATTTATTATTTCTTCTTTACTTTCCTCACTTTTTATAGTATCGTAGATTTTTATTTCATGTACTAAGGAAATTTTAGATAGTTCCTCTACTAATTCCCTTCTGCCAATTTTTGCCCTTGTAATTAGTATCTTATCATCTTTAGTCAATACCTTTTTCAATTTATCAACTAAACTTTCTCCTACAAATTCTTCTGGAATAAAATCCACATTTATACCATATTTTCTAATGGCATTTGCCGTTTTATCCCCTACAGCCGCAATCTTTATTCCAGCCATATCTCTGATATCTTCCCCAATATCAAAAAATCTCTTAAAGAAAATATCAACTCCCCTAACACTGGTGAATACCATATATGAATATCTTTTAATATTTCTGATTGCTTCATTTAATTCCTCATTAGGGATTATTTCCTCTATCTTTATAGTAGGGAATGATATAACATTTCCACCTAATTCTTCTATTCTTCTTATTGTATCTATTGCATGGCTCTTTTCTCTAGTAACTACTATATTTCTTCCTAATAATGGCTTTCTTTCATAGAAATTTAATTTCTTTCTTAAATTTACCACATCTCCTATTACTATTAAACTTGGAGGTTTTATATTTTCTTCTATTGCTTTTTCATATATATTAGAAAGATTACCTTCTACTACCTGCTGCATAGGAGTAGTTCCCCAGTTTACAATGGCTACAGGAGTTTCCCTATCTTTACCATGTTTTAATAATTTTTCCGTTATTTCCTTTAAATTTGAAACACCCATTAAGAAAACCAAGGTTCCTTTTAAAGCTCCTAGGGACTTCCAGTCTAATTCATCATTTTCATCCTTTAGATGTCCAGTAATTACATGAAAAGATGTAGCTATTCCTCTATGAGTAATAGGAATTCCTGCATAGGCAAGACCGGCAATAGCCGAGGTAACACCTGGCACTACCTCAAAATCTATTCCTCTGTCATAAAGGTACTCTGCCTCTTCCCCACCTCGCCCGAAAACATAAGGATCTCCGCCTTTAAGCCTTGCAACTACATATCCTTTATTAGCTTCTTGGAATATTATTTCATTTATCTCATTCTGGGTTTTTGTATGATTACTAGAAGCTTTTCCCACATAAATTAGTTTGCATCTTTCTTTAAGTCCTTCTAATAATTTAGGACTGGCTAGTCTATCATATACTACTACATCTGCTTTCTTTAAATACATTGAGCCCTTCAATGTTATCAAGCCTGCATCTCCTGGACCTGCCCCTATTAAATATACCTTTCCTTTCATTGCCTATTCATCTCCTTAACCATATCTTTGGCTAATCTATATCCCATTTCTTCTATGGAATCTAAGTTTCCTTCCATAGCTCTTCTTATTAAAACTTCTCCGTCTACTGTCCCTAAAAGTCCCTCTAGATATATCTTGTCGCCTATAATATCACAGTATGCTCCTACTGGTATATGGCAGCTTCCGCCTACCCCCTTTAAAAACGCCCTTTCAACGGTTTTTTGGACTTCTGTTTTTCTATGGGAAATACATTTCAAAATATTATCAATTCTATTATCATTTTCTCTAACTTCAATTGCTAATATCCCTTGTGTAGGTGATGGTAATACTATATCCTTATCTAGATAGACTACTCTTTCTCCTAAATCTAACCCTAATCTATTAATTCCCGCGGCAGCTAATATCACTCCATCTAGATTTTCTTCTTCTATTTTCCTTATTCTTGTTTCTATATTTCCCCTTATTCCCACTACTTCCAAATCTGGTCTATATTGTAGTATTTGGTACTTCCTTCTTTTACTGCCTGTCCCTATTTTTCCCCCAAAGGGTATATCTTTTATACTGTTTGTCCCTTCTCTTAAAATTAATACATCCCTATAATCTTCTCTCTTCGGTGAAAAAGATAACTTTAATCCCTCTGGAAGTTCCCCTGGCATATCCTTCATACTATGTACAGCCATATCTATAGTCCCATCTAATAATTCCTTTTCTATTTCCTTGGTAAATATCTCCTTACCACCTATTTTATCAATAGGAAGATCCTTTACTATATCTCCTTTTGTTTTTATTATCCTCAGCTCACATTCAATGTCTGGATAAGCATTTTCTATACTATCTATAACCATATTTGTTTGTGTCAAGGCTAATTTACTTCCTCTAGTACCCACTATTATTTTCATATCATCAATTCTCCTTATGTAATCTAATCCTTAAGCTTTATTAAAAATTCTTTTAGCTCATCTATGTTTAAGTTTAGAGCATGATCCATTATTTCTTTTTTTTCTTCCCTATACTTATCTAAAATTAAATATCTTATTTCTTCTAGAGTATCTAAATATTCTTTATTGAATTTCTTGTAACTGTCTTCCATATCCATTCTTATTTTCTTACTCAAATACGGAAAACTTCCCATTGTAGAAATAGAAATGGTTATAGCATCATTATTTATAATGGAAGGAGTTATAAAATCAGAATCCTCTTTGCTATCAACAATATTTACCAATATATCCAAACTCTTACAGTCTTCTGAAATCTGTTTATTTACTTTCCTAGAAGACGTTGCACCTATTACTAAAAATGCACCTTCAATATATTTTTTATTATATTCATCATATATAAAATCTAATTTTTCTTTATATCTTTCTTTTAGCTCCTGAAACTTTTGGATATTATTAGGACTTAAAATCATTACATTACCTCCAAATTCCAAAAGTTTTTTTGTTTTTCTATGAGCTACTTCCCCACCACCAACAACTATAATACATTTGTTACTAATATCTATCATTATTGGATAAAACATAGTCCACCTCTATATTTGAAATAATCTTTTCATTATTTCTATATATTCTTCTGAATTTTCCTCATCTACTTCTTTTAAAATCTTAATAGGTTCTCTTAAAAATTTCTTTAATGCAGACATTACCATCTTATCTATTATTTTCTTCTCTCTTTTGTCCAATTCTACCTTTCTGTTAATATATTCCATAGTTTCTTCTTTGATAGAAAGACATCTTTTATTTAAAGATTCTATAACAGGATCCACCTCTAAAGTGCTTATCCAATTAAGATATTTATTAACATCCTCATTTATTATATTTAAAGCTTTCTGGGAAAGTTCCTTCCTTCTCAATAAATTCTCCTGTGATAACCGTTGTAAATCATCATTATGATATAGAATTACATTTTTCTCCTCACCAACTTTTGTTTCCACATCCCTGGGAAGAGCTAAATCTAATATATATAATTTATCTGGTAATTTCTTTATATCCTTGTAAGTAATAATTGTATGAGGTGCTGCCGTTGCAGTAATTAAAATATCCGTATGCTCCAATATACTATATCTATTCTCATACTCTATTGGAATTAATTTATCAAAATCCTTACATATGCCTTTAACCCTTTCATATGTTCTATTAGTTACATATATTCTATCTAATTCTTCTTCATAAAGATATTTAATGGCCAGCATACCAATTTCTCCTGCACCAATTATTAGTGCATTCTTCCCTTTTAAATTGCCCATTTCTTTTTTTAAAAGGTTTATTCCAATATAGCTAGTGGATAGTGGTATTTCAGATATCTTTAGTTTGTTTCTTATCTTTTTCCCCTCAGCTATAGCATCCATAAATAATCTATTTAATATCTTTTTACTAAATCCCAAATCCATTGAAAACATCATTGCTTCTTTTATCTGTCCTAATATTTGATCTTCTCCCAATACCATTGAATCAAGACCTGAAGACACAATATATAGGTGAGTTATAGCGTTCTTTCCTCTATCAGCAAATATGTAATCCTCAGCTTGAGAAAACTTAAAAAACTCCTTATAAAATTCTTTAACTTCCTTTATGGATAAATCAATATTATCACTTGCTATATATATTTCACTTCTATTACAAGTAGAAACAATAATTACTTCTTTTGCAGACTTATCTAATATTTGATCGGATGCTTCAATTTTCATGGATTCAGAAAAAGAAAATCTTTCTCGTATTTCAATTGGTGAATTATTATGATTTATTCCAACTACAGCTACCTCCATTTGTTACCTCCTATATAAAAACTCTCTTTATCATTTGCTCTATATACCCTAATCATATTTCATTATCAAAACTTTGACAAGCTTTTATATAGCTATCATAGTTCAATAATTTCAATATTAAATATAGAAATTATCAATGAATATTACATAAATCCAAATTTATATTTATTACATTATATCATTATCCAAATGTTTTTCTCAAATCATATTGTCTCCTTAATTATCTCAATATTTTAAAGACATCTGGCAATATTATGTAAACCTGCCATGTATTGAGGGTTTATTTATTCTTTAAACTAATGATATACTTTTAAAAAATTCAATTTATTACAAATTGATTACAATTTATGAAAGGAGGCAAGGCAAGAAAGTTAAATTTACTCAAAATTTCAAGGAGGACAAAAATATGTTTACAAAAAAAAGAAAAGTAATTTACTCGTTAATAGCTGCTACAATGCTTAGTTCATCTGCAGCTAGTGCTGCAAGTTTCGATCTTACAAATTTAAGTTGCAACTCAATATTAAACAATTACATCAAAGAATGTACAACAAATTATAACTATAACTGTAATAAAAATTTAAATATAAAACAAAATACAGCAGATAATAATTGCCCTAAATTTGACTGGACAACTATTACTAATAAGTTAGGAAATTGTATAAAAATTCCTATGAACTAAAGATAGACTTTTAAAAAGTTTTATCTACGAAAGGAGATAAGTTAGGAAAAGTTAAATCTATTCAAAATTTCAAGGAGGACAATATATGTTTACAAAAAAAAGAAAGATAATCTACTCATTAATAGCCACTACAATGCTTAGCTCATCTGTAGCTAATGCTGGAAGTTTCAATTTTTCAAATTTTAACTACAATAGGATATACAGTAATTACAATAAAGGTTACTCTATAAATTATAACTATAATACTAACTCAAATTATAATTACAATAATAATTCAAATATAGAACAAAATACAACTACAGATAAATATCCAGTATGGAATTGGACAATAGTTAATACTAGACCAACAACTAGACCAGGTACTGTAATTCCTAAACCAAATAATCCTGATACTACAACAAATCCAGTACCAGTTGAACCAACTACACCTAGTAATCCTAAGCCAACCACTCCACCTGTAACTGAAACACCATCAGTATCAGGATTATCGTCAATAGAAGCAGAAGTAGTTAGATTAGTAAATATAGAAAGGCAAAAGGAAGGTTTACAACCTTTAGTAGCTAGTAGTGAGCTATCAAATGTAGCTAGGAAAAAATCTGAGGATATGGCAAAAAATAATTATTTCAGTCATACTTCTCCTACTTATGGTTCACCTTTTGATATGATGAAATCCTTTGGTATCAGTTATAGAACTGCAGGAGAAAATATTGCAAGAGGACAAGTATCTGCCCAATCTGTAGTTAGAGGATGGATGAATTCATCTGGGCATAGAGCTAATATAATGAATCCTAGCTTCAATAAAATAGGTGTAGGCCATTATCAATCAAGCAATGGGACAAACTATTGGACTCAAATGTTTACAAATTAATTAGAGAATCAAAATATCATTTTAATATATAATATTTTGTGGTATAATGATAATTAGCCTTCTCAAAAGAGAAGGCTAATTATTTTTTATGTAGGTGAGAAAATGGATAAAGAAAACGAAAGAAAAAAACTATTGGGAGAAGAACCTATTGGAAAATTGCTCATTAAATTCTCTATACCTGCAATCACTGGAATGATTGTAAATGCATTATACAATGTTGTAGATAGAATTTTTATAGGTAAAGGTGTAGGCGAACTTGCTATTGGTGGTATATTTATTAGTTTACCAATTTCCTTGATTATTATGGCATTTTCTATGTTAATAGGTATAGGCGGCAATACATTAGTATCTATTAAACTAGGACAAAATCGGAAGGAAGAAGCTGAAAAAGTTGCTGGTAATTCCTTTGTCCTTCTAATATTAATATCATTATTTATTTCTATATTTGGTCTTGTTTTTCTAAAACCTTTATTGAATATTTTTGGCGCTTCTCCTTCAAACTTTGGATATGCATATGACTATATGAAAATAATATTAATTGGTGCACCCCTACAAGCCATTGGCTTTGGTATGAATAACTTTATTCGAGGTGAAGGCAATCCAACTATTGCAATGAAAACCATGTTAATAGGTGCCATTTCAAATACTATACTTGACCCTATATTTATATTTTTATTTGATATGGGAGTAGAAGGTGCTGCTCTTGCAACTATTATCTCTCAAGGCTTATCTTCTATATGGGTTATGAGATATTTCTTTAGTGGAAAGAGTATGCTGAATGTTAAAAAAGAATATCTAAGATTAAAGCCAGATATCATAAAAAACATAGTTTTAATTGGACTAGGACCTTTTAGTATGCAATTAGCTGGTAGTATTGTAACAGTACTATTAAATAATAGCTTAAAAACCTATGGCGGTGATCTAGCTAATTCAAGTATGGCTGTTATAAATAGTGTTGCTATGATGGTGATGATGCCTATATTTGGAATCAATCAAGGAGCACAACCAATTATTGGATTTAATTATGGTGCAAAAAAATACAGCAGAGTTAAAACCACCCTAAAATATGCCATTATAGGAGCAACTACAATAACTATATTTGGTTTTATATTTACTCAATTATTTCCAGTTAAATTATATGAAATATTTATCCCAAAAAGTGGACAAATTGCAGAAATATCTAGGATTGGTGTTCCAGGTATGAGAATATATCTATCTATGTTTCCTATTATAGGATTTCAAGTTGTAAGCTCCAATTATTTCCAGGCAACAGGAAAACCAAAACAAGCAATGTTACTTAGTCTATCAAGGCAAGTGCTGGTTCTTATTCCTGCATTAATAATATTGCCAAAGATTTTTGGATTAACTGGTGTTTGGTTAGCAGGGCCTATTTCAGACTTAATAGCTTCTGTAATTACTGCGTATTTTATAATTAGTAGTGTAAAAAATCTTGGTGATGACATAATAGAATAAAATTAGGACCTAAGTTATGATCTTAGGTCCTTTAATTATATCAATAAAATTCTTTGTCATTCTAGCAGTAAATCCCCAAATAATATAATCTTTATAATAATAAAACATGACAGAATGTTTGCCTCGTCTCCAATTATATTCTTTTCCATTTGGTATTAGATTATAAGGAAATTCATCATTTAATACAGTCTGTAAATCCAAATAATAAATATCAGGTTCATTTTCCATAAAAAAATCCAAAGGTACTGTGAATATATGATCTACTTCATCAGGATTTGGTATTATATTATCCACATTTAGTTCAGATATTGTGCCTAAGAAACAATGAATAGTAATATTTGAATAAGAAACTAAATAATCTAACTCTCCAATTATATTTATATTTTCTTCCTTGATATTTAATTCTTCAGCAGTTTCTCTTATGGCTGCCTCCTTAAAATTCTCACTATCTTCCACCTCTCCACCAGGAAAAGATATTTCCCCTGGCTGATTATTTAAGTTTTTAGATCTAAGCTCATATATTATTTCCAATCTATTATTATTTTCTATAATTGGTATAAGTACAGAGTAATTTTTCTTTATATCTATGGGCTTTGGAGTTCTATTTTTAATTATATCTTTTATTTTTCCTATATCCATTCTATCCCCCCTCTCATAGCTAATAAATAAGTTCACTTTTTGGTGCCTGGCACCAAAAAGTGAACTTATTTAAAAAAGGAGTCATATTAGACTCCTTTTGTTTAAAGTAATTCTTCTCCTTCTTCCCAACCTACTGGGCAAAGTCCTCCAGTTTTTAGAGCTTTTAGCACTCTTAGAGTTTCATCAACTGATCTTCCTACGTTTAAATCATGCACTACTGAATATCTAACTATTCCTTCAGGATCTATGATAAATAGTCCTCTTAATGCAACTCCTGTATCCTCTAATAATACACCATAATCATTTGATACTTTCTTTGTCATATCAGAAGCCATTGGGAAATTTATTTTTCCTAAATCTGAATTAATCCATGCTTTATGTGAATGTTCACTATCTACTGAGACAGATAATAATTCTGCACCCTCTTTTTTGAAGTCATCAATTCTTTTACTATATCCTGTAATCTCTGTTGGGCATACAAAAGTAAAATCTAATGGGTAAAAGAACATAACAAGCCATTTCCCTTTGTAATCTGATAAACTTACGCTACCAAAATCTGAGCCATCTCCTAAACAAGTTTTCATTTTAAAATCCGGTGCTTTTTTTCCTACTATTCTATCCATTTTCTACCTCCATATTTTTATCTTTAATTTATTATTTATTTACTAACCAACTATTCTATTTATATCCAAATTAATATGAAATAAACATCAAATTGATAATTATTATCATTTAATTATTTTTTATTCTTTCTTACTGAATAGTATATCTGCTTTTAAAAAGCTATTTCATAATGCCTATTTTTCAATGGTGAAAGTTTTAACATAAATATAAATACTCTATTATTCATTAATATTTAATACTACTCTTGATCTATTATATATGAACTTCTAATAATTTATATAAGTCTCCACATTCCTAGACTTATATCTTTGTTTCTTGTTATTAATATAAAGAATACACAAAAGTATTTATGTAGCTATATTTGTTAAATTAATCAGTATATTATTTAAAGCACAAAATTAATTACACCCTCTTTTAACTCTATTTACTATTTTCAATATATTCAACAACTTTTTGTATTTTTTTATTTAAATTTGTAGTTTGCAAAGAAAATTCATTAGGATAATAAATAATTAATATATCATCTTCTATTTTATATTTATAATAATCATTATCAAATACTTCTTGAATTTGTTCTAATCCTTTACTTAAACTTTCTTCATCTTTAAAATAATATATAAGTAAGGTGTCATCTAGGAGTTCATATATCTCAGGTTTTAATTCATTTAGATTAAAGAAATTGTCAACTAATTTAGACGATTGTGGTTTTAAAAATAATTCAAATTTATCAAAGGCATAAGTAATACTTTTTAATTTTTCTATTTTTCCATAACTACTATTTTTTTCAATATCTTCAGTGACATATTGTTTTAAGTTTCCAAAAGAATTAATAAAGTTTTTAAAAGCTAAGTGGTTTATCAACTTTAAACCAAATAAAATTAAAATAATTAACGATGTAATGATAAGCTTTTTTTTCATCCTATCTAACACCTCTTATCTTCTAAAAAATATTATTTATCTATTTTTTATTATAAATTCATCCATAAGTAAGTTTAGAGTTAACAATTTGTTTTTTATTTCTTTAAAAATTATATGTTGTTAGTTCTAGTATGACTCAATCTCTCCTGCTAAATATTATATCCGCTATGTCAAGTAATGCTTCATCTTTATTGATAATAGGTAGTATATCTATCTTCTCTATTAATTTATCTAATTTGCTATTTTCTTCCTTCTCCTTTATTATCTTCTTATCTTCTACTTTAGATAATAGCTCTTCAAATGTATAAATTTTAAATCTTTCTATATTAATGTTTTCTGCCTTTTTCTCTAATAAATATATCATTATCTCCTCATAGCTACAATTCTTATCAAGAGAAATCATAGAACATATCTTAGGTATTATATGCTCTAATAAAGACCTCCTATATGGACATTCCTGAAGTTTTAATATTTCTTCTATTTTTATTACATCTTCTTCAGGTATATTGAGTATAAAATTAAAATAATAATCCTCATCATTCTTAGGAATTAAATAATATTTATTTCCTTTCAATCCTTTTAATGCCTTAAGTCCATCATAATATCCAAGCTCAATATTTGACTTAGACCTTGCAGAATCATATTCAAAAGATTTCCCTATATCATCAGATGGAGTTATTACAATAGAGTTTATTTCTTTTAAATCAATTTTTCTAGTAATACCCATTGCATTAGTTCTTACTAAAATCAAATCCTTATATCCTTTATCTACAAGCATTTTAAATGGAAGATTATCATAAAATCCACCATCCAAATATAATTTCCCTCCAAGTCTTTCCGTTTTAAAAACTGGCAAATATGCTGATGCTATCAAATAGTCTTTCAATTCCCCTCTTGGAATATCCTCTTTAAATACATATAACGGCTTGAAAGGACTTAAGTTTATGGCAACCATTCCAAAATCCATATTAGACTTCCTAATTTTTTCCTCATCTATATATTCATCTAATAAATTCTTTAAAGGGGTTATGTCAAACCCCTTAGTACTTATTAGACTTTTTATTTTATCCCGTAAAAAAGATAAATCTTCCTTTGCTAATTTTAGTTGCATAATTTTATCTATTTCTTCATCGTCTACATCAACAACCATAGAGTAAGTGATTTCATTCCACAAGTTATAACATTTATCATAATCATTTTGTACAATCATTGCTCCATTTAAAGCTCCAATAGATGTCCCTACAACACCTTTTATCTCAATCCCAGATTCCCTTAATGCTTTATAAGCACCAACATGATATGAACCCTTAGCTCCTCCACCTTCTAAAACTAGTCCATACATTTCCACACACCTCTTTAATACTATCTAATTTTTATTATTCCAGTATCCTCTATACTAGTTTTAAAATTTTTAGAAATTGTATTCATATATTTTATTTTTTCTTTTATTTCACTACCTTCAATAGGTATAGGTCTTCCCCCTACTATTTTACAAGGTATTATCTGTATACTTTCTATATCTTTATCTATTAATTGAATTTGCCCAATTATAGTATTGGAAGTTAATCCATTTTTAGCACCAAAAACAAAATTGCCTAAACTATAAAATATAGGTTTCCCTTTGTAAACTTCAATTCCTTGTAATACATGAGGATGATGTCCCATTATAATATCTGCTCCCGCATCTACTAATCTTCTAGCTAACTCTATTTCTTGTTTCCTTGGAGCAGTACTAAGTTCCACTCCCCAATGTATGGACAATACTAAGATATCTGCTTCTTTTTTCATTTCCTTTATTCTATCTACTACTTCTTTTATATGTACATCATAAGCACCTACAATACCTGCTCTTTTATCCGTAGCATACCATTTTACATCTGGCACTACCCTAGAAAAAGATAATATACCAACTTTAATTCCACTTTTTTCAACTATGATACCTTCCATTGCTTCCTTTTTATTCTTTCCACCACCGACCCTTTTTATTTCAGATTTATCTAAATGATTTAAGGTATCTAAAAATCCATCACGACCATAGTCTAAAGAATGATTATTAGCCAAAGAAACTATATCTATTCCAGCTTCCTTCATTGCCTTTAAATTTTTTGGATCTAATTTAAAATTAAATTGCTTATTAGCCCATTTTGTATTTCTAGTAGTTATACTTGTTTCAAGATTTCCTATGGTAATATCATCTTTTTGAAAATAATCTTTTACCATTTCCCAGGGATATTCCAACCCATTTTTATTTATCTGTACTTTTACACTACCATCCATCATTATATCTCCTACTAAGGATATGGTTGTTCTTTCTTCAGTTGGCATTTCATTTTCTTCCATTACAATTATTTCTGATTTTACAGTTTCTTCATTTTTAGTGGGAAATACATTGCCAATGATAGTTAATGCAAGAAATAAATATAATCCTTTCTTCATTAAACCCCTCCGTTTATTTAATTAAAAATTGATAATTGACAATTAAAGACCTTTAACATTAAAAACCTCAATTTACTATATGGTAAATAATACTAAAGTCCATAATATTTTACTCAAAACAAGCAAATATATGTATAAGAAAAAATATTGTTTTTTATCTTTTCATTATCAATTATCAATTATTAAATGTTAGTTGTTAATCGTTGAAGTGCAGTTTGGGCACTTTGTTGCATCTAAATGAATTTCTGTGTAGCAATATGGACAAGTCTTTGTAGCAGGTGCTGCTTCAACTACTTCTTCTTTTTTCTTAAATCTATTTAATTGTCTAATAACTATAAATATAGAAAAAGAAATAATTAAAAATTCAATAATGGTATTAATAAATATTCCATAGTTTAATGTTGGAACTGTTGCTTTTTGAGCAGCTTCTAAAGATGGATAGTGGTTACCATCTAAACTAATAAATAAATTTGTAAAGTCTACCTTTCCTATTAACAGTCCAATTACTGGCATTACCATATCATTGACCAAGGAGGTAACTATCTTACCAAAAGCTCCACCTATGATTACACCAACTGCTAAGTCTATTACATTTCCCTTTACTGCAAACTCTTTAAATTCTTTAAACATATTTTCCCCTCCTTTAATTTTATTTAAAATATACCCTAAATATTATAATAGAAACTCCGATTTTGCAAATCGGAGTTTCTATATTATTAGATTAATTTTATTATTACATCATCAGTTTGGGAAAGTCCCTCTGTACATAAGATACCTACTTTTTCTATAGTTTCTTCAATATCTTTACCAATAATTCCAATACCTGGTTTTACTATTACATTTTCTAAGGCTAGATATGCAGATAATACTGCTTCTCCAGCTGAGGTTGATAATTTAAAAGAACAAGTTTCCTTAGCTCCATCACATATCATACCAGTTAAATTAGATAGGATATTTTTTGCAGCTCCACTAATTTGTTCATCATTTCCCCCAAGCATCCAAGTAATACCAACAGCCGCACCAACTCCAGCAGCTATTGCACATCCACACATTGATGATAGTTTACCAGTATAAATTTTTATATATTTATTTACTACATGAGCAAAAAATACTGCCTTCAATAATTTTTCCTCTTCAATATTATTTTCTTCTGCTACTGCAACTATAGGTAATACTACTCCTAATCCTTGATTACCACTTCCTGCACTTGTCATTATTGGACAGTTTCCACCGCCCATTCTAATATCAGCAGATGCTGCTGTAAGAATTCTAGCCTTTGTAAATACATCTGTTTCAAGTTTATTATCTCCCTGTAACTTATTCAAGGTATATCCTAAATTTAATCCTTTATTGAAATTTAATCCTCTATATGCAGCTTCTTTATTCATATTTATTCCATCTTTAATAAATGAGATATCTTCTAGAGAAAGAGCCTCTACAATTTTTCTTATATCTTCAAATGTCATCTCTTTTAAAACATTAAATGAAATATTTTCATCCTTCTCTAGAACATCTTTATACACTATTTCTCCATTTACCTTAACCATTTCTATATGATTATGACTATCCTTTAATATGACTTCTATATTTTGCTCTTTAGATGTTAAGTGAACTTCCACATACACAGCCGGACTACTTTCTAAATATCCCACTGTAATTTTTCCTTCTTCTATTAATTTATGAGCTAAATTAATATGCTCTTTATTAACATCCTTAAGTACCATTAGTCCATCATCAGGATTTCCTGCAATGATTCCCAATGCTGCCGCTAAATCAAGTCCCCATTCTTCTGTATTTGGTATAATAACAGATTTACCATTCTTAAATATACTTTTACTTACTAAGACTGCTACTTTCTCTATATTAGTATCTATATACTTCTTACCAGTAGCAGCTGCATAGGCTACTGCCACTGGCTCTGTACATCCTATAGCTGGCACAGTCTCCTTCTTCACTATATTCAATAAATACTGTTTCTTTTCTTCATTTATCATGAAATTTACACCCCTCTTTTGTAAAATATATATAATAATTGTCATAAGTTATTGATGCAATTTCTATGCCAATATTGTTTAACAAAGAAAAAACTCCTATAGGTAGCCATAGGAGTAAATCCAAGATTTATTTTTATATTTTATATTTATATTTTTTTGCATCCTTGCAAATTAATCTAATTACATAAATCACCATGAGCAAATATCCCTTACTTTAGGTTTATTTGCATTTATGCAAATAATTTCTCATTACTGCAAATTATATTTCGTTAATTTTCTATATAGAGTCGAGAGATTTATATCTAATATTTCAGCTATTAACTCTTTATCCTTAGTAGAAGAACCATATTCTTTAAGATATCTCTCCAATATATCTTTTTCATACTTATCAACCATATCTTTTAAAGTCTTTTCATGACTACATCCTATACATTTTTCATTGCATAAATAGTCCTTTACATTCATAGGTAAGGCATCATATGAAATTTCTTCTTCCTTAGCCATATTAACCAGATATTCTACGGTGTTTTCTAGCTCTCTAATATTACCAGGCCAATGATATTTATGGAATGCTTCTTTTATCTCCTTAGAATAGAACTTTTTTTCTTTTTCTAATTTTAAGCAATTTTTATTGAGTAAATTTTCGCTTAATAACTCTATATCTTCCTGTCTTTCTCTTAGTGGGGGAATAATTATAGGTATTACATTTAATCTATAATATAAATCCTCTCTAAATTCTCCACTATAAACCATTTCTTCTAAATTTCTATTTGTAGCAGCTATTAGTCTAAAACTGATATTGATTAATTCCTTCCCTCCAACTCTCATAAATGATTGTTCTTGCAATACTCTGAGAAGCTTAGGCTGAAGATGAATTGGCAGATCCCCTATTTCATCTAAAAATAAGGTACCACCATTTGCTAATTCAAATTTCCCCATCTTTCCTTCTTTTTTTGCCCCCGTAAAGGCTCCCTCTTCATATCCAAATAACTCAGATTCCAAGAGATTATCTGGAATAGATGCACAGTTTATAGCTATAAAGGGAGCTTTATTTCTATCACTTTCATAATGAATTGCTCTAGCAAAAAGCTCTTTACCAGTACCACTTTCTCCCCTTAATAATACTGTGGATTCACTAGGTGCAATATTTTTCGCTATTGATTTCACTTCTAACATTTTAGGACTATTTCCTAATATATCTTTAAAGGTTACCTTTCTTTCCCCTTCCATTAGTTTATAAGCGTTTCTTACCATATCGAAGGTTCTTTGAATTTCCAAAATGTTGCTAACTGTCTTTCCCTCTACTATAACTGGAATATTTCTTATAATAAAACTATTCTTCTTATTACCTATTTTTATCTTTTTCTCTATAGAAAAACTTTCTTCTCCCTTTTCCTTTAAATATGGAAATATTTTATCTATATTAGTATCTATTAATTTATATTTGTCTTTTACAAGATAATTTTCTATATTAGAATTAACAAATTTTATATTACCGTTTTCATCAGTACATATAATTCCTTTATCTAAACTATCTATTATCATCCTAGTTTCTTCATGTTGAATAGTAATACTGTTTATAGTTTCATAATAATTGATATTTCCAACTATTAGATCAGATAATCTGCTTAAAAAAATCAAAAGATCTTCTTTTTGTTCTTGAATTTTCTTTTTTTGATAATTTTTAAAGGCTATAAGCCCTATTACTCCCACTAACTTATCATTATTTAATATTGGATATCCTAAAGTTGCCATTTCAGAGCAACTTCCTTTTAAACTACAACTGAAACATTGTTTACTTATATTTGGTTTATTTATTACTTGAGGTTTTTTAGTTTCAGCAACCACCTCAAAGGAACAACTATTTGGAATCCTACTTCCTATAGAATCCCTATATTGTCCAGTAGCTGCAACTCTATACATATTTTCATCTATTATTGTTACATCTACATTTAATACTGCTTCGATTGCTTCTGCTACTTCTTGAACAGAATCTTGTATCCTAAACAGACTCATTTTAACCACTCCTACTGCTGCTTTATTCTTTCTGAAAAGCTAGTCCAGCTCATTTAGATACTTCTATCATACCATTTTCAGTGTAAAAATTAACTATTTTTCTTCTGATTAAATAAGACTAATCATTTTTTATATCACAGTTTATAATCCTACCATTTTTATATGTCATTATTATGGAAATTCCCGATAAATTATAAGCTTCTATCCTTATATCTTCTCCTCTTAATTTCATACTTGATTTGTTAGTATAAATATATAAGTCATCTATCTCTAATTCTTCTTCAAGATATGTTTTTGCTACGATTTCTTGCTTAAGCATAATTCTATCTTCGGAGTCAAAAAACTTATAATAAGAAATCATTAATATTGACACAATTACAAAACCTATAATAAGTGAAATGGTTTCTTTTATTGTTGCTTTTGGTTTATATGAATAGCTTAATATTAAATTTATTACTGATAATAATAGAAAAAGATATTGTGGGTTAATAATCATATTTTGAATAGCATTAATTAATAAATATACCATAATAGGCAGTCCTATTATATACGATGTATATTTAAACCATTCTACATCACTTCTATAATTAACTATACCTATTAATATAAAAATGCTACTACTTAAAAATACATAAAGGGTACCAATTGTTGAATCCGTTATAAAATAAGCTATTAAAAATAATAAAGAAGTAATTAATATTTCTATAAATAGTCTCATCCTATGCCAGCTTTTATTCCTTTTCATATATAAAATTCTCTCTAATACTGCTAATCCAATTAATACTATTGATAGTATTAATACAATCATAATATCACATCCTTCCCTTGCCACTTCCCTATTCTTCTATCTATAATTGCAGACATTCTCACCAGGTGATTATTTTAACTTCTCCACTATAAAATCTAAATCTAAGAAAAATGCCTGTCTTTTATCTTCATCCTCTATATCTTCAAATCCCAATTGATAAACCTTAGGATTTGTATTAGATTTCACAGTTAACAATTTATTTTTTGAATCATAGGAACAAATATATCTAGTGTAAGTAGTTTCATTATACTTTTTATTTCTAACAAATCCATTGGGCATTGTCATTGCACTCATTATATTATAAGAATTAGAAAGCGCTTCCCTATAACTGTTAGGTTTAACATTCATTTTAGTTAAATAAAATGCTTTAATAAATCTAGAAACAGGATCATATCCTCCTAGTAAATCTTTAGAAGAGTTAAAATCATTGAGATTATCTAAATCCAAAACTTTTTTCAGTCTTCTAACATGGGATTCGAATCCTGGGGAATTAGTCATTACATCATATGGATTTTCATAACATATTAATTTCATTTTTTTAGGCTCAATAATAATACATCTTTTAGTAGAATCGGCAAACATAAAATGGAAGTCTGGTGATATTACACTCTCTCCCTTGTGATTTTTAGTAGATATATGAATATTCGGTAAATCTTCAATTAATTCCTCTACGGATTTGTAGTTTGCAAGTGCATAGGTGAAATAATGCAAACTAGATATATTAACTTTTTCTGCCCTTACTTCATTAGCATAAAAATTAAATCCCGAAAAAGCATTGGTAATTCCCATCAGTCCATATTCATTTACACCGTCTTTCAATGGATCTTTGTTCTCAAAGCATATACCTAATATCTTATATTTTGAATACAAGGGATTCCCCATTAAATCATTGCAAAAATTATAATTCCTTGGTAAATAAAGCACATTATAATTTAAAGGAATTTCATAGTCCATTGTTCTTCCCATAACACAACCATCTTTATAATCTATTTTTATACCTGTACACATATTGTCCACCTCATTATTCTATAAATATCTCTATATTCTATTTTTCTAAAATCCATACTTATTTATTATTTTATATAAACTTATTTACATACTACCAAACATTCAAAAACCAATCAATACTTGTAAGATTTATAAAAACTTCTATTTACCAGTTGTATTATTATATTAAAATGGGTATTATTTAAAATAACTAATTTATAAAAAGGAGAGTTATATATGACTAAATACCTTATACTTTACAGACATGGAATGGCAGAAGATAAGTCTAGAAATACAAACGATGATTTAAGGTCACTTTCACTTAGAGGAAAAACATTATTAAAGAAAAGCATCTCTGGATTTAAAACGATGCTAGGTAACTCTAACAATATACAAATTTATTCTAGTCCAAAATTAAGAGCAAGACAAACTACAGAAATTCTTTCAGAGGAACTATCTCTTGAAAATCCAATCTTCTTAGATTTTTTAGGAACAGGTGGTAACATCCGCCTAATTCGAGAACTCATGGAAAATACTGAACCTGGTGCTACTGTCATTATAGTAGGTCAACAACCTTTCCTTTCCATATGGAGTCAAGAACTTTCAGGGATATTTCTTCCTTTTAAAAAGGGAAGTGCCGCATGCTTTAAGTTTCCTGATGAAGTTGGAGAAGTCAAAGCTCAATTAAGATGGTATCTGCAAACCCGTGATTTTGTAAAAATAGACGACAAATAAATAATAATAATAATGAATTCCAATGAAATATATTTCATTGGAATTCATTATTATTAAATTACTATTATGATATAATATTATATTAGAAAATCTATTATATATACGTTAGGAGGAAATTTAATGTCAAATAGAAAATGTTGGAAGGAATATTTTATGGAGATTACCGAGTTAGTAGCAACTCGCTCTACCTGTGATAGAGCATTTGTTGGCTGCCTTTTGGTTAATGATGATAATAGAATTGTTTCCAGTGGCTACAATGGCTCTGTTTCAGGAAATCCCCACTGTGATGATATAGGACATACTATGAGGGATGGTCATTGTATAGCAACAATTCATGCTGAAATAAATGCATTATTATATTGTGCTAAGGAAGGAATTTCTGTAAAGGGATGTACAGCCTATGTAACCCATTTCCCTTGTCTTAATTGCACCAAAGCATTAATACAATCTGGAATTAAACATATTTATTATAAAAATGATTATAGAATTGATGATTATGCTGTAGAATTACTTAATAAAAATGGAATTGGATTTGAGAAAATAGAATAACTGTAGTTTTTGGTGCCTGGCACCAAAAACTACAGTTATTATGAAAGCATTGCTTCTTTAGCTAATTTATCTGCTTCTTCATTATATTTTATTCCTGAATGAGCCTTTACTTTTATAAATACTACATTTAATTGAGATTTTATAGAATCATAAAATTCTTTATAAGCCTTAGTTCCATCCTTATTGGTTTTCCAATTTCCCTTTGCCCATTGTTCTATTCCAGTATAGTCAAAATGAAGATATAAAGTATCTCTCCCCTTCTCTATGGCTAACTCCATAGCTACCATAGCCCCTTTTATTTCTCCTGATACATTTCGCATCTCAGCTAAATCTTTATTATCTTCTCTGCCGCTATAGGTTTCTTTGCCATCTTGTGTGATAAATACAACTCCATAACTATAAGACCAACTATTTATATCGAAACTTCCATCTACATAGGCTATTGCATCTTTTTCTTTTAGTTTAGTTTCGTCAAATTGTTCAGTTTCTTTATTTCCATTATTTATAAAACTCATTGCCTCTTCATATGTAGAGAATTTTTTATATTCTGCTCCCGAATATCCTCTTACTTGTTCTTCACATTTTGCCCAAGTTTCATATATACCTTGAGTTTTTCCTTTCCTTATTGCATAGTAGAATTTTGCCACTTCTTCACCTCTTTTTGGATAATATATTATTATAACATAATATCATTGTTTTAATTATGAATAATTAATATTTTCTTCTAACAAAGTAATATAATCAATGATATAATATAGTAGATAATATGTCTAAGGAGGGAATTTGCTAATGGATATTAACTTAATAGGAGTACCATTAAAATATGGTTGTGATAGGGATGGTGCTCAATTAGGACCTGCTACACTTAGGGAAAAGGGAATTATAGATATTATTAAAAAAAATGGACATAATGTTCATGATATGGGTGATATATATATTCCTTATGTCTTACCTGAGGACAAATACAAAGATCACCCAAAAATGAAATACCTAAATACTATAGCAGAAATCAATTGTAATTTAGCAAATAATGTGTACTGTTCTCTTATGGGGGAAAACTTTCCATTTGTTATTGGTGGAGATCATGCTTTAGGCGCAGGAAGCATTGCTGGTGCTAGCAAATTTTTTGATAATTTAGCCGTAATATGGATAGATGCCCATGGAGATATAAACACCTTTGAAACTTCACCTTCTGGGAATATACATGGAATGCCCTTATCAGCTTCTATGAATGTTGGACATCATATACTTACAAGTATTTATTATGACAAAATCAAGGTAAAACCGGAGAATGTTTATATCCTTGGTGGTAGAGATATTGATCCTGGTGAATTTGCTTTAGCAGATGAGTTAAATCTCAATATGTATACTATGGATATAGTACGTGAAAGAGGACTAGATAATATATTAAAAGAAATTATTCATAAGATAAAAGCTTCCAATGTAGATGGAGTTCATATAAGTTTTGATATAGATGTCCTTGATTCATCTCTTGTTCCTGGCACTGGAACTCCAGTAGCTGAGGGATTTAATATGAATGAATGTAAAGAAGTCTTCAATGCTCTATTAGATGAAAAATTTGTTACTTCCATGGATTTTGTAGAGTTAAATCCAAAAATTGATAATGAGGATGGAAGAACAACTAAAAATTGTATAGAAATGTTAGAGCATATATTTAAAACAATTAATGGTTAATAAAAAACTTTACAGGAGAGAACCTATTCTTATATATAGGTTCTCTCCTGTTTTCCTTTTACTCTTCTTCTCTTATACTCTTTAATATTGAATCCATTTGCTCATAAGTCATCGCTCCTGGTACTCCTCCTAGTAAAATCCCATCTTCATCTATAAAGTATGATGTTGGAAAACTACTTACTAAATAAGTCTTTGCTACCTCTCCATCTTCATCCAATGCTACATTAAATTCATATTTACCATGTTCAATATATTTCTTAACTATTTCTTTATCTTCCATTACATCTACAGCCAACACAACTAAATCATCATTTTCTTTATCTAGTTTTTCAAGATCTGGCATTTCCTTATTACACCAAGTACACCAAGTTGCCCAAAAATTTACCAGAACTATTTTCCCTCTATAATCTGATAACGATACTTCCTCACCCTCTAGATTTTTAAGAGTAAAATCTGGCGCTTCCTTTCCTATAGCTATATCAAAATCTAATTCTTCCTCATCAACTTCTTCTGTACTTTTTTCTGGTATGCCTTCTTCTGCTACACTTTCCTCTGTCTTTTTATCATTCTTCTCTAATATTGGCTTACTACAACCTGTTGTTACAACCATTAACAATAAAATCATTAATAAGATTTTTTTCATATTTACCTCCCTTATTGTAATAATCTACTTATATTTATTACTTTATTAAAAAATACTAACAATCCAAAAACTACCATAATAAAGCCACTAATCATAGGCATATATTTCAAAAACTTATCTGCTTTTTCCATGAATTTTGTAAATATATTTATAAATAAGGCTGTTAATATAAATGGTATTGCCATACCTATGGAATATACCAACAGTAAATAAACTCCTTTTGAAACAGTACCTACTCCTCCCGCATAAATAAGTATAGAGGCCAATACAGGACCAAAACAAGGTGTCCAGCCTGCGGCAAATGCCATTCCCATTAAAATAGAGCTAAACCAGTTAGTAATCTTTTTAGGCGCTTTAGTTCTTCTTTCAAAACTTAAAAATTTAAATTTTAAAATGCCCATCATATTTAAACCAAATAAAATTATAATCCCACCACTAAGTTTTGAGAAAATATCTTTATTTCTAATAAACAACTTCCCCAAAAAACTGGCAGATGTACCCATTATTATAAATATAATTGTAAATCCTAATACAAATCCAATTGTCCTTGATAAAGCAAATAATCTTTTTTCTTCTAGTTCATCTTCCATATTAATCCCAGTAATATACATTATATAAGCTGGTATCAGCGGAAATATACATGGTGAAAAAAATGATATAAATCCAGCCAAAAACGCTGCTGGTATTGAAACATTTCCTAATCCCATAATTCCCCTCCCTAAATTAAATTTATTTTAATACTTTTACCCTATTTTTCTATAAAAAAACATTTTACCTTATACCCCTATACCCTATTATGCCCTATATTCAATTTGAAATCAATAGTTAATTATAGTATGATTTATTTATCTAATTTACTTAAGGAGGCATATTAATGAATAAGGAAAGTATTATTACTAAGTTTCTTGATTATGTAAGAGTTTCAAGCCCTAGTCATAGAGAAGGAAATTTTGCTGAAGTATTAAAAAAAGATATGGAAAAAATCGGATTTGAAGTAATGGTTGACGATGCTGGAATAAAGGCTAATTCTGATACTGGAAATATCATAGGATACTTAAATGGAAATAAGGATATAGAGCCCATTATGTTTTGTGCCCATATGGATACTGTGACTCCATGTGAAAATATTGAACCAATTATTGAAGATGGAGTAATAAAATCTAAAGGAAATACTATTCTTTCTGCTGATGATAAGGCTGGAATAGTTAGTATACTAGAAGGTATTAAATATATTAAGGAAAATAATATACCTCATGGTGATATAGAAGTTGTGTTTACAATATGTGAAGAGGTTGGTCTATATGGCTCCAAATATTTGGATTACTCTAGAATAAAATCTAAAATGGCATTTGTCTTAGATGCTAGTGGAGATATTGGAGGAGTTAATATACAAGGCCCTGCCCAAGCACAAATTCATGCAAAATTCCATGGTAAGGCTGCTCATGCAGGTTTAAATCCAGAGAAAGGTATTAATGCTATACAAGTTGCATCAAGAGCAATTGATAAAATGGATTTACTTAGAATAGATGAAGAAACCACAGCAAACGTAGGTATTATCAAAGGTGGAACTGCAACAAATATTGTAGCAGAAATTACTGAAATAGAATTTGAATGTCGTAGTCTAAATGAAAATAAATTAAATAAACAAGTAGAAAATATGGTAAATACTATGGAAGAAGCGGCTAAAGAATTTAATGCAACAGTAGATATAGAAATTAATCATTCCTATCCAACATTTAATTTAGATAATGATGAGCCTATATTAAAAATAATAGAAACTGCAATGAAAAAAGTAAATATTCCTTATATGCCTAAATCTACAGGTGGTGGTTCTGATACGAATATTTTTAACAATAACGGACTTAAGGCAGCTACCCTTGGAATTGGTATGTTTGGTGCTCATAGTATAGATGAATATATAGCTATAGATGATATTGTTAAAATATCAGGATTAGTTGTTGCAATAATTGAAAATATATATGACGAAAGTAAATAGAGGTGAAATATATGGATTTAAGAGAAATTAGAAATATAGCAAGAGAAAACCTAAAAGGATATTGTAGAGTATGTCCCATATGTAATGGCATCGCATGTGCAGGAGAAGTACCTGGTATGGGTGGACATTTAACAGGTTCCTCTTTTAAATCTAATGTTGAAGATTTGAGTAAAGTAAAAATAAGATTAAAAACTATTCACGATGCAAAAAAACCTGATTTAAAATTTAATTTTTTTAATACACAACTGGAAGTACCAATAATTAGCGCTCCCATTACAGGTACATCTTTTAATATGGGTAATGCATTAACAGAAGAAAAATATATATCTAGTGTAGTAAATGGTAGTATAGATGCTGGCACTATTGCCATGATTGGTGACTCAGCTAATCCTGCTTTTTATGAAACTGGATTGGAAATTCTTAAAGAAGTAGATGGTAAGGGTGTTGGAATATTAAAGCCTAAGAAAAGTAGTCTTGTTATAGAATCTATAAAGAAAGCCGAAAATATAAATACTATTGCTGTAGGAATGGATATTGATGGTGCAGGATTAATTACAATGGCTTTACAAGGTGCTCCTGTTGGTCCCAAAACTGTAAATGAATTAAAAGAAATCATTTCTTCTACTAACCTTCCTTTTATTTTAAAGGGTATAATGACAAAAGAAGAAGCGATTCTAGCAGTAGAAGCCGGAGCTAAGGCTATAGTTGTTTCAAATCATGGAGGTAGAGTACTAGACCATACTCAATCCACCGCAAAAGTACTCCCTGAAATAGCAGAAGCAGTTAAAGGGAAAATAATGATTCTTGTTGATGGTGGAGTCCGTTCAGGAATAGATGTTTTCAAAATGATTGCCCTAGGAGCAGACGCTGCTTTAATTGGCAGACCTATAGTCTTTGGTGCATATGGCGGATATAGAGAAGGGGTTTCATTAATAATAGAAAAAATGAAAGATCAACTTCTTCAAACAATGATATTAACTGGTGCTAAGAACTTAGATTCAATAGATAACTCCATGATTTCTATTGAATGGTAATTAAGACGGGAAAATCCCGTCTTAATTAATCTTCCACCACATATTCATCTGTTAATTCTCCTAATGCAAAAAATCTTTTTCCTGTATTTGATGAATAATAGCAGGTCATAAGTGATATTATAGGTTTTCCCTTTTCCTCTGCTCTTTTATTATCCAACATTTCCATTGCAGTATCCGATACTACTACAGTATCATATATAGTATATTCATAAATGGTTTCTTTATCTGTTATATATACTATACTTCCAATTTCTATATCCATTAAAGAACCAAATAATAAATTCTTCTGTTTCATTCTATGTCCTGCCACTGGATAATTTCCTTCGCCCATTTTCTGTTCAGGAACCATGGTTGTAACGCCTGCTAAGAGATTGGCATTTGTTACACCCTTTAGTATTGGCAAATTTATATCTAAATCTGGAACAATTAACTGGCCTATCATAAATTTATTATCAAATTTAATTGCTCCTATAACAGTTGATATGGTTCCAACATCATCTATGGCTTCATAATTAAATTCTGCTTCATTCTCCATATTATTAATTATTTCTTCATGTGTAATTATCTCTATTATTTCAGATTTATTTTTAATATTATATTTAATTATTTTATCTTTAATAGTTGGAATTAAGGCTAAAATAATTCCTATTATAATTAATCCTATGGATATCTTTTTCTTCACTTAATTACCTCTCCTTAAAACAGCCTCTTAACGTCCTTTGTGTGTAAATACCTATCAACTGCAAATATAATAGCTAATGATACAACGCCTAAAAGTATATCCATAGTATTAGAACTGCTAATTAACATCTTCCTTGCAATGGCATATAGTATTACTTCAAGAACATTGCCTGCTGAATGAGTTATTAGCATAAGTGCAAGTTCTAGTCCAACAACAAGTAATAGTATATGAGTTAATAATCCTTGTAATATTTCATAGGATGCACTGGCTTCCGCCATAAAAACCTTATAAATAAGAACAATTATATCCTTTGTACTTAAAATTACTGTAACAATAATAAAAGCTGCCAATAAAATCTCTATCCATAAAATAAAGTTTTTCATTGATTTTTCTATTTTCTTTAATAGACCTCCTAATTCATCTTGCACTTAAATCACTTCCTATTCTTTTTTCTCTATTATATCCTATTATGATAAAGTTTTCACTAAAAAATATTGCGACAGAGAAATCTTTTCCCTATCGCAATTCCATATTAAAATGAACATGGACTATATCCACAATCTTGACACTCAGAACATCCTCCACTATGCATCATGGTTCCCCCACAAATTGGACAAATCTCTGGATTTTCTTCTATTTGTTCTGCTGCTAATTTATTTAATTCATTTTTTAATTCATCTATCTTATCCTGCCTGCTTTCCTTTGGCTTATCTGTAATAAGTATACCAGATCTTGCACAGCCATCACGATAGATAGTAACTCCCTTTAGTCCTCTTTCCCAAGCATATAAATAAAGTTCTTCAACTTCTTCAACTGTAAATTCATTAGGTACATTAACTGTTGATGAAATACTGGCATCAATATATTGTTGCCATGCTGCCTGAACGTCGATTCTATCTTTATAGTTTAAATTTGAAGTTGTAATAAAGAAATCCGGAAGTTCTTCTTCACGAGAAATATTATTTCTGTCCATATAGTCCTTAACAATAGGTGTAAACACCTTATAGTATGTGTCCATATTATGAAGAGATTCTGATTTTCTTGTATAGGACACTTGGAATATTGGTTCCACTCCATTACTGCAGCCTATTAAAGTTGAAATACTTCCTGTAGGTGGTATAGTTAATAACTGACTATTTCTAAGTCCATATTCTTTAATTAATTCCAGTACCTCCTCAGTTGCGTTTGCTAAAAGGAAAGGTGAGTTAAATACTGCTTCTTTCTTATATCTTGGGAATGTACCATGTTCCTTAGCCATTAAAGCTGATTGCCTCAAAGCTTCATTAATCATAGTATGACCAATTTTATGAATTAGAGAAATGGACTCCTCACTCCCATATTTTATACCTAGTTTAATAAACATATCCGCTAGTCCCATAATTCCAAGTCCAATTTGTCGTAGTTCTCTAGACATTTCCCTTTGTGCTTCTAATGGATGTAACTCCATATTTTCATCTAATACTTCATTTAAATAAATAACACCATCTCTTACCATTTGTCCAAATTTTTCATATTCAAAATATGCATATTTTGTAAATGAGTTTTTTACAAATTCTGATAGATTAATAGATGATAAGTTACAACTGCCAAAGGCTGGAAGAGTTTCTTCCGCACATGGGTTAACTCCAGCAAATTCAAAATCCTTGTCTTCACTCATTAAATGCCAAGAGTTTATTTTATTTGTAAACAATATTCCTGGCTCAGCCATATTCCAATTATTCTTAGCTAATTTTTCAAACAATTCTCTAGCATTTACTATCCTACTAATTTCTTCTCCAGTTGCTTCAACCTTAAAATATAGATTATATTCCTCATCATTTTTTACTGCATTCATAAACTCATCATCTATATTAACAGATATATTTGCATAGTTAACTTTAGATAAATCATTTTTCACATCAATAAAATCTTCTATATCAGGATGATTACAGTCCATATTGAGCATCAAAGCGCCACGTCTACCTCTCATACCAATAAGTCCTGTTACCATGGAAAATAAATCCATAAAAGAAACAGCTCCCGTTGTAGTATTTGCCGCATTGTTTACTCTGGAGCCTTTTGGTCTTAGCTTAGAAATAGCTAATCCTACTCCACCACCATAGGAATAAGTTCTTGCCAAATATTTTGCAGTATCAAATATTGATTCTATATTATCTTCAACCTTTGGCATTACATAACAATTTGATAAAGTAATCTTTCTTCCAAATTTATTTAGCCCTCTACCAGCTAAAATACGCCCTGCTGGCATAAACTTTTTATCTTTTATAGCCTTTTTAATAGCATTGTTACCACCACTGACTCTAGTTATAAAACCTTCAAAAGACTCATTTTCAAATCGATATTTCTTCTCATATATATCCCTTTGAAGATCTGACATTGTCCATCCTTGTTCTCTTAATTTAGCTCTTTCTTCTCTATATATAATATAAACTTTAGCTACATCTGGTCTTGATTTCATAAGCTCTATCTCTACAAAATCTTGAATCTTTTCTATATTTACAACCTCTAATTTATTAAAGTCTATAAAAGCTTTACTAGCAATTTCTTTAGCTAGATCTTCATTAACACCTAAATCCGTTTCCGCCATGGCTTTTTTAATAGCATTTACAATTTTTTCCTCTTCAAATGGAACTATATTACCATTTCGCTTTTCTACATTTAACATAATGTTCCCCCTTAATACAGTGAATAATTATTCACTGATTCTATAATTATTTATTTTTGATCATTAACTATGTTTCTATTACCAACTATATATAGTATGTATATGCCATTTTATATACTATATATATTAAATCTACCAAATATTATATTAAAAATCAAATTAAATTATCTTAATATAACATTTGAATTAAAGGGGACAATAGACCTAGTACACCTCCTAAAAGAGCACCTAACCATGTAATAGCCTTTAGTTCTTTATTGGCTATTTCTAAAATTAGTTCTTCTGCAAAATCCACATCAAAGCTATTAACCTTATCTTCAACAATCTTTGATACATCAAAAATTTCAATAATACGAGGTAGCTCATGTATAGCAAATTTATCAAAAATAGTTCTAATAAAATTGTAAACAATCGTAAGTGTATCCTCATCTATTTTTTCAGCCATAAAAGAAATAGGCTTGTTTAAAAATTGTTCAATTATATCTTGAGTAAAAGTAGATATGCTTTCTTCAAGTTCATCTGAATTTAATATTGTATCTATATTCGTATTTAAATAGTTTCTAATCTTCTCCTTATTATCTACCTCTAAATCTTTTAGTTTATCCTGTACTGATCCTAACAGGATACTATAATTTTCTTCGTTGGAAATATATTTAAGCAAAATGTCTGCAATTTTTATTGGCATTTCATTATCCATACTATTTGTTAATCTTTTTGCCATTTCTGAAGTCTTAGATTCTAATAACTTATCTATAGAAGACTTAACTATCATAATTATACTATCATTAGCTTCTTCACTTTCTATATATTTTTCAATCATATGAAATACTTTATCCGAAATTAAATCTGGGCTAATAAAAGCGGCAATTAGCTTGTTTACATTTTGAGAAACTAGATCTGAAATTGAATCCTTAATTTTTATCTGGATATTAGGGTCTTTAAATCCATCTTTTATACTATTTCCTATCTGATTTCCATTTTCATCAATATATTTATTTATGGAAATTAATATATCCTTAGGAATTAATTCAGATATTTTTCTCTCATCTTCAATAAGCTCCTTTAGCTTTAATTCCAACTTATTTGCTAATCCATTCTTTAACTCCTGAGAATTGGATAGCTGTAATAATGTTTCTTTTAACCTTTCATCTACTAACTTATATATCTCTTCAGAATTAATATTATTTACTTTATCTTCAATTGAATTAAATATCATGGATTTAATATGCTTCCCTCTAATCTGAGAAATAATTATATCCTTTAGATTATTTTCTATTACCTCTATAAACCTATAATAATTTTCATTTAATAGATTCACTAAAACTTCTTTTATTGATTGATGACTTTCTTTTAATTTATTGACCTTATCCTCTAACCATAACCTAATCTCTCTATCCTTCTTTTTATTAGATAGGGATTCAATTATGGTTTCAGGTGATAATAAATAAACTCCTACTGTTTCTCCTATACTTTTAGCTATTCTATGTCTTTCTTTAGGTATAAGTCCAGGAGTAAACGGCACTTTTATCCCCATTATTTTTCTTTCATAATGGGGTCTAAATAACATCTTTATGGCGAGCCAATTTGTAAAATATCCTATAGTTGCTCCAACAATAATTGGTATTAATATCTTCATATTTTTCTCCTTTCAAAACAACAGGAGCGGTCCCTCTCAAAACCGCCCCTTCATGTTACATAAGTTCACATATATTATTTGTAAATTCAATAGGGTCTTCTATAGGCAATCCCTCTATTAATAAAGCTTGGTTATATAATAAATTAGTATAAAGTTTTAGTTTATCCTTGTCATTTTCATAGGCAAATTTTAATGTATCAAATACATGATGGTTTATATTAATCTCTAATATCTTATCTGCTTTTATACCGTTACTATCTGGCATCTGGCTTAAGACTTTCTCCATTTCTATTGAAAGATCTCCTTCACTAGATAGACAAACAGGATAATTCTTAAGTCTCTTAGATGGTTTAATATCCTTTACTTTATCTGATAAAGTTTCTTTCATAAATGAAAATAGGTTCTTATTTTCTTCTATTTCCTTTTCATTATCCTGAGCATTTTCATCAGATTCTATACCTAAATCACCTGATGATACAGATTTGAATTCCTTTTCTTTATATTTCATCATCATCTTAATTGCAAATTCATCTATATCATCTGTGAAATATAAAATTTCGTAGCCTTTATCCTTTACTAATTCAGTTTGTGGTAATTTATCAATTCTTTCAACGGATTCTCCGGCTGCATAATAAATATATTTTTGCTCTTCTGACATTCTGCTTACATATTCATCTAATGTAACCATTTTCTTTTCCTTCGAAGAATAGAAAATAAGTAAATCCTGTAATGCTTCCTTGTGCATTCCAAAGTCACTATAAATTCCAAATTTTAATTGTTTCCCAAAACCCTTAAAGAATTCTTCATATTTTTCTCTTTCACTCTTTAATAATAAAATTAATTCATCTTTAATCTTATCTTCAATTTTCTTCGCAATTAATTTTAATTGTCTGTCATGCTGCAATATTTCTCTAGATATATTTAAAGATAAATCCTCTGAATCTACTATTCCTTTTACAAAACTAAAATAGTCTGGAAGTAAATCAGCACATTTATTCATAATAAGTACTCCATTTGAATATAGCTCAAGTCCTTTCTCATACTCTTTTGTATAAAAATCATAAGGAGTTTGACTTGGTATAAATAATAGAGCATTATATCTTACAATACCATCTACAGATAGATGAATTGATTTTATAGGTTCATCGAATCCAAAATGCTTTTCTGCATAGAAGCTTTTATAATCTTCTTCTATTAATTCGTTTTTATTCTTTCGCCATATTGGAACCATGCTGTTTATTACTTGCTCTTCCTGATACTCTTCGTATTCATCTTCTGAGTCTTCTTTTAATCTACTTTTGGTAATATCCATCTTAATTGGATATCTAATAAAATCAGAATATTTTTTTATAATTCCTCTTAATCTATATTCTTCTAAAAATTCATCATAGTTCTCGTCTTCTGTATTTTCTTTGATTTTTAATATTATATCTGTTCCAATAGTATCTTTTCCCGTAGGCTCTATGGTATATCCTTCTGCCCCTTCTGATTCCCATTTATATCCTTCATCGGAGCCAAAAGTTCTACTTATAACTGTTACTTTGTCTGCTACCATAAATGCCGAGTAAAACCCAACACCAAATTGACCAATTATATCAAATCCATCTTTTAATTCATTTTCATTTTTAAATGCAAATGAACCACTATTTGCAATTACACCAAGATTTTCTTCTAACTCTTCCTTTGACATTCCGATCCCTGTATCTGATATGGTTAGTGTTCTATTATCTTTATCTGCAAATATTTTGATATAATAATCGTCCTTATTAAAGCTAATATTTTCATCAGTTAAAGCCTTATAATAGATTTTATCAATGGCATCAGATGAATTGGAAATCAGTTCTCTTAAAAATATCTCTTTATGTGTGTAGATTGAATTTACCATTAAATCAAGCAAACGCTTGGACTCTGCCCTAAATTCCTTTTTTTCCATAGATATCTTCCCTTTCCTTTTTACTATTGTAAATATTATTAGCACTCTAAGTGTTAGAGTGCTAATAATATTTATATATCATATTTATTTTTTTATGTCAACATATAACTCTATATTATCCTATTTTTCTCATTACATCTAAATTCTTTATAACCCATAGTCACTACCCAAACATAAGCAAGAGTCTTTGGTATCATTAAAATTCCAATCAATGGAATTGTATTAGCCCATAATACAACAGGTACGTAAAAACCAAAGGATAATATGATTGCTAACCACATGAATTTAAAGTTATTATCATCATGTTTTTTAACCTCAGAATAAAAAATCCATATGATAATAACTCCCATAATAGCAAATGGAATATTTCTATATATTCCCCATAAAACAGGTGCATTAAAATTTAACCAATCATTTTGAGGAAAAAAACATAATGCTATTCTTATAATGCTTAAAATGTAGATTGAAAATGTAAGTTCTCTACGTCCTTGAATATTATAACGCTGTCTCCATATATGGTATAAAATCACATAAAATATAGTCATAGTAATAGATGTTATAAGCTTTCCTATGCCAAGTATAGCAGCATTATCTTCCAAACCAGTTGTAAGCAAAGCATACGATCTAGGTATTAAATGAAAGGAGTCACCTATACCTAATACAACAGCCATAATGCCAAATAACTTAAATTCTTTGTTATCTTTACTTTTTAATATCATTACCATACCTATGGTAATAACCCCTAATAAATAAACTATGTCAAATAATGTTTCCATAATTGCCTGCATAATAATCACTCCTTATATAATGTTCGTGAACATTGTTCATTAATGTTTAAATTAAAAACCATACTTTAGTATGATCTTAATTTGACATTACTTTCTTTAAAATTGTTATAAAAAAGCTTATATCTTCCTCTTCTTTTCTAAGCATTATAAGCATATTTTCAAAAATAAACTGTGCCATTTTTTCTTTTGAAAACATTTCAGACCATGGGCACTCTCTTAAATCATTATCCATATCCATCAATATTTTAATTCTAAAGGAAATTCTTTCAAAATATTCATCTTCTCTTTGCTTTCCTAGTATCTTCTCCTGCGTTTTTAGCAAAGAAAGCTGTTCCAGCCAATTTTCTTTGAATTTATGAAGATAATGATATAATATACTATAAATCTCCTTTAAATTATCATAAAAACTCCTATAAGAAAAACTCTGCCAATCAACATTTGCAAAAGCACCTTCCCAAAACTCTTCAATAACAGCTACTAATAAATCTGCTTTTGAAGGAAAATAGTTATATACTGTACCTACAGCAATACCACTATTCTTAGCAACAGCACGAATATTTATATTTGAAACACCTTGTTTCATAGCAATATCTTTAGCTTCCGACAAAATAATATCCTTATAATTTTTATTATAGTTATCCATATTTTATTTCACCTCATGAACACTGTTCATTTTTATAGTATAATAAAAATTTCTTATTGTCAATATTTATTTTTTTAATTTAACAAACTGTACTTTATTTCCCTTGTATATCAATAACCACTATTTCTGGCGGATTAAATATTCTAGGCAATCTTGGATTGAAGGATACTCCTCTACTTACAATATGAGTATAATTTTCATGCTCATATACTCCACCAGCATACTTTGGAAAGAATCCTTGATCCGGAGCAAAAAGTCCATTTAATATAAATGGAATCCGTAACTGTCCACCATGGGAATGACCTGAAAGTACCATATCAAAAGGTAAAGAATTATATAGATTAACTTCTTCTGGTCTATGAGACAATAGTATCTTATAGCTTGACGAACTATCTATATTTAAAAATGCTTTGTAAATTTCTTTATACCAATCAGATTCTAGTCTTTTATAGCTAATTATATATGGGTCATCTACACCCCCTATAACTAATTTAACTCCATTTACATTTACTTCCTTATAATCATTTTCCAGTACATTAATATTAAAAGACCTAAAAACTTCCTTAATATAATCCACTTCTCCTGTCCAAATTTCATGATTACCTGTTACATAAAATATAGGTGCTATATCCTTTATAGCTTTTAAAAACAGTTTAGTACCTTCTATAGGAACCTTATCGTCTGCAATATCACCAGCTAAAGCAATTATATCCGGATTTTGTTTTTTTATTTTATTTGCAATTTTACTTTGATTTTTACCATATACATGACTATGTAAATCAGATATAAGTACTATTCTTATGGACTGATTGCCTAAGAATTTATCTGTTTTAACCTTATACTTCCTTGTAACAAGTCCATTATAGAAACCTAATAAAGTAAAAATAACGAGCAGAACTATAATAATTTTAGATTTTCGTTTTTGTTTAATCATATATCCTCCAATGTAATTTTAAAATCTATATAATAACTACCCTTTATATATTATATTTTATGACAGTAATAAATAGGTTACATATATATTACAAATTAAATTACATATAGTAAGTATAAATATTGAAAAAACATGATAAAAAATAGTAGGTATTTACTCCCTACTATTTTTAGATTGATTACATTGTTAAAGATATATATGTTCTTTATCTTCTTTGATTATTACATTATTGTATCTGAGTATTTGTTTGGTTCTATCTCCATCTCCTAAGGAATCTAAATATACGACTTCTTCTGGCACTATTTTTATTACTTTCAAATTTCTTTCATTATTCATTACATATTCAATGGGATGTTGTTCCCTTGCCTCCTCAAAAATTCTTTGATTTTCTAGGCTAGTTGTTGCTGTGCCAAAAATTTGAACTCCTTTAATTTGTCTATAGTCAATATAATCTGTATTTACTAATAGGCAAATGTTAGGATTAGATTCTATTGCGTTAAATTTCTCTCCTCCTGCAGAAAGTATATAAATATTCATATCTTCTCCAACAAAATACTGTACTGGACTACTTCTTGGTATATTGTTCATACATGTGGCAAGGGATCCACTCTTATGTTCCTTGAGGAATTCGGATATTAAAATCTTTAATTCTTCTGCCGATACTTTTTTATCTTTCACTTGATCACTCCTTATAATATTTTAAAACTATCCATAACTCTACCCCTCTACTTCTATATATAGTATTATTTTACTTTTCTTGTAAATTATTCTTTAAGATAATTGATATAAAGACTATAATGATAATAAAAGATTAATTGTTAAAAATAGATATGAACTAAATTATATAAGGAGGATTCTATGAATAATTTTGAATACAATCTTGAAAAATATGCTGAACTGGCTGTAAAGGTTGGAGTTAATTTAAAAGAAAAAGAAGGTCTAATAATAACAGGTAATACTGATACCTTACCTCTTGCAAGATTAATAATGAAAAAAGCATATGAAATAGGCGCAAAGCATGTAGAATTTCAACTAAACGACGATGCAATGAATTTAATAAGATTTAAACATGGCAAAGACTATGTCTTCAAAAACTTTCCAGACTGGAAAGTAAATTCCCTTGAAGCTATGTATAAGAATAACTATCATCATATCTTTATTCTAGCATCTGACCCAGAACTATTAAAGGATATTGATGGAGAAATAGTTGCTAAAAGTCAGAAATCTGCTTCACAAGCAATGGCTCCTGTAATGAAATATAGAATGACTGGAATTACTAAATGGAATATAATTGCCATGCCATCAGCTTCATGGGCTAAATCCGTATTTCCTGATTTAGATGAGAAAGATGCTATAGAAAAACTTTGGGAAAACATATTTGCTGCAACTAGAGTTGACCAAGAAGACCCAATTAAAGCATGGGAAATACATGATAAAAATCTAAAAAAATATAGGAATTTCTTAAATGAGAAACAATTTGAAAAATTAGTATATAAAGGTCCTGGAACTGATTTAGAAGTATACTTAGCAGATGGACACTACTGGATGGGCGGAGCAAAGACAAGTCAAGGCGGTCACTCTTATGTTGCTAACATACCTACTGAAGAAGTATTTACTACACCTCACCGTTTAAAAGTTAATGGTAGTTTAAAAGCTACAAAACCTCTTAGTTTAAACGGAAAAATTGTAGATAATTTTGGTTTTACATTTAAAGATGGTAACGTAGTGGATTTCTATGCAGAAAAGGGATATGATGTTTTAGAAAAACTTATGGAAAATGATGAAGGTGCTAAATACTTAGGCGAAGTTGCTTTAGTCCAAGACGATTCTCCTATATCAAATACGGGAATATTATTTAATGAAACTCTATTTGATGAAAATGCCTCCTGTCATTTTGCCCTAGGTCGTGCCTATGCCTATGCCATGAGAGATGGCTCCAATATGACTCAGGAAGAATTAACAGATAGAGGTGCTAATTTTAGTTTAATCCATGTAGATTTTATGGTAGGTGGACCAGAGTTAAATATTACAGCATATGAAAAAGATGGTAATGAGGTTCAACTATTTAAAAATGGAAACTGGGTGTTTTAGATAAAAAACAAGTATCAGTTTTTGTGACAGACACTAAAACTGATACTTGTTTTTATAATTCAGAAACCACAATATTATCCTCATAACTAACCCAATCACTATACCCTCCTACATATATTTTTGGTTTAAGTCCTATTTCGTCCATGAAAATATAATTTACTGTGCCTGTAATTCCTGAACCACAGTGTACAATTATTTCCTCATATTCCCTCAACTCCTTAAAATATTCTTCCAGTTCTTCATTAGACATTATCTTTCCATCTGCTACTAAATTCATCCATGGATAGTTTAATGCATTCGGAATATGACCTGCTATTTTATCTAAAGGTTCCACTTCTCCCCTATATCTTTCAGCTGCTCTAGAATCTATTATTGCTACCGTATCTAAACCCATAGCCCTCTTAACATAATTTACATCTACTTTCATTGAATAATCTATATTTAAACTTAATGATTTAGATTCTTTTATTTCTGGAATTTCAGCAACTATTTCTAATCCATTTTCAGTCCACGCTCTGATTCCTCCCTCCAAGATATAAATCTTATCTTTTCCAGAGTATTTGAGTAGCCACCATAACCTTCCTGCCATTGCCAAATCTCCATCATCATATATGACTATTGCAGAATTATCCTCAATGCCAAATCTTTTCATATCTTCTATGAATTTTTCCATATTAGGCAGTGGATGTCTACCTCCATGTATACTAACCTTACCTGTCATGATATCTTCCATAGACACAAAATATGCTCCTTCTATATGACCTTCTTTATATCCTGCATATCCATAGTCAAAGTCATTTAGCTCTGCTCGAGCATCTAATATAATCAAGTTTTCAGTTTTCATATTATTTATCAACCATTCTCGTGATATAATATTCTTCATATAAAATCTCCTTAAAATTTATTTGTTTCTTAGGAAAAGCTAACCCATTTCTTAGATATCCAAGCAATTAGGTCAATTTTCATAAGTTGCGAATTTGTGACTTTTATACCTTCTGCTAATAGTTAAATTTGAATACAGCACCATATTCCTTAAGCTTTATTTCATTTCCAATCCATACGGGTGTCCCTTTATCTATTAAATCATATATACTCTCTACATCTTCATTATACATTCTAACACAACCTAATGATATATATTTCCCAATACTATTCTTGTTGGAATTTCCATGTATTCCATAGGATCCTCCTCCTCTTATGCTTAGTCCCATCCATCTTTTACCAAGGGGATTATTGGGTTCTCCTCCCTTTATAGGTTTGTGTTTTCCTGCCCCTCCCCATGCTGGGTTTGTATATTTTGTTACTATGGTAAATTTCCCTTCTGGAGTATATTGAGGTAGTTTTCCCGTTGCAACAGGATATTTCTTTACTATTTTTTTCTCCTTTATATGATATAAGGTATTACTGCTTTTATTAATCATTATAAAATTTCCTATTGGTATTTCAAAAGTAAACTCTAACTCTATTTCTGAAATCCTTATCCTATTTAGTTCCATATCTTCATTTATTCTTTGATATGTATTCTTTCCAACTATACCATCAGACTGTAATCCATTATCTTGTTGATATCTAGCTACAATACTTTTTGTTTTATTATCAAAATAATAACCATCTGTTATATCCTTATATCCTTTTTTCTTTAAGAAACTCTTAAGTTTCAAAACCTCTTCACTAGATACTCCTTCTCTTAACATTAATCCATTAATATCAAACTTTATAATTTCTACTTTTTGTTCTTTATGGACTTCTTCAGGAAGGACTTCCTTAATTTCTTTATTTATTTCTTCTTGAATTTCCTTATCTATTTTTTCCTGTGTTTCTTCTTGAATATCTTCCTCAACTTCTTCCTGTTTTTTTATTATAACTTCATCCTTAGAATCTTCTTTTAATCCCTCTATTAACTCCTGAATACTATCTGCTTTTTCTTCTGATTCATCTTGAATCACTATACTCTCTATAATATTTATTTCCCCATTATTTATATCTCCATTTACTGGATCACTTAGCATAATTGGGGGAAGTATCATAAACATTAATATATAACTATTTAAGCCCATTTTAATCCTCTCCTTTTCAGATATAAGTTCTCTTAAATTGTATTTTCATATTGGAAAATTTATGAATTAAAAATTACAATAATTCCTAGTAAATTGGTAGGTTTGCTTTTGAAAATTAGTGGTATAAAAAAATGCTAAGTATATCCTATGTAAATATACAAGAACCTATAGATTTGGAAAAAAGAGGCGGAATAATATCCTTCACCATAGACGATATACATCCACATGATGTGGCGTCTATTCTGGATTCCTATGGTGTTGCCCTTAGGGCAGGACATCATTGCTGTCACCCTTTATAGAAGTGGACACAATAAAAAATCCTTATTAAATCCAGATATTACTGAAAGTGGTCATAATCCTAGCTGCGGTGATGATATTAGTTTACAATTAAAACTTGATGGAAATATAATAAAGGATGCTTCATTTACTGGAAATGGATGTGCCATATCTCAGGCATCTACATCTATGATGATAGACTTGATAAAGGGAATAACTATAGAAGAAGCACTAAATTTAGCGGAACTCTTTATAGGAATGATTAAAAAAGAAATCATTAATAAAAATGAACTAGAAAAGTTAGAAGATGCCATGGTTCTTCAAAACATTTCTAATATGCCTGCTAGAGTAAAATGTGCTGTTTTAGCATGGCATACACTGAAGGAGACTATTAACAAAATAAAGATGGTTTAAACCATCTTTATTTTGTTTTTTCACTAATAGCTACTGTTTTCTTGCTTATATCCAATATATAATCTGCTAAATAATCTAAACTTTCATCATGCATTACTGCCACTATTGTTTTCGTTCCTTTTATTGAATCTAAATATTTTACAACATTATTCTGAGTCATCTTATCCAAATTTGACATAGGCTCATCTAAAAATATATAATCACTTGGTTGAGATAAAACTCTTAACAAATTTAATTTCTGTTGTTGTCCAAAACTTAAATTTACAGGATTATTAGTTATCTCTTTGCTGTCAAAATCTATATTCAACATTTTATAAACTTTAGGTTCCGGCTCAATATCCAATAGATTATCTTTAAAACCTCCATTAACAATAAGAATAGGATAAGTTAAGTAACTATAATTATCTATATTTTTAGATATAGAAAGATTTCCCTGACCAAATTCTTTTGCTAAATTTCCTGTTATATAATTTATTAACATTGATTTACCACTGCCATTTTCACCTTTTATTATTACAAATGAATTTACTGGTATATCAATATTTCCCATTCTAAATAATAAATCTGTCTCCTTATTGCTTTTATACATACTAAAGCCATTTGAGCTAATTAGAGTATCTGAAGTTCTTATATCTTCAAACCCAGATGATTCTTTCGACTCTTTCTCTAATAAGTCTATTCTATTAATATTGGCTTGATTAGCTTTCTTTCTTACAATAGTTGATACTAATTCAGAAATAGGTCTTGAAATGAAATTAATTAATTGATATAAAAACAATACCTGTCCAACTGTCAATTTTGAATTAAAACCCATATAAGCTGAGATTGATAAAATTAAAATACTATAAAACTTTGTTATAATCTCAGGTATACTGGTAGATAATATTTCATACAGCTTAAATCTTGTTACAAAATCTAAATACTTATAGGATGATGAATTAAATCTATTTATAAACACTTCCTTTGTTTTAGAAATATTTATCTCTCTTTTTGATTCAATTATACTCCTAGTTTCATTTAAGAACAAATCTTGAGTAGGTAATCCCTTTTCTTGATACTCTGCAATAAGTTCACTAGGCTTAGAGGAAGCAAATAATGCTAATGGGATATATAACATAAAAAGAATTCCTATAACTTTATTAATATAAAATATAACTCCTATCACAAATATAACAATCATTAAATTTGAAATCCAGCGAACGTATAGTTCAATTGCAATACTCCCGTAAGAAAAGGCTGAGTTAGTAACTACATTGTAGTAGAATCCTTTATCTTTCTTACTATAATTTTTATAGTTTAAATTTAAAAGATTAATCAAAGCATTTTTAGATATATCAATAGAAGCAATCAATTCATTTCTAATAGGTAGGTATTTTCCCAAAAATATTGTTGTGAAGCTACTAACCATTGCTATAAAAACTGCAGCAATTATCCAATATTTAAATAAATATATTTTATTCTCTATTAGTACTTTATCTATTAGGAAAGATATGTTATATGAAAAACAAATAACTACAAAAGAATTAAAAAATAATCCTAATGCCAAAAGAAGATGTTTAGTCTTTCTTTTGTAACTTTTCATAATTCACCCTCATTAATTAAATTATATTATCTAACATATTCAAAGTCAGTCTCAACTCATCTAAAATCATTTCTTTGCAATTAGAAACATGTAAATCGTTTGCCACAAAACATCCTCTCGAACATATATATTTATATTTACACTCATTGCATTTGTCATTATGTTTATTATTATATTCCTGTATAGCTTCTATCTTTCTAGTATTTAGGCAATAATTTGTTTCGTTAAACTTACCTATAATTAAATTCTTATCCTCAGGACAAGTGTATATATCTTTAGTATTAAAATCCAATACCCAGGTATTTCCGGCTTCACATCTGTTACATGATACTCCTTCTTCATTTAATATTCCTATTATTTTATTCAGCATATTAGAATTAATAGATATATTTAAATTTTCATATTTATTTAAATTACCAATACCATTAATATAATTCATAAAATCTATTTGAGAATATGAATAATTCGTATGCAATACCCTATTTAATATAATATTCATTCTTGGGGTGTTTGAAAATCTACTATTAAAATATTCCAATGTATTAATTAAATCTCCATTATTATTCTGGTCAATATTAATCTGTATTGATACATCTTTATCTGATAATTTATATATTTCAACAACGTTAATCAAATAATCATATGTATATTTATTAGTAATACGTCTTTTATTATGAAAATCCTTAGTTCCATCTATAGTAATTATGATATTTTTAAATTGTTCATTAGCCAGTACAATATTCTTTATCTTGTCCGTATGATATCCATTAGTATATACATTAACTGTAGCAGGATATATAAATTCTAAAAATTCTAATACATTTTTAATATTTTCTTCTAATAATGGTTCTCCTCCAAATAAATAGATTTCATCGAAGTAATTTAATATCTTTTCTAAAAATTTATAGTAATCATCTAAATTATCTATAGGATTCTGTCTATAATCATGATTCTGATAACAATATACACAATTTATATTACAACTAGAATTAAATTTCACATAAAGTTTTCTCAAAACTGGCTTCAATTCCAAGTTAATAGGATAAATTCTATCCGAAACTCTCATATTTTTATTATCTAAATCCAAATATACTCTTTGACCCCTAAATTTAAAATACATACTTTTTCCTCCAGTAACAATATAACAATAATCTGTTATTTCAATATTAGATATAAATCCTCCTAAAATAGAGGATTTATATCTTGATTTGTACAGCTAACATATTACTACGCCACTACAACAATGTCCCGCTGTGTAGAAATTACTCTTTAAAGTTTTTTTACTCCTTACAAGTACTTTCATACTATAATTACCTCCTTTATATATATTATTTAAGCTAAAATAGCTAAAATTGCTCTCTAACAATAAAGGTTAGAAGATCATCTAATACAACTTTTTCTGGTATACATCCAGAAAATCCCAATTCTCTCTTAACTTCACATCCGCCCATACATAGTGGAAGAACTTTACATTCACTACATTCTTTAGGGTAAGGAAAATCTTTTCTTTCATTAATTATATTGCTTACGGTGAATTCATATTCCATACTATCATCCTTTCCAGTACATGATAGAAGCTCAAGCTTAGGAGATAAGTAGTATGCATTTTTTGTTACAAAAGGACATGGATTTGGTAAACTATTTGGAATAAGAATATCTTTACCACATAATTGGAGAGTCTTAAAACATTCCAAATAAGCCATGCAAAATTCATCATAACTAAGCATTTCGAATTCAGCATCTAAAGAATGCTTTTCCATTTGTGAAAATACAAAAGATATACGTTCCAAATATTTTGAATACCTTTTAGTCAGATATTTTATTAATTCACTAGCTTCCAAAACATTTTCTTTACATAAATTAATTCTAAAAATAATTCTAGAGTTAATTCTATCTATAATATTATCTATATTAGATATTATTTTATCAAAACTATTAGAATTAGATTTTCTTAAATGATTATGAGTATCTTTCATCCCTTCAATCGTAATTTGAATTGTTTCAAAATTAATTTGAGTAATATTTTCAATATCTAATAAATATCCATTTGTTACTAAATAAGGTAAGTATAATATATGGAGCTTATCACACATCTTCTTGAATTCATTATGTAAATGTAACAGGATATTATAATTGAGCAACGGTTCTCCACCAAAATATGATATTCTCAACTCTTTATAATTATTTATTTCAAGTAGTGTTCTTACTTTCTCTAATAATTTATTTGCTTCTTTAATTGTCATTTCAACTGGATTTCGAGTTTGATAACAATAAACACAATTAAAGTTACATTTTTCAGTTAATGATAACGTTATATCTAGGCTAAAAAAATCATTTTTCGCATTATAGCCAACTTCCTCTATTAACTCCTTAAATTCATCAACCTCATTATCTATTAGATATCCCTGTTCAATTAATTCATTATAATATTTAGGCATATCTAGTAGATTAGAATTATCAACCTCTATTAAACCATTTTCTTTACAATTAAATACAAATTCCCTATTGTCTACTTTAAAGTGATGATTATAAATTGATTCTTTTAATTTAATCATTTTTCCACCTCTTAAAGATTTTATTTTATATAATCATGCTATAAGCTCAGAATATTGCAATTATTTTGATTATTTTTAACTTCTTATGCTTTATTTTGTCTTATATGATTTTATTTTTGTTAACATCTTGATTATTTTATTTTTATAGCTATTACTCCAATACTTTAATTTACACGTATAAACACTGTATTTACAGTTATCCCATGGAAAACAAAATATGATATTAATATCAATACATAGTAAAACCAAATTCAAATTAGCTTATGATTAACTAAATATTAATGTGTAAAATTCATCAAAAATAGTTAACATAGTATTCAAATTTTGTGTATACAGTATTATACTAACATCATATCTCGTATATTCCATATTTTTTAAGATACATTAAAATAATTTTTTGAACCTTTTCTTTTATATTCTATACTTTTATTTATTTTCTTTTGAACAAAAGAAAATAAATAAAACAAAAATAATTGCCCTATTGATTTAAGTTCATCAACCTTATTATATTTTCAGCTGTTTTTTCCATATTCTCTTGTCCTTTCTCTAATGCTTCTTCCAATGTGGTTATATCTCTTGTTATGCTGAAAATAGAATCAATCCCCATAGTATATAAAGTTTCTATATTAGTTCCTACTCTACCTGCTAAGGCTACTACTGGTTTATTGTATTCTTTTGCAAGCTTTGCTATTCCAATAGGGGTTTTTCCAAATTGAGTTTGAAAGTCAATTGATCCTTCACCAGTCCATACCATATCTGCATAAGGTAATTTCTCTTCAAGCTTTGAATACTTAATTACCATATCAATACCTTTGTTTAATCTGCCATTTAAAAATGCCATAAGCCCTGCACCAAGTCCACCAGCCGCTCCTGCTCCTGACTCATATAAAATATCTATACCTAATTGCTCTTTTATTAAAATACCATAATGTCTCAAATTATTATCTAATACTTTCATAATTTCAGGGGTTGCTCCTTTTTGTAATCCAAATACATAGGAAGCCCCCTGTTCTCCACATAAAGGATTGTTCACATCACAAGCAACTTCTACAATAACATCCTTCAAACGATTATCAAAATTAGATAAATCAATGGTAACTAATTTATCTAATTCTCCCCCTCCAAATCCTAATTCCTTACCTTCTTTATCCAGAAATTTACCACCTAACGCTTGTACAACTCCTATCCCACCATCATTAGTTGCACTGCCGCCTATACCTATTAATAATTTTTTAACTCCATAATTTAAACAGTACTTTATAAGTTGTCCAGTACCATAGGTAGTAGTTATTAAAGGATTTCTTTTTTCAGAGGGCACCAAATGAATACCACTTGCACTGGCCATTTCTATTACTCCAGTTTCTCCATCTCCTAAAATACCATAACTTGCTTCTACTTCATTTCCTAATGGCCCTATTACATCTACATTATATGTTTGTCCATTTGTAGCATCTACTAAGGACTGCATTGTTCCTTCTCCACCATCAGCCATTGGAACATGTATACAACTAATACTATTATTTGCCCTTTTAATTCCTCTTTCCATAGCCTCACAAGCCTCTTTAGCAGTCATACTTTCTTTAAATGAATCAGGTGCTAATAGAATAACAAAATCTTTTTTCATATTTTAACCTCCAAATGTTATTCATAAATCTTTCACTTCAATAGTAGTTAATTTACTATATTAATTGGATTACCTGATATGAAGGCTTTTAAATTATCTACTGCAATATTCATAAGTCTTTGTCTGCTTTCTTTTGGTGCCCATGCAATATGAGGGGTGATAATTATATTTTTAGCACTAAGCAATGGATTATCTAATTGAATAGGTTCTGACGATACTACATCACATGCTGCTCCTGCTACCTTTCCAACATTTAAGGCATCTCTTAAATCTTCTTCTACAATTAATTGACCACGAGAAGTATTGATTATCATAACTCCATCCTTCATCTTATTGATTGTATCTTTATTAATTATTCCCTTTGTTTCTGGAAAAAGTGGGCAGTGTAAAGAGATGACATCTGACTTTTTCAAAAGTTCCTCTAAATCAACATATTTGCAAGTTTCTGTTTCAAACTCTAGTCTTCTATTATTACTAAATGCTAAAATATTCATCCCTAATGCTTGTGCAATTTTAGCAGTTCTTTGGCCAATTCTGCCAAATCCTATAATGCCCATAGTCTTGCCATCAAGCTCAACCATTGGGTGATTCCAAAAACACCAGTCAATATTATTTGTCCATTCACCCTTCTTTACTGCATATGAATGTTCACCAACATGATGACAAAGTTCTAATAATAGAGAAATTGTAAACTGTGCAACTGCATTAGTACCATAAGTTGGAATATTACAAACAGGAATATTCTTATTCTTTGCAGCTATAATGTCTATATTGTTGTATCCTGTTGCAAGTTCACCTATGAATTTTATATTAGTACATGAATCCAAAGTCTCTTTTGTAATTGGAGTTTTATTAGTATAAACAATATCTGCATCTCCAATTCTTTCTATAACTTTGTTTACTGGTGTTCTATCATATACTGTCAATTCTCCTAAATCTTCTAGCTCGTCCCAACTCAAGTCTCCTGGATTTAAAGTATATCCATCTAAAACTACAATTTTCATAATATACACCTCATTAAATTTATATTGATATAATTAGAAGCAAAAATAACTGCCTGTACCCATGCTCTTAGAGCCTCCAGTTGCCTCAACTTTTTTAACATATATCTATTATATTCTATATTTAATCTTATAACCATATTAATATAAACATATTTGTTATACTATCTTCTACATATACAATTTTTGGTATATTCACTTTTTGGGTTTACATAATGAAGATACTCTTATATAATATTCCATATTGCATGCAATCATAACTGCTGAATCCTAAATATTATAGGTAGGTCGGAAACAACCATTTAAGGGGTTAATCCACATCTGTGGTAGGGAACCTTCTATCCCAAGTCCGTCAGCTAACTTCGGAAGCATTATTACGGAAGGAGTGTGTATGACAATGAAAGGAAAAAAAACATTATCAGTCTTGATAGTTTTAACATTGTTATTGGTACCAATAAGTGGAGTATTTGCAAGTGAAAATTATATAACTTTAAAATTTGGCAACAAAGGAAATGTAGTTTCTAAGCTTCAACAGGCATTAAAAAATCATGGATATTATAGAATTTCTATAGATGGCATCTATGGTAAATCAACTGAAAAGGCTGTTATTAATTTTCAAAAGGATAATAAGTTAGTAATTGATGGTATTGCAGGAAAACAAACCCAAGAAACTCTATATAGTAAATCTACTACAGTTTCAAGAGGAACCACTTCCTCTAAAATTTATAGCAAGGATGACTTACTTTGGTTAGCTAGAATTATTGAGGCAGAAGCAAGCGGAGAATCATATAAGGGAAAAGTAGCTGTTGGAAGTGTAATTCTTAATAGAGTTAACTCTAAAGAATTTCCCAATACTGTATATGGTGTAATCTTTGAGTATTATGGTAAAATTCCTCAATTTAGCCCAGTTGCTGAAGGAACAATCTATAATACCCCATCAGAAGAAAGTGTAAAAGCAGCTAAAGATGCTATCAATGGAGCAAAACCAGTAGGAAATTCAACATATTTCTTCAATCCAGCCAAAGCAGCAGGAACTTGGATCGTAAAGAACAAGACCTATGTAACAAAAATAGGTGGACATAGTTTTTATGCATAACTAATACCCTGCAAGAAGTTTCTTGCAGGGTATTAGTTATTATATTTAATTATTAGTATTAGATTTTTTTAACATAGTTGATAAAATTATATATATAATAATAGATATTAATATTGAATTTATTGCCGTAGAACCGAATTTGAATATATATGAAAATAATCCGCCTACGATTACTGAAATGAAAGCAATTGGCTTTATTTTTTCATATTCATGTTCTCCATCAAACTTATATTTTTCTTGCTCCTTTAATATATAATAATCAGCTATTAATACACCACCAAAAGGAGGTAAAAATGTACCTAATAATTCTAAGAAATAAATAAAATAATTTTGTATCCCCACTGTCGCAATTAAAGTAAAAACAATTCCACAAACTGCAGTAATCTTATGCTTATTAATTCCAGGCTTTATATTGATAATTCCTAAAGCAGCAGAATATAAGTTATTATCGTTACTTGTCCATTGTCCAAGTATTACTATCATCAAAGCCATGGTTCCTAAACCTAAAATGATTAAGCCACCCATAATAGTTGATGCCATAGTAGCTTTTGATATTACTAAACCACCCCAGTTAGCAACTGCAAATATTATCATAGCAATAACAATACCAATTCCATTATGCTTTGGTGATTTAGCATATCTAGAAATATCCGGCTGTAAAATAGCTCCCGTAATCCACCCGCCTACAACTATAGTTATACCTATCCCTAAAGAAGCTGGATTATCAATACTAGATTGAACAATAGTACTATACCCATATTGGTTGATGGCATAAATACCAGAATATAGACACATACCCAACAGCAAAGGAGATGCAATCATACTCAAAGCTGTCATACCTTTAAAACCAACAATAGCTGTGGACATCATCAGTATGCCGCCCCATAAAGTAGCTATTTTAGGATCTGCCCACTTTGCATTAGGTACTAATAGATGAATAGTTTCCCCAAAATATCCACATTGGTAAGAAAACCAGCCTAACATTGAAATGGCAAATACTAAGCCTACAATCTTTGAACCTTCTCTTCCAAAGGGTTTCCTAGCCAGCATTGAGAAAGATACCCCTTTGCTGGCACCAATCCCTCCAGTAAAAGCTGCTATAATTCCAAGAATAATACAGCCTATAACTATTGATAAGACCGCATCTCTATAGGACAATGTTTGAGCTAAAGATGCACCTGTATAAAGTGTAGACATAGCTACTGCCATTCCAGTAGTAACTACTGCAATATTTATCTGTGAGCGTCTTTTATCAATAGGTACTGGTCTGTCAGGATAATCATAAAATTGGTCTTCCTTCTCCTCATTATATTTTAACTTATCATCCACTTAGTTTCCCTCCTATTTTAAAGTTTAAAATCAGTATAAGTAAACTTAAATTTTGATATAGGTTATCTCAATATATTTCATCAAGATAACCTTATCAATTAAAGGCGTTCTTCTATAGGCTTATAATCTATATCATATCCAAAGTATCTTGGTCCTAATACTCCAATTCCCTTTTCTGATTTAAATATTTCTCTTGCTTTTAAACCAATAACACAAACTTCATCACCAACTTTTAATACTGGATTAGCATATGGCTCACCAGTTTTAGCATCTACTGCAACAATTATATCGGGACTTGTTATAATAGGTTTATCGTTTTCCCACATTATATGATTTTCGTTTTTAAACCAGATTTTATATATATTATCCTCAAACCCTTCTTTACCAGTAATGGTATGAGTTCCCCAGTAATACCCTAGTTTATCCTCAGTATCCTTTCCAGTTACTGTACCTTTTGCTAATAGGTATCCATCTAATTTTTTAATTATTTCTTCAATAGGATTAAGTCCCTTTTCCCTGGACTCCCTTATCATCTTTCCTAATTCATAACATTCAGTAAGAGTTCCAGGAATAATAATTTCTTTCATCTCTTTACCAGTCATTAGGAACCCAGCTTGACCAGCTAATCCATATGCGCCTGAAGCTATTAGCTTTCCTATCCTCTCTACCATTCTATAATTAATAGCTTTATCAATTATACAAATGTTATCAAATTCATCTACAGATGCTACTGGCCATAAAACCTTTCCATTTATATAAGGTGTTGTCTGCAAAATTTCTGGTATGGCTCTTCCAGTATAATCTCCATCTACACAAGGGATTCCGTTTAATATCCCTGCAGCCAAAGGTCCTGGCGTGTTAGCTCCGCCTAACTCAATAGGCACCACAGCTCCTATTTTCTTTCCTGTATACTTTGAAAGTTCAGCCACTGCTTTACCTAATCTCTCTTTTTCTTTATTAATAGAATCAGTTAATCCAAATCCCTCCATTTCCTTTTTTACTTCATCTGTATGAGGAGCAATAGAACCCATTAAAAATGGACATACTGTTATAGTATCATCATCTATTTCATTTACATCAATCCATCCAACTTCATTTCCCTTTTCGATTTCTGACATCAATGAATCTATTCCATTACTTGGTAATCCTCCACCTCCAGTTCCATAAAATGTACAACCTCTTACGAAATCTTCTACTTCTACCCTATTTGTTAGCCTTTTTGTTGCCATTATTTAAGCCTCCTTTTAATCACTTATCTTATGAATTTACCTTGCTTATTTTTCTATGATATAATCATACTATAGTTTAAAATGTGTATGTGCACATAAATTTTGATATTGTTTGTGCTATATATACATTGATGTATTATCTGATTGAAGTAATCTTTCCCTGGGATTTGTACTGAAAAAGACACAGTTTATATTCTGAAATATAATACTGCATATCCTTCAATTATCCTTGGTACAGTAATGATATACTTATACCAATAAACTATATTAAAAATTAATTCTTCGGCTAATCCATATCATTAGGAGTGATCTTATGCTTGAGTTAAATGAAATAATGAAACTAGATATTATGAAAGGAGCAAAAATTTTATCTGGAGAAAAAAATTTAAATAACAAAATACGAAGTGTAAGTGTATTAGAAATTCCCGAAGCAACACCATTTATAAAGGATTCTGAATTATTGATATCTGCCTTTTACTCCATACGTACAGATATAAAAAAACAGATAGAAGTTATCAAGATGTTAAAAAACGTTGGATCAAGTGGTCTTATTCTATCCCATGTAGGATTAATATTAGATAGAGTTTCCCAAGAACTTATAGATATTTGCGAAGAACTGAATTTTCCTCTTATTTTAGCTCCAGCCGATTTAGCTTATATTGACATTATTTCACCTATTATGGATACTCTATTATATAATCATAATAAAGAATTAAAACAGACATTGAGAATATATGATGTTATGTCAGAAACAATAATAGATAAGCAAGATCCTACAAATATTTTGGAGACACTTTATGATCTCATCAATAGACCTATACTCTATTTTGATTGCAATCAGGATTGTGTCTTTGAAAAAAGCATTGATAAAGAAAGGGAAGAAGTAAAATCCTTTATTATAGAACAAATAAATAATAATTTTAATACTTTTCTAGATAAAAAAGATGTATATATCAATTATAAAGATGGCATAATTCAATGGCTGCTAACACCTATAATAAGTAATTTTAGATATTATGGTATATTGGCAATATTCCTTCCTACAAAATTAAATGATTTAGATTGGATAGCAATTAATCAAACTAAAAACTTTATCTCAATAGTAACCTTAAACAATATAAATAGAAGGGATTATAAAATATCCGTAAAAAAAGAATTTATTATTGACTTAATAAGCAAAGAACCAGTTAATGAAGAAATGACTATAAAAAGAGGCTTAGGCCTAGGCTATAATATTGACCTATTAAAGTTAGCCATTGTAATAGATATATATGATTTTAACTCATTATCAGAAAATAAATCTGAATCCTATTTGATTCAACTTAAAAAAGATATTTTCCAAACTGTAGAGGACAATATCTCTATGAAATCTAATGAGTACATTATTATAGACTATAGTGATAAGATTATTTTATTATTATATAAGGATGTAGATGAAAAAACTACAAAGGAAAAAGCCCTTAAAATAAGCAATTATCTTATAGAAAAAATAAAAACTACAAATAAGATTGATGTTTCTATTGGTATAGGTAAATACTATGAAAAATTTAAGTATATCTATAAAAGTTATAATGAAGCACAGACTGCAATAAAAATCTCTAATAAATTATTTTCAATACCTCAATGCACTTCCTATAATGAAATTGAAATATATCATTCTATCTTTGAAAATGCAGACTTTAACTGGATAAATAAAATCATCAAGGAACTATTTGGCAAACTTATAGAATATGATAATTTAAATGACTCAGAACTTTTATATACACTAATCAAGCTTCTAGAAAATAATCTCAATACACAAATGACAGCAAGAGAATTATTTATCCATAAAAATACAATAGCACAACGAAAGAATAAGATCATAGAGATTCTAGAGGTAGATCCGTTTACCTATCCTAATATAACAAAATACACTTTAGCAGCCTTGTTGTATAAATATTTCCATAATAATTTCTTGAAAAACAATTAATTATAAATTCAATAATTTAAAATCTGATGCTGATATATAAAGTTTATTAAATAATTTGTGTATGATGTACATTCAAGTTAAGATAAAATAAAACTATTGCCAAAACTATTTTGGTGAGTAAAACAAAATGGTTTTGGCAAATATAGGATTAATGTTATAAAATTATACCAGTGTTACAATAATTTAAATCCCATAGATAACACTAAAGTTTAAAAATCTGGAGAAATATCGTTCATTATTTCTTTTATTTGCTCCTCTAATTTCGAAATTCTTTCTCTACCTTCTATATATTCCTTACCTTTATTTTTTAATTCTTCATCTAGCAGCTTAGGAACTTGTATATTTATTAAGTCTTCAGCATATAGTCTTAGTCTACTTGGAGTTGCACCTCTTGATAATGCATTTCCTTGGGATATAAAGCTATCTGATTTAATTAAATATAGTATTGATTCACTAGTTACTCCCTCCCTAGGTCTTAGTACATGAAATTCATTTGAGCAATATACCTTTTCTACATCATTATCAAGCAATAAGGATTTCTTATTTCTCATACTTGGACCTAATCTTGCAAAGAGGATATCTCCACCACGTGCTACATGTTTAGCACCTTTTAATTTGTTTCCCGGTAACTTTGATATATCTTTTTTTGACATCTTATAAGGATCCTCTGGTAATTTATCAATACTTATATATGGATAGAGTTCAGTTACATTCTTTTCTACATTTTCAGTAACTCTTATGACATCTGCGTATTCACTGAATAATGTATATTCACCCTCTAGATTAAGATTTTTTCCAGCTGCAAAATCCCATCTGAATTTTAATTGTTCACCTGTTGATTTATATACCAATTCATCATTATTGGATATAAATTCTTCAGGATGATCTTTAAATTGCTCCCATGATTCAAGAATATATGGGATATTATTTTCATCTATTGGTCTTCCTGTTCCATCATATCCTATCTTCTCAATATTTGCCATGAATACTGGATAGTCAAATGTAATTTTTTCTATTTTAACATCAATTTTTTCTAATATTAATATGCTTGTTTTTGTATAGGTCCCGTATGGTGCAAATGTTTCTATAGGTAAGCTAATTACAGCTTTTATTTTTGTCTGAGTCATTACCCAATTTCTTGCAAATAATGCATTTTTGTTAGTAATTAATCCATCTGGCAATACAATTGCCATTATTCCTCCAGGCTTCAAAAATTGAATACAACGTTCTAATCCTAGATATTCAAGCGGTAAAGACTTTTTTCTTTTCCCCAATTGAAATCTACCCAGTATATCCCCAATTTCTCCTTGCATTATAGAACCAAAAGGTGTATTCGTCATTATTTTTGTAAATACACTGGGATCTTCATTCTGTTCTCCACCTAAAGCTACAATGTCCGGATAGTTATCAAAGCTAAGCAATGCATCAGTATTCCTAATATTAGTATGACCATCATCGTGTAGCATCATATCAGTCATTGCAATTCTTACCATTCTATCACTTTTCTCTATTCCATGAAGTCTATTAAACCGAAGATCATATCTTGAATAATCATCCATGAACTTTCCATATTTATCTTCAATATATTTTAACGATGTAGATAGAAAATGTCCACTTCCACAAAATGGGTCTAATATCAAATCTGATGGTTTAGGATCAAGCATTTTTACAATCAACTCAACTATTTGGTGAGGTGTGAAATATTGTCCCATACCAGCCCTTATTGCCGCACCTAAAACTTTTTGAAATGCCTTACCCTTGATATCCGAATCCGTTGTATCAATAAAAGAATATTCTTGGAGATTTTCTACTACTTTTGACAGCGCATTTGAACTTAATCTTATTTGATTTTTAAATACTCCTCTTGAACGTGAATAACCAACTATTTTCTGAGAGTTAGAATTCAAATCATAATCCCTAGCATCTTCATATAATTGTCTTATATTAGATGCTACCTCCTCATTATTACCAGCTCCATAAGTTTGAAATTTAAATACTGTTCCTTCTTCTTTCCTGCATACTTCTCTTTCATCATAAATCTTAGTGAATATAATTTTACTTAATTCATCTAATGCTTCATCGTCATGTAGTCCATCTATATCCCTAATTATACTATGACATTCAAATAAAATAGAATTTAGTTTCTCCGTTAATGGCTTTAATCCTGTTTTTCTCCTTATTCCATTTTCCTCTATTATCTCTCTAGTCAATACTCTTTTAATCTTAACTTTTTCCTTATCAAATGCTGGTATATCAGATATAATATTAAAATCATTTGGATCTATTTTCTTTTCTAGTACCACTACCTTTCTTCCATTCGTTACTAACCCAATTGTTGCAGTATGTGTAGCTGCTAGATAAGACTCCAATTGTGATTTTGCTTCTTCAAATTCCCTATCACTAATTCCAGCGTTTTTAGTTTCTAATAGTAAATATGGTCTTCTTCCCGAGTTTTTAATTGCTATATCGCATTCTTTCACCGCCACACCCATTTTTATAGGCTCTTCTATTACCAATCTTTCACCTATCCATTCAATTGGATATTTATAGGTGTCAATTAATTCTCTTAGTACCCACTGCCTTACAAATTCCTCATTATCATATTCACATGAACTTGAATTTTTCATTGCCCTTTCTTTAGAATAAGCAACATCGGCATCATCTAAAAATAACCAGTCATTTGGATTAATCCGATAAAAATCTTTCATCTTCATTTAATCACCTCAACTTATATAATATATGTATTATATATTATATAAGTTAGATCGTCAATCTATTATTTCTTAGATAGTGAATCGTCTTATATGATTATTTTATTATTAATCTTATCAAAGCTTTCTTCACTAAAATCTATTTTATAAAAAGTCATCCTTGTATTTACATCATATAATTGTTAATCTTTACTTTCTATACTATCGATTCCATTTTTTAAAATAAAAAAAGCCAATAAGGAGTATAGCTTTGGATCCAAACTGACTTATATCCGACTATTTAATTATACATTCTTATAATCTGAATTCATATTCTTCACCATCATAGATTTTTATATTAATCCCTTCCAAAACAAATTTAAACTTATCTTGTTTCTCTAAACTAGGGATAGATAATAAAGTATGTATATGCATATTGAACCGCTAGAAGAATAACCTTCTTCTACTTTCCTTCCATTTATCAATATATCCTTTATTGTCATAGCTTGATATGGACTTTCTTGTTCTATTATACATTCTTCCAATGGTGTTAAATTGCCCTCTATATCTTTATATTTCTCATAAAACATACTATACTCATCTTAATCTATAATAGTAATTATATCGAATACAATTCCTTTTGAAAAATGATATATAGTAGGAATAAATCTTTTTGATCTATTATTTTGAATTTTCAAGTTTACTTGTTGAGGTCTACCAGATATTCCTTTGAATTTTTTCCATAGACTAGAATTATAATATACTTTCATTTGTTTCCCCTTTTCCATAAAAGTAGTCTTTAAAAATCCTTTTTATTATTTCAGTTTCTTCTTTATCTATAATAAGCTTTTCCAGCTTTAATCCATCCCTTAATACTTCTTCAATATTTTTGCTAGGGTTCTGCTTATTCCTCCTAATTTACAATCACTTTCACTATTATTATACCATTAATAATATAGATATTATATAAACTTATGCTGATTCCTATTAAGTTTCAAACTATTTTCCATCAAAAGTATTACCTTTCCAACTACAATAAACTCTACAAATCATGAATATCTTGGCAATGTTATTAGCAATAAATTAATTAGAATTAAAAATGTTCTTATAGTTCACTGAAATGTTTTTCTTCTGAGCTTATTAATTACAGAATCGTTATATTATTTTTACTTTTCTTGAAAAACTCCCTATTTTCTTTCATAGTGATAGAAGTTTACTTCATTTACTTTTCAAGCTTCTCCTGATACTGTTCTTACTTGTTTTTTATTTAATAGGAAAATAGAAATTTCTTATTAAATAAAAAAATCCTTCTTAGTAATTTTTTTACTAAAAAGGATTAAATAGATCTTATTAGGCATATTATAAATCTTATATTACTATAACACACAGCTACTATTTAAAAACAAGATATTTTTATCAAACCCATCATTTCCAGTGTATAGTTTTTCATTTACCATAAATATAGCCGATGCTTTTGTTACATTGTTTTTTCCCCTATAGTATAGATATCCACTCCATGTTCCTTTTGGGTCTTGAAATTCTCTTCTATAATAAGCTTCCCATTCTCCATCTTTACTTCTTACATGGATTGATTGACTTCTCATATATAAAACTATAGAAAATATAATGATAATTAATATACCTATGATGATTAATGTCTTTTTCCTCTTCATAGAAAAATCTCCCTATTGTATCATAAAATATTAATATTCTATATATCCTTTATTACATTAACTCTTTCAAATATCCTAGTACCTTATTATACGATATTGATTGTTACCCTTAGCAGTAGTTTATAATTAATATTAATGATGCCTACCTGACTTATTGATCAGTTTAAACACTCTTGCACAATAATGTAAAAAGAGTGTTTACAGAGCATTAAAAAACTATAGCTAACTAAACTTAATTCTAAAAATTTATTTTTTTATCTTGATTCATCTTTTATGATAAATAAATTGATAATAGATTTAAGTCTGAGTTTTTAAAAAATACTATTTCTCCTTCTTTTTATCTTGCGTTCAGAGATAAGGAATATTAATTAATAGATAATAGGATTTTTTAATTATTATTTAACTAATCATTATCATTTTTTATTGATTCATAATTTTTAATTAAGTTATCTAAAGTAGTATTAAATTCTAAATTATTATCCTTATGTTCTATTCCAGATAGAGTACTTTCAAATTTCTTGTTTAATTCAGGTTCATTGATACACATAATAAATGCAACATTAAAAGAAATAGTTTCTCTTTCATCTTTATTCAGTAGTGATAGTTGTTCAATAAAATAATCTGGCTCTCTTAAAAAAAGATTACTTAATTCTGAATAAAAGCCCTCTGCATAAGCACCATCAGCTACCAATGCATCATTAAACAGTTTTGTATATTTTTCATCTTCAGAAATCTTGTTATTGTTTTTATTTACATGTATCATAAATAAAATTAATGTAACAATAATAAACACAACTAGAAATATAATAGACATATTTTTTTTCATCAATTATCATCCTTTTCTAAAGAATTACTTTAAACAAAACTTTAAACTATATTATTATAAAAGTAAATTACTAATTAATAGCATGGTTCTATATGATAACTATCTTCATTCAATAGTCACCATACAGAACTAATTGCTAAAATTTTTGTAGTATTTATTATAAATTATTCAGTAATAGAAATTTTACCAGTTCTATTATGTCCATTGGAGGTTTTTGTTAAGTCGGTTATATTATCTTGCAATTTTTTTTGATCAGTATTAAATATTCTTACACAGCCATTTGTCGGCTGTAATGTACTTTGGCTGCGACCACCATGTATCCAAATACCATCACGGTATCTTGGAACATAATAATTATTGTCACCATTCATTACTACTACTTTATAAGGACCATATGCTGCAGTATCATTCTGTACAGCACCTATATAACCGGTATAATTTCCTATAGGTGTATTTCCATTACGTGTACTCATTGATTCATTAGATGCAGATCTCCCTAAAGCAGAACCTGATTGAATTAAATCTCCCCCTGCATTATATAGATAATAATTTCCTACCTTATTTCGATCCTTATATAATGAAACTTTAATTTTCCAATTACCTTTTGAAATATCAGGATTTGATCCAGTTCTACTGACAAGTAATGATCCATTCGGTGAAGAGTAAACTTCAACTTTTGTATAAAAACTTCCAGCATGGGATAGTGCAACTGAGAAGTTTACGGTTGATTCACTTTTCCCAGAAGGTATTGAAAATTGTCTAGAGTCTTTTAAATATGTTGAGCCATTTCGTATGCAATAGACTTTAGCATAATAAGTTCTAGTTGTCTTCACAGCGGTGGTTTCTCTAAAAGTAACATTTAAATTTGCAGTTTTTCCTGCCTCAATCTTGCTAGTATATAAAATATTCCCAATAATAGGTCTCTGTGTTGAAAAAATATCAATACTTGATTCTTCTACTTTTTCTTCTATTAATCCAATATTATTATCTTCATATTGCTTAATTTCTGTTTGCAAAAAATCTAAAATCTGTTTTTCATTGGAGGCCAAATCATCTAATGAATATTTTAATTGTTCTCCAATTCTGCTATTAGAAGTTAAGTACGATTTATTCATTGACATATTCACATTGAAATAAGCAATGTTTTCTGCCACTTTACTTACCGTAGTTCTGTCAAATGGAGTCAGCGATTTTGCAAATAAAATAGGATCTAAACTATAATTTTGAGCCATATTAAAAGCAAATTCTTCATCTAAATGCCCTTCATTGATTTGATTCACATTAATTTGATTTTGTATGGCTTCAACATCAAAACTTTCAATAGGAGCAGATTCCTCTATAGATACTGCAGTCAAATCTTCATAACTGCTTTCATATAGCTTAGTTATAAGTTCTAAAACAGAAAATGATTTTTCATTAACAGTCTGAGAATTTATAGTGTCATTTAAAACACTTTCAAAGTTCTTTAATTCTTCTGAATCCCTGACTGCAAACTCTGCACATATTGCAAAGGCTACTTGCTCCTGTGATTCAGTATCAATCTCTGACATATAGTATGCAAATTCCTCTGGATTCTCTAAAAAGATGTCTGCCATTTCGTATCTTATTCCCTCTGAAATAGCACCATCAGAATTAAGATATTTGTTAAACAAATCTCTGTAATTATAAGTACTGTTTTGTTCAGATGCTTCAACTATTAGAAACAAAGCAAAAATCATTGTTATTACTAAAATGGCACTAATAATTTTCTTCATAATATTTCATCTCCCCAATTAGTTTTTCTATTTACCTAATGCGAGTAAATTTCTATGATGGAGTAAATATTTTAATAGCTGTAGTTATAACTTGAAATGCTTTACATATCTGTATTCTATAAAAATAATTACTGTATTTACTCCAAAGTGCCTTCATTATAAAAACTTGTACCTAATACTAAATATCATAAAGTTAATTAAACAAATAGTTAAATCATTGGAATCCCCCCTTTTTAATTTATTCATAAATTGCAAGTTTTATTGTGGACAATTTACTAAAATTTTAAAAGTTGTATTCTGCAGATATATAGTATTGTTTATAGTTATATAGATAAGTGAAAAATACCTATTTAAGTTATTATCAAATCAGCATAAATATTAATATCATTTTAAATTTTATAATAAAAAGTTATCTTTTTATTTTATAAATAATAGGTATCAACTTCTTTTATGTTTCTTACATTAAAACGAGTTATCCTTGAGTAATTTATAAATATCATATTTGAATTATTGTTACTGTATTTTAAATACAATCTAATTAAATCAAATATTATGTATTCTGTCAAGTATATACATAGTATATTTTATAACTTAATATTATCCTAAACGTTGACATATTTTACTTTTATACTTATAATAAAATTAACAATAATTTAGATATTTAATGTATTAAGGGAGAGTTTTCAATGCCAAGACAAAATAATCGTTTTAAATTAACTAATAGAGAATTAGATATCTTAAATATTTTGTGGACCGCTGAAAAGCCGCTGCTGGCTTCCGATATCCCTAGGATAGATAATTCTATAAGTATCAATACAGCACAAGCTGTTTTAAGAAAATTACTGAAAAAAAATCTCATTGAAGTTGCAGATATTGTATATAGCGGAACTGTTCTTTCGCGTAGCTATCAGCCAACCATAAGTTCAAATGACTTTTCTCTGCAACAATTTGTCAAGCAATTTCAAAATCTAAATAAAAGTATTTCTACACCTAGTATTGTTGCCACACTGTTAGAACACGAAAAAAACGAAAAAATTGTTATAGAGGAGTTGGAAAAAATGCTTAAAGAGAGAAAAAAGCTTCTCGAAGGAGAGGATTAAAATGTTCTTCTCCTTTACTGCTTTTATAACCGTTTTATTTTTTAGCAGTGCATTGATTATCTTAATATGGCTTTTTTTAAAAAATAATAGGCTCATCAAGGAAATCGGAGTCGGTTCCTTGTTTTTCTGTATAGCAATTATTATGATCAGATTGTTTATTCCAGTTGAATTTACTTTTGCAAATAATTTAGCTTTTAAGCGGGTGCTTCCGAAAATCGTTTTTTTCTTCGAAATACCAATAATAGCATCAAGTAATTATAATATCTGTTTCCATCATGTTATCTATGTAATTTGGTTAATAGGAGCTATTATTCAATTGAGTAGAATACTACAATCTTATAAACATTTTAAGAAAACAATAAGTAAATTACCTGTAGTAAAAAACATACAGGTTCAAAATACTTTACAGAAAATCCTTCAAAACTACAACAAATCAGTGAACTTTAAAATTATTCAAACTGATATGATTTCTACCCCTATGATACTTGGGGTATTAAAACCATGGATTGTTGTTCCTCAGCTAGAGTTTTCACAAAATGAGTGGCATTACATTTTAAGTCATGAAATCGCCCACTACTATCATGGTGATTTATGGGTTAAAATAATTATTGAGTTTTTATGTATCATCTATTGGTGGAACCCTTTTATATATTTGCTAAAAAAACAAGTATCCAAAGTGCTTGAAATACATACAGATCTTACTATTACAAAATCAATGGATGAATTGGAACGAATTGAATATCTGGAATGTCTTTTAAAAATAGCTAAATATAATGCTAATAGACAATTGAATAAACTAGCATTAACCTTTGATAGTGAAAGTACTTCTATGCTCTCGCAGCGATTTCATATAGTTTTGGAAAACTCTAATCAAAAAGAAAAATTTAGATTTAAGAGTATTTTTCTAACCATACCTATACTATTTTTGGTTGTTTTATCTTTCTTTTTCGTATTTGAGCCATATTTTATACCTCCAAATGATGCTTACGGTACGGTTGAGCTTACAAATGAAAACTCATATTTAATTCAGAATCAAGACAACACTTATGATCTTTACATTAATGATCAATTTTTTGGTACTGTCAATGAAATTAAAGATTCCTATGCAAATCTATCCATATATAAAAATATAAAAGAGGTGCAAAATGATGAGAAAAATTAGAAGGAAAATCCCTGTATTCATTATCTCAATTTGTATTATCAAAACCCTTTCATCTATTGTTGTATCTGCTGCCAGTCTAGATACAGTAGAAACAAAAGCACAATCCAGTACAGTTGTTCAGATTACAGAAAATCTACAATCCGATCACTTAATAACTCCTTTTTCTGATATCATTGACTGGAGGTATAAGTCAGTAAACGGAAAAGTATATAGGCGCCAATATAATTACTCAAAAGGAAAATGGATCGGTGAGTGGGAGGCTTGTTAAAAAAAGTGACCAAATCTTATTAAGCAAAATCCACGAATGGTATATGACATTCGTGGATTTTATCCATTTGTAAATTCCAATCACCTTTTATATTATTTCCATCTGAAATCTTAGTATTGTTATTAAGTGACTTTGATTTATGGCATTATGTTTTGAATAATTGGTATATAGGAGATAGTATAAATGAAGAAGAACTTGATGCTGAATGGGAATGGTTAGATAAATTGTCAAGCCAAGAGAAACAAGATGTAATTGAAAAATCATGGGATAAGATATTTAGTATAAAAAAATCCTTAAATAATGGATTTAATTCGTCAGGTAAATATATTCAAGGTACATTTTGGGAATTGAAGCTTAATGAAGTAAGAAAAGTGCAAATATTTAAGGCAAGATAGGAATTATTGTTTTAATTAGATTTATTGTCTAAGCAAAATTTTTAAAATACATGTAGACCTATTGTATAATTAATAAATTCATTTATATTTAATATAGAAAACTTAAAATATTAGAAATGAGTATAGAAAGAATAAAGAGGATAAAAGTATATATACGAAAATAAATCTGACAATTATATATGTAAGAAACAATCTTTAATCTATCAACACATTATTATCTGGAATCTCTAATTCAATACAAGCCATTTGTTCCCCATGTTCTCCATGTCCAGAATATCTTAGATCTGGTTTCCTATGCAGTCCATTATAAATATACCAGCCCCATATAGGATATATACCAGATTTATAAGAGCTATCACCCATACTATTTATCATTTTATTTCTAATCCAATTATAGGGTTCTAAGAATGAACACTCTTCATCCTTTAAATAAGATGCTAATTTTTCATCACAAGTAACAATCTCCTCTTCTTTTAACTTTTCCCAAATATCTATTGATTGAATTGTCCATATTTTCATTTTTAAAGTCCCCTTTTTCGTTACTTAAATAGTAACTCGCACTAAATCTAAAACCACCTTCAAGCAAACGCACCATTTAAGCTTTTCTTAAGAAAATAAAATTGATGTCATAAGCTGTTTTTGTTCTTGGAAATATCAAATGACCCAGATTAATAAATTACTTTCCTTTTATAATATTAATTGAGTATATACAACCCACAGTACAATTCCCGTCTATAATCTGAGACTCAATCGGAGCAGGAGATATTCTTTCTGTATTATAAATTAGGCTCTGAAAATGCACAAATATTATAACTTAAATTATTGTTTAATAACATATATATTTTATAATTATTGAGCATTTTAGGATTTTAATAGATGTTCAACAGTCTTAATTAGAGATTTGGTATTTAGCTGAATAGTTTTCAGCAACTCTTTCTGGAATTAACAATCCAATTTTATGATAATGATACAACGTTCTAATTGATATACCAGAAATTTTAGCTACCTCCTGTACTGTATATACCATTTAACATCACCTCAAAATTAAGTATAAATTCTTACCTTAGGTTGGAGTCAAGTATTTTTTTGATAAATAATTAAAGTTTATAAGTTATAAGTTTATTGAACCCTTACCCCTTTAATTTGTATATTTAATATGTTTAATTTATATAAAAAAGCACCAAGATGTTTACATCTCAGTACTATTGATATTTTAAATTTGTTTTATGATAAAGTATATACTATGCTCGTGTTATTGTACAAGCATGGCATGAGTCATATATCGGACTTTTCACTTGTTTCACTCACTCACAATCCATGTTACGACTTCAACATGTCTTGAGAAGATAATAATGATGTCATAGGAAGATGGTAAACCCTTGGTTTATATATTATTATAACACACCTATCTTCTCATCTTGAAACCTCCACTTTTTGGCAAAGTTATACTCTAAGTTGAAAATTCAAGATACTCTAAATCATGTGTTTTATTAGTTTTTCAATTAACCTTTTCGCATTTTATATAAACCTTATAATTTCTTTATAATTAGATGCTAGACTATATATAGCAATTTATGAGGGGGTTATTATATGACTTTAGAGAACAGTACAAAAGAAGCCAAAGGGTTTACGGGATTTCAAATTAAACTTTTAGCTTTAATATTTATGTTACTTGACCATATCCACTATTTTTTTGAATTTACAGGTAAAATTCCTGTGGCATTTTCATGGATTGGTAGATTGGCAGGAGAGATGTTTTTATTTACAATGATAGAAGGATATATTCATACTTCTAATAGGAAAAAGTATTTTAAAAGAATTTATTTAATGTCTATATTTATGAGCCTTGTAAAATATATAATTCAGTTTTATCAGCCATTTCAAAGAGGGGATGGATTTTGTCCTGAGAATGGTATATTTTCTACTTTTGTAATTTTAATTATAATCTTTAAAGGAATAGATTATATAAAAGAGAAGAAAATATTTAAGGGCATTGGATTAATATTATCACCATTTATAATAAGCTATGCCATAGCCATTGTTTTTCAACTTTTAATTCTTCCATTTACATCAATAGATACAGCAAATATTATTTATATAATAATAACTAGCTTTCTTCCACATCCATTTATGGTAGAGGGAGGTATATATGTAATTTTAACTGGACTTATATTGTATATATTTCACGAGAATAGAAAACTGCAGTTTATATCTTTTGGTATTTTTATATTAGCTTGGATGATTGGTATGCCTTTAGTATATATTCGCCCCATTAGTTTAAAGCTTATGTTTACAGATTATTATGAGTGGATGGCTATATTTGCCTTGATTCCTATGTTTTTGTATAATGGTGAAAAGGGTAAATCTATGAAAAAATTATTTTATATATTCTATCCAGCTCATGTTTATATATTGTATGGGTTATCAATTTTACTTTATAGTTTAAGATATTAGGAGGATACTATGGAGACTATTCTTATTATAGATGATGAAAAAGACCTAGTTATGATAATTAAAGATACACTTGAATCCAATGGATACAATGTCCTGACTGCCTATAATGGCTTTAATGGAATTGAAATGTCTAGGAAAAAACCAGATCTTATTATCCTAGATATTATGATGCCTGATATGGATGGTTTTAATGTTTGTAGTCTTATAAGGGATAATGTGGATTGTCCAATATTATTTCTATCTGCAAGAGATAGTGAAATAGATAAAATCAAAGGACTTGCTATTGGCGGAGATGATTATATAACTAAACCCTTTAGTTTAAAAGAATTAGTTTCTAGAGTTAAAGCACATTTAAGACGAGAAAAAAGAATTTCCAAAATGGAGAAAAATACTTTTCTCCATTTTGGAAATTTAGATATAAATTTAAAGGGTTTAAATGTAAAAGTAAATAATGAAGATATAAATTTAACCAAAAAAGAATTTGAAATTGTGGAACTTCTATCCTTAAATCCAGGGCAAGTTTTTTCAAAAGATCAAATTTATGATAAAATTTGGGGCTATGATGGATTAGGTGATACTTCTACAGTTACAGAGCATATTAAGAATATTAGATCTAAAATAGCCTCTATCAACAAAGAAAATGAATATATTAAAACTGTATGGGGATTCGGCTATAAATGGGAGAAATAGAATATGAAAAATAAAAGTTTTAAAAATCAATTTATAATAACCTTTATAAAAATACTAGCTTTAAGTTTTATTTTTTCCATTTTTTCTTTTTCCATATGGTTTGAAATTTTTGACTATATTAGATATCCTGCTAATTACTATGAAAGGCAAATTGGAGATATAATTAAAAAGATAAATGAAAATCATGACTATGTATTAGATAAGGGTTTTGAAAATAAGATGAATGAAATCGTACCACACCAAGGAATACTATATCAAGTATTAGATAATAATGGAAATATAATCTATGGAACCTTAGATAAAAAAATAATAGAAGATAAAAAAGATCTAATTACTAGTATAAACTCTACTAAATTCTTTAACAGAAATTCTTTCGCTAGAGTAATCCCTATTTTCGATAAAAATAGCAATATTAAGGGAGCTATTGTATTAAATTATAGTTTAATAAGTACACAGAGAACGAAAAATAATTTATTAGCACTATTACACAATTCTTTAATATTTTTCCCATTTATCTTTATAATTATATTTACATTTATCTATGCTAAAAAATTAAGCAAAGGTATAAATAAGCCATTAAATATATTACTAGAAGCATCAGAAAAAATTAAAAATCAGGACTTAGACTTTACCGTTGAATACAATGAAAATAATGAGTTTACAAAACTATGCAATGCCTTTGAGGATATGCGAATAAATCTTAAAGATTCTCTTATAAGACAATGGGATATAGAAGAAAAAAGACGTGAGAATATAGAGAGTATTGCTCATGATTTAAAAACACCACTTACTATTGTAAACACTTACTCTGAGGCATTAATAGATGGAACAGCTAAAGAAGATAAATTTAAAGATTATATAGATGTCATTAAAAGAAATAACGAAAGAGCTTTAATCTTATTGGATGATATGAATAAATTATCTAGTATTGAAAACCCAAATTTTGTTTTAGAACCTATTGAAATTAATATTGCAAAGTTTCTAGAATTAAAACAAAAAGATTATAAACTTTTATGTGAAGAAAAAGACATCAATTTTAAAATGGATATATTGGATTTACGTGAAAAAAGTTTTGCAGCTAAATTTGACATCCATGCTCTAGAACAAATAATAGATAATTGTATATCCAATAGCATTAGATATACGGAAAAAGGCGAATTTATAGAATTAAATATTTTATGCAAAGATGAGGAAATAGAATTTTCTATTATAGATACTGGAAAAGGCTTTAGCAATGAGGATTTAAAAAATATATTTAATAAATTCTATAAAGGAGATAAATCCCGTTCTTTTAAAGATGGACATTCCGGTCTTGGCATGTATATAGCTAAAACCATTGTAGAGAAGCATGGCGGAAGTATTAAGTCCTTAAATAATAAGCCAAAGGGTGCTATTATTAATTTCAGTTTAAAAGCAAAATAAGCTTACTTTTATAAGTCCGACTTATAAAAGTAAGCTTTTTGCCCTAATATTAGAGGATTTCACTCCTTCTTTCTGGATAATTTTATTTTCCACATAATACATCTGACATTGATAAAGTGAAATCCATTTTTCTCCTTAAAAACTTGATTAATTCAATGATTTAAAAATATACAATCTTCTTAATTAATAACTACTGGCTTTTCCATGACTACTTTATTGATTCAGCAATTTTCACATTTTCGTCTCTTCCAAAATTAGTGTACATTAAATATCTTACACCATTTGTTTCCCAAACAATTCCCTCATCTCCTATAATAGCTTCTTCACCATTTATTTTTACTTTTTGAACATTGTTAAAAAATGTTTCACTGGATGATTCTTCACATATATAGGTCTGAAATATGGATACTATTTCTTCTGTTTTGTTATTTATATAATATACGCCACATCCCCCATCAAAAATCTTTCCATTATCATCTTTATAAAACTCAACATAATCAAATTCAAATCTTTCTGGCAAATAAGCTGGTAACTTTATATCAAAACAAGTATATCCATTTATTTTCTTAGGATCTTTAACTATTACATCATCAACTAGATTCTCTTTTGCATTTTTCTCCATATTTTCTTTTTGTACTGCCTCTGTTATCAATGTTCCATCAGAATCTATTCCAAAAACCTTTTCTCCATTTCCATTATACATTTCATCTTTGTTAGCCAATGTAATCTTTTTTATTATATTTCCATCTTTATCAAATATTTTTCCTTTAGCTGCTTCAGGTATTTCTTGGTCCTTCCATTTAATATCTTGGCTTTCAAATATTGTTATATTGTTTAGAGATAGAGATCTAATAATTTTGTCTACCAACTCTTGTGCAAAAGCTGTTTGCATGGTTATTGTCAATGCACATAAAACAGATGCAGCTATAATGCCTCTTTTTTTCATATTTGTTGTCTTTTTCATATTTGTTGTCTTTTTCATATTTTCTTCCTCTCTATTTTTGATAACACTTAAGATATTGTCAAATTCTTTATTAATATCTTCTGGTATTTTGTTCAATTCTTTCTTAAATTTTTCTTTCATCTTAGCATCAAACATCTTATCATTATTCACCATAATTAATAGTCCTCCCCTAATGTTTCTCTTAGCTTTGATCTAGCCCTACTAAGCCTTGATTTGACTGTCCCTTGTGAAATATTTAAAATTTTCGATATATCCTTAACTGAAATATCTTCAAAATAGAATAACGTAATCAATATCCGTAATTCTTCATCTAATAAATTTATTGCTCTAACTAAATCCATATTTTTATAATCATCGGTATATTGTTCCCCTATATCTCCAACATTTTCATCTAAAAACATATTTCCTTTGTTTTTCCTCAATATTTGATTACACTCATTGATTAATATTCTTATCAGCCAAGTTTTAAAATACTCATCTTTTTTCAAGGTACGAACATTCTGAAATGCTTTAATCAATGTATTTTGAATAGCATCTTTTATATCTTCTTCATTTTTCAAAATTCCTCTAGCCACTCTATAAATGTTTAATCTATTTTCATCTATAAGTGCTAAAAATGCTTCATTGTCTCCTTTCTTCGCTTTATATACTTTTGTCTTTTTTCTATATTTAGAAAATGATATCAGTTCCATTTTATCCTCCTATTCCTCTTTTACTTAGCTAAGTATTACACTTATTAGATGGATAACAATCATATATGGTTCTCTATATTTTATTTTTTTAATATTAGCGTAAAATACTATGACCCCTGCCATTTAAATCTATTTCTTTTCTATTAATAATACCCACTCCCACTTTAGACTCTTGGCTTTGGGTCCTTGCATTTTGGCAAGTCCGCCCTTCACACAACTATTCATTTTATTATATTATCATAAGTCTTATTCTTGTATAAAAGATAAAATAAAAACCAGATTGTTCAGATTTTCTATAATTATATGGTTCTAATATAGTGCTGAAATATAGCACAATTATAGGTAGAATTGTCATTACAATAGTGAAAGCGCCACTTTATATTCCGCTGAAGTAAAGTAAAAACACTCATTAGCACACCTACCTATGAAAATCATACTATGTAAAATAAATTTATTCCCCGCTTTTTGTGTCCTCTTTTGTAAACTCTACCTTCCTGCAATAAAATTTTCTTATCAAATTGATTTGAGTTTAGTTCATAAAAAATCCGAAAGCACAGAACTTCCGTCTTCTTCACCCAAACTATAAAATGGTATAGGAATCGAACCCTAGGTGGAGGTTATTCTAAATCATTTGAGAGCAACCATCAAATAGACCAGAATATCAGTTAATCTAACGCAGGACGGACTTTAAGAGCGTATGCCCTAAGATGAGGTTGTTTTCGATATTGCTCCATTTAGATACGGGGAAGAAGTGGACTAAATAAACGCAGGGTAGTAATTTTATTTTTCACCGTAATTCCTTCCTTTATGTTTTCAGCTATAAAAAGGAGGCTAAATTTATTTGGTCTGATATGCTAACCTAAAAACTTATCCTCCTTTATTTTCTGTATTTAGTTTTGCCAAACGAAAACACTAAGACTTTTACATCTCAGTGCTATTGACATTTTTGAATTTAATTCTAAAGATAATATAATTGTTCTTTTGGCTCTCTAACAAATTCTATGCTCTTTTCTATCATTTCGTTATAATCTCTTCAAGAGTTATCTGTTCCAAGAAATAAAAAAACCCGTCCTCCCGCCTGATTTCCGATGAATTTATCTTGTTCAGGTTGGTATGTATCTTCAATTAGTGTAAAATGAAATTTTTTGTATAAAATTCTATAGCTTCATCATAGTCTTTTACTACTAAAGCAACGTGTACAACAGATTGAATTATTTTTATTTACCGCACTTTCTATACAGAATATAAATTACCTAACATAATATGAGAACTATGTCTTAACTTTACTTAATGCCATCTATCTCTAACATTAACCTATTAAAATAATCTTCCATAAATTTAAGTCTTTCTTTTCCAATTTCTTTAGCCTTTTTTGTATACAATTTATTGGGGATTTTTTTAAACTTCACTTCATACTCAATGAAAGGTGTATGTTTTGAGATATCTTTTAACCGTCCTTTTTCAACAGTATTAGATTCGAGATAGTCATTAAGTGGCTCGTTTGCTATTAATCTTTGTCCAAATTGTCCTGCTAACATAAAAGTACGTGCAATTCCACTTGCACCTATAGCATCAAGCTTATCTGAATCAAAAAGTATTTTTGCTTCAATTGTATTAGGTTCATTTCCAGTCCTAAATCTATGCGCTATAATACAGTGCTTTATCTTTTCGATTTTTTCTTCCTCATATTGTAATCTTCTTAATATATCTTCTGCAATTTCACTACCCAAGATAGCATGGTCAAGTTCTCCTATTTTATCTTTACTCTCTTCTACTCTAGCAATATCATGCAACAATGCTGATGGAATCAGAACCTCTAAATCAACATTTTTCTCATACTTGGCAATTAACAAGCAAAGATTATAAACCCTAAATATGTGATCTAAATTATGAGCTGAACAAGTTAATTTGTCCTGGACAATTTCAATAATTTTTTTATGTTTTGTATCTATATTCATTAATATCCCCTCCATTGTTTCATACTTTTCAATTATACTCATTATATAAAATCCAACAAACTCATCATAAAATTATTCTATTTCTTTCCTGCCATCACTGTAATTATCCGATGTCATATATAAAATGCCCCTAAAAACAAGGACAAAAACGGTACTTTCACTGATTTTTAGTTGAAATTTCGCCTTCGAATCACTATATGTTGTAGTCAAACCGTTTTATTTCTCCTCTGAACCACAACACGTCATCAAAATTATATCCTCCGCCGTAACTTGTTGCCAATCACATCTCACTCTGCTCATATTATTGGACAAGCATGGCATAGGTAATACATCAGATTTTTCAATTGTTTCACTCCCTCACAATCCATGTTACGACTTCAACATGCCTTGAGAAGATAATAA
>NZ_DAMCHJ010000014.1:0-60623 GCF_032104385.1 Tissierella sp.
TGATAAATTCTACATTAAGGTTGGTGCTCATTGCGTTTGACCTACTAAAGCTCACTATCGTTCGCTAAGTTAGGTCATAAAAAATAGTCTATAACTTCTAATATAGACTATAGCAAACTATTCTTTCCAGATTCTTTCTAGATTCTAACAATTATGAAAGAATTACATTAAATTTTTATCCTTTGGTAAGAATACAGAAAATCTAGTTTGTTCAGAGAAAGATTCTACTTGAATATACCCTCCCTGTCCTTCTATTATTTCTCTGGATAAATATAATCCTATACCTACCCCTTCTCTATCTCTTGCATTTTCACCTCTATAAAATCTTTGAAATATCTTGTTAATTTCTTCTTCCTTAATTTCAATTCCGTTATTTATAATATCAATCCTAAGAAAAACAGTATATTCTATAATTTTTATGTGGATATTTCCATGTTCTAAACCATACTTAATCCCATTATCCACAATGTTATAAATAGCTTCTTCAGTCCACTTAAAATCAAAGGATGCAAAATGATCATCATCTTCTACAAAATCTATATAAATATTCTTTTCCTCAGCTTTTTTTAAACTAGAACTAATAATATTTTTAATTAAGTTATTAACACTGTTCAAACTAGGATTTAATTTTATTACTCCCGTTTCTAACCTAGATGTCTTTATTAAGTTTCGAATTAAAAAACTTAATTTATTTGCTTGAAATATTATTTCATCAATATATTCTATAGACTGGTTTTCCTTTAAAAGTTGTGAATAAAGCACAATATTTGATATTGGCGTCTTAGATTGATGTGAAATATCAGAAATTAAAATTTCTATATTCTTCTTTTGGTTAATTAAGTTTTTTTCCGTTGCTTGAGAATCTAATAAATATCTATAAAATTTTGATTCTATTTTAGATAACTCTGATTCATCAAAACTTTTTTCAGTAAAATTGCCTTTTATAGCTAAATCTAGCATTTCATTAATTCTAATAGTTATAATCTTTATATTTTTTCTTATATATAGAATATACATTACTAAACCTACAATAACTATAATTAAAAAAAATTTCATAAATCAATCACCCAAGTATAGCCTATTCCATATACTGTTTTAATATATTCATGAGCATCTAATTTATTTCTCAATCTATTTATACTAACAGAAAGGGCATTTTCATCTACATACTCAGCACCATCAGACCAGATTTTATCAATCAATTTATCCCTAGATACTATCTTTCCAATATTTTGTATTAACATATTTAGCAATTTATACTCTGTTTTACTTAAAACAATTTCCTTATTATCCTTCAGAAAAATCATATCATCAAAATTAAATGAGTAATCATCTATTTCAAATTTATTTACGACCTTTTGAGAGGAACGTCTTAAAAGAGCTAAAAACCTAGCCCTTAAAACCATAAGACTAAAAGGCTTAGTAATATAGTCATCAGCGCCAAGCTCAAATCCTGTGACTATATCAATCTCCATGTCCTTAGCAGTTAGCATTATTATAGGGACTTCGCTTGTCTTACGAATTTCTTTACAAAATTCCATGCCATCACCATCAGGTAAATTTAAATCTAGAATAATTAAATCTATGTTATTTTCTAAAAACAACTTTCTGCCTTCAGATAAATTAAATCCTTGATAGAAATTATAATCCTCATCTTTTAAAGATAGAGCGATCCCTTTATTTAAGGCTATATCATCTTCTATTATTAAAATATTCTTCAATATTTACACCTACCTAATTTTAAAATAACTTCACTTTTTGGTGCCTGGCACCAAAAAGTGAAGTTATTGTTATTCATCTATCTCTTTTTAAGCCCTAATATTTCTCTTGCTTCATCTGGAGCAGCTATTTCTCTGCCTAGTTCCTTAGCTATTCTTACTACCTTTTCAACTAATTCACCATTTGACTTAGCTAATACTCCTTTTTCTATATATACATTATCCTCAAAACCTACTCTAACATGTCCACCCATAGCAATAGCAACAGCTCCTAATGGGAATTCATGTCTGCCTATTCCTGCTACAGTCCAAGTAGAGCCTGCTGGAATACTATCTACCATAAAGGATAAATCTCTAACAGTTGCAGCCATTTGTACTCCTAGTACAAAATCAAAATGCATTGGTTCTTTTATAAATCCTTGCTTAGCATATTTAATTGCATAATCAACCATACCCTTATCAAATACTTCTATCTCTGGTTTAACGCCTCTTTCAATCATAAGTCTACCAAAGTTTTTAATAGTATTTTCAGTATTTACAAATACTTCATCTCCACCAAAGTTACAAGTACCACAGTCTAAAGTTGCCATCTCTGGTCCTAGTTCTGTTGGCTGAAGTCTTTCTTCATCGGTCATACCTACTGCTCCACCTGTAGAAGGTTGAATAATAACATCAGGACATCTCTTGTAGATTTCATCCATACAAGCCTTGAATCTAGCTTTATCTTGAGTTGGAGTACCATCATCTTCTCTAACATGAAGATGAATTATACTTGCTCCAGCCTTATATGCTGCTTCCGCTTCTCTGCCGATTTCCTCTACTGTATATGGAACTGCTGGATTATTTTCTTTAGTTACTTCTGCACCACAAATTGCCGCAGTAATAATTAATTTTTCCATTAAAACGCCCCCTTTAATTCAATGTTCAATTAACAATTAACCGTTAACAATTAATACATTAATGTTTTAATTGTTCTTTGGGAATTGTTACTTTCTAATCTTGTCCTTTGGTACTACACAAGTTCCCTCTGCTCTGCACACTACCTCTGGTTCTTCTAATACATCACAAGCTGATGGACTAATATCTGGTCTAGGTATTATAACCTTTCTAGCTTCAAATACCATTTTTCTAGAAGTATTTCCTACACTAACAATCTCTCCCACTGCTTCAATATAATCCCCTGCATATACTGGTGCCTTAAACTCTACCTTATCATAAGCCACAAATAAGCCTTCATCTCCGTCATGTCTAATAAGTAATTCTGTAGCAACATCCCCAAATAATGCCAACATTCTAGCACCATCTACTAAATTCCCACCATAATGAGCATCTTGAGTACTCATTCTAAGTCTAATCATTGCCTTTTCCATATTGTCCCCTCCATTACTTATATAATTAGATTTATTATATCATATTGATAATATACTAACAAGATATTGAATTCTTACTATTTTCCAAGGAATACCTTATATTGTAATAGAATTACAAAACAGTAAGATATGCCTATAAACTTTAATAATATTGTAACCTTTTAATAAACCTTCTTATGATAAAATATACTCAGATTAATTGCATAGGAGTGAATTTTTTGAAGGAATTAATAGTATTAAGTAATCTAAGAAAGATATACAAAATGGGAGATGAAAAAATAGTTGCCCTTGACAATATAAATTTATCTATTAAAAAAGAGGAATTCATATGCTTACTTGGTACATCCGGCTCTGGTAAATCTACATTATTAAACATGATGGCTGGTCTAGAAAAGCCAACAAAAGGTGAGATTGTTATAGGTAATTACCCGATACACAAGATGAGTGAAAAAGATGTAACTAAATTCCGCCAAAAATACGTAGGTTTCGTATTTCAATCATATAATTTAATTCCTACTCTCTCAGCCCTAGAAAATGTATGCTTGGGACTAACTTTCCAAGGAGTACCAAAAGCCCAAAGGGAAAAGCAAGCAAAGCAAATGTTAATTGATGTGGGATTAGAGAAAAGATTGCATCATAAGCCATCTGAAATGAGTGGCGGACAGCAGCAAAGAGTCAGTATTGCAAGAGCTTTCGTTGGTAGACCTCAAATAGTATTTGCCGATGAGCCAACAGGAAATCTAGATACAAAAACTACTCTAGAAATAATGGATTTAATCACTGGTATGGCATATGATTTTAAACAAACTTTAATCATAGTTACCCATGATATAGAAATCTCAGATTATGCCCATAGAGTCGTCTATCTAAGGGATGGTCATATAGAAAAGATAGTAGAAAATCAAAACATAATAAGGGGGCAGTAATTTAGATGAAAAAATTTTTAAGCGTTTTTTTAGTAGTCTTATTAGTTATACTACAAATGCCAACCAAAGGATTGGCGGATAAAGATAATAATGATAATGATAAACCAAATCTTACAATTACATCTTCAAATGTATATTTAGCAGAAGCTGGAGAAAGAGTTTCTATATCAATTAAGTTAAAAAACACAAGTGATTATTATGCAGAAAACATCTCAGCAACACTTAGCAGTAAATCATCGGATGTTTATGTTGATGGTAGTGCATATGATGATATTCCTAAAATTAAAGATGGTAAAACTAATTCCCTATCATTTAAAGTAAGGGTAGATGAAAAAGCCGATGAAGGAAATCATGAATTATTATTAAATATAGTTTACTATAATGAATATGGAGAAAAGATGGAGCCAATATCCCATACCATCAATGTAAGGGTAACAAATAAAGCTATAGCGCCATTATTAGTAGTAGACAAGGTTAATGTAATTCCAAATACGGAAGTTAATGCTGGAGAAATCATAGCTGTAGGCTTTGATATTGAAAATATAGGAAGTGGCCTTGCTAAGGATATAAAAGTAACTTTAGACGGTCTATCAAATGAAAACTTCGTTTTAGCTAATGGAGTAAATTATAAAGTAATTCCCTCTTTAGATTCAGATAAAAAATATTATTTATATTTTGAATTAAAATCTTTAAAAACCCTAAAACCAGGCAATTATAAAATAGATTTAAGTCTATCCTACAAAGATATAAAAAACCAAGTTATAAAAGATGAAAGTAATTTCTTTATAACTATTGCATCAAATAATAACCGCTCATCTAATTTAATAATTGAAAATTTAGTTTACCCTACAGGTACACTTTTTCAAAATAAAGAATTAGACCTTAAATTTAACATTAGAAATCAAGGACAAGTAGATGCAGAAGAAATCATAGTCGAAGCAAAAAGTACAGACCAAACTGGACTAGTTCCAAAATCAGTAAGCATAGTAAAATTAGATTCTTTATCACCAGATGCTATACAAGAATTAAATTTCAAGTTCTTTACTACAAAGGCTGCTGAAACTAAAAACTATCCTATTGAAATTACAGTAAAATATATTGATGAGTTGGGAAAAGAAGATACTGTTAATCAGCTTATAGGTATATTTGTAGAAGCACCCGATAAGGATGCAGCTGCTAAAGGAAAACCCAAATTAATAATAGATAAATATAGCTTTGCACCACAATTAGTTAAAGCTGGAGAAAATTTTGATATGACTCTTTCCTTCTACAATACCTCCAGTAAAAAAACCGTTAAAAATATAAAAATATTTCTAACAGCAGAACCTGGAGGTTCAAAAACTGAAAATAATAGTAGCGGCGGTAGCTCCGCATTTACTCCAGTTGATAGTTCCAATACCTTTTATATTGACTCAATTAAACCTAAGGGCAAGGTAGAAAAGAAAATAACTATGTTTACTATCCCTGATGCCATTGCGAAAACCCATACTATAACAGCAAATTTCGAATATGAAGATAGTGAAGGTACTGAATTAAAAGATGTGGAATTAATTGGGGTTCCTGTAGTTCAGCAATCAAGACTTGAAACTGCAGAATTACAGCTTTATCCCGAGGCATTTGTAGGTCAACAATCACCAGTATCTATAGAGTTCTACAATACTGGTAAAGTTACTCTATACAATATGATGGTTAAATTAGAAGGAGATTTTCAAACAGAAAACGGAAGCTATTATATTGGTAATTTCGACACTGGTAATAGCGAGTCCTTTGAAGGAATGGTAATACCCTCAGAACCAGGAGAATTAAAAGGAGCAGTGTTATTTACCTATGAAGACTCCACAGGTCAAAAACAAGAACTAAGAAAAGAATTCTCATTAAATGTAGCAGAGATGCCTCCTATGGAGGAAAATCCAGATGATATGCCTCCCATGGAAGAAAACCGTGGATTTAAGAAAATTTTAAAATCCAAATGGTTGTGGATTGCTTTAATACTTATAGGAGCAGGTACAGGCGGCTTTTTCTTCTACAAAAAAAAGAAAAAAGAAAAGGAAATGTCCTTAGATGAGTAATATAGATTTATTTAGAATGGGAATTAAAAATCTGTGGAGAAGAAAACTAAGAACCTTTCTTACAGTTCTTGGAGTAATCATAGGTGCCAGCTCTATTATAGTAATGTTAAGTCTTGGATTTGGAATGAGCAAATCCTTTGAAGAACAGGTATCACAATGGGGCAGCCTGACTACTATAACAGTTCGTAAAGGCTGGGGAGAACCACAACGTGGAAAAAAAGAAGTTGCATTAGATGATAAAGCTGTTGCTTCTTTTAAAGCATTAAAAAATGTAATAGCAGTAAGCCCTACAATCCAAAGTCAAGGTACTATAATTAATGGTAAATATATATCTCAAATACCTATTAGAGGAATTGATTCTGAAACTATGGAGGCTTTTGGATATGAAGTATCAGAAGGAAGGTTATTGAATAAATCTGATGAGCTCTCTGTAGTATTTGGCAGTGATATGCCAAATAGTTTCCGTAACCCAAAAGCTAGGGTGTGGAAAGAGCCTAAGATAAATCTTATGAAAGATAAAATGACTTTAACACTTAATCCAGACTATGGCTGGTCCCAGTCTGGGGGGAAAAAGGTCAATTATAAGGAGTATAAAATAAAGTCTGTAGGTATTTTAACACCTGGAGATTGGGAAACCAATTATGGAATTTTTATGCCCCTCAAAGAAGTACAAAAACTTGTGAAAGAAAAAGAAAAATCTGAGGGTACAAAACCACAAATAGGTAGATCTAAATCAAAAGGTTATGACCAAGTAAATGTCAAAGTAAATGATATGAAAAATGTCCAAGAAGTACAAAAAACAATAAAGGATATGGGACATGAAGCTTATAGTTTAAATGATGAGCTAGAGTCTATGAAGAAACAAGCTGCTGTCATCCAAGCAGTCCTAGGGGGTATTGGTGCAGTATCACTTTTGGTAGCAGCAATAGGTATTACTAACACTATGGTCATGAGTATATATGAAAGAACTAAAGAAATTGGTGTCATGAAGGTTATAGGTGCATCACTTAAGGATATAAAAAGACTTTTCCTATTTGAATCAGCACTTATTGGACTTACAGGAGGAATCTTTGGTGCAGCTTTTGCCTATTTAATATCTTTCTTTGTAAATAAATTTAGTCCCCAATTTGGTCAGGCCATAGGTGCCTATGGTGCTACTAAAATATCTATAATACCAATATGGTTGGCTATTGCAGCCATGGGATTCTCAGCCTGTATAGGTATTGTATCTGGATATTTCCCTGCTAGACGAGCAATGAACTTATCCGCATTGGAAGCCATAAAAACAGAATAAAAATAAAAGGTGATTTCCCTATAGAAATCACCTTTTATTTATTATTTTAATAAGATAATTGTCTTTGCAATGAAAGTAGAGCCATCATAACTTCCAATTATATTTATAATATCACCTCTATAAAGATGACCGAAATCTAGCTTATTCCCTCTCTCATCTAAAACAACAACATCTTCTGCATATACTGTTATTTCTTCTCCAAATTTTGAGCTGTCTAGACTAAAATCTGTTATCTCTAAATCTAAATTTTTCTTTCTTGAATTAATACCTAATACTCTTCCTACCATGGTAGCTGATACTCCCACAGAATCTGCTTCTATTTCAATTATTTCATCACCTTCTACAACTATCTCCACATAAAAACCAGCTTTTAAATCATAAGAAGTTGCAACTGACCTATCTACTTTTATATATGAAACCTTTCCTAAAGAATACTTTTCTTCCTTCTTAGTTTTTTGGTTCATTATGGTTATCTTTGTAGGCTCCTGAAGTTTTGTTTCCAGTCCTAATATAATACCTTTAATATTCTTCTTATCAACTGTAGCTTCTATTTCCTTAGCTATATCATACTCTGCTATAATATAAACCTCATCTTTTATCTTTAAATCTTCTGGATCCACGGATTTTCTATTTCTACTTATATCAGTTTTTCTATTGATTAAGAACTTATGTGATTTGTCCTTAGAATCCAATATGGTAATATAATATTCATCATCACTGTCTTTTACAGGAGTTACGTCCTTTATAGTGCCTTCTATCTCCATATCCTTACTCTTGGAATCAATATCATATACTATCCCTTTTTTGATTTTTACATCTACTATATCTTTTTCCTTTAGATTATTTAGATATACTGATTTTCCATTTAGATATATATCTGCATTTTTATCTATGTCAAAATCCTTATACAGAGTCTTTTTTCCTTCTGTATATTCTATTGTCATCTTAAATGTAAGAGTATTTATATATTTAATCTTACCAGATATATATTCATCTGGAGATATTGCCTTAATTGATATAAGTTCCTTAGTATCCTTCTTTAACTTTAATTCTATCTCTTGTCCTTGTACTAAATCTAAATAGGTAGTTTGTTTACCATCTATATTTATAGTAGTATTATTAACTATTTCATAGGTATATTCATTTCCACGAGAATTTTCTATTATTAGAAATCTCTTATTTGATTCATTATATATTTTAACGATCTTACCATTAACTACATCTATTTCCGTCTTAGTTTCTTCCTTACCAGCCGAATTTTTTCCCATAAAACCATCAGCTGTTGACATCATTTTAGCCATTACAGCTCTAGTCAATGAAGAGTTTGGTCTAAACATTCCATCTCCTGTACCCTTAGAATCCAAAACTCCTGCATCAATTAAAACGGATACATATTTAGTTTGCATAGCAGACATACTCATTACATCTTTATAGGTTAATGATACTATTTGTTTATTCTTTGCAGTATCTTCTAAACCCATTGCTTTAACCAAGTATTCGCAGGTATCAATCTTAGTAATAGTCTTTTTAATTTGTCCCTTTTTATTAATATCCCTTAACTGTGATTCTGAAATTATACCCTTATAAAGACAAATAGCTAATCCTTCCTTAGCCCATTCATCTATCTTCAGTTCTTTTAACAAAGAATTATAGGCATATGAAGCATTTGCTCTTTCTGTTGCTGTAGGATTAGTTAATCTACCCAATAAGCTCATAGCTGCATCAAAATTAAGAATTCCATCTGGAGCAAATTTACTTCCATCGCCAACACCCTTTATATATCCCCTACTTGCCATATCTTCAATATAAGTATAGCCCCAATAAGTCGTAGGCACATCCTTAAATCTAGGCGCGGCACCATAACTTGGTATAGATGATAATAATATTGCCGAAGCTAGAACTATAGTAGCTCCTTTTTTCACACCCTTACAATTTTTCATATATACCCCCCCTTTTTTGAATTGACAATTCTCAATTATTTTTTAATCGTTGCCTTAATAAACTCTCTAAACAATGGATGAGCTTTTGTTGGTCTGGATTTTAATTCCGGGTGATATTGAACTGCTATAAACCAAGGATGATCCTTTAATTCAATCATCTCAACTAATCTTTCATCAGGAGATACCCCAGATATAACAAGTCCTTCTTCCTCTAGCTTATCCCTATACTCATTATTAAACTCGTACCTATGTCTATGTCTTTCATATATGATTTCATCATTATATATTTCTAAAGCCTTAGTTCCTTCCTTTATCTTGCAAGGATATAACCCTAATCTCATAGTACCACCAAGAGCATCAATGTCCTTTTGTTCTGGCATTAGGTCTATTACAGGATATGGAGTTTCTGCATTTAATTCAGAACTATGGGCACCTTTGAGATTTGCTACATTTCTGGCAAATTCTACAACTGCCAATTGCATACCTAGACATATACCTAAATAAGGAATTTTATTTTCCCTAGCATATTTGATGGCAACTATCTTGCCTTCTACCCCTCTATCTCCAAATCCACCAGGTACCAAAATACCATCTACATCGGATAAAAGTTCCTTATAATTGTCTTCATTTATTTCCTCAGCATGGATCCACTTAACCTCTACTTCTACATTATTAGCTATGGCACCATGATTTAAAGATTCTGATACAGAAATATATGCATCTTTTAACTCAACATATTTTCCTACTAAAGCAATTTTTACTTTACCTTGTGGATTATTTACTCTTTCAACAATTTCATTCCACTCAGATAAATCAAGTTCTCCACATTTTAGATTAAGATGCTCTAGAACCAATTGAGGAAGTCCTTCTCTCTCTAACATTAGAGGTATCTCATAAATAGTAGAAGCATCTATATTTTCAATAACTTCTGATGGATCTAAATCGCAGAACAATGCAATTTTTTCTTTAACATCTTCTGCAATAGGAACTTCTGTCCTGCAAATAAGCACATCTGGCTGAATACCAAGTCCCCTAAGCTCCTTAACACTATGCTGTGTAGGCTTAGTCTTTAACTCTCCTGCCTTAGATAAAAATGGCACTAGAGTTACATGGATATACATTACATTTTCTCTGCCCACATCATATTTTATCTGTCTAATAGCTTCTAAAAAAGGTAATGACTCAATATCTCCTACAGTCCCACCTATTTCAGTAATTACAACATCCACATCTCTTTCCTTAGAGGCTCTTATAATTCTTTCTTTAATTTCATTAGTTATATGGGGAATTACCTGAACAGTCCTGCCATTATACTCCCCTTTTCTTTCTTTATTAAGTACTGACCAGTAAATCTTCCCAGAAGTAACAGAACTATACTTACTTAAATTTACATCAATAAACCTCTCATAATGACCTAAATCTAAATCTGTTTCCGCACCGTCATCTGTAACAAATACTTCACCATGTTGATAAGGACTCATAGTTCCTGGGTCAACATTTATATATGGATCAAATTTTTGAATAGTAACCTTAAGTCCTCTGCTCTTTAAAAGCTGCCCTAAACTAGCTGCTGTAATGCCTTTACCTAAGGATGAAACTACTCCACCTGTAACAAATATATACTTAGTGGACACTTTAACAAAACCTCCTCAAAATTGCGTCTTTCAATTATATTCTATCCTATTAGTTTATCTTATATAAAAAAATATGTCAATTATTTAGATGATTTTAAAGAAGGAATAAAATAGTAAAGGGATATCCCCACCCCTATGGTTTTTACGGATATCCCAAGATTAAATCTATTAAATAATTCTCAATTATTTATTATGGTATACAAATTATTTGACCTATTCTAAGATCATTTGGATTTACAGTTGGATTTGCTCTTTGAATTGCATCTACTGTAGTATTAAATCTTTGTGCTAGAGTAAAGAAGGTATCTCCTGCCTTGACTGTATAGGCAAACGTCCCTGGAGGACAAGTTGTGATTGGCCCACAGTTTACACCAAGTGCAGTCCATGTCATTCTTCCTACTATTCCATCAGGTACAAGGTTTCTGCTTCTTTGGAATGCTATAACAGCTGATTGTGTTCTAGTTCCAAAGATACCATCAATAGGTCCTGGATCAAATCCCGCATTTCTTAAAAGCTGTTGAAGTTCTGCTACTGACGCTCCTCTACTTCCAATATTTAATGTAGGGCAACTAGAAATTGGTGGTGGCGGAGCAGCTGTTGGTACACAAATTACTTGACCAATAAATAATCTATTTGGATCTACCCCAGGATTAGCAGCTATTAAAGCATCAAGAGATATCCCAAAAGTTCTAGCTATTGTAAAAAACGTATCTCCTGCTCTAACTGTATATGCAAAAGAGCCAATAGGGCATGTTTGATTAATTTCCATAGTTTTACCTCCTCTTTTTGAATTATAACTCAATACATTATATTCAGTTTACTATAGCAGGTTACAATTTCTTTGATAGTTATTTTCAATATCTATCAAAATAAATAGCATAGTTACTAGTATCTTTGGTAAGAATAAGATTAATATTTTTATTGATAAGGATGTAATAACTATGGATAATCTTAAAAAATATAATTTGTATTCTTCTATAGATAAGAATATAGATTTAATGAAAACAATATTTAAAAATGATGAAACTATTAAATTTAGGAGATTCAAAAATCAGCATAATCCAAATATTAAATGCTCTATTATTTTTATTAATGGAATGGTGGATAACCGTATTATTAATGAAAATATAATCAAACCTATTATTACAAATAATATGAACTTCTTAAATGAAGCCAATATTAATTACCTTAAAGATCAAGCCATCATTTCATCAGAATGTGAAAAAACTAAGGATGTATTAAATATAGTTTCTTCTATTATAAGTGGTGATACAATCTTGTTTTTAGAAGGCTCTATAGAAGCTCTTATAATCGAAAGTAAAGGGTGGAAAACCAGAAATATTGAAGAACCTGATGTAGAAAGAGCAATTAGAGGTCCTAGAGAAGGTTTTACAGAATGTCTAATGATTAATCTATCTTTAATTAGAAGAAAAGTAAAAACAAATAATTTAAAATTTAAGTTTATGACCATTGGAGAAATAACATATACGAAACTCTGTATATGTTATATTGAAGGTTTAGCACGACAAGATATCTTAGACAATTTATATAAAAGGCTTAATACCATTAAAATAGATGGGATTCTAGATTCAAAATATATTCAGGAATATATTAGCAGAGAGCCCCATTCTATATTTGAAACCACATATAACACTGAAAAGCCTGATGTAGCTGTAGCAAAACTTTTAGAAGGAAGAATAATAATTGTGGTGGATGGTACCCCAGTAGTTATATCTTTGCCTTTTCTTTTTATAGAAACCTTTCAATCCAGCGATGATTATTATACGAACCATTATTATGCTTCCCTAAACAGAATACTTCGCATAGTAGGTTTTTTCTTGACCATAAGTACTCCTGCTATATATCTGTCTTTAGTTGCTTATCATCAAGAAATGATACCAACTCCCCTTGTTATGAGTATTTATGCTTCTAGATTAAGTGTGCCACTACCTACTGTATTTGAACTTATTGCATTGTTAATAGTTTTTGAAATACTTCGTGAAGCAGGAACTCGTATGCCTTCTTACATTGGGCAAGCCCTAAGTATTGTAGGAGCATTAGTTCTTGGTTCTGCAGCTGTAGAAGCAAAGTTTGTTAGTGCTCCTATTGTTATTGTTGTTGGAATATCAGGTATTACCAGCCTTATAACCCCTACCCTTGGCGGTGCTACAGTTATTATCAAATTAGCCTTAATTTTACTTTCTTCTATACTTGGGCTATATGGATATGTAATAGGAATGTCATTCCTACTTCTCCATTTATTAGAGCTTAAATCCTTTGGTATACCATATATGACAAATCTAACTACATTTAATACACAGGATTTAAAAGACACCATTATTAGAGCCCCCCGATGGTATATGAGATATAGACCTAGATATTTGGCAAATAAAAATCCTATTCGTACATCTGGAGGAAAGAGAAAATGAATAAATTTTTTATCTTTATATCTATTCTAGCTTTAATTATAATTTTACTTACTGGATGCTGGAATTATAGGGAAATCGATAAACTAGCTCTTGTTTCAGGAATAGCTATAGATAAAGATAGTTTAAGTAAAGGATATGAAGTAACAGCAGAAATAGTGAGTATATCTACATCTGCTAAGGAGCCAAATTTTAACTCCACAAAAATACAATCAAAAGGAGAAGGTATTTTTGACTGTATGAGAAATATGATTAATATTTCAGCTAAACAATTATTTTGGAGCCATGCTTCTATACTTATAGTAAGTGAAGATGTAGCCAAAGAAGGTATCTTACCTATATTAGATTGGGTAACAAGGGATTCTGAGCCTAGGCTCACGCTATATCTCTTGGTTTCAAAAGAAAATACTGCAAAGGATATATTGAGCTCTAAAAGCTTATCTACTGAAATACGGTCCTTTGAAATTGAAGATATGATTATCTCAAATGAAAGATTATCAAAAATTCCTAATGTCCAAGTATATCAGTTGCTTAATGATATTTCAACTACTGGAATTTATCCTGTCTTACCTACTGTTGAAATTGTATTTAATGGAGATAAAGAAACAATGGCCTTATCTGGAGGAGCCATTTTCAATAAAGATAAGCTTGTAGATTATATGGATTTCGAAGATATTAAAAACTATCTTTTTATAAGAAATCAAATTAAAGGTGGTCTTATTACTACCACCTTAGTTAATAATAATTCCATAGATAATATAACTTTAGAAATCTTTAAAAATAAAACTAAAATTACTCCTGTTATTTCAAATGAAGAGATTAGTATGGATATTAAAATTACAACAGAAGTATCCATTGCTGAATCTTCTGCTTCTATAAACGCTCTAAATAAAATTGATATTCAGAAACTAGAAACTATTGCTGAAAAAACCTTGAAAAATAATATTTTAAAAACAATAAATAGAGCACAAAATGACTTTGAACTAGATATCTTTGGCTTTGGAAATTTAGTGAAAGAAAAAACGCCCCATATTTGGAAGGATATTGATGATAACTGGGATGAAATATTTAAGAGTTTAAAAGTAAACCTAGATGTAGATATTAATATTAGAGGCAGCGGTCACTTGTTAGAAAGTGTCAAATCCCATAATTAATAGGAAGGTAGGAGGAATTAATGAAAACAGAAAACATCTCAAATTCTCAATTTAAATCATTAATTATTATGTTTATTCTTGGAACTTCTCTACTTATAAGCGGTGATTCTCAAGCTATGGAAGATACTTGGATTTCTCTCTTAATAGCTATGCTAATTGCTATTCCCTTAGTATTTATCTATTGTAAGTTAATCCTTCTTTTCCCAGGTACTACCTTATTCGATATACTCCTAAAAGTCTATGGAAAGCTTCTAGGAAAACTTTTTATAATTTTTTATACCCTTTATTTTTTTCATCTTGGTGCCATAGATATAAGAAATACCACTGAATACATTCAAGTAGTTTCTTTTCCTGAAACTCCTCAATACGTTACTGCTATTTTCATTGGAATTCTTTCCATTTATGCTATTAATCTTGGACTTTCTATACTAAGTACATGGACAAAATTGACTTTACCTATTATTATAGCGATGATTTTTACAACCTTTATATTAGCCATACCTAAATTCAATATTTCCTATATTAAACCAATACTATATAATGGCTGGAAACCAGTAATAAATAGTGCATATTCTCTGCTTACCTTTCCTTTTGCAGAAACTGTTATCTTTATAGTATTTTTTGGATATCTAAATAATAAAAAGGATACTACTAAAATTTATATTAGTAGTATCCTTATAGGTGGTTTTTTACTTTTAATAGCGGCTCTTAGAAATATTCTATTACTTGGATTTCCAAATCTTTCTAAAATTTATTTTCCTTCTCATTATGCTACTTCCCTAATAAATATACATGGTTTTATCCAAAGAATAGAAATCATCATTTCAATAAATTTAATATTAGCTAGCTTTACCAAAGTAGCTGTTTGTTTATATGCGTCTTCCATTGGAGTATCTAAAATCTTCAACTTCAGAAACTTTAAAAAGACTTCTATACTACTTTGTATTTTAATGATTATCCTATCTTTGCTTCTATATAAAAGTACTATGGGAATGTTTGAATTTATTAATATATATAAATACTATGTTATACCATTCCAATTCGTAATTCCTATCTTAACTTTTATCATAGCTAAGATAAGAAGAAAAAGCATTCAGGGTATTGAGTAATTATTTTATATAATACTAAATTTTTTTATCTAAAAACTCTTTTTTTATAGTCTTGTCATTTGAATTCATGAAGTTTAAATACTCTTCTTTTGTCATAGCTGGAACAAAATCTCTAAGAATGCTTTTAGCTTCTTTTGCATCATCAAAAAGCAAATCTATTATGGTTAAAGCTAGTGCCTTAGCTGGTTCCAAATAAAGATATTCTTCATCAATTATACAATATTCTTTTGAATGTAACTCTCCTCTTATGCCACCAAACATAGGATGTAAAGTAGGCATTATATGAGATACATCACCTAAATCAAAAGAACCCGTAAAATCTCCTCCTTGTATTATATCCTCTTCTCCAATTCCAAGACTTAATAGATTCTTAAATAATATGTCCTCTATTTCCTGGTGTTTTAACATTGGCAAATATCCTGGTAATTGTTTAATTTCAATATTTGCACCTACAGCCATAGCGCCAGCAATTAAGGATCGATTAACCTTTTCATTTGCGTCTAACATTGCATCTACATTTCTAGCCCTTGTATAGGATTCCATCCTAACATTGGCAGGTACTACATTTACAATGTCTCCTCCCTTTGTTATAATCGGATGAATTCTTACTCTATCACTTTCTTGAAAAGTCTCTTTTTGAGCATTAATATTGTTCATTGCCAATAATGCTGCATTCAGTGCATTTACTCCCTTATGGGGAGCATTACCAGCATGAGCTTCTCTGCCAATGAATGTAATATCTTCCCCAATAAATCCGTTACTCACTGGCCCAACTAATACTTTTTTATTACCTATATCTAAGACATGAAACATAACTGCAATATCAACATCATCAAAAGAACCGTTCCTTATTAATTCTTGCTTTCCTCCAAAATATTGGATAATTCCTTTTTCCCTAAGTTTATTTCTGTAATCCATCTCCACAAATTCTTCTGCAGGAGTTGCAATAAAGTCAATTTTACCGTCTAGTTCCTTATATACATCTGATTTTATAAGACCAATTGCCACAGCTAACATTCCTGCAATCTGAAAATTATGACCACAAGTATGAGAAACCCCTGAAGCTAAAGCATCTGGATGACCATTGCAAACTATTCCATCTAATTCTCCTAAAACTGCAATTTTTGGACCTGACTTATCATAATTTAATTTAGCTCTACAACCAGTATAAGCAATACCCTCATCTACCATATCAAGATTTAATTCCTCTTTGAAAAATTCTTTTACAAGTTTTGTAGTTTCAAACTCCCTATATCCAAGCTCTGGATTTTTATAAATTTTTCTGCCTATCTCAAATATTAAATCTCGATTTTCATCAATTGCAGAAATTACTTTAGACTTCATTATTTCTTTCTTCATTCCCATTTCACTATTCATCCCTTTTTACATATCTCACAATTGCCTCTGTTGTTTTCAATAGTTCATCAATTTCTAAATATTCTTCAACAGTATGAACCTTATTCATTCCAACTCCAATAATAATAGAATTAAATCCTTGTTCAGCAAATATATTACTATCTGAGCCTCCTCCTATTACCTTAAGCTCTGAAGGAACATTAATTTCCTCATAAACCTTTGCAAATTCCCTTGCAAATTTCAAATCATCCTTTGGCTTTAATACTGGATAATCACATTTATAATCCAATTTATAATTGCCGCCAAATTTTTCTATGGCTTCATCACATAATTTTTTATAAGAATCAATAATCTCTAAAATCTTTGCTTCTGAATGACTCCTTACTTCCCCAGTAATCCTACATATATCAGGAACTACATTTGAAGGAAATTCAGAGTTTATTGTGGAAATATTTGATGTAGTTAAATCATCTATTCTACCTATATTCATATGAGATAGAGCATAAGAAGCAATAGAAATAGCATTTATACCTTTTTCTGGCTCTATACCAGCATGGGCTTTTCTTCCTTGAAAACTAATTTCAATATCGTACTTACTAGGAGCAGAATGTGCAATAATCCCAGCATCTCCAGCATTATCAACTACAATCATATTCTTTGAAGGCAGCATATCATGGGGTACCTTATTCCAGTTAAAGTATTTTGCACCAAGCATACCTACTTCTTCACAAGGTGTTAAAACAACATAAATATCTTTATGTGATATTTTCTCCTCCTTAATGGTTCTCAAAGCTTCTATAATGCTAGCTATACCTCCCTTATCATCTCCACCTAATGTAGTACTTCCATCGGTTTTAATAATATTCCCTTCTATTATTGGTTCTACATTTAAATTAGGTTCAATTACGTCCATGTGAGCAGCAAGTGTTACTCCATCTCCTTCTATGTCGCCAGGAAACTTAGCTATAATGGAAGGTGAATCTCCACCATATTGCAGATAACCTTTGTCCAGGTAAATTGATGCACCCATTTCTTTTAATAAGTTAATGAGATATTTCGCATATTCACCCTCTTTTTTTGAAGGTGAATGAATCTTTAACATTTCAACTAGATTATCTAATAATCTTTCCTTTTTCAAAACTATCGCCTCCTAAGATTTATTTCTTAGTAACTTACCTTAATTTATTTACTATCTATTTGCTTGCTTAATTGTCTTTTGGCAAATGCAATTGTTGAAAATACTGCTACTAAAGTAACAATAAATGATGGTTTACCTGGAATAAAGGCTACAACCTTTGTCATTATAAAAGCAATAGCAAGAGCAAATGCACCAGTTTTTGGTGATTTTATTGCAAATTGAGCAAAAACTCCACCAAATAATGCAGGAATAATAAGAGATAGCATTTTCATAAATGATTCAGGCAATGCAGACAATACAGTTTGTCCAGCAAATACAGCTAATAGTAAAAATATAATTCCAATCCATATAGAAACTCCAATTCCTATAGTTCCCATAATTGCTCCTTCATCAGTACCAGATTTATAACCTGATCCCTCTACCGCTGATACTGCTGCTGGTATTCTCATATTTACTAAATTCCCCGATAAGAATCCCATATATAATCCTGCTCTACCAACAATAGGAAAATAACTAATAGGTTCACTAAAATAAAAAGCCCCTGAAACTGACATCTGAGAAATCGCTCCAGCTATAATTGCCCCAAATCCAGGATTAAATCCAAATCCCCAAGTCATGACTACTGGAGGCAAGAAACTTACAAGAAGTCCAAGAAGCATAGTAAATCTACCAATTTTCGTAACATCCTTAATATATTCATCATAAACGTTCATCTATATAATCCTCCTATACTCTAAAATGTTAAAGTTCCAATGATTGCTCCTCCAAACATTGCAATTGTCAGAGCCCATTCTTTTAACCACGTAAATTTCTTTTCTCCTAACTTCAGACAAACAATCATAATAATTAGACCTGAAATTGCTGAAACCGTTATATCAGGGTTTGTCTTAACCTTTAGATAATTACCAATATTAAAATAAGCAAAAGATCCAAGCATAGCCCCTATACTAACTGCTGGTAATAAGGCTTTTCTTCCGCTTGTTAACAAATTATTTACTTTATCCATTCTATGCCCAAATAAAAATACAAATACTATCCATCCAATTGACCCTAATGCCATTGTCCATAGAGCATTTGTAAATACTACAGGAGTCATATTAGTAGAAAGTTCAGATCCTAAAGCTTGAGCTCCAAAGTTGGCTGCCATTGCTTCAAAGTTGGAACCTCCAATTATACTCAATCTAAATGCAGATACAGGAGAACCCATAGTAACTAATAAAGCCAATAAGCTTCCCACAACTCCTAAAGCTGGACCAATACTACCTATTGCACTTGTTTTAATCCCTTTTTTTATCCTAGAATAATCCATCCCCATATCCAAACCAGCCTTAACTGATTTTCTAGTTATTAATACAGATTGAATTAATATAATAGATATGCCTATTACTGATACAATCCACATAATAGGGTGATTTGCATAATATAAATGATTTGTCTCCATTTTTTATTTCCACCTTTCATTAATCATAGAATTAATTAATCTAATTTTATATCTTAATTTTAGAAATACCATTAAAACATTTAAATACTTCAAATTATTATAGCCAAATTCTCATAATTAAATATAGTTTCTTAAAATTCCTTATAATTACTAGTACAATGGTTAATTAACTCTTAACTTATTAATATTCAGTATCTTATCACTTCCTTTTATAATATTTAAATTTAGATTTGAAAGTTTAAATGCTTTTATATAGGTATTCTATAAAATATAAACTACTGGTAAAATCTGGTGATGATTGTTTTTATGTCTTTAATACGTCCTTAATTATGTCCTAAATATGTCCTTAATTGCCTAAATTATATTATATCTTTTTATAATTGTCAATAATCCTTTATTTGCTATAATTAAAAAACTCTAATTAATAAATTAATTAGAGTTTTTTAATCATATATTATTATCTTAATTTAATCTTAATTTTGCGGCGGGGTCTGCCGGCACCTAAGGAATTCTCTAAGTTTGATTCTTCTCCATATCCCTTATCTATAATACTTTTTAGAATACGATTTGCACTGCGTTCACTTATACAAAGTATCTCTGAGAGTTCTTGACTTGTAAATTCATCCCTTCCTAGTTTATTTATTACACCATTAATCTTTTCAATATATTGATAACTGATTCCTATTTCTTTAGATAACTGTAAGGTTTTTTTATTTGCTAAGTTTTTGTATTTAATTTGACTTTTTCTCATAATTGGTCCTACTACATTTTCCCCATCATAAAAATAAATATTACCCTGTTTTTCAAAACTACTCTTTCTTAAAGCATTTCTTGCATTTATTTCAGACTGATAAATAGTTACCCCTTCACCTATGCCTACACCAAGTATTATATTACTTAATTTACAATTGTTTATTATTCTAGATAAAGAATTTATATTCTCTGCACTTAATAATGCCCCTTTATTCGATATAATAAGATACTCATTTGGATTGATAGTCTGCATCATACCTTCTATTTCTTTGGAATACATTAGAATTTCTTCTTCCAGTTGAAGTTGTCCCTCTGTACTATTATAAAGCTCAGGATTTCCTTCTACTACTTGGATGACCTGTATCTGAATTACACGTTCATGGATATTTTTCAATCTAATACTATTTTTCAATTCATCAAATCTACTTTTAATATCAATATTTGTTGCCTGTATTCTATAAACAGGAATATTATGCACTTTCAAATAATTATATATATATCCAAAAGATGTAAAAACACAATCAATCTGTTTGTCTTCATATTTTTTTATATAGTATCTTAAATAATCCTCTTCACTCTTTGAAGGCAAATATCTTTGAATGTCATAGCTTCTAACATTAATATTAAACTCATTAAATACGTCAAGTAAATCCTTTTCTTGAATTATATCTAAGGCAATTTTGGTATTTTTAATATCTCCCCAATCCATACGAAATTCACATAAAGCCTTAATAATACCAATTATTCCTCTTTCTGTATATACAACGGGCTGTTCAAATCTTATTTGTGAAGAAAGCTCAGAATAAACACCTATTCCAGTGAAAAATATACCATCTATTCTAGAATCAATACTTTTTGCCATATCAATAAGTTTTTTTATCTCATCCTCTGCGTATTGGATAAATTCTATATCCTTATTCTCCTGGGAGAGAATTGTATGTATCTTTTCAACCGAATCCGAAGCACCCATTATAGCAATTCTCATATATATCTCTCCTCTCAAAAAAATTACTTAAATATATAAAAAATGAAATCTGCCTAATTATTAATTCAATTTAATACAAAATACAACAAGGTTTTCTACAACTTATTCTAACATAAATATTATGAAAGTGCCATATATGATAATCCTGCACCCTTGGCTATTCTGACCAACAATTTATGAAACATATAAATTTAAAATGCCGTTCTATTTTATTCCAAAAATAAATATACTACCCTAAGACCATTGTATTTACATATTCCATTACCTTGCTACTCTATTAAAATATTGTTATTGAATTTAGTATCAAAAAGTGGTAAAATCATTTAAACAATCTTAATTTTCACAATATTAAAAAGGAGGATTTATATATGAACAAGAAACTTTTAATTTTAGTAAGCTTGTTACTTGTCACAGCCGTTATCTTTACTGGCTGCGTTCCAAAAGGTGGAGATAATTCAGCAAATGATACACCAGCAGCAACAGATACAACACCTGATTCTACACCTACTGGTCCAAAGATTTTAAAAACTAATAATTCCAGTGAGCCAGGCTCTTTAGACCCTGCATTAGCACAAGGAACTCATGAATCTTGGGTTCTAGACCATACTTTCGAGGGACTTATGAAGATTGACGCTGACTTAAATGTTGTTCCTGGCATGGCAAAGGATTACAAGATATCCGATGATAATTTGATCTATACCTTTACACTACGTGATGATGTTAAATGGTCAAATGGCGATCCAGTTCTAGCTTCAGATTTTGAATTTGCTTGGAAAAGAGCATTAGATCCAGAACTAGCTTCAGACTATGCTCACCAACTCTATTATATAAAAGGTGGAGAAGCTTATAATACTGGTAAAGGAAGTAAGGATGATGTATTAGTTAAGGCATTAGATGAAAAAACTCTTGAAGTTACTCTAGAAGCACCTACTGCATATTTCCTAGAATTAACTGCATTCTACACATTATATCCTGTTAATCAAAAAGTTGCAGAAGCAGATCCAAATTGGGCAAAAGATGCTAAAACTCACGTATCCAATGGTCCTTTTACATTAACTGAATGGCAACATAATGCTAGTATAAAGATTAGAAAAAATGAAAATTATTATGACAAAGATAGCGTTAAATTAGATGGCGTTGATTTTGATATTATTGATGATGAAAACACTGCATGGCAAAAGTATGAAGGCGGAGATTATGATTTCCTTTCTCCATTGCCACAAGCTGTAGTAGCACAGATGAAAGCTAATAATAATCCTGAATTAATAATCGGTGCAGAGGTAGGTACTTACTACTATAATCTAAACTCTAAAGTTAAACCATTTAACAATGTTAAGGTTAGAAAAGGATTGTCCATGTCATTAGACCGTCAAACCATAGTTGATAAAATAGCCCAAGGTGGTCAAATTGCAGCTGAAGGTGTTGTTCCATTTGGTATGCATGATGAAAATGGAAAAGAATATCGTGATAACGTTGGTAAATTAGCAGAATTTAACTTAGAAGAAGGTAAAAAATTATTTGCCGAAGGTTTAGCTGAAGAAGGTATGAAACCTGAAGACTTCAAAAATATAGTTCTTCTATATAATACTTCAGAAGGACATAAGAAAATCGCTCAAGCAGTACAAGAAATGTGGAGAGTTAATCTAGGAATTGAAGTACAACTTGAAAACGTAGACTTCCAAGTTAAACTTGATAGGGAAAAAGCTGGAGATTATCATATCTCTCGTGCTGGTTGGATAGGAGATTATATGGATCCTATTACTTTCCTAGAACTATGGCATAGTGAATCAAGTTTCAATGATGCAAAATACAATAATCCTGAATACGATAAATTAATTAACATAGCTAAGACCAGTCCTGATGCTAAAGAACGTTTTGATGCTATGAGAAATGCTGAGAAAATTGTTATGGCAGATATGCCTGTAGTTCCTCTTTATTTCTATACTCAACCATATGCTCAAAAACCATATTTAACAGGAGTATATAAACCATTAGTTAACTATCCAAGATTGACTTATGCAGATATAAACAAATAGATATATGGGCGAGCAGAGCTCGCCCCTACTCTATATATAGGTAAATTATCATACTTAATTTAAAACATCAAAGGAGGGGGAATATGAAAAAATACCTTTTTAAACGACTAATTATGTCAGTTATTACCCTTTGGGCTATTATAACTATTACTTTTTTTCTAATGCACTCCATACCTGGCAATCCCTTTAGAAAAGAAGGAAAAATGCCAGAAGTGGTTTATGAAAACCTTTTAAAGAAATATGGCTTAGATAAACCAAAGTCTCAGCAATATGTAATATATTTAAAAAATCTTTTAAAAGGAGATTTTGGAGATTCTATGAAATCCAGAACGGAAACAGTAAACGATATGATAAGACGTGGATTTCCAATATCAGCATATTTAGGAGCAGAAGCCCTAATCATTGCCATAATTTTTGGTCCTGCTTTAGGAGCTTTGGCAGCCTTATACCAAAATAAGGTTCCAGATTATATTTCCATGATAATTGCAATTATAGGTATTTCTGTTCCAAGTTTTATAATGGGTACAGTTCTAATCCAATTCGTTGCAAAAAACGTATCTTGGCTTCCTATAGGAGGATGGGGAGAATTTAAACATACATTGCTTCCCGCATTGGCACTATCTTTAATGCCTTTGGCTTATATGGCAAGGCTTATGCGTTCTAGTATGTTAGAAGTTTTAGGACAAGACTATATTAAAACTGCTAAATCCAAAGGAATTTCCAAAGCTGCTGTTATTATAAAACACGCCGTAAGAAATGCTATACTTCCTATAATATCTGTTCTTGGAACTTTAATTTCCAATCTTCTAGTTGGTAGTTTTGTTATTGAGAAGATATTTGGTATTCCCGGACTTGGAAAATTCTTTGTTCAATCTATTAATAACAGAGATTATACCCTTATAATGGGAACTACGATTTTTTATGCCATTATACTAATAGCTTTACTGCTATTAGTAGATATTGCATATATGTTTATTGACCCACGTATTAAACTTACTAAGGAGGGACGTTAATGGAAAGTCAAACTAAATTTACTAATGAATTTACTCAAGAAATGTTTGAACCTGCATCTTCGGAAGATAGAAATGCAGAAAAGATTAGACGTCCAAGTATAAAATACTGGCCAGATGTTTGGCGTAGACTAAAACAAAACAAATTAGCAATGACAGGTCTTGTAATAATAGTGCTTATGATTATCATGTCTATTGCAGGACCATTTATTAACGGCTTTAGCTATTTTCAACAGGATTATGCTAAAATTAATTTGCATCCTAACAGCACTCATTGGTTTGGTACTGATGAGCTGGGACGTGATCAATTTACAAGGGTCTGGTATGGCGCTAGATACTCTCTAATAATTGGAATACTTGCTGCTGCTATTGATTTCATTATAGGTGTAATATATGGAGGAATCGCTGGAATATCTACAAGACGTGTGGATTCCATTATGATGCGTATTGCAGAGGTTATCTATAGTATTCCTTATTTGCTTATAGTAATTCTTCTGTCAGTAGCATTCTCAAAGGAAGGCTCTGGTACATCTTTATTTGTGCTAATATTAGCCATGACTCTTACAGACTGGGTTCCTATGGCAATATTAGTTAGGGGTCAGGTACTTCAATTAAAAGAATCTGAATATTCCTTAGCTGCCGAATCCCTTGGAGCTCCAAAGGGATGGATTTTAAGAAAACATATAATTCCAAATACATTGGGACCAATTTTAGTAAATATAACCCTTACTATTCCTAGGGCAATATTTGCTGAAGCTACTCTTGGTTTCTTAGGTCTTGGATTTCAAGCCCCAAAATCAAGTCTTGGTTCCTTAGCTAACGATGGTTTGGCAGGTATGGCTGTAGGAAATTCTTATCAAATAATTATACCAGCAATATTTATTTCCTTAATAATGTTTGCTTTTAATGTATTAGGTGATGGCCTTCGTGACGCATTAGACCCAAGACTACGTAAATAGAGAGGTGGAAAAATGGAAAAACTATTAGAAGTCAAAAACTTATCTGTATCTTTTAAGACATTCTTTGGAGAGGTAGAGGCCGTTCGTAATATTAGTTTTGATGTAGGAAAATCACAGACTGTAGCCATTGTTGGAGAATCTGGATGTGGAAAAAGTGTTACTGCCAACTCCATAATGCAATTACTACCTATGCCGCCTGCTTTCTTTAAAAATGGAGAAATAATATTTGATGGCACTGATTTATTAAAAAAATCAGATAAAGAAATGCAAGCTATTCGTGGCAATGAGATTTCCATGGTATTCCAAGATCCTATGACCTCTTTGAACCCAACTATGAAAATTGGAAAGCAAATTGTTGAAGGTCTTGTTAAGCATCAAAGATTATCTAAAGATGATGCAAAGAAAAAAGCCATAGAAATGCTAAATCTAGTAGCAGTACCTCAACCTGAAAAAAGAATTAACCAATATCCACACGAGTTTTCTGGTGGTATGAGACAAAGAGTAATGATAGCCCTTGCAATGGTATCTACTCCAAAATTATTGATTGCTGATGAGCCTACTACTGCCCTTGACGTTACAGTACAAGCTCAGATTCTAGAACTTATGAAGGAAATACAGCAAAAATTATCCATGTCAATTATACTAATCACCCATGATTTGGGAATTGTAGCAGATATGAGTGATAAAGTAATAGTTATGTATGCAGGACAAATTTTAGAGGAAGGATTTACGGATGAAATATTTAAAGCTCCAAAGCATCCTTATACTAAGAAACTTTTAGCTTCTGTTCCTCGTTTAGACATGTCTAGGAATGAGCCTCTTCACTCAATTGAAGGGACACCACCTGATTTATATATTCCGCCTAAAGGATGTTCCTTCTACGATAGATGTGATCATGCAATGAAAGTTTGCAAGGAATATATGCCTGAATTTGATAATCACAGCGGAACCCATAAAAGTCGTTGTTGGCTAAATCATCCAATGGCAAAAGTTTCTGAAGGGAGAGAAAGCTAATGGTAGAACCTTTAATATCTGCAAGAAATATTAAGAAACATTTTGACGTAGGGGAAGGAATGCTAAAGGCCGTAGATGGCATTAGCTTTGATATATATCCTGGAGAAACCTTCGGATTAGTTGGAGAATCTGGATGTGGAAAATCTACTGCAGGTAGAACCATTATAAGACTATATGAACCTACAGACGGAGAATTAATATTTAATGGAAAGAACGTCTATAGTCTTTCCCACCGTGAAATGCAGGAAGTTAGAAAGAATTTTCAAATGATATTTCAAGACCCCTACGCTTCTCTAAACCCTAGGATGACTGTAGAGGAAATAGTTGCAGAGCCACTAGATATTCATCACGCTTATAAAAATAAAGAAGAACGTAAAGAAAGAGTCGTAGAATTATTGAAATTAGTAGGATTAAACGAAGAACATTCAATGCGTTTCCCCCACGAATTTTCTGGTGGTCAAAGACAAAGAATTGGAATTGCAAGAGCATTGGCATTGAATCCAAAATTTATAGTTTGTGACGAACCTATTTCAGCTCTAGATGTATCAATCCAAGCCCAAGTAGTAAACCTATTAAAGGAATTGCAGGAAAAACTAGGTCTAACCTATATGTTTATAGCCCATGATTTATCCATGGTAAGATATATATCTGATAGGGTTGGTGTAATGTATCTAGGTCATATGATGGAATTGGCTCCATCGGAGGAATTATATGAAAATCCAATCCATCCATATACAAAGGCTTTATTATCAGCAATACCAATACCAAATCCCGAAATTCAAAGATCTAGACATAGGATAATGCTGGAAGGCGATGTGCCAAGTCCAATCAATCCTAAAGAAGGCTGTAGATTTGTGGATAGATGCTCCTATGCCATAGATAAATGTAGAGAGGCAACCCCTATGTTTGAAGAAATAAAACCAAATCATTTTGTAGCTTGTCATAGGGGAAGAGAGTTATAAGAACTGAAAATTAAAAGAGATAAAAGAAACGATGCTTTGCATCGTTTCTCTTTATCTCTTGAATATAACACCTAGTTCCTTTACTTTAAATACAATACATAAAATAAAATATACTACTGCCCCAACTACTACTGATACTAATAATAACAACATTTTCATGACTTTTGTAGTTGCTATTATAGCTCCTAGTTTATAGTATATTAAAAAAACTACAACTCCCATACATAATGAAGCTGCAAAGGTTTTTATAAAACAAATTAAATATTTAATTAGACCTATTGAACCGATTTTTCTCCTAAGACTTAAAAACAGCATAATAGTAGTTACAGTTGCTGATATACTTGTAGCTAATGCTAAACCCATATGCGCCATAGGTTTTATTAGTAGTAAATTTAATACTAAGTTTATAATCACTGCTACCATGCCATTTATCATAGGTGTTTTAGTGTCTTGTAGTGAATAATATACTCTATTAAGCATTAAACGCAAGGATGAGCCTACTAATCCTATAGAATAATATATAAGTGCCTGACTAGTCATATAGGTCGCTAACTCATCAAAAGCATTTCTTTGAAAAAATAAGTACACCATAGGTTCTGCTAATATCAAAAGTCCTATTGTAGCTGGTACAGTTATAATAAGTATAATATTAATCCCACGTCCCAAAATTTCCTTTACCTTTTCATTGTCATTTTGTGAAAATGCCTGGGATAGCATTGGAAATATTACTGTAGTTATAGCCATTATAAACACTGCTATGACCATATCATTGACCTTAGAAGCATAACTAAGAGCTGATATACTACCTTCTATTAATCCCGATGCCAAAGTCTTATCTATAATTACATTTATCTGCTGTACTGCGGAGCCAATAAGTACTGGAAGTATTAAAACCATTGCCTTATTTAAGTATCTATCTTTTAAGTTTATCTCAAGTTTATATCTATAGCCCATATGTCTAACTGCAGGTACCAATATTAGAAATTGAGCAAATGCAGCTATTACGGATATTATCATTAAGGTAACCACACTAGAATCCTTTGCAAAGAAAAATAAATAAATTAAAAATACAAAATTATATGGTAAACCTGATATAGCTGGCGGTCCAAATATTTGACTGCTATGAAGTAATCCTGAAAATATATATGTAAATCCTAAAAATATTGCTATTGGAAGCCCTACCCTATTTAGCTTTACTGCCAAGTCAAATTGCTCACCTTGAAAGCCTTTTGCTAATATCTTAATAATTGCAGGTGAAAATATATAGCCTAGTACAACTATAAATATGGTAATTATCAGTACTATATTAAAAATATTATTCAAATATTTTAATTTCCCCTTTCTACCATATTTCTCTCCTATTTCAGAAAATATTGGTATCAATGTAGTATTTAGGGCAGCACCTAACGTTCCCATTATAATTACAGTAGCTGTTATAGCTACAAAATAGGTATCTGTTTCCATACCTGAACCAAATCTATTGGCTATCATAACCTCTCGAATAAACCCTAAAGCCTTAGATATTAATGTAAATATGGATATCATTGCTGCTGATTGTGCAAGTTCTCGTTTTTTACTCATTATATTCACCTTTTCACCCTATCTTATATTTATAATAATTGTATCAAAAATGTTTATTAGTGTCATCTGTTATCTCTTTTATATTAATAGCCTATAATATAAAAAAGCAATCTATTTAATTGATAGATTGCTTTTTAATCCTTCTATAGTAAATACATAAGGAGTACCTATTAATTTATTCTTATCAATTTCTATAGTCATGGTTTTATAAGTAATAACCTGCAGCTGCATACTGTCTGCCTTTGGTGGTATAATGTTTAGATATACTTTATATCCATCTTTATGCCTTAATATTTTATCAACATCTAAGGAATATCCTGGCGTTGGAAATTCTTTAGTAATAGTGACTAATACATTGTCCGTTCCTTCCTTTACTACTATAGCTTCCTCTCCATTATAAGACTGAGCTATTCCTGCAATATTAAATGATATTTCCTTTATTCCCCTCATCTCTTCTAATACTCCTTTCAATCTTTGCAAGATTATTATGGCTTCAGCCTGAGTAACCTTTCTATCTGGTGCAAAATTTATACTTGAAACACCATTGATAATCTTCAAATTAAATAATACTCTTAGTAATTCTATGCTATCTTTATTCATAGTATTAATATCTTGGAAAGGAAGTTCTTGATTTTCATATTTTATTGTATCTATAGATATTAATTTGTTACCAATTATATCTACTAATTCTTTCCTAGTTAAAGGTTCATATATACCAATATTATTTGTAATTTCATCTAATCCATAATCCTTAAATAAAGATGCTAAAGACAATGTAAAATCTTTCTTAGAAATATTATCCTCAGGATTAAGTTTATTAAATTTGTCCTTGGCTAAATAGGGGAAATAATAAGCCACAAAGTCCTTTTCAATAAGATCCTTAGACCAATGATTAATTAATTTATCATCAATACTAGCAAAAGCGAATACATTTGTAGAAAGAATCAGTAATATTACAACCATAGATACCAACTTTTTCATGTAATCATCCCCTTTTAAATTTAGTGAATAACTAATAGTTATAAAAATTAAAGACCTAATAGCTTGACCCAAAACTATTCACTCTTCACCATTAATTAATATTATATCCTAATAAAGTAAAAAAGTAGTTACATTATGATTACAAAACAATAACTTCACTTTTTGGTGCCAGGCACCAAAAAATGAAGTTATTCTCAATATTCACTATTAATTAGCTTTTACTTCGCTTCTCCTAAATATGCTGCTTGTACTTTTTCATCATTTAACAATTCTTGTCCTGGGCCTTCAAGCACTAAAGAACCTGTTTCAAGAACATAGGCATAGTCAGCTATTTCTAACGCCTTCTTTGCATTCTGCTCAACTAATAATATTGTATTCCCTTGACTGTGAATTTCCTTTATAATATCAAATATATCTTTTACTAATAATGGTGCTAATCCCAATGAAGGCTCATCTAACATAAGTACCTTAGGTCTTATCATTAAAGCTCTTCCTACTGCAAGCATCTGCTGTTCTCCACCAGAAAGTGTTCCTGATTTTTGCCAAGACCTTTCCTTTAATCTAGGAAATAGCTCATATACCTTATCTATATCCTTCTTTATCTCTGGCATATCACATCTTGTATAGGCTCCAAGAATTAGATTTTCCTCTACCGTAAGATTTGCAAATACCCTTCTTCCCTCAGGAGATAGAGCTATACCCTTTTTTACTATTTCCATAGTCTTAAGATTAGTTAAATCATCTCCATCATATTCAACTTTCCCATCTTCCTTTTTTACTAAATTCATTATAGCCCTTAGGGTGGAAGATTTTCCTGCTCCATTTGCACCTATTAAAGTAACTATTTTATTTTCTTCAATATTAATATTTATACCTCTTAAGGCCTTAATTCCTCCATAACTAACATGAAGATTTTTTATAGTAAGCATCATTCCACCCCCAAATACGCTTCAATAACTTTAGTATTACTTTGGATTTCTCCTGGATTGCCTTCTGCAATTAAAGTTCCATGGTCTAATACAAATATCTTTTCGCAAATACCCATAACAACTTCCATATGATGCTCTATTAAAAATATAGTTAAATCGAATTCTTTCTTTATATCCCCTATAAACTCCATTAGCTCTTGAGTTTCTTGAGGATTCATTCCCGCTGCTGGTTCATCTAGGAGTAATAGTTTAGGATCTGTTGCTAAAGCTCTAGCTATCTCTAATCTTCTCTGCTTACCATAGGGTAGAGAAAATGCCTTTTCATCCTTTTCATCATATAGCTCAACTTTCTGCAACAAATACTTGGCTTTTTCCATTATCTCTTTTTCTTCCTTACTATAATTGGGCAATCTTAATACGGAGGAAAATATATCGGATTTAAGCCTTAAATGCCCACCTATAAATACATTATCAAGAACCGATAATTCTTTGAATAATCTAATATTTTGGAAGGTACGACATATTCCTAAATGTGCTATTTGATCTGGTCTAAGGTTTGATATTACCTTCTCATTTCCTTCTGGATTAAAAATAACTTGTCCCTCTGTTGGTCTATATACACCTGTAACCACATTAAATACAGTAGTCTTTCCTGCACCATTAGGTCCTATTAGTCCTACTATTTCTCCGTCTTTAATATCTGCTGTAAATTTATTTACTGCAACAACCCCGCCAAATCTCATAGTTACATTATCAATTTTTAGCATATTTACCCCTCACTTTCCCTAGGGCATTCTTTATGAACCCATCCTTTTTAAATATAACTACTAACATTAAAATAAGTGAAAATACTACCATTCTAAGCCCTGGTAGTGCAGGGGTTGTCATAAATCCCAAATTCATAGGTTCGTCTAAGAATCTAAGGGCTTCCATTGCTATAGTTATTATTATTGCCGCTATGGCTGTACCATTAATATTTCCCATGCCACCTAATACTACCATTAGTAGAATATTAAAAGTGAGGGCAAATTTAAATAAAGTCGGGTCTATTGTTCCTAAAGATGCTGCTAAAAGACCTCCCCCAACTCCAGCTAAAAAAGAACCAATAGTAAAACTCATTACCTTATGTTTAAATAAATTGATTCCCATGGATCTAGCTGCAATCTCATCTTCACGAATTGCCTTAAATGCCTTACCATAACTACCCTTCATCAGCAATTTCATAAATACAATGGTAAGGATGGCTATACCCCAAGACCATAGAAGATTAACCTTTGGCTGCACTTTAAATATTTCTGCTAAGAAATCATTTGTAATCTTTGGTATTCCCTTAAGCCCTAAAGAACCATTAGTTATACTTTGCATATTAATAATTACAACTCTAATAATCTCAGAAAAACCTAATGTAGCAATAGCCAAGTAATCATCAGTTAATTTTAAAACTGGAGCACCAATTAGAAATCCAAATAAGGCTGCCATAAGTCCTCCCATAATCAAGGCAAGAATAAATGGCATATTAAGATTTAAAAGAAATGGTGCCATTGGCTTCATGTAGAAATTCATTTCTTTGGCTGCTGTAGGCATAGTAAGAATCGCTACAGTATAGGCTCCTATTGCCATAAATCCAGCATGTCCTAAAGAAAATAGTCCTGTAAATCCATTGATTAAATTCATGCTTAGAGCAAGAATTATATAAATTCCACAAAGATTTATAATTGTAACCTTGTAATTATCTAAGAAAATATTTAAAAAAATCAATCCTATTAAAACTATTCCTATCAATAATATATTAAAAAGTAATTTATTCTTCTTCATAGGCTACACCTTCTCCGCTATTTTTTCTCCCATTAAACCTGTTGGTTTAACAAGGAGTATAACAATCAGTAGTACAAAGGCAAATGCATCCCTATATCCTGTTAACTGAGGTAAAAATGCTACAAGAAGTATTTCTCCTAGTCCTAGAATAAATCCACCTAGCACTGCACCAGTAATATCTCCTATGCCTCCAATTACTGCTGCTATAAAGCATTTAAGGCCAGGTAATACTCCCATATGAGGCATAAGCTGAGGATATTTTATTCCCCACATAATACCACCTACTGCTGCTAAAAAAGAACCTATAAAGAAGGTTGTAGATATTATCCCGTTAATATTTATTCCCATTAAACTAGCTGCTTCATAATCCTTAGATAGTGCTCTCATTGCCATACCAGTTCTTGTTTTTTGAATGAAAAAATTTAAACCAATCAAAAGAATTACTGTAACTACTGGGATTACAAAGTTTACAAGAGAGATTGAAACTCCCCCCACATTTGCTATTTTATTAAAAATATCAGGGGTTGGGAAGGCCTTAGGCCTTCCACCAAATATCAATACACCTAGGTTTTGTAATAAAAATGATGCACCTATGGCTGATATAAGAATTGTAATTCTCGGTGAACCCCTTAGAGGTTTATAAGCAAGTCTTTCTAAAAGCAATCCCAAAATTCCAGTAATGATTGCAACAAGTATAAATACTATATACCAAGGTATTGAAGTATATGTTATACCATAGAATGTTAAATAAACACCTAGCATAAAAATATCTCCATGGGCAAAGTTTATTAATCTTAATATCCCATAAACCATAGTATATCCAATGGCAATTAGAGCATAAAGACTTCCTAATGAAATACCATTAGCCATATGTTGTGCAAACTCTTGTATGCTCATCACAATTCCTCCATTAATTTAACTTATTTTATTGGCTCTACTGTTGTTAGATAAACGAACTTACCATCTTTTACTTGATTTATGACTGCAGATTTAACAGCATCTCCATTCTCATCCAAAGTAATAGCTCCTGTTGAACCTATAAAATCCTTAGTTTCTGCAAGCTTTTCTTTTATAGCCACCGAATCAGCTGAACCAGCCTTTTCAATAGCATCTATAATTACCATATAAGCATCATAACCTAAAGCTGCAAAAGCGTTAGCATCTTTATTAAATTTAGCTTTATAGTCTTCTAAGAAAGTCTTAGATACTTCTGTTACAGGAGATTCCGAAGTAAAGTGTGTACTATATACTGCACCTTCTACTGCAGCACCACCTATATCTATAAACTCTGGAGCTTCCCAAGTGTCTCCCCCAAGAATTGGAACTGTAATACCTAAATCTCTTGCTTGTTTAATTAATAAAGCTGATTCACCATAATTTCCTGGTGCAAATATTACATCTGGATTTAAAGATTTTATATTAGTTAATTGAGCTGAGAAATCTTGATCTCCTGTATTATAAGAAGCTTTTCCAACTATAGAATCTTGAGAACCAGTTAACTCTACAAACGCTTGCTCAAAATATGTGGAAAGTCCTACGGAGTAATCTTGTTGTACGTCTTGAATTATAGCAGCTTTACTTGCACCTAAATCGTTAAATGCATAATTAGCCATAACTGTACCTTGGAATGGATCAATAAAACATACTCTAAAATAATAATCATTATTTAAAGTAACAAGTGGATTAGTTGGTGAACAACCCACTGCTGGAACTTTGGCAGCCTTAACAATATCTCCTGCAGCCATAGATAATGAACTGCTATAACTACCTATAATTGCAACTACCTTATCCTTATCAATAAGACGAGATGCTGCATTTGCCGCCTCAACCTTATCTGACTTATTATCTACTATTACTAATTCTACTTTTTTACCTAATACTTCTCCTACTTTTTCATTAGCTAGCTTAATACCTTCTACTGTCATCTCTCCACCAGCTGCACTAGACCCTGTCATAGGCTCAAATACACCTATTTTAATAACATCACTACTGCTATCTGAACCCGATGTTTCCTTGGTTCCGCATCCAGCTAGAGAGCCCAGGATTAAACTCACTGACAAAATCAATAAAAATACCTTTCTCTTCATTCAAATTCCTCCCTTTTATTTTATTAAAGACATGAATTAAATGCCTCAAATACTTAATTATGCAGGAATTATTATGTCGCTTTTTCATTGTAACATTATAACACTTAGTTAGAATAAAGTCAATTATGCAACTTTTTGAAATATTTAAACATAAGGACAAGTCTTCCGTTCCAGTTTTAGAGCGGAAGACTTGTCCCTGTGTTCTTATACTAATTCTCCACCAAATATAGTAGCTACAACCTCTACATCTTTTATATTATCCTCTTCTATATTAAATATATCTTTAGATAATACAACTATATCCGCAAACTTTCCTTCTTCTAAGGAGCCTTTTATATTTTCTTCAAATGAAGCATAAGCTCCTCCCATAGTATAACCATATACTGCTTCATCTACTGTTAATTTCTGTTCTGGTAACCATCCTCCCTGTGGATTTCCCTCTAAATCTTTTCTTGTAACAGCCTCATATATTCCTTTCATCACATTAAATGTTTCTACAGGAGAGTCAGAGCCACAGGCTATAGTTATATTTTTATCTAGCATAGTCTTCCAATTATATGAGGTGCTTTCTCTATCTTCTCCCACTCTACTCCTTACAATTTTCCAATCATAATCTAAAAATATAGGTTGAATATAAGCAATTATTTGTAGTTCTGCAAGTTTATTTAAAAGTTCTTCATCGGTTATTTGACAATGTACTATACCATGTCTATGATTATCCTTAGGATTCTTGTCTAAAGCCTTTTCTATGCTTTCCAAAGCCATATACATCGCCCTATCTCCTATACCGTGAATCGCCAGTTGAATATTATATTGGTTTGCTAAATCTACTATAATATCTAATTCATCTTGAGACAATTTAGTTATACCCTTATTATTACAATCATCAGAGTAAGCCTCGGTCAGTGCCGCTGTTCTAGCTCCTAAAGAACCATCCACCAGTAATTTCAAAGGTCCTAGTTTAAAAAACTTATCTCCCCAAGACGTACTATATCCTTTATCTATGAAACTTTGCAATTTATGTTTATCTTGAATTAAAAATTGCTCATATACTCTTACCTTCAATTTATTTTCTTCTTTTAATTCCTGATATGCCAATATTATTTTTTCATAATCTACATCTGGAAATGCATCAAAATCATCTGTTCCAACTGAAGTAACTCCATATTTATTCAAATCTTCAATAGCCCTTACCATCATATTCTTTATATCCTCTACTGTAGGGCTAGGCAGTTTAGAATATACTAATCCAAGAGCATTTTCCCTAAATATCCCCAAAGGCTCTCCATTTTCATCTAAGTCAAAATGTCCCCCATCTACTTGCGGTGTGTCTTTTGTTATATTTAACAACTCTAATGCCTTGCTATTTACTACAACAATATGTCCGCATGCTCTTCCTATTAAAATAGGATGCTCTAAAGATATATTGTCCAAATCATATCTTGTAGGGAATCTCTTTTCTCCTATGAAATAGTCTTGATTCCAGCCCCTGCCATTAACCCATTCCCCTTTTTCTATAGCTTTTTCTTCTATAACATTCTTTATTACACTATTTATCTGATCTATAGAATTTGCCCCTCCAAGTTCTATCCTATTTAAAGAATATCCGTAACTTAATAAATGCATATGGCTATCATTAAATCCTGGCAATACTACTTTTCCTTCTAAATCAATAATTTTTGTATTATTATTTTTTAGAGTCATTATTTCTTCATTACTACCTCTTTTTTCAATAATATCCCCTTTAATACCAATAGCTTCAACTATATTTCTTTCTTCATCCATAGTATGAATTTTTCCGTTTATTAGTATCAAATCCACTATATCCCCTCCTCTTATATTTATTTACATTATACTACAATAAAAATAAAATAACTTCCTCTTTTGGTGCCTGGCACCAAAAAAAGAAGTTATTTGGGGCATTACGATATATTAAGGTCTTAAGAATTTTCCTATAGGTTCAGATATTATCTTTCCATCTTGGAATATAGTTTTTCCCCTAAGAATAGTCCTTACAATCTTTCCTTTAAATTCTAACCCTACAAGCGGACTGACTTTATGCATATAAAATAAATCATCTGCTTTTAAAGTAAAGCTCTCATTTAAGTCTACTAAAACCATATCAGCATCGTATCCTTCTTTTATTGCTCCTTTGTTTTTTATTCCAAATCTTTTTGCAGGATTTAGTGACAATAACCTAGAAATATCCACAAGGGATAATCCTCTATTATGATATCCTTCCGTAAGCATTACATTCATTGTAGATTGACATCCTGATATTCCACCCCAGACCTTAAAGAAGTTACTGTCTTTTTTCAATTCAAAAGGTGCTGGTGAATGGTCTGAACAAACTGCATCTACATCTCCTGCAGCAACATGTTCCCATAGTTTCTCTTTTGTATCCTTTGCCCTAAGAGGCGGACAACATTTTCCTATTGGTCCCAGTCCCTCTAAATCATCTTCTGTAAATGTTAGATATTGGGAAACTGTTTCACAACTTACATCTATACCTTTTCTTCTAGCCTCAACAACTAACTTGACAGCCTTTGCAGTACTAATGTGAGCAATATGAAGTTTACATTTAGTTTCTTCAGCAAATAATATAATCCTTTGAACAGCTTCAACTTCTGAAATTTCTGGTCTAGAGTTTAAGAAATCCCTAGGTGAAGTCTTACCTTCTTTAATAAATTTCTCAGTTAATTTATTTGTTATATCCCTATTTTCAGCATGAACTGATACTGGCAAACCTAGCTTGGCAGCTATTTCCATCCCCCTATATAAAGTCCAGTCATCTGCACCTTCAAATTCTTCTAAACCACTAAAACATGTAAAAGCTTTAAAGCCAACTACTCCTCTTTCTGCCAATTCTTCTAATTTTTCTAAGTTATCAGGTGTTAATCCTCCCCAGAAACTATAATCAACTAATGAATTTTTCTTAGCAGCTTCAAGCTTTAAATCAAAATTTTTTCCATTTGTAGTCACTGGCGTAGAGTTAAGTGGCATATCTGTAAATGAAGTCATTCCTCCAGCTGCAAGAGAACTGGTACCAGTAAGCAATGATTCCCAATTTGTACGACCTGGTTCATTAAAATGAACATGACAATCATATCCACCTGGCAATATATACTTGCCCTTTGCATCTATTTCTTCCTTTGAAGTTCCTGATATTTCAGGTGCTATTTCAACTATTGAACCATCAACTACTGCTATATCTAACTTTTCCACTAACTTGTCTGTAACTACCATTCCATTTCTAATTATTAAATCAAATTTACTCATTACATATTCCCCCTATCTATTAAATTTCTAGGATTTTACCAATATGTTTTTGATGATGGCATTTTCTTCATTAAAATATAATAAGTTAATGCTGTAGGTGGAAGGCTTGCATACCATGATAATCTTACTTCTACTAAAGCTGCAACTGCACCTACTATAATAGCAATAATAGCCGCCCAGTTCACTCCTTTAAAAGGTCCTTCAGTATCATATAAATCTTTCAAATTAACATTTTCTTTTTTAATAAAGAAATAATCAACGATCAATACTGCAAATATTGGCCCTAAAAATGCCGAATAAGCTTGTACAAATAGATTAAGTCCTGCTGCTGATTCTGGACTAATTAGCTTCCATGGGAATGTAGCAAATGAAAGTAGCCCAACAATTATAGCTGATTTTTTAAATGGAAGTTTAAAAGTATCCATCAATACATAAGATGGAGGTAATATATTATTTAAAACATTTGTAGTAACCTGTGCTGCTGCTATAAATATCATTGTAACAATTACTAAAAATTGATTATCTACTGCAGATGAGAATACATCTATTGGATTTGCCATTCCAGTAGCAGTTGATACTATAAGCCCAATCATACCCATAAATATAGTTATTGGCAATATGGCTGCCCAATATATTAATCCTGTAATTGCAGGTTTTGTTCCTTGTTTATAGTTTCTTACATAATCTCCTACGTTTAGGAGCACTGTACAGTTAACTCCAGTAAATGCTGTAACTCCACCCCAGAAAGGTAGTCCCCATGAACCTTCAAAATCTACTATTTCTGAAGATATTACTGCACCATATTTTCTTATTACACTAAAAAACATATAAGTAAGAGTCAATAAAATAAATATGGAGCCAATGTTTTCTAGCCATTTTATTCCCTTAAATCCTGTAGTTGCTAAAGCTATTTGTATTATTTGGAAAAGTATAAAAAATAATACTTGATTTTCATATCCAAATAAAGAATATGATACCATATTAATAGCTGATGCACCTACCCATGATTGAAAACCAAACCATATTATTGCTGGAACCCCTCTTATAAATCCTGGAAGTTTAGAACCTTTTATACCAAAAGCAGATCTAAGCTGAATTGTATAAGGTACACCATATTTATGACTAAACTTACCATTAAATACTAAGCCAACTGCTACAACAGTTGCACCTATAAACATTGCTACTAATGCTTGAATAATATTAAGTTCATGAGTCATACTTGAGCCTAAAGTAAAAGTTCCTATTGATACACAACCACCTAACCACGCAAATAAATAAGACCAATTATCCAAAATACGTTCCTTTACAGGATATAAAGATTCATCCTGTCCATCATGTCCAATATCATCTAGAACAATATTATCTACTGTACTCATCATTTTACCTCCTAATTAATATTAACACACACTTTGACACATAATTGTTAATCTACTTTCCTCCTTTTTCACTTTATTTACCAATATTATATTATTTTTAACAATGTTTTGTTTATCCCTTATAGATAAAAGAACTTTTTAAATTTATCTTATTACTGCAAAAAATAAAACAACTTCAGTTTTTGGTGCCAGGCACCAAAAACTGAAGTTATTAAAGTTTTAATATTATTTTTGTTCATCATATATATCTAAAGCTGCTTGTAGTGCTTCTCCTCTATTTACTTTGGCTCCCTTTCTGATTAATGTAGCTTCCAATGCAGAAAGTACTCTTAGGACGTTTTCCTTACGGCTACTGTATCCCATGGAACCTACTCTCCAAATCTTGCCTGATAATGAACCAAAGGCTGCTGCTATTTCTACTCCAAAGTCTTCTATCATTCCCATACGTATCTCAGATTCTTTGATTCCTTCTGGTACAGATACACATGTTACCGTTGGCATTTTATTTACCTTATCACCAAATACTTCTAATCCCATAGCCTCTATACCTGCTACTAGAGCCTTTTCGTTTAATGAATGGCGAGCAATTCTAGCTTCAAGTCCTTCTTCTCTAATTATTCTAAGTCCTTCTCTCAATGCATATAACATTGTAGTAGCTTCTGTATGGTGGTTTAATCTAGATGGACTCCAATACTCTTGAATTTGACTTAAGTCAAGATAATTTGTACTTATCATTCTATCATTATGTGAATCAAATTGTAGACCTTGTTCTACTTTTCTTCTTTCCTTTAATATTTTTTCAACTCTCTCATTATATGTTAAGGGTGCCATACCAGTAGGCACTGATAAACATTTTTGTGTTCCAGTAATTACAGCATCTATATTCCAATCATCAGTCTTAAACTCTGCACCTGTTAATGTGGCAACTGCGTCTACTACTAATAATATATCATTTTCACGACAGAATTTTCCTAGTTCTTCTAAAGGTTGCATACGTCCTGTTGAAGTTTCTCCATGAACCATAGCTACTACCTTAGGATTAACCTTCATGATTTCTTTTTTCAAATCCTCAAATTCATAAGTCTTGCCCCATTCAATTTCAGTAGTATACACATCTCCTCCTGCTCTTTTAGATATCTCTGTTAGAAGATGTCCAAATCTACCGAATATAGGAACATAAACTTTGTCACCTGGCTCTATTATACCTGAAAGCACAGCTTCTATTCCTGCCCTAGCAGTTCCATCTACAGTAAAAGCTTGGTGATTTTTAGTTTGGAATATATATCTTATTAACTCCATTGTTTCATCCATTATTTGTAAAAAGTTAGGATCATATTGACCTAATATTGGTGCACTCATAATTCTAAGAACTCTTGGCTCTGCTTCTACAGGCCCTGGTGTCATTATTGTTCTTTGTGGTATTACTAATTCTCTATACATATAATTTCCTCCTTTTAATTTCTAAAAACAGCTCCTAATAATATTCCTTTTAACGTATCCATCCCAGATGTATGTCCTATATGAATTAACTTCATTGCTGAATTTAATATTTTATATTTGTCTCCTATAATTAAATCTATACAAGTTTCTTTAACTACTTTGCTAAATTTACCTTGCACTGCATAATCTAAATATTCATAGGATATATCTGTAGTTTTAGTTCTCCCATTATTTTTTATGGAATTTTTAATCTTTTCTACTAATCCTTTATTTTTTCCAGTAGCTTGTAATATGGCTAATAGTCCTACTAAAACATCATCACCGCTTGGAGTAAGACCTAGACCTTTACCAATTATTTTGTCAGGAAAACTTTCATCACTAATATCAACTTCTATACCAGATTTCCAATTTGGATTAATTGCAACTATTGAATTTAACAAATCTATATTTCTAGCTAAATTTTCTTCCCATCCATAAACTGAAAGCTTTGGATCAAAAATATCAGCATCTTCAAAATTAAAATTCTTTGTGTATAATTCATCGCCAATTTTAAACTTATCCACTAATTTATCTACATTATCCCTAGATATACAAATACTAAATGGAGAAACCCCTTCTTCTTCTCTTCCTAAATGAATCAATCTATCTTTAATTTTAATGTTCATGCTTTTCTTAAATATAGAATGTACGTATGCTAAAGGTTCTTCCTTTAAAATTGAAATAACTTCTTTACTATAAACAGTTACCTTAATCTTATTCTTCATCTCCTAAAACACCGTATCTTTCAGCCAATGCAACAAGTGCTTTCTCAAAACAAGCTAAAGGTGCTCTAACTGTTCCTGCTCCAATTTGTCCAATTCCTGCTTCCTTATGAGCCATACCTGTATTGATTATAGGAGTAATTCCAGTTTCTACTACCTTTCTAATATCAATTCCCAAACAGGTACCCTTAAAATTCCAAGTAGGTATAGAATAATTAGGATTTGAACTTATACAAATTTCTTCCATTTCTTCACTTATAGCCAATGCATCATCAAATCCGCCTGCACCCACAAATCTTGTAACTCCTGGTGCTGCTATCATTGCCATAGCACCAAGTCCAAAGGATTCAGTAATAGCACTATCTCCCATATCAGGACTTATTTCATCTTCACTATATCCACTAAACAATAGACCCTGGGGAGTATTCACTGGAGCTGTAAACCACTGATCTCCAAGTCCGCTTACTCTAATACCAAATTCATATCCATTTCTAGTCAAGGCCGTAACTATACTGCCTTCTTCTATGGTTCTAGCATAGTCCATAACAACTTTACAAGTGGCCATTGCAATATTTAAAAAGAATTGGTCTGTATCTGCTAAAAATTTCATCACTTCTTCTAAATCACCATGGTTTATATCCAATTGAATTAAATAAGGGGCTATATCCTTGAAAAACAACGTAGATGCAGCAATATTTCTTTGATGAAACTCATCACCCATAGTAATTGCCTTTGCAATAATAACATTTAAATTTATTCCACCATCAATTTTCTTCAAGGCTTTGGAAATACTTGGTCCTAATACATCCTTCATCCAGTGTAATCTATCTATTACCTCTTCACTATAGGCTCCAAATCTTAGAACTTTTCCTATGCCTTCATTCATTGTACAATATGCTAAATTTCCTCCTGTCTTATTTACCACTACTAAAACAGGCATATTACCAGAAGTTATACCACCCATTGGGCCTACTGCACTAACATGATGGCAAGGTATAAATTTTATTTCACCAGACTCTAACATTTCCCTAGCTTCTTTTTCATTTTTAGCCCAGCCTTCAAATAATACTGCTCCTATACAAGAACCCTGAATAGGTGCAACCATATTTTCCCATGTATTTGGCGGGCCAGAATGTAATAAAGTCTTACCATTTAATTCTTTTATCACTGATTTTGCTGGTACTACATCTACTAGGAAAGGTTGAGCTTCTGTCATTTTCTGTATAACTAATTTATTTGCTTCTTCAATTGACCTCATATGATTACCTCCTTATTATTTCAACTTTGAAAGTATGGATGCTAAATATTTGTTTCCCCCTGCTATAGGCTTCCACTTGTAATGAACTACTTCTGCTCCATACTTTGCCATAGGCTCAGCAAAATGTTTTAATCCTATATTAATTACTTTTAGCTCTTCTGTAAGCAATGAAATACTTTGTTTTGTAAGCATTGTTTTATTACTAGCTCTATTTATATATTTGATTATTTCAGCAGCCATAATTACTCCTTGAGCATTACTTTCCATTACTATAACTCCTGCATTTTCAAGTTTACTTACTTGGTCATGATATATTTGCGGATCAGCCATAGTACCTGTTACTGAAGCTATAAATACAATTTCTATTTTATTTTCTTCTAAATCCTTTTTAATCTTTTTAATAACTGGAACAAATTCCCCTGCAATATCTTCATGTCCTCCATATCCTATTACAAAGTCTAGAAGAACAACAGCCGTATCTTCTTCCTTGCAAATATCCTTCATCATTTCTAATCTAATAGTTGGATCCATCATAGGATGTGGCTTGCCCCTTGTATATTCATCATCTCCTAAGTCAATAATTAAATGTTCATTATGCTTTAGCATAATACCTTTATCATGATTTTTTTGATGTTGAATATTTAATTTATCTTCTATTATCATTGCAGCTTCCGCAGCCAATGTACCTCCACTATATAAGCCTTTTATTCCTTTTTGTTTATTGCTTTTTACAAGTATATCTATATTTGGTACTAATCTTTGTAATAGCCTTTTAGATAACTCTATTGCCTTTATAGCTGCTTCCTCTAAAGTCCATACATAATGAATATTACCTTCATTTTTCAGAGGCTTCTCCCCTATAAAAATAGCTACTATTGGCTTATCTATAGTTTTAAATATATCGATTATCCTATCTCTTACTTCTTCAGCCGGAGGTTTTGATATAAATACAATTACTTCTGTATCAATATCATTAGACAGCAACTCCAATGCACTAATTGCTGTAATACCACCAATTTCTGAGGATAAATCCCTGCCTCCTATGCCTATGGCATGAGATACACCTGCTCCTTTTCTAGAAATTATACTGCTTACCTCTTGAATTCCAGTACCAGAAGCTCCTATTATACCTATATTTCCCTTCTCTATAACATTTGCAAAGGCTAAGGGAACCCCGTGGATAATTCCAGTACCGCAATCTGGTCCCATTACCAATAAATTTTTAGATCTTGCCTTTTCTTTTAACTTCTTTTCATCTTCTATAGATACATTGTCACTAAATATAAAAACATTTAGTCCTTTATCTAATCCCTTATTTGCCTCTTCTGCTGCATATTCTCCTGAAATTGATATAAGTGCTAAATTAGCATCTGGAAGTTTTGACATACTGCTATCCCAGCTCATTGCTACAGGAATTTTATCTCTTTTTGATTCTACTGACTGATCCTTTAAAAATTTATCTACTTCTTCTACTACCTTTGGAACAATACTTTCTTCTTCACTATCAATTACTATACAAATATCATTTGGTCCTGCTTCATCTAATTTCTCTGTATAAAAATTAGAATTAGCAAAAATATCTTTATTCGCTGGTGTTCCCATCATTATAGATATTCGATTAACATGATCCATTGAAGACAATAGTTTAGTTAAAAGCATTAAATTGATTGAATCTTGATAAGAATTTTTCTTAATTACAGTAAATAACATTGTATCCCTCCTTATCTACAATGAGATATAAGTAGCTAAAAAATATGTTATTATTCCAAAACACACTATAATGCCTAGTACAAAGGATAATATTATCTTTAAAATTTTTCCCTCTTCTCCTAAAATATTAGAAGTGGTTGCACCAAGTACGATATTGTTTGGAGCAACTGCAGTTCCTATTGCTGCCCCGCCTGTTTGTGCTCCAAGGATTACCCCTTGATTTAAGGATAATAACTCAGCTGTTGTAAATTGAAAATTTGAAAATAATATATTTGAACTCATATTACTACTTGTAATAAAAGAACCAACTAAACCTATAAAAGGTGCTATAAATCCATAGTTCTTTCCTAATATATTTGAAGCTCCAATTGCCAATACATCTATTTGTCCAGTTCCACTCATTACTTTCGACATCATAGTAAGACTGATTATGGCTATACTTGAAGGAATAGCCTTTTTAGCCACTCCTTTAAATATGATGTTTAACTTCCCTCTTTCTATATAGCCCTTTTTTAAATAAAATATATAACCTGCCAAAGCAGATATTAACAAGAAAGTTGAAGGATGTACCAAGGGAGCAAAGGGTGCATATTTTATTATCTGAGAGTTTATGAAACCATATCCTGTACTGGTCATAGGAAAATTTGGTCCTATACTAAAATTTGTTAATACACCTTTAATCTTCGGATTTATAAGTAATACCAATGTAAGAATGGTCATTACTATATATGGAAAAAAACTTTCATATAGTTTTATATCCACAGATGATTTTGAAAGAACTTGACTTTTATTTCTATTCATTATTTCACTATCATCCATGCCCCAAGGATCTTTATACATAGGAATCTTATTAATAAATATAAATCCTAATAATGCAATACATCCTGGAAGAAAATTAGCTATAATACCGTTAATTTGAGTAAGAAGCAGTTGTCCTCCTCCTTGTATAAGAGAGAATATTAAAACTGCAACTAAACCTTTTTTAACGCCTTTATCTTTTCCATAGAACCAACAAATACTAAGTCCTGACAAAATATTTATTATCCATAAAAACATTCCTGCATAAAATCCTGAGCTATTTAAAATATTTCCCTCTATACCTGTTTGTGTTACTAAGGAAGACCAGGCAACAGCAAGTGTTCCATAGGTACCTGCCCATGAATGTCCTATAAGAGGTATTACCACAGCCCAAACTGGTAATACTCCCATCTCAATAAGTAGTGGGGCAGTAACTGCTACTGGTACACCAAAACCAGTTACTCCTTGAAGAAAACTTACAAAAACCATACCAAGCCCTAAAATTCTAACTAATTCATTTGGTGCTATTTCTTCCAAACTTTCCTTTATAGAACTAAATGCCTTAGCTTCGTTAGTTACTTCATAGATTAGTAGAGCTGTTATTATTACCAAAATAATAGATAAAGAATTCCATAAAGCTTTTAAAAGCTCATTTACGATTAAATTCACTCCACTTTTATAAAAGAATATTGCTACAAATATTGCTATGACTAATGAAATAGGTGCAGCCCTAAAGGCTGGTAATTGTACTTTTATCATAAGAAACAGAAGCATACCTATAGGAATAAAAGCCATAATCCAAAAACCTAAACTAACTGGTAAACTCATATATAATCACCATTCTTTAAAATATTTTAAGAAGTTATAATCTTTCCTTATTTATATTATCATACAAATTTAAAACAAATTAATTATCAAATTTTACTAAAGAAAATGCATTTTTCATATCAATAATTGATAATAAAATAAAACTTCGTCTTTAGATATAACTAAGACGAAGTTTTTTAATGTGATTTTGTTTATAAATATTAATTTTATTCAAATATTGTTCCTTTTCTAAAAGGAGCAGCTTTTTTCATGTTTTTCATTAAAAAGTAATATAATAATCCTGTTGGTAACAAACTTGCATACCAAGATATTTGAACAAAGAATAAAGACACTATTGAACCACCAATTATAGCTATAACTCCAGCCCAGTTTATTCCTTTAAAAATTCCCTCAGTATTATAATACTCATTTAAGTTTAATTTCTTCTTTCTAAGAATAAAATAGTCTACTACAAGTACTGCAAATATAGGTCCTAAAAATGCTGAGTATATTTGAACAAACAATGACAACCCTCCAGCAGATTCTGGTCTTACTAACAACCATGGGAATGTACAAATAGATAAAATTCCAACTAAAACCGCAGATTTCTTATAAGATAAATGGAATGTATCCATAAGTACATAAACAGGTGGAACTATATTATTCAGCACATTTGTAGTAACTTGTGCAAAAGCAACGAATACTAATGTCATAATAGTTAAGAATTGATTGTCCATAGCAGTTGAAAATACAGCTACTGGATCATTATTTCCTGTTGCTCCTGAGACCATAAGTCCAATTAATCCCATAAATAATGTTGCAGGAAGAATAGATAACCAATAAAGAGAGCCTGTCATAAATGGCTTAGTTTCTCTTTTCAGCTCTCTTGAATAGTCAGAACCATTTAAAATCATAGTAGAATATATTCCTAAAAATGCTGTGGTTCCTCCCCAAAATGGCAATCCCCATGTTCCTTTAATATTAGTTATAGTGGCAGCAACTTCTACTCCAAATTTTGTATATACAGTATAAAACATATAACCAAGAGTTCCTAATATAAAGAACACAGCTATATTTTCCAACCATTTAATTCCATGAAAACCGTTAATAGCTAAAACAACTTGTAATACAGTAAAAAGAACAAATACTACTGGCATATTATCAAAGCCAGTTATAGTTTTTAAACTGACATTTATAGCACCAGCACCTACCCAAGATTGAAAACCGAACCATACAATAGCAGGTATTCCTCTAAGGAAACCTGGAATCTTTACACCATCAACACCAAATGAACTTCTAGCCTGAACAGTAAAAGGAATCCCATATTTATGTCCAGCAGAACCTGATAAAACAAGGGCTATAGCTATAACAGAACATCCTATGGCCATAGCAACAATTGCTTGAGTTAAGTTTAAAACACCAATTAAACTAGCACCCATTGAAAATGTTCCAATTGAAACACATCCCCCTAGGAAAGCTGCTAAATATGATAAATTGTCCATTATTCTTTCCTTAGTAGGCAATAACTCTGGCTTTGTTTTCTCAACAAATTCTTGATTTAATTTAGTCACTTCATGCTCAATAGTAGTCATTGTTTCTCCTCCATCCTAGTTTTTATTTCTTTATTAGTTGTCCATAACCTTTTTTACCAATTACATTATTTTCTTCAGCAACAACCTCTCCTCTTAAAATAGTGCAAACTGGCAACCCTTTTCCTTTTAGACCTACGAATGCTGAAATTTTATTAACGTATTTTAAGGACTCTGGGGTAATTTCCCATTCTCTTTCTGGGTCTAGAATTACGATATCTGCATCAAATCCTACTTCAATAGCCCCTTTTCTTCCATATAATCTAAAGGCCTTAGCAGGTCCTTCACTTAATGTACGTGCTAATATAGTTGGAGAATATCCTCTCTTTACAACTCCTTCACTAAATGTAACTTGCATTACATTCTGAATACCACTGATTCCACCCCATGCACCAAAGATTCCATGAGCTTTTTCATCTTTTTCCTCAAGGGCACAAGGAGAATGGTCTGAACTAACACAGCTTAAGGTGCCATTATCTACATATTTCCACATTTCTTCAACAGCATCTTTTTCTCTTAAAGGAGGTGCACATTTAAACAAACTACCATTTTTTATAACATCATCTCTATTAAAAGTTAAATAATGACTGCATGTTTCTCCAGTAACATCTACACCTTCCTGTTGTGCTTTCTGAATAATTTTTGCAACTTCAGGGTGGCTTACATGACAGATATGAATTTTGGTCCCTATTTCCTTTGCCAAATCAATAACATTTTTTGTAGCCATTATTTCTGCCATTAAAGGACGAGAATTTAGGAAGTCCTCCCATGTTTGGTTTTCTTTTCTCATGGCTCTTCCTTCTTCCCATTTAATAATGGAAAAATCTTCACAATGGAATCCTGCTCTTGCATCAACTGTTTTTAATATTTCAAGGGCTTCTCTTACCTGCCCCATAGTTAAAGAAACATAATCAGGAGATACTGGTCCAATAAAGGATTTAAAAGCAACACATCCTTTTCCATCTAATTCTACCAATGAATTTAAATTATAATCTACTAAGCCTCCCCAAAAGCAATAATCTACATATGCATTTGGTGATACAGCTTTATATTTATCATCAAAAATCTTTCCATCTGTTAATGCTGGTTCATTCTGTAAAGGCATATCTATAATAGTAGTAATACCTCCAGCAGCAGCTGCTGCTGTTCCATGCTCATAATCCTCTCTCCATGTATATCCTGGATCATTAAGATGAGCATGAGTGTCTATAGCCCCTGGGAATATATATTTACCACCTGCATCTATAACCTTGTTAGCTTCTAAATCAGACTCAGGTGCCACTATTGCTGATATTTTACCATTTTTTATGCAGATATCAGCTTTATAAATTCTTTGGGATGTAACTACTTGACCATTTTTTACGATTAAATCGAACATATCTTCCCCCTCTTTCTTGAATAATGATTGTTTTAAGTATATATTTTATGACTTACTAAGATTATAATATTTTTAACAATCTTATGGTTTGTCCTATATGGATAAATTTTCATTATTGATTTATCTTATTAATACAAACTATATACTTATATAAAATAAAACCACTATTAAATAATAAAATAACTTCCTTTTAATCTTAAAATCAAAAGAAAGTTATTTTATTTAGGTTGGTTTAATGTCAATTATTAAATTATTTATAGGCTAAATTATATAATGTATCTATTAACACTTTAATTCCTTCAGTTAAATCTTCTATCTTCGTAAATTCAGCTGGGTTATGACTAATACCTTTATGACTTGGTACAAATATTAATGCCGTTGGTATATGCTCTGCAAATATTTGAGAATCATGTCCTGCACCACTATGCATTAATTTATAGTTTAAACCCTTTGCCTCACATTCTCCTTTAATAATATTAACTAAATTGGAATCCATAGGTACTGGCTCCCCGTCCATATAATTGTTTATGCTAATTTTTAAGTTCATCTTTTTAGCTATTTCTTCAAGTTTCTCTGTTACTTGATTTGTAAATTTAATTATTGCATCTTTTTGAGTATGTCTTACATCTAGGGAAAATATTACTTTCCCCGGCACAACATTTGTAGTATTTGGTACTACTTCTACCTTACCTACAGTAGCCACAAGAGGATCACCATATTTTATGGCAAGATCCATTATTTCTGAAATCATTTTGCTTGTTCCATGTAATGCATCTTTTCTATAACCCATAGGAGTCGTACCAGCATGATTAGCTTCACCTTCAACTTCTATCATATATCTTTTTTGTCCGACTATATGCTCTACTATTCCGATTGATTTTTTCTCTATTTCAAGTACTCCGCCCTGTTCTATATGAAGTTCAATAAAAGCCTTTAAATCATCCCTAACCTTACTATTTTTAAAATCAAATCCTGCCTTATGCATGGCCTCAATGAAACCTATGTCATTTTCATCTTTTAGTTCCGCCACTGTTTCCCTATTAACTGACCCAACTATATTTTTTGAACCCCAAAATGTAAATGGAAATCGGCTGCCCTCTTCTTCTGCCATAGCTACTACTTCTATATTTCTAAGAGGTTGTCCATAAGTATTTTTTAGGTATTCCATAGCAATGAGGCCACCTATTATACCTAACTGCCCGTCTAGTTTTCCTCCATTTACTACTGTATCTATATGAGAGCCTGTTAATATTGTTTCGTTTTTAAAGTCAGTTCCTTCTAATCTACCAAAAAGATTTCCAACTTCGTCATAATATGCTCCAAAACCTTTTTCTTTAATTAGATTTCTTAGTGCTTCTTGAGTTTCTATCCAACAATCTGTATATAATAATCTGGTAACACCGTCATCTGAACTTTCTCCAAATTTACTTAGCCATTCTATAAAATCAGCAGTCTGTTTTTCTAAATTTAATTCCTTAGCAGTATTCATTTTTGACACTTCCCCTCATGAAAATTTCAGCAAACTTTATATTAATGCCCCCCTATTAATATATTATTTTTAATATGTTAATTCATTATCTATTATGGATAAAAGAATTACAATGATTTATCAACTCATTGTAAAATTGATTAAAATAATATCGTCTTACGGCTTATCACCATAAGACGATATCTCAAATTCTGTTCTCTACCTTAATTTTGCTAATAGAGTACCTACACCTTTACCCATTTCAATTTCAATTCCGCATCTTACTAAAGTTCTTTCAATAGCTCCAAGAACAGATACTAGATAATGCTCATCTATATTACCCATATGTCCAAATCTAAACATCTTACCTGCATAGGCTGCAAGTCCTCCTGCTACTACAGCGCCTTCTTCTGCCAATATCTTTCTAAATTCTGCATCGTTAATTCCGTCCATATATAATACATTTGATAAAGTAACTGCTCTATGGTCTTTTTCTGCAAGAATAGTAAATCCTAACGCTTCAAGAGCAGCTTGTGTTGCCTTTGCATACTTAATATGTCTTTGGTATCTATTTTCAATACCTTCTTTTTTAATTATATTTACTGATTCTTTAAGTGCCCAAATAAGGTTTACAGCTGGTGTAGCAAAGTATTTTGAAGGATCTTCCATTATTGGAATCCATTTCTCAAAATCAACATAATAATCTGGAATCATACCAAAGGATTTTCGTCTTGCTAAAGCCTTTTCACTTGCCCAAAGAATTGCAAGTCCTGGACACACTCCAAAAGCTTTTTGTGATCCAGTTAAAAGAATATCTATATTCATAGAATTTAATTTCTCTGGTTCTGCAGCTGTAGCACAAACTCCATCAACAATATACAAAGTTTCCGGGAATTTTTTCATCATTTCTCCAATTTCAGCAACTGGTGCAGCTACTCCTGTTGAAGTGTCTACATGAGTAACAGTCATAGCATGATAATGTTTTTCTGATAATTTCTTTTCAATATCTGCAACTGGAACTATTTGTCCCCACTCAGATTGAATTAAGTCTACATTGATACCTCTTCTTTCACAGATTTCAATAAATCTGTTTCCAAAAAATCCATGAGATACAATAAGAATATTATCTCCTGACTTCATAGTATTTGCAATTGCCATTTCCATTGCCATAGTTCCTGTTCCAGCTATTACAAATACTTGACCTGTTGCATCCCATAATTCCATCATATCATTTAATAATTCTTTATAATCTTTTACAAAACTTGGATCACCAAATGCAACAATTTCTCTGCCCATTTCATCTTGAATACTTCTAACTACAGGTGTTGGTCCTGGTATTGCTACTAATTTTTGTACCATTTTCATTCCTCCTAAATTCTATAAATTAATTATATAATATTAACATAACGTATTCTAAATCTTCTTCTCCTGCAGATTCTATTGAGTGAGAATCTCCATCACGACAAATAGCCAAATCTCCTGGCTCAAGAATCGTTTCTACACCATTATCATTATATAATGCTTTTCCTTTTAATATAAAATATGCCTCTTGATCTCCTTGGTGGGTATGATAACCAATGGAATTACCTGGCTTTATAATGGACTTTCCATATAATCTTCCCTTCCCTAAAAAATCTTCCTTCTCAAAGAAGTTTATTACAGTTACATATCCCTTGCCGCCTTTAAGACCTTCAGTTACTTCTGTAGTATATTCATTAGATCTCCTTATCATTCTATCACCTCTTCATTATTTATTTTCTTTAATGTGATTATCCATTGAGGATAAAACTCCCATCATTGTAACTCTACGGGGCTATTTTGTTAAGATTCTTCAAAATTTATGTCTACTCTATGAATTAGAGCTAGATATTACTTTTTTACCGTTGAATATATCGTAATCAAGTTCTTTTTCATCAACTGCTATTATCATAGCAACTAAAGCATCACTGTCTACGTTTAGTACAGTTCTAAACATTCCTGAGAACCAATCTATACCCGCCAATAATGCAATACTTTCTGGTGGTAATCCCATTGCCGGAAGAACTGTTGCAAGTGCAACTAAGCCACCTCCAGGTACTACAACTGTACCTAAGCAAGCTAAAGTCGATAATACTACTATTCTAACTAATTCAATCATTGACATCTCCATACCAAAAAATTGTGCCAATGTTATACAAGCTAATGATAGATAAAGTGACAAACCATTACTATTAAGAGCCATCCCAAGAGGATTAACTAATCTAGAAATCCTTTTACTTACTCCAAGTTTAATCTCACTATCTTCCATTTTAGTTGGAAGTGTAATGGCAGATGATGTAGTTGTGAAAGCAACAACTGTCATCTTCCAAAGATGCTTAGCTAGTCTTACAGGACTAACTTTAGCATATGCAGCAGAAATAAGAATTAAAAATACCATATAAATTACTGTTCCTATAGCCATACTACCTAAGAACTTAGCTAGTGGAACAATTACTTTTACACCAATAGTTCCAGTAACCCATGCTAACAATGAAAAAATACCAATTGGTGCAAGATTCATTACCATTTTAACAACATTTAAAATTGCTACGTTAAAATGTCTAATAAAGTTAAGAACTACATTATCCTTATCTTGTTTACCAATTACACTCAATGATAGTCCAAATAAAATTGAAAATATAATTACTTGTATCATATTCGCTTTTGCCATAGCATCTATAATATTTGTAGGAAAGAAGCCAACTATCATTTCAGATAATGTTTGTTCTGAAGCAGCTATAGCTGTAGCCCCCATATCCATATTTAACCCTGCTCCTGGTTTAACTATATAACCAAGACCTATTCCAAGAGCCGCTGCCAATGCAGTTAAAGCCATAAACCAAGCAAAGATCTTTCCTCCTAACTTACCTAATTCTTTAGGATCTAAACTTCCTACAGCTTCAATAACAGCACCCATAATTAAAACAACTACTGACATCTGAATTAAACGAAGAAAAATATCACCAACTACTTTTACTGGAGCAATTGCCGGCCCCACAATTAGTCCTATTACCATACCAAGAACCATTGAGATCATAATCTTGTTTGTCATGTTCAGCCTTTTCATTTGACTCCCTCCTACAGTTTGTTATTTATCTAACTTTATGCTATATTTATATTTTATATCTTGATTAGATCGAATTAAGGATAAAAAGTTGTTTTATTTTTATCAGTATTGGATAAAGGTTTTTTGTGTAATTAATTTAATAATATATATAGTATAATTAATTTTTAGTATAATTAATTTAAAATATAGAAAGGAGAATTAATTTATGGGTTATCGTAATGATTTATTAAGCAGCAGATCCATTATAAGACATGGCAGCTATGCTCTTATTACACCAGAAGGACTTGTTAATAATATTATTCCTCACTTTGAAAAATGTACAATTAGTGTGGTTGCTTCTCCAAAACTAGGTGCTAGTTTTGTTCAATATCTTGTAGAAATGGAAGCTGGTGGAAGAAATACTAAGGGATTTGGCGGAAATGGAATTGAAACTTTTTTATATGTAGTTGAAGGCTCACTAGATGTTTTAATTGATGGAACAAAATATGAGTTAACTGAAGAAGGATATATATTCTGCCCTCCTAGTTTAGGTATGATTATTGAAAATAATTCAAATGAAAGCGCTAAATTTGTTCTTTATAAACAAAGATATGTTCCTGTTGAAGGAATAAAAGAACCATGGGTAGTATGTAATAATGTTAAAAATTTAGAAGTTGTTAATTATGATGATATGGAAGATGTTACTATAGTAGACTTCCTTCCAAAGGATATATCCTTTGATATGAACTTCCATATACTAGCATTCCAACCAGGTGGATCACATCCATTTATTGAAACCCATGTACAAGAGCATGGAGCATATTTATTAACTGGAGAAGGCATGTATAATCTAGATAATAACTGGGTATCCGTCAAAAAAGGTGATTTCATATGGATGGGACCTTTTGTACAACAGGCAACCTATGCTATAGGATATGAACCTTTCTCATATGTTTATTCAAAAGATTGCAATAGAGACCCCGAAATATAGTTTAAATTAAGGTAAGGATAAATCCTTACCTTAATTTATTATGCGAAGAATCTTAAGCCCTACTTCAATTTCAAGCATTTTTCCCCTATCTTCTATATCTAAATTTGTTAATTCCCTTATTCTATTTAATCTATATAATACAGTTTTATAATGGACATATAATTCCTCAGCAGTTTTTACTGCATTTAAATTACAGGATAAATATTTCTCTAAAGTATCTATAAGCTCATTATTCTTATCTTTATCATATTCTTTAAGCGTCCACAATGCTGGATGAACGAATTTATTCAGCTCTTCTCTATCTTGATATCTGCATAAAAGCTTGTATATGCCTAATTCTTCAAAGGTAACTATCGAATCTTTTCCAAATATCCTATAACCAAAATTTACTGCATCCATAGCCTCAGAGTAAGATTTACATATTTCCATAGGGTTTTCTGCCAAGCCGCCTATACCTATTGATACAGAAATATTTCCTATTTCATTAGAAATAATTTTTTTAAGCTCCTTACCAAATTCTTTTATTGTGGCATGTGCATCCTTTATATTACATTTTTCTTCTACAGGCCACAATACTATTATATTATCTCCTTTATTAATAGATATATAGTCTGTAGTATAATAATATGATACCCTGTCTATCCTTTTCTTTATTTTTTCCATCAATAAATGAATTCCCTCTGATAAATTTTTATTAATAAGAATATAATCTCCATATTCACTTATATTTAAAAGAATAACTATGAATTTTCTTTTTAAATTCCAACCAAATAAAGTTCCTCTACCAAAAATACTTTCTTCAGAATCAAATCTACCATTTATTAAATCATCCATTAAGTCACCTTTATACTTCAGCTCAACTTCCTTAACTGCCACATCTTTTAACATCTCTAATCTCAATGTAGTTGCCGCACTTTCCAAAGCAATAAAATCCAGATCTTCCATTATTCTATTTCTTTCAATAACTGCTAAATAGCCTTTTATTTCATTTAAAACCTGAATAGGCTCTACTATAGCTGTATATATGATATCATCTATATTAGGCATCTTGATTTTCAAACCGTAAATTGGAAAATCTTTTTCTACTAAGCTCTTAACTTCATCATCAATTATTTCTATACTTCCATATTTTTCATCATTCCAAGCAATTGGATTTAACTCATTATTTAATATTATAACTGGATTCTCAACTAAATCTCCAAGGGTTTTTGCAACAGCATCTATACCCTTCATTTTAAGGGATAACTTGGTAAATCGCTTATGACAATCCTTATAGTAGTTTAGTCTATTTACTTGATCATTAAATATTTCCCCCATTACTGGATACATTATATCTATATATTTTGTATCACCTGATATTTCAATAATAGGAAATCCTAATTGATTTCCTAAATCTATTACATCTTCAGGTATAGAGGTTAGAAATCTAGAAATTTTTACTATTAAAGCAGCAGCTCCTTTTTCCGCTAACTCTTTTACTAAGGTTTTTTGTGCTTCTATATCCTTATCAATCGAATAAAAACTCGTTAATAGAAGTTCTCCTCCTTTAATCCAATTGGCTATATCTGGTACCTCAATTATTGTAATACCTTCTACATAAACATTTTCATCTTTAACTGTCCCAGCTACTAATTTTGCATTTTTTAAACAAGGCATCTTGATTAATTCACTAAGTAATATCCCCATCTTACTCCTCCTCAGCTGATAAATAAATTCAGTTTTTGGAATCTCTGGTTCCAGTCACCAAAATTGCTTATTTTTGTAAAATATTTCTTATGGCATTTATCGTTACGTTTATATTATCACTTATTTCTTCTTTCGTATATCCTTGATTAATAGCTTTAATTACGTAATCATATTTGTATTTTGTTAAATATCTTTTTCTAGAACCTTCTTTAATTAGCTCATAATCTAAAGTCGCCGGACATACAGATTTTAATATATCATCAAGTAGAGCTGTATTTTTAAACCCATTGTCCTTATTTAAGGATTCTTTAAATTCATCTGAGCCTATTACTTCATCTTCTTCAAACTCTTCGTTTAATTTCATGTAATCCTCTGGCGGCTCATTCATTAACTTCCCATATTCTTTTATGGCTTGCAGCCTATCTAGTGAAAGCATATCTAGAAATTCTTCGATATTTACTAAATTATCTACATTCATCCTATAGAACACATCTGAACTCCATTTATATTTAACCATAGAATCACAAATATTAGCATATACCGGGTTATTATGTATATATCTTATAAGCCTAATAAAATATGATTCATTTTGTACCAATATACTTCTATACCTATTCTCAAATGGAGAACCAGTTCTAGATTTCTTCCAATTATAATATTTCGCATATCTAGTATTTATCCTATGCATTATCTGACTAATTGGAATATTATGAGTCTTTATGATAAAATGATAATGATTATCCATTATGGCATAAGCCAATAAATGAAAATCAAATAATTCCTTTACATTCCCTATAATCTCTAATAGTTTCATTTTTTCTTCAGCTTCTTCAAAAATAAAAGATTTATTATTTCCCCTGTGAATAATATGATATATAGCACCATAGTATTCTACCCTCTGTCTTCTTCCCACGAAATTACCTCCTTCCCTCGTATATATTCTACAAATATTTCCAAAATCCTCTATTTTTTTTGATAAAATTTAAAATAACTTCAGTTTTTGGTGCCTGGCACCAAAAACTGAAGTTATTCTTTACAAAATATTCTATTATGGAATTAATATTACTTGATTAGGGAATATTAAATGTGGATTTTTTAATTTATTATATTCTGCCAGATTCTCCCAAGTAGTATTAAATTGTTTAGCTATTTTCCATAGAACATCTCCTGATTTTACTACATATTTTTGTGCTTCTATAGTTATAGCTGCTCCTGGTTTTACCTCCGGTTGAGGTTTTATTTCTGGTTTTGGCTGAGGTTTTATCTCTGGCTGTGGTACTGGTTTTATTTCTATTTTTGGTGATTCTACAACAACTACTCTGCCTTCTACCTTAGGTTCAACTTCTCCTACTTCTTTAAAATATTCAATTAATATATCTGATAATAATCCACCTTCAGCAATAAATGGTTTACCATTAAACATAGTATATCCATCTCCGCCACTTGCCATGAAATCATTTGTAACTAATTTATATTTTTTATCTAATTTTACAGGTTCACCTTTTATATTTATATCTGATGTTCTACTTCCAACTGGTTTTGATGGATCAAATTTAAAAGTGATTCCTCCAATATGTGGAAAATGTCCTGCTGCTTCTGGATACATATCTACCCCATGTTCCAATGCCTTAACTATTTCTCCGCCCGTTACTTCTATTACTGCAAGGGTATTTGTAAATGGAAAAGAAGTCAGTATATCTCCTACTTTTATATCTCCAGCTAAAATAGAAGCTCTAATTCCTCCGCCATTTGTCAAAGCCACATCTGCACCAGTAGCTTTAATCATTGCATCAGTTAAAAGGTTCCCCAAGTTGGATTCTCCTTTTCTAACAACTTCTCTTTCTCCAACTAAGTTTACTTTTGATTTGCCTACTACTGCTTCCTTAAAGGACTTGTTTATTTCCTCAATTTTCTTTATCTCTTCTTCAATAATAGGATTCGGTACTAAATCCTTACCTTCATTATATCCAAATAATTTAGCTGTTTTCTTATTTACCTTACCTTCTGATACTTCAAGTTCTACTATCCCAATATTCTTTAAATAAGAACCAGCTTGAACTATTAAAGTATCTCCTTTTACTTCTCCATTAGGTAATTCAGTATGACTATGTCCATCAACTATTAAATCAATTCCCTCAACATTTTTTGCCACATCATAAGTATTAGCATCTGTTGATTCATCTACTCCCAGATGAGCTAATGCAATTATTACATTTACTTCTTTTTCTTTTAATTCCTTTACCATCTTTTTAGCAACCTCAACAGGGTCTTCAAACTTAATTCCCTCTGTATTGCTTGGATGAGATTTATATTTAGTTTCCTCAGTTCCAAGTCCAAATATACCAACCTTTATACCATCTACATCAAAAATCTTATATGGCTCAAAATCTGATTTACCATTTGCTTCTTTCACAATATTGGAACCTATCATAGGAAATTCTGCTTTATCTTTCAATTCCAATAATCTTTTATAACCATAGTTAAAATCATGATTTCCAGGAACCATAGCATCAAAACCTATTTTATTCATTAGGTTAACCATAGTTTCACCTTTGGTTATATTAATATCAATGGCACCATGCAAAGTATCTCCTGCATTTAATAATAATAAATTAGGATTCTTTGCTCTTAACTCATCTACCTTAGTCTTTAACCTTGCAAGACCTATACCACCTTCTCTTTCATCAAGGTTTAACCTTCCATGTACATCATTTACATGTACAATAGTTAATATTTTTGCTTCTTCAGCGAATACTGGTAATGCTCCTATCATTATGCCCAATAATAATACTAATGCTAGGAATAAACTGACAACTCTTTTGTTTCTGAAACTCATACATAACCCCCCTATTTAAAATTATTATTAATCAGTGTAATCATACCCATTACACTATATATATAACTTATTCTACATATTTTTTATAAATCCTTCTTTTTTATTAAAGTTTTCCATGAAATTAAAATAACTCTCCTTTTTTAATAGATTAAAAAAGGAAAGTTATTTTAATTTATAATTCTAACATCTTTAATATTTGACTTGTTAGTTTAGCATACATAATATTTCCCCTATCTCTTGGTCTTTCCATATCTACTTCTACTATGTCTTTAATCTTACCAGGGGAACTGGACATTACTATTATTTTATCTGATAAATATACAGCCTCATCAACACTATGAGTTACAAATAATATGGTCTTTTTATTATGTTCCCATATTCTTAATAGTTCCTTTTGTAAAATAATTCTAGTATGTGCATCTAAAGCACCAAAGGGCTCATCCATTAATAATACAGATGGATTATTAGCAAGAGCTCTGGCTATTGCCACTCTTTGCTGCATTCCTCCCGAAAGTTCATATGGATATGCATTAGCAAAGTTCTCCATATTAATTATTTTTAAATACTCTAATGCAATTCTTTCTCTTTCCTTCTTATTTATCCCGCTAAATTCCAATCCTAATGAAATATTATCCAGTACCTTTCGCCAAGGCAGCAATGAATAATTTTGAAATACCATTCCTATTTCTTTAGTTGGTTCAATTAATTCCATATCATTATACTTTACACTGCCCTTTGTTACAGTTTCTAATCCGGCTAGTATACGTAGGAGAGTGGACTTTCCACACCCTGATGTTCCTACAATACAAATAAAATCATTTTCTTCTACATTTAAATTAATATCTTCTAAGGCTTTTACTTCTAAATTTTCTTTTGTTACAAAACTCTTATAAAGATTATTAATAGTAATGATATTTCTACCCATATGCCTCATCTCCTACTTAACCATGAAAAATGCTTGTTTTCTATAACAATAAATATATAATCCAATAATGAACCAACTAAACCAATACATATAATACCTGTAACAACTAAATCTATTCTGGCTAACTCATATGAGTGAGTTATTAAATACCCTACTCCAGATAAACTTCCCGGCAGCATCTCCGCTGCAACCAAGCAAGCCCAAGCACTTCCTAATCCACCTCTTAATCCATATATAATATTAGGTCCTGCTCCTGGTATAAGAATCTTAAAAAATATATCTCTTTTACTGGCACCTAATACCTTAGCAGATTCTATTAAAGTTTTTGGTACATTTCTTACTCCAAAAGCAGAGCTAGATACTACAGGAAAAAATGTACCTATGGCAATTATAAATATCATTGAAAACTTAAAATTATTAAAAAATACTTGTCTTGTTCCATAGGGTATTTTAAATAAGGTTGCTAAGCTCTTTGTACCAAACCACGCTAATATTAGGGGAACCCAACCTAAAGCTGGCTATGTGACTAAAAATAATATGGGACGAAGTGATATAGAAATGGCATAAACA
>NZ_DAMCHJ010000015.1:0-26701 GCF_032104385.1 Tissierella sp.
CCCAGGCATTAATCCAAACAATCTGCAAATAGGTCAGGTAATTTGTATACCAAGAGGTACGACACCTCCTCCTACAACGTGTCCAGTGGGAACATTTGCTTACACAATAAAGGCAGGAGATACAATTTATTCGATAGCAATGACATATAATACAACAGTGGAGGCAATATTAGCAGTAAATCCAGGACTAAATCCAAATAATCTGCAAATAGGTCAGGTAATTTGTATACCAAGAGGTACGACACCTCCTCCATGTCCTCCATGTAATGGAGTATATTATGCAGTAAGATCAGGGGATACTTTATATAGTATTGCTGCAATGTTTAATATATCTGTAGCTACATTAATTGCAGCTAATCCAGGAGTAGATCCTAATAATCTTCAGGTAGGACAGTTAATTTGTATTCCTAGGGTAGAACCCCCACCAGTTACTTGTCCAGGAGGAACAATATACGAAGTTAGACCAAATGATAATCTAGGAACTATATTATTAAGATTTAATATATCAGTGATGGATCTTATGTCGGCTAATCCAAATGTAAACTGGGATAATCTAACACCAGGTCAGAGAATTTGTATAATGCCACATAAAGATATGGGCTGTCCTTGTCCCACGGGAACTAAAAAGTATACTATAGTTCAAGGAGATATTCCAGCAAGTGGAGCGACAGTAGTAGCGTTAGCTCAAAAATTTAATATATCTGTTTCTGCATTAATGATGATGAATCCGAATTTAACCCCAGCAGATTTTGCAGTAGGAAGAATGATTTGTGTTCCAGCATAATAAAAAGCCCCCAATTGGGGGCTTTTTAAATGTAGAGTATTTTAGTATGAATTTTTTATTGACATTTAATAATTAGTTTGATAATATACTATACAAAGTGAATTATAACTATATACTACTTGTTAAAAGTGGTTTTTTTAAAAGCTGACATTGATAATGATTATCAATATCCACATTGATTGTCTAACTAACATATATAAATCTATTGATTAACAATATAATTTTCTAAGAAAGGGGGGAATCCGTCAAGATACTATTATTGTATCTTAAATAACGGTACATAATGTCTATAGTTTTAGTGGGTGGTCATGATAGAATGCATGATGAGTATAAAGAAGTTGGTAATAAGTACGGATATAAAATGAAGATTTTCACACAAATGCCATCAAGATTTAATAAAAGTATAGGACAACCAGATGCCATTGTTCTGTTCACAAATACAGTTTCCCACAAGATGGTACTTACTGCAATAAAAGAAGCCAAAAGGAAAAGTATACCTATATTGAGATGTCATACTAGTAGTAGAAATTCTCTTGAAGAAACATTGATGAAATTAAAAAATGAAGCTAGCTAATTTTTTTTATCCATCAATTGATAATGATTATCAATATCGTTATAAAACAATAAATAAAGAAGGAGATGAATTATGTTGCCTCTTACATTTGTTAATAAGGGAGAGATAACTGCAATAAAAAAAATAAATGGAAAGGATGATACTAAAAGATTCTTGGGTACTTTAGGATTTGTAGTTGGTGAGGATGTAACTGTTATATCTGAGTTTAGAGGAAATCTTATTGTTAATATCAAGGGTACCAGAGTAGCTCTTGATAATCAAATGGCTAGTAGAATTATGGTTTAAAAAAGGAGGATATAAAAATATGAAGACACTTGAAAATGCTTTGCCAGGAGAAAATGTAACAGTAGTAAAATTGGAAGGGGAGGGAGCTATAAGAAGGAGAATTATGGATATGGGGATTACAAAGGGAACTAAGGTTTATATCCGTAAAATTGCTCCTTTAGGTGACCCAATTGAAGTAACTGTAAGGGGATATGAATTATCCTTGAGAAAGTCTGATGCAGGTAAAATAGTCATTAGTTAATAAAATAGAAATTTTAGATATAGGAGGGAAAGATTTGGAAATCAAAATTGCGTTAGCAGGGAATCCCAATAGCGGTAAAACAACTATATTTAATGAACTTACAGGTTCTCAGCAATATGTTGGAAATTGGCCCGGGGTTACTGTAGAAAAAAAAGAAGGAAAACTAAAAAAACATAAGGATGTAAAAATCATTGATTTACCTGGTATATACTCATTATCTCCATATACTTTGGAAGAGGTTATTACTAGAAACTATTTAATAGATGAAAAGCCAGATGTAATAATAAATATAGTAGATGCTTCTAATATGGAGCGTAATTTATATCTTACAACTCAAATAATTGAAATAGGTATACCTACAGTAGTAGCATTAAATATGATGGATGTAGTAGATAAATACGGTGATAAGATAGATAAAGAAAAACTATCTAAGGAGTTAGGGTGTATTGTTGTAGAAACTTCAGCTATTAGTGGAAAAGGGTTAAAGGAATTAATAAGTATAGCAATGGAAGCTGCAGATAATGGGTTAAGTATAAAACCGTTACATAAGTTTGATAAAAAGGTACAGGATTCAATAGATAGGATATTGGAATTAATAGAATATAAAATAGGAGATAAAGAAAGGGCATATTGGTATGCAGTAAAATTATTTGAGCAAGATGAAAAGGTTTTGGAGAAGTTAAATTTAGATTCAAAGATTTCAAATGAGATAAAAACTATAGTGGATGCTTGTGAAAATGAATTTGATGATGATATAGAGAGTATAGTTACTGGGGAAAGATATAGCTATATAGAAAGAACTATTTCAAAATGCTATAAGAAAAAACAAAGGCATATGACTACATCGGATAAAATAGATTCGATAGTGACTAATAAATGGTTGGCATTGCCAATTTTCTTTGGAATACTTTGGTTTATCTATTATGTATCCATATCTACAGTTGGAGATTGGACAGTAGGATATATAGAATCGCTTACTGAAACTATGCAAGAGGTAACTGTTAGTTTTTTAGAGAATGCTGGAGCGGCTAGTTGGGCATCTGATCTTATAGGTAATGGAATAATAGGAAGTATAGGAGCTATATTTACATTTGTACCTCAGTTAATGATATTATTCTTCTTTTTATCACTTTTGGAGGATAGTGGATATATGGCTAGAATTGCCTTTATCATGGATAGGATTTTTAGGAAATTTGGACTTTCAGGGAAGTCATTTATTCCAATGTTAATTGGTACAGGCTGCTCAATACCTGGAATTATGGCCAGTAGAACAATTGAAAATGAAAAAGATAGAAGGATGACTATTCTTCTAACACCATTTATACCATGTGGTGCAAAATTACCTGTATTTGCAATGTTTATAGCTATGATGTTTCAAGATCAAACTTGGGTGGGACCTTCTATTTATATAATTGCAATAGTTACAGTAATTATATCTGGTATAATTTTGAAAAGAACTAAGTTTTTTTCGGGAGAACCTGCACCATTTGTAATGGAGCTTCCAACATATAAACTACCAAGAATTAAAGGTGTAGCTATTCATATGTGGGAGAAAGCGAAATCATTTATTAAAAAAGCAGGATCGATAATATTTGTAGCATGTGTGGCTCTATGGATACTTCAATCATTTAGTTTTTCATTCGAATACTTAGAAGGTGAAATGATAGAAAAAAGTATGTTAGCCAAGATCGGAGAAAGTATTAGATGGATATTTATACCCCTTGGATTTGGGGATTCTTGGGCACCTGCTGTTGCAACCTTTACTGGTCTTATTGCTAAGGAAGTAGTAGTCGCTACCTTCGCATCTGTAGGTTCAGTAGTACCGATTGAATTTACCCAAGTGACTGCATTTGCTTTCATAGTATTTACTATTTTTGCAGCACCTTGCTTTGCAGCTATAGGAGCTATGAAGAGGGAATTTGGAAACTGGAAAATGACATTGCTTGCCATAGGATACCAAACAGGATTGGCATATATAGCTGCGTTGATAGTCAATGTTTTAGGCGGAATTATATTTAAAGGAACTTCTGCAACTACTCCAGTAGTATTAGATATAGGAGCTATGGAGGAGGCTGCTGAAGGAGCAGTAGTAAATGGAGATATTGTATTGATGGTATTTGGAACTATATTGGTTATTGCAATAGTTGTGGCCATATTAAATCAGTTAAAAAGTTCGAGAAAAAAGACTCTTGCTTCTAAGTAAAGGAGATAATCATTATGATAAATTATATTATTGCTGGATTGATTGTTATAAGCTTATTTTTCGCTATAAGGAATATTATAAAAAACAGGAAAAAGGGCGGATGTGCAGGTTGTAGTTCTTGTAGTGGGTGTGGAACTACAAAAGCATATAAGATTAAATAGGATTAAACTTTTAAAAATATTTTATTTATGAAAGGAAGAGATAATATGAAAAAAGTATCTATAATATATTGGACAGGAACAGGTAATACTGAGGCCATGGCTAACTTAATAGCCAAGGGAGCAAAAGAAAAAGATTCTGAAGTAAAATTAATTCCTGTTTCAAATGCAAAATCACAAGATGTATTGGATGCAGATATATTGCTGCTTGGTTCGCCTTCAATGGGAAGTGAAGCTATTGAAGAAAATGAAATGGAGCCTTTTGTAGAGTCTATAAAGGATATTGTAAAAGATAAGATAGTTGGATTGTTTGGTTCTTATGATTGGGGAGATGGAGAATGGATGAGAAATTGGGTTGAAAGAATGAATACTTCCGGAGCTAAAGTATTTGAAGAAGGTTGTATAGTCAATTTATCTCCAGAGGGAGAAGAGGCGGATAAATGTATAGATTATGGTAGAAGAATTATAGGATAAAAATTTATGGCTGAAAATTTACTGATGAGTTTTTTGAGAGAAATTGAATTGTTAAATGAAGATGATTATGCTGAGAAATTTATTGGATATATGTTATCACCAGTTATTACAGGAATTAAGCCAGCTTCTATAATAACATTAAAAAATTGCAAGAGAAAGCTTTATAGTTTTTGGAATGAAGGTGGTAGAAATATATTGCGTCAATATAATCTGGAATATATTGTTCTTCAAGAAACAAATGAAGGGATTATTTTGTTGATCTATGATAGATTTAACCTTACCCAACATTTAGAATTGCAAAAAAATCATAGACTATTATGTGAACTTGGTTATAACTATAATTTTCAATTAGAAAAATGCTTAAATTGTCTAAAAAAAAGAGTCGCCAATGGCAAATTCCCTCACGAAAGCGGTATATTTTTAGGTATACCTTATGAGGATGTAATTGGGTTTATTAATGGAGATGAATGTTTATTCAGTGGGTATTGGAAAGTATATGAGAATAACAATAGATATAAAGATATATTCGACTTATATGATAAATCAAAAAAAATTTACATGCTAAATGTTTTACAAAACAAAAAAAATAGAATCAAAAATTTGTATGTAAACCATAGACTAGACTTATATGCATAGAATAGCTAATATAATACTCAATTATACTGTATTAGTAATGGGTTAAAGGTTATAAGATAATTAGTAAAGATGCTATGGAAAGGGATTAAGTGTTAGAAAAATACTGTAGAAAGTAATACATTACCTTCTACAGTATTTTTTTAATGGCAAAAATCATCAAGGCACTAAATATTATAAAGATAATTATAGATATAAATAAAGGTAAATTGAAGATCTTTTCACTTGATAATTCTTTATTCTCTTTAAAAGGAATATTGTTTAATTTAAATAATAGATTGATTAACTTAAAAATAAAGATGATGCCTAATAATGCATAAAGTGAAAGTAATAGGAAATTTGCATCCTTTGCATATTCCATATTTGGATTAACGGGATATAAATAATTTAGTATCATGGGTAAACCATTATTTACCATGTGAATTAAGATACCGGCAAATATTGAGTTTGTAGCAAATACTACAAGTGAAGCTATAAATCCAGCTATAAAAGTATGGAAGAATTGGAAAGAATTTAAATGTAACATTCCAAACATAAAGCCATTCATTATAGCTGCTACTAATCTAGATTTATTTCTATACCCATCTAATATAATTCCTCTCATTAAAATTTCTTCTAGGATAGCAGGAGTAACTGCAGTAAAAAATACATTTAAAGCAAATATTTCATGGGCATCTTGAGTAACTATATCTACCAAGGTACTTCCAAAAAAACACATATATAATTCAATTATTAGAAATATAAGTGGCAATGATGCTAGCCATATAATAAATATAATTATTGCACTACTAAAGTTCAACATATCTGGTTTTAATATCCTATCTATTTTCGATTTATTCAAAAACAAGTAAATAATAATAGGTATTAAAAATGCTATATATTGATATGAGTTATCTGGTATAGGTAAGAACTGAACAACTATAGACCATATAATTGTGCAAAGGAAAAATAAATTTACTCTATATATGGAGCTTTCCTTTTTTAATATTTTAGCTTCCATAGTGACCTCCCTTCATATTATACATCTATACTATTGTACAACAAAATATGGAAAATAGAAATAAATTAGGATGTTTGTAATAAAATTGTAACGATTTATTATTTGGTATATGTTATAGTTTGGGTATAATAAGATTGATAAAAATAATTAGGAAGTGGTGATTTTATGAAGAAATATAAAAATATAGTTATTATTTCTATTTTAATATTATCAGTTGTGATTCTTTCATCTTGTAAGAAAAAAACTCCAATAAAAGATTTGCCTAAAGAACCAACAGAATCTACAGAAAACTTAGGTGAAGATGAGAAAGATAGAGAAAAGATAATGGAAGATTTTGATAGTACTTTAAAAAATAAAGAGCTAGATAATATTGTATCATTTATAGATGAAAACATAGGGAAACTTTCTCAGATAGAAGGGGACAAGATGGTGTCAGAGTTAGAAATTATACTTTCTAAATCCTTAGATGCTATGACAGATAGTATCTTAGAAATTGATACTAATGGAGAATTAATTAAAATTGGAGGGACAGAATTTTTCTTTCCAGAAGATAAAATAAAAGATATACAAGATGAAAATCTTCGAAATGTAGTAACAAAATTAATAAATAGTAAATATAAACTTGTAAATATTGAAGGGAATTATTATCCATTAGTAGATTATGAAAAGATGAAGCAATATAATGATTATATTTCAGATGAAATGAAAGAGTATATTGCAATCAAGGCTATGGATTCAAATGAGCCAGTAGCAATAGATGCAGGATTGAAGATTTCTTATGATGAGTTGGCATCAAGAATAATACAAACTGAAAAATATATTGAAAAATATTCACAAGGGCAAAGGCATGAGGAAATGTTGGGAGTTTATAAAAGCAAACTAGCTATTTATTTAGGAGGACTAGATAATACACCTATATCTGATCCTCAAAGCAAGAAGGTTTATGATGAAGTGTTGGAAAGTTATAGAAAGACTTCAAAGATAAAGGATTCAACTACTGCGTTTATAATAAATAAGTATATTGGTGTTATTGAAGAAAATAAATTAATAGTAAATAAGGTTGTAGAAGATAAAGTTGTATCTCTTGTTAATGAGGCATTAGCTTTATTAGAAGTAAGTAAATAGATTACTAGAATAATAAAAAACCACCTTTAGGTGGTTTTTTATTATTCTGCTGCTCCTTCTGCAACTTCTATTTGTCCATCTTCTATTAATTTTTGAGCAACCCATTCTGCAACCTTTCCAGTTATTTCAATACAATGTTTCTTTCTTTCTGGACTTTGAAAATTATCTCCCGCCCATTGTCTAGTAATAACTCTACAGCAAGTTGCACCATATTCATCTTTTATAAAATCATGTAACGCTGCTGCAACTGGGAACATCTTTTCATTCATAGGCTCTCCATGAACTCTACCATATGCCATTCCAAGAGCCATTTGTCCCCCACTTACAGCACCGCATAGACAACCCGATTTTCCCATACCTATAGGGAAGCCAGAAGCCATCTTTACGATATTATTATCATATGGATTTCCTAATAAATTATTGATAGTTTGAGCTACTGCTTCTGAGCAGAAAAATTCTCCCCTTGCAAAATATCCTTCAGCTTCTTCTTTAACTTTTTCCAATAATTCTTCCTTTGTCATTTAAAAAACCCCCTTGAATTCATTTGTACTGATTTCTTAATAAATAGACTATTTTGCTGTTTCAGTTTTGGTAAATAAGAAACTTATATATCTAATTAATACATAAAGTACAATAACAATTCCTATTAATTCTTCAAATTTTACCAGATATTTCAGAATAACAATTGGTTTTTCAGCATTAATTAAAAATCCATTAATCAATTTGATAGAAATGCCACTAATAACCAATGGGAATGTAAAAGCTGAGTAGGATGGATAAAACTTTAATTTCAGTAATCTTGGCAATTGTAATAATACGAATAAATATGAGAGTTGCGATAAAGCTAATAATAAATAAACAATAAACATATTTTTTTCTTGGAATGAATTCATATATCCTGCTAAACAAAGAGCAACGGGTGCAGCGAAGATTGCAATAGTTGGTAATGCTGGTTCAGGGATTTCTTTAATTTGAAAGACTCTCTTAAAAACTATTGGTAGTAATAGGAAATAGGATATAAAACCAAACCAGAATAGAATTTGTCCAATATTTGCTTTGTCAAATGCAGGAGCCGTTACAGAGCCAACTACTATTCCAACATAAACAATAAACCAAGATGGAAAAACTTTTTTGATATTAAAATTAAATATATATTTTTTTGTGAAATATATAATAAGGACTATATGTAATACCAGTCCTATAATCCACATACCAAATGCTAAGGATGATGCAAATGGTTTAAGGTATGTGGACAAAAGCATAATTCCCATAGAAAGAGTAGTAAAGACACTAGCAACTACGGGATTGTCTAGACTTTCAGAAACATCTTTTGGAAACATAATGATTTTGATTAATACTAAAACTAAAATAATTGCTGACAATATACCAAAGACATTTCGATATTTCTCTCCATAAGACAAGACCAAATTTCCAGTGGCTGCTAGAGCTAGCATTAGACCAACAATTGGTATGGGTAATCTTTTAATAGTTTCTTTCATAGCATCTCTCCTTTTTTAAATTTAAATAATATTATCATTAAATAGACTAGCATATAAATAAAGTCAAATCCAATAAAAAATATCTATAATAAAGAGAATGTTATAAAAAATATTATTTTACTATAGATATTTTTAAAAAAATCTTATATAATAAGGAGATATAGAATTTGCCATATATCAGATATTAAAGAAAATTTAAAATATTCATATCAATTGTTGAAATTAGTAATATTTCGTGGTATCATGGTAATATGATAAAGGAAGGAGGAAAGGAAATAAAATGAAAATTAAGGGAGGGATTTTTTATGCCTGACAATATTAACAAAAAACATTCTAGAACAGAATATTTACGATTTATACTTCCATCTTTAATAGGTATTATACTTTTTATGGTTCCTTTAAAATATCACGGAGATTATACAATTCCAGTTGCAATATTATCTAAAGGCGTAGCTTCATTATTAGAGCCTGCATTGCCAACTATAATTACTTTACTTATTACGTTTACTGGACTAATGACCATATTTTATAAAATAGCAAGGCCAAATTTTATTGAAAGCTCTAAGGAAATGAAAGGATTATTTAATGTAAATGTATTTTGGTTCATAGTTAGAGTTATAGGCATGATATTAGTTATTTTGTCATATTTTGAAATTGGACCTAGTTGGATATGGAATGAAAATACTGGTGGTTTGTTATTGCATGGACTTTTAACAACTTTACTTACCATATTCTTTTTTGCGGCATTTTTACTTCCTTTACTATTAAACTTTGGATTATTAGAATTTGTCGGATCAATGCTTACGCCAGTTATGAGACCAATATTTAAACTTCCTGGCAGATCTTCAATAGATTGTATTACATCTTGGCTAGGGGATGGAACCATAGGAGTTTTGCTTACAAATAATCAGTATGAGGAAGGTTACTATAGTACTAGGGAGGCATCTGTTATAGCCACAACATTTTCGGCAGTGTCTATTACATTTGCATTAGTAGTATTAGCGGAAGTAGGACTAGAAACTTATTTTGTTCCATACTATTTAGCAGTTACTTTTGCAGGAGTAGTTGCAGCTATTATTGTACCTCGTATACCGCCATTATCAAGAAAAAAGGATGACTATCTAACAGAAGTTAGCAGGGATAGTATGGAGAATTTACCTATGGGATATACTCCTTTTACTTGGGGATTGGAGCAGGCAGTTGAAAAGGCAAAAAATAGCTCGGATTTTAAAGGTTTTGTTAAAAGCGGATTTCATAATGTTCTTGAGATGTGGATAGGAGTTATGCCAGTTATTATGGCATTTGGAACCGTAGCAACAATTCTTGCAGAGTTTACCCCAGTATTTATTTGGTTAGGTATGCCATTTATTCCTATATTAAAATTGCTTAATATACCTTTTGCAGTAGAAGCTAGTCAAACTATGATAATAGGTTTTGCAGATATGTTTTTACCATCTGTAATAGGGGCTAGTATAGAATCTGAGTTGACTAGATTTGTAATAGCAGGGGTTTCAGTTACTCAGCTTATATATCTTTCAGAAGTAGGGGCTGTTATCTTAGGTTCTAAGATACCAGTAAATGTTGGGGAGTTATTTATTATATTTATTGAAAGAACATTGGTTACTTTGCCAATTATTGCATTAGTTGGGCATTTACTGTTTTAACTTTAAATAACTCCACTTTTATTAAGGAATCACTTCTTTTGAGGCTTTAAGCCTCTTTTTTTTGTAAAAATATAATTGTATTAAAATTGTAACCTTATTTTGTTGTGTTTTTAATTGTAATTAGTCGACATATGTAGTATCATTTAATGTATAATTTAATTGCTAGAGGTGTAACAATGAAGAAAAAATTTGTATTATCATTTGTACTATCATTTATATTTTTTGCTGTGGCTTTCACTTTTGTGGGTGAAAAGATATTTTCAAAAAGTGATTCTTTCGCAACTATTGACGAGAATATTAGTGGCGAATTAGACGAAGAAAATAAAGTAGAGCCAAAAGTTAAGGATGAGATTTTATTCTTAATGATGGGTGTTGATGCTGAAGATGTGAAGAAATCTAAAGGTACAAGAACAGATACTATGATGCTTTTTAAGGTTAATTTTGAAACAGGTGAAATAAATCTATTATCTATTCCTAGAGATACGAGAGTATTAGTGAGGGGTAAAAAAGATAAAATCAATCATGCCCATGCCTATGGAGGACCAGAACTTACTATGAAGACCTTAAGAGATTTTTTGAATCTTGATATTGATTATTATGTGAAGGTTGATTATAGAGCTGTAATGGAGATAGTAGATGCTATAGGTGGAGTAGAAATAGATGTACCTCAGAGAATGAAGTATGATGACACAACACCTGGAATTCCACCACTTCACATAAATTTAAAAAAAGGTTTACAAACATTAGATGGTAAGAAGGCTCATGATTTTTTAAGATATAGAAAAGGTTATGCAGAGGGAGATATAGGCAGGATAAAAGCACAACAAATGTTTATGAAAGAATTGATTAAGCAAACTCTAAAGCCTAAAAACATAATAAAATTACCAAAGTTTGTTGAAACATATTATGATTATGTGGAGACCAATATCCCATTTAAGGTTATCGCTAAAGGTGCATTATCGGCTACAAAAATTGATTTGGAAAACATGACAACAAATACAATTCCAGGAGAAGGCCAAAGAATTTCGGGAGCTGACTATTGGATATATTATAAAGAAGAAACAAAGAAAGTTGTCGAAGAAATGTTTGGAGACTATTTATTAACTCAATAGATAGAGGTGGAAATATGAGAGAAAAAAGGAAAAGAGAACATGTGGAAAACTACCTAAGAACTACCTATAAGGGTATTACCTTATTAGAAAATGTATTTTTAGAGCATAATGCATTACCAGACTTAAATTTTGAAGATATAGATACTAAAACGTTTTTTTTAGGGAAAACTGTAGATTATCCAATTATAATCAATGCAATGACAGGAGGTTCTGACTTTTCCTGGGAAATAAATCGAGATTTGTCATTAATTGCAAAAGAATTTAATATTCCTATGGCTGTTGGCTCGCAGACCATAGCCCTATGTGATGATGAGGAATGTAAAGAATCATTTAAAATAGTAAGACAAACTATGAGTGACAATGGTATAGTTATAGCGAATCTTAATGCTCAAGCATCCATAGAAGATGTAAGAAAAGCATTAGATATGATAGAAGCTGATGCAATACAATTGCATTTGAATCCTGCTCAAGAAGTGGTCATGCTAGAAGGGGATAGGAATTTCAGAGGAATTTTGGATAATATTGGAAATATTGTAGAGAAAATTTGTAAACCAGTTATAGTAAAGGAAGTTGGATTTGGTATATCTAAGGAAGTTGCTACAAAATTATACGATGTTGGGGTTAGAAATATAGATGTGTCCGGATATGGTGGAACCAACTTTATTGAAATCGAAAATATTAGGTATAATAATATAGATTTTTCTGACCTTTATTCATGGGGTATTCCTACAGCTTTAGCTTTAATTAAATGTAGAGAATTACCTAAGGAGCTAAATTTAATTGCTAGTGGCGGTATAAGAGATAGTATGGATATTGTAAGATCATTAGTAATTGGCGGAAATATGGTGGGGATATCAGGAGAGATACTATCATATTTACTTCATGGAGGATATGAAAATGCAAGAAATTATTTAGACGTAACTATGCATAAAATGAAAATATTGATGCTGCTTTTGGGTAAGAAAAATATTGAAGAATTAAGAGCTACAGACTATAAGGTAATGGGAGATTTAAAAGACTTAGTCAATAATTAATAGTCAAAAATGAATGATTTGAATTCTTAAAGAGATCTGTCTCTATAATTAGTTTGATACATTATCATAATTAATTTAGTAACAGGTCTTTTTTAAAATCATTATGTGATCAATATATTTAAGACAATATTTAATAACAATTTCATATAATAAAAATATGATAGTATCAAGATAATACTTGTTAAGGTAGGATGAAAGACATATAATATATATTAATTTTAGATAATAGGGGTGGTATATATGGGCTTAGTAATTGGTATTGTAGGTGCTACTGGTGCTGTAGGTCAAAAAATAATTGAAGTGATTATGGAAAGAAATTTATCTATATCACAACTAAGACTTTTTGCATCTAAAAAATCAGCAGGAAAAACCGTAAGATTAGATAAGTATAATAAAGAAGTTACAGTGGAGCTTTTAACTGAAGAAGCTATGAAAGAAAAATATGACTATTTACTATTTGCTGCGGGAGGAAATATATCAGAAAAATTTGCACCAATAGCAGCTGAAGCGGGCAATATGGTAATAGACAATTCATCACATTTTAGGATGAATAAAAATATACCTTTAGTAATACCAGAAGTGAATTCTCATGTGTTAAAGGGATATAAAGGAATAGTGTCAAATCCTAACTGTTCCACTATTCAAATGATTGTAGCTATAGCTCCTTTATATAGGAAATATGGGATAAATAGGATTGTAGTATCCACTTATCAAGCAGTGTCTGGTAGTGGATATAAGGCTATAGAAGAGTTACAAAATCAATTGATAGATGAGGAATATCCAAATAAGGTATATACAAGAAAGATAGCAGGAAACTGTATACCTCATATAGATGTATTTAATGAAAATGGATTTACAAAAGAAGAACTGAAAATGGTTTATGAAACACATAAGATTTTAGAGGACGATGGTATAGAAGTTAATCCAACAGCCGTTAGGATTCCAGTTTTTTATGGACATAGTGAATCTATATATTTAGAGCTTGAGGAAGAAGTAAATATAAATGAAATCAAGAAAACATTAGAAGAGTCTAAGGGTATAATTGTAGACGATGATCCAAAGATAAATAGATATCCTACACCTATAGAAGCAGAAAATACTGATTTTACCTATGTAGGAAGAATAAGAAAAGATCTCTATAATCCAAAGGGTCTATCTCTTTGGGTAGTAGCAGATAATCTTAGAAAAGGTGCAGCTACCAATGCAGTTCAAATTGTAGAGGCAATGGAAAATATAAAAATGGAGGGATAATTATGTTCAAAGGAGCAGGTGTTGCAATAGTTACCCCATTTAAGGATGGGAAGTTTGATAAAGAAGCTTACGAAAGATTAATTGACTTTCAAATTGAAAATGGAACACAAGCTTTAGTAGTATTAGGTACTACAGGTGAAGCATCAACATTAAGCTATGAAGAAAGAGAAATTGTTATAAGATCAGCAATAGAAAAAAATGCAAAAAGAATTCCAATTATAGTAGGTACTGGTTCTAATTGTACGGATATTGCGGTTAAATATACTAAACAAGCAGAAGAACTAGGTGCTGATGGAATATTAATTGTAACACCTTATTATAATAAATGTACAAATAAGGGAATGATAGGACATTTTACAGCAGTGGCGAATGCTACAAAGTTACCAGTTATATTATATAATGTACCTAGCAGAACAGCGGTAAATATACCTCCAGATGTAGTTGTAGCAATGTCAAAGGTTAAAAATGTAATAGGAGTTAAAGAAGCTAGTGGTAATATTTCACAGATATTAGAAATAAAAAGATTAGTTCCAGAAGATTTTATGATATATTCAGGCAATGATGATCAAGTAATACCTATATATGCTTGTGGTGGTCATGGTGTTATTTCTGTTGTATCAAATGTAATTCCCAAAGAAATGCAACAGATGTGCGAAGCTTTTATGAGCGGAGATGTAGCTAAGGCTTTGAGGCTTCAACTAGAATATAAGAAACTTATAGATTTATTATTCTCTGAGGTAAATCCTATACCAGTTAAAGCTGCTTTATCAGAGATGAAATATATTGAAGATGAACTAAGACTTCCTCTTACATCTATGGAAGAGAATACTAGAATAAAATTGATTCAAGAGATGAAAAAGTTGAATCTTATTTAGGAGGTTAATATGAATTTATTAATCAATGGGATAAAGGGAAAGATGGGGGCATTAATTAAAGAGCTTGCGATACAAGATGTTTATTGGAGTAATGTTTATGGTTTATGCAGAGATAATCCCATGCCAACAGATGATATTAAACTTGATGTATTCATAGATTTTACTCATGAATCAGCTTTAGATAAAGTAATTGAGATTGGGTTAGATAGAAAGGTACCTATTGTTATAGGTACCACCGGATATGATGAAATACAATTAGAAAAGATAAAGAAGGCAGCAACTAAAATTCCAATTCTTTATGCAACTAATATGTCCTTGGGGATGAATCTACTATTTTCGTTGGTAGAAAGGACGGCATCTATACTTGGAGATAAGGTTGATATTGAAGTAATAGAAGCTCATCATAATAGAAAAAAAGACGCACCATCGGGTAGTGCTGTAACAATAATAGAATCTATAGAAAGTGGATTGGGATCAGCTAGAAAACATCAATATGGAAGACTTGGAGAATGTCCTAGAGAAAAAGGAGAAATAGGCATCCATGCCATAAGAGGTGGAAATATAGTAGGATATCATGAGACAAATTTTATAAATGAATTAGAAACCATTAAGATTTGTCATGAAGCCTATGATAGAAAAGTCTTTGCAAATGGTGCATTAGAAGCAGCCAAATTTATAATTGGCAAGAAACCAAAATTATACAGTATGAAGGATGTACTAAAAATATAATTGGCAATTGAAAACTAATTAACAGTTAATGATCTGTAAAAGAGGCGAAAAACAATTCGTCTCTTTTATAAGTTTGAGCTATTTATTAATGTAGCTTAAGTTCATGTACATAAACTGATGGGATTAAATTTACATGGTAATAAGTATTTCTGTTATACTAAATGTAATAGGAGATATCAGTTTTCAATCTTTTGATTCCCAATTGTCAATAAATAAAGAGGTGATAATGTGAAAAATAAAATTTTAAAAATTTTGAAGGATAATGAAGACTTTATTTCAGGGGAAGAAATATCTAAAGAATTTCATATGACTCGAGCTGCTATATGGAAATATATAAATATGCTTAAGGAAGATGGATATATTATAGAATCCATCCCTAGAAAAGGCTATAGGATTATATCATTGCCAGATATACTTACTTATGAAGAAGTAAAAGAATATTTGGATACAGATTTTATTGGGAGAAATATATATTATTTTGATTCTACAAATTCTACCAATAAAAAGGCAAAGGAAATAGCTTTAGGAGAAAAAGAAGGTACTATTTTAGTTGCAGAAGAACAAATAAGTGGAAAAGGTAGATTAGGAAGACAGTGGATTTCCCCTAAGGGAAAAGGGATATGGATGAGTATAATTTTAAAGCCAAAGGTTGATCCAATGACAGTTGCAAAGATAACTTTATTAGGTGCAGCAGCAGTACATAAAGCTTTAATTAATATGGGGATTAAATCTCAAATAAAGTGGCCAAATGATATATTGATAGATGGAAAAAAAATCTGTGGTATATTAACGGAGATGAGTGCTGAGCTAAATATGATCAATTATGTAGTCATGGGTATAGGAATAAATGTTAATCTGGATGAAGATGATATCCCTGAAGATTTAAAAGATAAAGCCACATCTATTAAGATTAAGGAAGGAAAAAAGATAGATAGAAAAGAGCTGATGGCTAATGTTTTAAATGAATTTGAAAAATTTTATATAGATTTTATGGATAATAATATGGCATCTAAAGCAATAGATATATGCAAAGAAAATTCAGCATTAATAGGTAAAGAAATCAAAGTAATTAGGGGAGAAGAAATAAGATTAGGGAAAGCATTAGATATAAATGAAGAGGGAGAATTAGTTGTAGAATTTAAAGAAGGAGATATTGAAAATATTTATTCTGGAGAAGTGTCAATTAGGGGAATGAAAGGATATTTTTAACAACACTTAAATTATATATTAAATAGTTGAACCATTTTCGGATTTGTGATATAATTTAGACAATTTTTAAAATATAGAGAGGTGTTGTTGTGGAAAAAAAGAAAAATGATGCATTTATTTTAGGAGCAGCTCTATTTTCCATGTTCTTTGGAGCAGGAAATTTAATTTTCCCCCCATTTTTAGGATTATTAGCAGGTCAGAAATGGAACTGGTCCATGTTTGGATTCTTTATTACAGGGATTGGATTACCTCTATTGGGTATAATTGCTTCTGCTAAAGCTGGAGGAGATGTAGATAAACTGGGAAGAAGGGTTTCTCCTTTGTTTAGTAAGTTTTTGGGAATAACAGTTGTTTTAGCTATAGGGCCATTATTAGCAATTCCAAGGACAGGAGCAACTGCTTTTGAAATAGGAGTCTTACCCCTTATGCCTAATGGAAGCCCTACAATATTTGCTATACTTTATTTTGGAATAACTTTATTATTGGTTATAAAGCCAAATGAAGTCATTGATAAGATAGGTAAGGTTTTAACACCAGCATTACTTATATTATTAGGTTTGATTATTATTAAAGGTATCTTTGATCCAATGGGAATACCTGTACCAGAAGATTTTGCAAGACCATTTTCAGAAGGTTTTATTAGTGGGTATCAAACTATGGATGCTTTAGCGTCCATATTATTCGGCGGAATAATAACTACATCTTTAATTCAAAGTGGATATGATGACGAAAAAGAGCAAATGAACATAACGAAAAAGGCTGGTTTAATAGCAGTTGGAGGCTTAACTCTTGTTTATGGAGGATTAGGATATTTAGGAGCCACTGGAGGCTCATTATTTTCAAAGGATATAGAAAAGGTAGATTTAATAATAAACATAGCTAATAACTCTTTGGAGAATTTTGGAAGAATAGGTTTAGGAGCAGTAGTATCATTGGCTTGTTTAACTACTACCATAGGACTTACTGCAACAGTGGGGCAATATTTTAATAAAATAAGTAATGGAAAACTAAAATATGAGATTATAGTAATAGCTACTACTATATTTAGTGCTAGTATGTCTATAAGAGGAGTAGAGTCTATAATTTCTTTTTCAGAACCAATACTTGTATTTATGTATCCCGTTGTAATAGTAATGATTTTATTAACTATAGTCTTAGGGGATAAGCCAAATAAGAATATTTATAGACATGCAATATATGCAACTTTAATAGTTAGTACACTGGAGATATTAAATAGATTTCAAATATGGACATATTTTACCCAGATTGTAGAATACTTGCCTTTAGCCTCATGGGGTTTGGCATGGTTGGTTCCAGCAGTATTAGGTGCTATTCTAGGAATGTTAATACCCAATAAATCAGATATTCAAATAAATTAGCAAAAAGGGTTATCTTAATCTAAAGATAACCCTTTTTTATTAAGTATTGGTAAGGTCTTTATAGCTACAATTGAAGCTATTATAAATTTTATAAAATCTCCAGGTAGAAAAAGTAGACAGCCTATTTTTATAATGGCTTCAAATGATAATCCCTTTGCCATTACAATATTTAGGATATAATACATATAAGGCAATCCAAATAAATATATTACTATGTTACCAACTAAAGATGCAATCCAGATTCTCTTCTGTGATAATTCATTTCCAGAATGTGAAATTTTACCAACAATATAAGCTGCAAATATAAATCCAATAATAAATCCAAAGCTAGGTTTCATCACAGTTTGAAAGCCACCACTAAAACCTGCGAATATTGGCACGCCCACTAATCCTAAGACTATATACACTACTTGAGATAAAGCACCTAATTTAGGGCCTAGAATAAGACCAGATAAAATAACAAACAAAGTTTGTAAAGTAATAGGCACTTCACCTAAGGGAATACTAATAAAAGCTCCAATGGCAGTAAGTCCTGTAAACATCGCAATTAAAGTCATTTCTTTTGTAGATATTTTCATTTTTACCTCCTTATTGTCAACTGAAATCATATAAAAGGTTTACAGTAGTATAATAGATGAATTTTGGTAAGTTGTCAACTAAAAATTTATTGACAAAAGAATAATATAGGTATATACTGTGTATGTACAATATATACAGTATGTACAAAGATAACAGTTGTAAAGGAGGTTGATTATGAGAATAATAGTATCTAATTCTTCCAATGAATCTATATATGAACAGATAGCTAACCAGATAAAAAGCATGATAATAAAGGGCGAATTGGAAGAAGGAGAAGCCTTACCGTCTATACGAGGTCTTGCAAAAGATCTTCAAATATCTGTCATTACAACTAAAAGGGCATATGAAGAATTAGAAAAAGAAGGATTTATAGAGACTATGCAAGGTAAAGGTTCATTTGTAGCTATGCAAAATAAAGAGTTATTGAAGGAAAAAAAGTTAAAGATTATAGAAGAAAAATTATCTGAAGTAGTACAAGAATCTAAATTACTAGGACTTAGATATGTAGAGATAGAAGAAATGCTAAGGATTTTATTCGAGGAGGTTTAACTATGTTAGAAATTAAAAACTTATCTAAAGATTTTAAGAGGTTCAAACTTAATAATATATCGTTTAAACTAGAACCAGGATATATTATGGGATTCATTGGGCCGAATGGGGCGGGGAAAAGTACAACTATAAAGCTTATAATGAATTTGCTTAAAAAGGATTCTGGTGAAATAAAAGTATTTGGTAAGGATCATATACAATTTGAGAAAGAGATTAAAAATAGAATAGGTTTTGTATACGATGAGTTTTATTTTTATGAGGATTTAACTATAAAGCAAATGAAGAATATAATAGGACCTTTTTATAAAGAGTGGGATGATAAATTGTTCAATAAATATATGGAGGATTTTAAATTAGACCCTAGCCAAAAGATAAAAAAATTATCTAAAGGAATGAAAATGAAGTTTTCCTTGGCAGTGGCTTTATCCCATAATGCGGATTTGATAATAATGGATGAACCTACGTCAGGACTTGATCCAGTATTTAGAAGGGAGATTTTAGACATATTATACAATGTAATCCAAGATGAGAAGAAATCCATATTTTTTTCTACTCACATAACTACAGATTTAGAAAAGATTGCGGATTATATTACATTTATAAATAATGGAACAATAGTATTCTCTAGGCCTAAGGATGAAATTTTAGAATCTTATGGGATAATAAAAGGTGGAAATAATTTGTTAGATAAGGACATAAGGAAAGAGTTCATAGGGCTTAGGGAAACGAAGGTCGGATTTGAAGGATTAGTAGATAATCCACAAAGATTAAAGAGATTATTTGGCAGTGAAGTAATAATAGAAAGACCAACACTTGAAGATATAATGGTTTATAATGTTAGGGGGTAGGGATATGTTAAATTTAATAAGGAAGGATTTACTATTGAATTTTTCAAGCAAACAAAGTGTGATTTTTTTAATATTATTTTTTCCTTCTATGTTATTAGTATTAGAAACAAATAGTAACAATATATATTCTTTAATGATACTAAGTTATGGTTATTTATTGAATAATATGCCTTTTAAATATGAAGTAATAAATAAAACTCATATGCTAATACATTCCTTACCAATTAAAAAAAGGGATGTAGTAGTAAGCAAGTATATATCTATATTTATAAATTATTTTTTAGGGGTTATATTAGTTGGAATATATTTTGGGATTATTAGTGTTTTCAAAATTAAAATAGGTGAAAATTTAAGCATTTCTTTAATAAGGCAAACATTAATTATATTTATTATTACCACATCAATATCTTTACCGGCATATTTCAGGTTATCACCTAGATTAGGGAATATCGTGAATATAATGATATATATAATTATTATAAATATTTTTGTTATGGGTTCCAGTGATAATATTGATATATTTACAGCATTAAATGCTCAGAGATTAAACTTACCAATTATAGTAGCTATAGTATACTTGATATCAATGGTAATATCTATAGGACTATATGAAACAAGAGATTTGACATAGGAGGGATAGAAATGAAACAGCTTATAATTAAGGATATACGATTACTTAGGATAATAAATTTAATTGTATTTTGTATAGCATTGATTTTTAGCTGTGTTGGAGTATCGATTGAAAATATATATAAGTCTAAGCTTATATATGGATTTTCCATTTTTATAATGATATATATAGTTTCAATATTTTCTACTCAGCATGAGCTAAAGGCTAAATCAGATATGATGCTGAATTCTTTTCCTGTTAATAGATATGATATAGTGGAGGCAAAATACATATCAATGGGGATTTATGTATTTGCTATATCTGGGGTTGTTTTTATATCATCCAATTTATTTAAAATCATGATGAATGGTGAAATTATAGGTAGTCCTGCTACCATATTTGATATATTATTTATAATTGGACTTTCTTTAACATTTTTCTCAATATATTTACCGTTTCAATATTATAGTATAGGAAAGGCACAGGCATTTAGCCAAATATTTTATATTTTTTTGATTGTTTTACCTAATATAATAGGCAGATTTGGGAGCAAGATTGAAACCACAAATATATTTAAAAATATAATAGTGATGGATTTGAGGATATTTATACTTATGTTTTCAGCTATTGGAATAATACTATATTTAATATCGTTACAAATTTCGAAAAAAATATATAGTATGAAAGAATTCTAGAAAAAAGATAAGCTAGATTAGATTTATAAGATATTATAAAAATAGAAGTAACAGCAAAGGGACTAGACAAGTCCCTTTACTTTTTCCCAGAAGCCTTCTGTCCCCTCTCCTTTTCTCAAGATAACTTCAGCTCCTTTATCTTTATTACTTCCATTTGGGATATCAAAAGAAATATCGGTTGCCGGTTAGCAGTATTGTCAATTAAAATTATAATAAATATTTTCTTTTAAAAAAATATATTAAGGGTATAAGATGTAATGGGTATAAAAAATATCTATAGTAAACAATTTATTATAAAAGGTATCTATAAGAGGTGATGATATGAGTAAAGAAATTAAAGCAGGTTGTGCAAGACCTGAACTTAGTAAAACAAAAGTAGAAGAGAATTATGAAAAATTAGAAATTGTAAACCATAAGGAGGAACAAAAGATGATTAAGGTAGGAAAACCAGCACCACAATTTACTGCACCAGCGTATCATGAAGGAAAATTTATAAATACTAGTTTAGAGGATTATAAAGGTAAATGGGTATTATTATGTTTCTATCCAGGAGATTTTACATTTGTCTGAGCTACAGAAGTATCAGCAGTTGCTGAAAAATATCCTGAATTACAAGGCTTAGATGTACAAGTTCTTTCAATAAGTGTAGATTCAGTATTTGTTCACAAAATGTGGAATGAACATGAATTATCTAAGATGATTGGGAAAGATATACCATTCCCAATGCTATCAGATCAAGATGGAAGTATTGGGAAAATGTATGGAATTTATGATGAGGATAGTGGAGTTGAAACAAGAGGTAGATTTATTATAGACCCAGATGGAATTATCCAAGGCTTTGAAGTACTTACTCCACCAGTTGGGAGAAATGTATCAGAAACAATTAGACAAATAAAAGCTTATCAATTAGTAAGGAAAACAAAAGGAGCAGAGGTTACACCAGCAGGTTGGAAACCAGGAAAAACAACATTAAAACCTGGACCAGAACTTGTAGGTAATGTTTGGAAAGCTTGGGATGTTAAAGAGGCTTTTGAAGAATAATAAAAATAGGTATTTTGTTAAGGTATTGATGAACACAATAGTTTATCAATACCTTTCGTATTATATAGCCAAGCTTGTATAGTTTGCTTTTCTATATGAATATAGTAAACTATATATGAATGTATGAGTAATTTTAATATTCTAAAATTGCCATCATCTTTGTTTAAAATCAATGATTTTAGGGGTGAAAATAATGGGGCATATACAATATTTTGATTGGGGTAGTATAGAGTGGATTTATGAACCCGATACAAAGAATTCCACTAATATAATGCATATAGGAATTAGTACTATTTTACCAGGGAGAAGGCAAAGGGAGCACATTCACTATGGAGATGAACAATTGTTATATGTCTTATCTGGACAAGGAGAGCAACTTATTGGTAAGGAACTAAGTATCAAGAAACCAGGTTCCTTATTTCATATAGATGCAGGTTCAGTACATGAGGCTATAAATACTGGGGAAGATCCAATAAAAGAGTTGTTAATATCAGTGCCAGTATATTATAACCAACGTAATCCTCTAAATGATATTTTAAATAGAGAGCAAATATATATAGGAAGTTTTAAAGACACAATAATATTAAATGATAGAATCAAGCATCTATATTATGAGGCAATTGATATACTAGCAGTACCTTTATCAATATTTAATAAGGAAAATGAACCAATTATTGTTTCTGATAACTATCCTGAATTTTGTATGAAAAAATGTAATGTACATAAGGATATAAGAAACTGTTATCTATATAATATTTATGATGAATATATGCCTCCCCATTATAAAGACCCTTCTGCCTTTGTTTGTCAATATGGATTAAGGGTATTTGTAATGCCAATTATTATTAATGATAGTTTAGTTGGTACTATAAAGGGTGGACATATTAGAATATATGATGAAAATCATGTTGGTTTGAAAGACGAAACGGATTCAGATTATGAATTATATCGCAAGATGCAAATAGTACATCAGGGCAGAATTATGGCTATTTTACAGCATATAAAGACCTTAAGCAAAAACATATCATATTACTACTTATTAGAGAATACTGAAATAGAGTTAAATAAAAAAGAAGAGATTATTAAAGATATTGCCAAGAATGAACTTCTATTGGAAGAAAGTTTACGGTCTACAAAGGAGCAAGTTTTAAGTATTCAGATTAATAACCATTTTCTTTTTAATACTTTAAATGCAATTGCCAGTTTGGCTATAAAAGAAGGTAGTATAAAAACTTATGAATCTATAATTAGTTTATCAAAGATTTTTAGATATTCTCTCAAGTCAAGTAATACTATTGTTACATTAAATGATGAAATTTTATTTATTATGGATTATTTAGAATTGCAAAAACTAAGGTACGGAGAAAGACTTAATGTAAATATAAATATTTGTGGAGAAGTTAAATTAGCAAGAATTCCATTTAATTTCATACAACCAATAATCGAAAATTCTTTTGTTCATGGTTTTAGAAACAAAGTGGACAATCTTAATGTTGAAATTAGTTGTACAAAAAATGAAGATAAGGTAGTTATTCATGTACAAGATAATGGGATTGGATTGGAAGAAGATGATGTTACTAAACTTAACCATAAAATTAAAGGGCAATCAGAAGATTTTATTATTAGTGGTTTAATGATGATATATAGAAAGCTAGAATTGCTTCATCATAATAATTTTGAGTTTAATATTTCAAGTAAGAAGAATGTTGGCACTCAAGTAACAATAATAATACCAGCTTTTAAGGAGGAAATATGATTAAGACATTGATTGTTGATGATGAAGCCCTAGCTAGAGATTTATTAAAGATTTTAATAAACAAAAACAATATGCCTTTAGAAGTAGTAGGAGAAGCGGAAAATGGAAAAGAAGCCATAGGACAAATATTTGATTTAAAACCAGATTTGGTTTTTTTGGATATAGAGATGCCAGGCAGTGATGGAATAGAGGTTATGAATTATATAAATAATCACTATACTGAACCAATATCATTTATTGTAGTTACTGCTTTTAGTTATTTTGAATATGCCCAGTCATCATTAAGATTAGGTGCAAAAGATATATTATTAAAGCCTGTAGAAATTCAGGGATTGAAAGAATCCATTTCTAGAGTTATAGGATATAGATTTACTGATAATCCATTATTGAATGATGTTCTTCAATATATAAATACTAATTATAGAAATGATATTCAATTAAACCAATGTGCTAAGAACTTTCATATCAGTGCAAACCAGATTAATAGATTGTTTAAAAAGTATTTTGATATGACCTTTATAAAGTACTTAAACAAATTCAGAATTGATAAAGCAATAGAGTTGATGCATAATAAAGAAGATATTACCATCAAGGAAATAGCTATAGAAGTAGGGTTTAATAATCTTAACTATTTCTATAAGACCTTTAAATTAATAACAGGAGATACTCCTAAAAAATATAAACAGTAGCTTAAAGCTACTGTTTATATTTTTATTGATGATTTAGTTCAATTAAATATTGATTTAGTTAATTTCGAATTATTTGAATATTTGAAATAATAGATTATAACAACTATGTAAAGGGGAGATTAAAGTGTTAGATACTTTAAAAGAAACAGATTCTGTATTATTTCAAATAGTAAATGAAGAACTAGAACGTCAAAGAACAGGCATTGAAATGATTGCATCTGAAAGTTATGTGCCAACTGAAATTTTAGAATTACAAGGTAGTATATTGACAAATAAAACTACGGAAGGTTTTCCTGGAAAAAGATATCATGCAGGATGTCAGGTAATAGATAAAATGGAAGTTCTAGGTATAGATAGGGCAAAACAGCTCTATGGAGCAGGACATGCTAATATACAAGCACACTCAGGATCTCAAGCAAATCAAACTGTTTATGCTGCAATATTAGAGCCAAGTGATACTGTATTAGGACTAAGACTTGACCAAGGTGGACATTTAACACATGGTAATAAAGTGAACTTTTCAGGAAAAATCTACAATTTTATTGCTTATGGGCTTAGCAAAAAAACTGAGTTAATTGATTATGATGAAATTGAAAGACTTGCAAAACAACATAATCCAAAGCTTATAGTTACAGGAGGAAGTGCTTATCCAAGAACTATTGATTTTAAGAGAATTTCAGAAGTAGCAAAATCAGTTGGAGCATATTTTATGGTAGATATGGCACATGTTGCAGGACTTGTGGCAGCTAAGATATATCCTAATCCTATGAAATATGCGGATTTTGTCACATCTACCACTACTAAAACCCTATGTGGTGCAAGGGGAGGTTTTATACTATGCAAAGAAGAATATGCTAAAGCAATTGATAAGGCAATGTTTCCAGGTTCTCAAGGCTCACCTCATCTTCATACAATGGCGGCAAAAGCATATACATTTAGACGAGCTTCTACAGAAGAATTTGCAAATGTAATGAAGCAAGTTGTAAAAAATGCTCAAAAACTAGGAGTGGTATTATCTGAATATGGATTTAGAATTGTATCTGGAGGTACAGATACACATTTACTATTAGTTGATTTAAGACCAAAGAATTTAACAGGTAAACAATTAGAAGAAGCACTAGATTATGTAGGTATTACTGTAAATAAAAATATGATACCTTTTGATACTGAAAAACCAATGGTAACTAGCGGAGTTAGAATAGGTACTACAGCTATGACAATAAAAGGTATGAAAGAAAAGGATATGGAAGAAATCGGAGAAATAATAAATGAAGTTGCTAACAACATAGATAATAAGGATATACTGAATCAAATAAAAAAGGATGTATTAGATATAAGTAAAAGGTTTCCTTTATATGAAGGATATTTTGAATAGATTAAACCATTGATTATAGTGGATATTAAATAAAATTAAATTAATAGTATTATTAATTTAAAGGTATATAGATTTTATGAATAGGGTCATTAAATAAGGAGGACTATTATGTTAAATCTAGAAAAACTGAAAAAGTTGTATGAAAATGAAGTGATTGAATTTAGAAGAGATCTTCATATGTATCCAGAGTTAAGTTTTAAAGAGTATGGAACCACCAAAAAAATTAAAGAAAAACTAATCTCCTTAGGAATTGAAATAATAGACTTAGGATTAGAAACTGGTGTAGTAGGGCTATTAAAAGGATATGAAGATGGACCTACAATTGCTTTA
>NZ_DAMCHJ010000015.1:26711-44257 GCF_032104385.1 Tissierella sp.
CAAGAATTAAATGATGTACCCTATAAATCTAAGATAAATGGAGTAATGCATGCTTGTGGACATGATTTTCATACTTCATCTGTAATAGGTGCGGCAATAATTTTATCTAAGATTAAAGATAAGTTGAAAGGTAATGTGATGTTTGTTTTTCAACCAGCAGAAGAAATAAACAAGGGAGCAAAATTAATGGTTGAAAAAGGATTGTTTACGAATATTAAAGCTGATTTAATATTTGGGCTTCATAATAATCCAGAGATACCATGGGGAAAAATTGCAATTAAAAAAGGTGGATTAATGGCAGCAGTTGATACCATAAGAATAAAAGTTAAGGGGAAAGGAGGACATGGAGGAATACCCAATGCTACAAGGGATCCTATTATAGCAGCATCAGCTATGTTAATGAATTTACAAACAATAGTCAGTCGCAATGTAAGTCCTTTAGATTCAGCAGTTATTTCAATAGGGACATTTAATTCAGGAACTGCTAATAATGTTATTTCTGAACTTGTAGAGATGTCAGGAACTGTAAGAAGTTTTAAGCCAGAAGTAAGAGAGATGTTACCAAAGAGGATAAAGGAAGTATTAGAATATACTGCAAAGGCTTATATGGTAGATGTTGAATTAGACTATATTTTTGATTTGCCGGCTGTATTTAATGATGATGAATTGGCAAAATTAGCATATGATGCTGCGAAAGAAATAGTAGGAGAAGAAGGAATTGTTGACCCAATACCTTCAATGGGAGGAGAAGATTTTTCTATTTTTACTGAGAAGATCCCTGGATTTTTCTTTTGGCTTGGGGTAGGAAACAAAGAAAAAGATATGAACTATGTATGGCATAACCCAAAATTTGATGGTGATGACAGGTCAATTATCATTGCTTCGGTTGTAATGAGTAACATGGTATTACGTGGTATATCTTATATAGATGAAAAGAAAAATGGGGTGAAATAATGAAGAATGTAAAACTACATTTATTAGTATTAGGATTAGTAGTTATTTCTGAATTTATTGGCGTCTTAAAAATTCCTGTTGGAATTGGAACAATTGTATTATTACCAATGTTATATGCTATGGTTTTTGGCGTACTATTAACACCTAAATTTTTAAAAGTTGCAAAAGAAAGAGAAATGAATGATGCAGGGTCTTTAATAGGTTTAACTTTAATGCTTTTAATGGCTAAATATGGTACAAATATTGGACCAACTTTACCAAAAATATTATCTGCTAGCCCAGCACTTATTTTACAAGAACTAGGAAATATAGGAACAGTATTACTAGGAATTCCAATTGCAGTTTTTTTAGGATTGAAAAGGGAAGCCATAGGTGGTGCACATTCAATAGCAAGAGAACCTAATGTTGCTTTGATAGGAGATATGTACGGACTTGATAGTGAAGAGGGACAAGGAGTGCTGGGTGTTTATATAGTAGGAACCGTATTTGGAACTATATTTATTGGTTTAATGGCAAGTTTTCTTGCTGCCAATACACCTTTACACCCTTACTCCTTAGCTATGGCTTCTGGAGTAGGGTCTGGCAGCATGATGACAGCAGGAGTAGGATCTTTGGCTGCCATGTTTCCTGAAATGGAAGAGATGATTACAGCTTTTGGAGTTGCAAGCAATATGCTTTCAGGATTAGATTGCTTATATATGTCACTTTGGGTAGCATTGCCATTATCTGAATGGCTGTATAAAAAGGTATATAAAATGAAGTATGGTAAATTACCAGAAGTTCCTGTGACCAAGGAGGGAAACTAATATGAAATTAAAGGATTCTATTATTGTATTATTGATAACGGCAGCAATTTCGGTAGTAGGAAACTATGTTGGTTATAAAGTTAATATGATAGAAGCAATTCCAGGAATGTTAATATTAGTATTAATAGCAGTAGTTGGAATAATCCTAGCTAAAGTAATACCGTTTAAAATTCCTAGTGTAGCATATATTGTAACATTGTCTACTATATTAACAGTGCCAGGGGTACCTGGAGCGGAAGTAATATCAAATCTAGTTTCAAAGGTTAACTTTTTAACCTTAGCCACTCCTATTTTAGGATATGCAGGTATATATACTGGTAAAAATTTAGATGCTCTTAAGAAGACGGGATGGAGAATTGTCATCCTTGCAATCTTCGTAATGTTTGGAACTTATTTAGGATCAGCAATTATAGCAAATGTGTTATTAAAAATGTTAGGACAAATTTAAGTTATGTTTCTAAGTGATTTCTTTTTAATAGTTTATAGTTGCAATTCATTATATTTAGTTAATGTTTGATTTTTAAGAATGATTATACATTTAATATGCAGTAGATAAATTTATATTTAGAGCAATTAAAATAAACCTCAAGAAATTTTTACTTCTTGAGGTTTATTTCTTAAATTAATTCATAGTTACTTTTCTTTTTCTGCATATAAAATCTATTAATGTTACTAATCCAGTTACCAAAACTCGTAAGTAATAATCTATAAATCTCCATAAGATTAATGCAAAAGATAGAATCTTTTTAGGAAATATAACTTTGAATAACATATAAAATCCTCCTTCTGCTGCACCAGCAGTTCCTGGAGTAGGCATAAAGGATACTGCCATATAATGTAAGGATTGAATGGCAATTATATCTATGAAATGACCTTTTTCAAAGCCTAGTGCCAAATAAACAAAAAAAGTAATAGAAAAGCCAATTGTTAGCTGAATTATAGATACTAAGATTAATTGTAATGTAGTTTTCTTATCTTTTTTTAGTTCTTCAATACTTATTTTATAATCTAGCAAAGTATTATTTATCTTTTCCTCAGATTTTTTTATATCTTTTACTATTTTAAATCTGTATAAGACTTTAATTGATTTTTCTAAGATGTTTCTGATAAATTTTTCATTTAATAAAAATCCAAATATCATAACTAAAATTATTACATTTATCAAACAACCCATTACAACAAAAGGCAATGCTAATCGGACTTCTGCATAAAGTAATTTGAATCTTATTATAAACATAAATAGGGCATAAAAGGTTACTACTAATTGGTATATTAAAAACCTATTAACAAGTAAAGATGATGCAGTGCCTATAGGGACACCTTCATTTACCAGTGAATATATTTGAACGGGTTGACCACCAGTGGAAAATGGAGTAATAGCACTGTAATATTGTCCAATCATACAAAGCTTGAGAGATGAGGCATAGGTACTTTTAATATTTAGGGTTTTTTTCATTTTATAGAGAATAAAGGCTTCAAAAAACCAGTATAGTACCATGCACAAAACACCAATTAATAAAAATAGGGTATTTGTACTCTTAATTAATTCAGAAAAATTATTGAAATCATTATTGTTAATAAAGATTAATACTGTAAGGGATATAAGAAATATTAATATTATATAGTTTAAAGACTTTTTCATAGTAATTCCTACTTTCTTTATAAATCAAGGAAAATCTTCAATTTTTATTATATATTAATTTAATAAAAATTAGAAGAAATTAAATTTTTCCTTATTTTATCAGGTACTAGAGAACCACCAGTCCCCCAACATAGATGAGTTATATTTTCATTTTTGTATTTTTCAGAAGTGAAAATAGGGCCTAAAAATCCAGCTAAAGCAGAAGGCTCTAAAAATATTTTTTCTTCCTCATATAGATTCTTTAGAAAGTCATATAATCTATAATCATCAATGGTAAAAGCACCAGTCAATATTTTATCCATGATTTTCCCTACAAAGGAAGAAGGCCTTCCAACAGCTAAACCATCTGCATCGGTTTTGTTGTCGAGTCCAATATCTTCTACAGAAATCTTATCATGAAGCCCTGAAGCTAATCCTAGTAGCATTGCAGGAGAGTGAGTTGGCTCTGCAAAGAAACAATGTACATTATCTCCATACATGAGCTTTAGTCCGTATGCTATACCACCAGGGCCACCGCCTACTCCGCAAGGTAGATATACAAAAAGAGGATTTTTATTATCAATTATAATTCCTATGTCATCAAGTTGTTTTTTAGTTCTTATTCCACCAACAGCGTATCCCATAAAAAGATCCTTTGAATTCTCATCATCTATAAAGTAAGATTTAGGGTCATTGTCAGATAAAAGTCTTCCTTCTTCTACGGCCTTTGAATAATCTGAAGTGTATTCTATTACTTTTACTCCCTTAGAACGAAGTAATTCTTTCTTCCATTCCTTAGCATCTTGAGACATATGAACTATTACATTAAATCCTACTTTTGCAGAAATTGTACCAATACTTAGCCCTAAATTTCCTGTGCTTCCAACTTGAATGGTATATTGAGCAAAGAAATCTTTAAAACTATTATTTGCCAATATACTATAATCATCATCCAATGTAAGAAGACCATTATCTATAGCTAAAGCTTCAGCATGTTTTAATACTTCATATATACCACCACGAGCTTTGATTGAACCAGCTATTGGGAGCAAATCATCCCTTTTAAGAAGTAGATTTCCATATATCCCTTTTTTATATTTCGTTTCCATTAAGGATTTCATTTTATCAATTTTAGATATGGGGGATTCAATAATTCCGTCAGTTACTTCAGGGAATATTGTTTTTATATACGGTGCGAATCTTTTAAGTCTATTTTCTGCTTCAAGAACATCTTCAAAAGATATAGGCAAAGCATGTTTAATTTCAGCAAAATGAGTGTAATTATCATTATACCAGATAACTTCTTTCGCAGTTTTTAACTCATTTAACAATGGAAAATTCATATAAAAAACCTCCAATACAATATCTTTATTCTTAGTATATATTATAAATTTGAATAATGGAAGAAAAAAGATATTGCGACAGGAGAACCACTTGAGCCCTTACTCTAGGGTACCCTCTGTCGCAAAATTTAAATAAACAGTTGTATATTAGAATCTAGAGCATCTACTAAATACTCTTCTGCTGTAACTATGCTAACTTCTTTAAGCAACTCTTCTTCTTTAAATCCCATTACTTCGCAGGAAAGTTTACAAGCTTTCATATTTACGCCCTTTTTTAATGCTCCATTTAAAAAGTCTGATAATTTTGGAGTATCACTATCATCCATCATTCCTAGAAGCATTTTTTTTCCTATGCCAGCAAAATTCATTTTAGACAATGGCAAATCCTCAATATATCTAGGTGCCATATTTGCAAACATTTTCTCTGCTGTAGTTTTATCTCCATCAGGGATGCTATTTGGATCTCTAATGAGCATTAATCCCCAAAATGCAAAGAACATAGTCACATCTACATTTATTTCTTTTGCAGAATTAGCCAGTATAAGAGCTGCCAAAGCCTTATCATATTCACCACTGAACATAAGTATACTCATCTTTTTAGTAGTATTGTTCTCCATAAAAAACCTCCTTTCCACTAGGTTTAGTAGAAAGGAGAATTTCTATACTTGTTTTTATAAAATTCTATATCTTTACTGATTTCTTTTAGAAGGTATGCGAGTAAGTATATTTCGTTATGATCATTATATAGTCCAAAACTTATCCTTACTAAGCCGGGGCGAAGCAGAGATTCATCATTCATATACTTTTTCATATCTTCATCAGACATTTTGAGTAATCTCTGAATATAGGGCTGTGCACAAAAACACCCATTTCTAACAGCAATTCCTCCCTCACGAGCAAGTATAGCAGCTAACTCATTATGCTTTAATCCTTCCATATTAAATGAAACAATTGATACCTTCTCTTCTGCATTCATATCATCATATAGAATAAGTTCAGGTATATCCTTTAAAAGGTCTAAGGCGTATTTAGTTAAGTTTCTTTCATACTCTTCAATACTTCTCATATTTAAATCCTGCAATATTTTTATACTTGTGGATAGAGCAACTACTCCCATTAGATTGGGAGTCCCGGCTTCTTCCTTTTCAGGTGGATCCGCCCATATTGTGTCTTTAATGGACACAAATTTTATAGTTCCACCTCCTATTTGTTCTGAAAAACCTTTTTCGAAAGTTTCTTTTGGTGCCACCAATACGCCAGTACCAAAAGGTGCATACATCTTATGAGCAGAAAATGCTATATAATCAATATGCTCAGGACTATCTATAGGCTTCATATCAAATTGGCTATGAGGAATAAGCTGGGCTCCGTCTACTAAAATCTTAGCACCGTATTTATGACATATTTTTGCTATATCATATATTGGATTGATGTAACCAGTTACATTAGATGCACCTGTTACTGCAACTAGGCCAACTTTTCCTTTATAAAGTTTTAACTTAAACTCTAGATCTTCTAAGCACAATCTTCCTATAGAATCTACTTCTATATAATCTGTAGTAAATTTATATTTCCAAGGTAGTAGATTAGAATGATGTTCCATATATGTAGATAAAACTACTTTATTCTTTAGAGTATCTTGTAATCTATAAGATAGTTTATTTATACATTCTGTAGTATTCTTTAAAAAAACTACTGTATGATATTCTTTATTTCCACCGACAAAATTTAATACTATTTCTCTTCCTTCATCATATATCATTGAAGATATAATTGATTTATATCCTGTGCCTCTGTGTACTGAAGAATAGGTATTAGAAAAATCTACTATTTCATTTAAAACTGATTGAAAAGGAGGAGTTGTAGCAGCGTTATCAAAGTTTATATAATTTACTGAATTACCATTTTCTAGTCTAACAAGACTATTGCCGCCTACTATTAAGTTTTTATCCATAAAATCACCCTTAATATTTAATATAGTACTATTATTTTATTATAAAATATATTTTTGGTGTCAGTTTAATTAATAGAAGTTATTTATACAGTATATTATGGTATAATTATTAAATGAAGAGAAAGGGGGAATTATATTGGAAAATAAAAAAACTTTATATGCAGATTTATCTCTACTTTTAGTTGCTATTGTTTGGGGTTCTGGATTTGTTGTTACAAAGAGTGCATTAGATTATTTAACTCCTTATTATTTATTATTTTTTAGATTTATTATTTCTACAGTAATATTATTTTTTATATTTTTCAAGAAGATTAAAAATGCATCTATAAAAGATATAAAAGCTGGAATAATTATTGGATTATTTTTATTTACTGGATTTGCTACTCAAACAGTAGGTCTACAATATACTGAGGCTGGGAAACAAGCTTTTATTACAGCAACAAATGTAGTAATGGTGCCATTTATTTATTGGGGTATATCTAAGAAGAGACCAGATAAATTTGATTTAGTAGCTGCTTTTTTATGTTTAACAGGAATTGGAGTATTAAGTCTAAATAAGGATTTAACAATAGGTTATGGTGATTTATTAACATTATTATGTGCAGTATTGTTTGCATTTCATATATCTTCTACTGGATACTTTGCAAAGGAATCAGATCCATATGTAATATCAATAGTACAATTAGGTACAGCAGCCATAATTTCGTTGTTATTTGCTTTGTTTTTTGAAGGGACAAAAATTAATATTCAAAAACAAACAATAATTCCAATATTATATTTATCTATATTTAGTACAATGTTTGCATTTTTAATACAGACTGTTGCACAAAAATACACAAATTCAACCCATACAGCTATAATATTGAGCTTAGAAGCAGTATTTGGAAGTACATTTGCAATTATTTTTCTAAAAGAACCTTTTACTATAAAGTTTTTAATAGGATGTATGGCAATTTTGACTTCAGTCATAACAAGTGAAACAAAATGGGATTTTTTAAAACCGAAGCAAGAGTAAATAGAGATATATAACTGGAGGATGGGAATGAGGATATTTATATTAGATAAAAATATAGATGATATAAATACTTTAAAAAAGATTATATATGATAACCATTTAGGAATATTGGTAGGTATATCTGATGACCCTTTGGAAGATATAGAGGAAATAATATCTTCACAACCAGATTTAATTATTTTAGATATGTTAGATGAAGGACTTAATGGTTTTCGTATAATCCAGGATATAAAAAGAAAAAATAAGATTATTAAATTTATTATGATTTCTGATTTTACAATTAAAGAAAATGTTGAAGAGGCATATAGATGCGGAGTGGAATACTTCATTTATAAGCCCATAAATGTTGTAGAAGTGGAAACTATAATAAAAAAGGTAAAATCAAAAATAGAATTAGAAGAAAAGATGAAAGAAGTTCAACAAATATTTAACGATATTGCTCCTATTTCTAAAGAAATAATTGAAACCAAGGATTGTCAACAGGATATCAATATAATACTACTTAAGCTGGGAATTGTTGGGGAAATTGGAAGTGAAGATTTGTTAAAGACTGTAAGCTTTTTAATAAAAAATAAAATCAAAACAAATGATATGTCTATAAGAGAAATTTGTTCTAACTTCACTGATAATCCTAAGGCTATGGAGCAAAGAATGAGGAGAACTATTAATATAGCAATGGGCAATATAGCATCTTTAGGTATAGAAGATTATATGAATGAAACTTTTGTAGAATATTCAAATACATTGTTCAACTTTGAACAAATAAAGAAAGAAATGGACTATATTCGAGGGAAATCTAATATAAAAGGCTCAATAAACATGAAAAAATTCTTGTCTGGTCTATGTATACTTTGCGAAAAGTATAACAATTAGAAATATTCAGAAATCAATGTTGAGTATTTTTGAGTATTTTTGAAGTTATATGTATATAATTGATCTAGTCTAATAAATAAAGGAGGCAGATCAATGGATAAGTTGATGGAAATTAATGGCATTATTAATGGTTTTGTATGGGGACCGCCGATGCTTATTTTATTGGTGGGAACAGGTATTTATCTATCATTTCGAACTAATTTTTTCTCATTAACGAAGCTTGGTTACATTTTAAGGAACACATTAATGAAGATGTTTTCTAAAGATCATGAGGGAGAAGGTGAAGTAACAGCATTTCAAGCTGTAGCTACTGCATTAGCTGCTACTGTAGGCACAGGGAACATTGCAGGTGTTGCAACAGCTATTGCAATTGGAGGTCCAGGAGCTATACTTTGGATGTGGGTAGCTGCAATATTTGGTATGACTACAAAATTTGCAGAGGTAGTCCTTTCAGTTCAATATAGGGAAAAGACTTCTGACGGGAGATTCGTTGGAGGACCAATGTACTATATTACAAAAGGACTAAATATGAAGTGGCTAGCAAATATATTTGCATTTTTTGGAGCTTTAGCAGCATTTGGTATAGGAAATATGGTTCAATCAAACTCTATAGCTCAATCATTAGAGGTAACTTTTGGAATAAATAAACTTGCTATAGGAATTGTTTTAGCCATATTTGCAGCTATGGTTATAGTAGGTGGTATTAAAAGAATTGGTTCCGTAACAGAAAAACTAGTACCATTTATGGCTGCATTCTATATTTTAGGCGGTCTATTAATAATTATTATAAATGCAAAACACATTCCAGAAGCATTTGGATTAATATTTAGTAATGCATTTACAGGAACTGCTGCATTAGGAGGATTTGCAGGTTCAACTATTAAGCACGCTATGAGATATGGAGTTGCTCGTGGAGTATTTACAAATGAGGCAGGTCTTGGTAGTGCGCCTATTGCCCATGCTGCTGCAACTACTGATCACCCTGTACGCCAAGGACTATGGGGAGTATTTGAAGTATTTATGGATACCATTGTAATTTGCTCAATAACTGCATTAGCGATTTTAACTACGGAAGTATGGAAAGATGGAGCAACAGGAGCTGCTCTTACCACTCAAGCTTTCAGCCATGGTTTACCAGGGACTTGGGGTGGAATTATAGTTTCAATAGGTATTTTACTATTTGCTTTCTCTACTATATTAGGTTGGGAATATTATGGAGAGCGTTGTGCTGAATATCTATTTGGATCTAAAGTTAATATGATTTATAGAATTCTATGGATACCATTCATAGTCATAGGTGCCATAGGAGGACTTGAAGTTCTTTGGGACTTAGCAGATACATTAAATGGGCTAATGGCTATTCCAAACTTAATAGGAGTATTTGCTTTGAGTGGAGTGGTTATTAAATTGACTAAGGAGTTTTTTGCAAAGGAAGACGCACTTGGAAATAGGTAATATAGAAAGGACAGATCTTAATTGGATCTGTCCTTAAATTATTTATATTCCTTCATTTCTTTTCTATATTTGTCCATTACTTCAGAGAAAATTTCCGCACTTGTAGGTGGAGTGTAAGTTATGGCATTGGCACCAGCTTCTATGGTTTCAAGTATTGATTCATCTGTAGGACCTCCTGTAGCGATAATAGGTAATTCTTTTCCAAATTCATTTCTAATTTTTTTCACAAGAGATGCAGTTTTAGAACCACCAGATATATTTAAGATACTAGCACCAGATTGAACTTTTCCTTTATAATCATCACATTCTGAAACAACAGTAGCTATAATAGGTATATCTATTCTTTCTCTCATTTTAGCAATTACATCATTGGTAGTAGGAGCATTTACCACAACTCCGTATGCACCCATAAGTTCAGCTTGGAATGCAATACCCACAGATCTTTTGCCTGTTGTGAGTCCACCACCTACACCGACAAATACAGGGACAGGAGCAACTTCAAGTATGGCTTGGGTAATAGATAATTGAGGGGTAAAAGGATAAACTGCTATAATCGAATTGGCATTTGTGTTTTTTATAATAGCTACATCTGTAGAAAATAGTAGGGATTTGATCCTTGTTCCTAATACCTTTATTCCACTTGCCTTATAAATAACAGGTGGAACTTCTATAATCCTAGATCTAAGCTGTGATTTTACTTCTGGGATATATTTTTCCTTTTCCATAAAACACCTCCTAAAATATTTGTACAATTATATTATACACTATAAATATTGGTTTCTACTATGATTTTCTTTTTACATAATATCTATGTAAGAAATATGCTATAATGGTTATATAATACAAATTATAAAAAATATCAAAGGGAGTGAAATTGCATGAAGGGACTGCCAAATTTAAGTGCACTCTGGGAAACAGCTATTAGTATAATACCGCTAACTGTTATATTAGCTGTAATTCAGATATTTATACTAAAAAAGCCATTAAATAATGTAAGAGATTTTACGATAGGATTTTTATTATCTGTATTAGGTCTTCATTTATTTCTAAAGGGAACAACAATGAGTTTAATACCTTTAGGGGATTCAGTGGGGAGAAATTTTGTAATTATAAATAGAAAGTGGATTATACTAGTAATAGGATTTATAATAGGTTATGCAGCTACATTAGTAGAACCAGGATTAAAAGCTTTAGCTTTAGAAGTAGAGGAATTGTCAGCAGGAGCAATACCTTATAAGGTATTAATACATGGAGTTGCCATAGGATTTGGTGGGGGTATGGTTATAGGGCTTTTGAAGATATTATTAAATCTTCCATATATAAAGGTTCTTATACCATTATTATTAGTAATAATAGTACTATCTTTTGTTACACCAAAGCCCTTCGATGCTATTGCTTTTGATGCTGCTTCTGCTACAACAGGGCCTGTGAACATACCTATAAATATGGCATTGGCTGTGGGGCTGGCATCAGTTATTGAAGGGGTGGATCCATTGATGTCTGGTTTTGGCATAGTAGGACTTACATCTATAGGTTCCATGATTTCTGTAATGGTCTTGGGAATATTAACTAGAATTTAGGGGGTGGTATTGTGATTGAAATTAAATGTATAATTGCCATAGTTGAAAGAGGAAAAGCAGATAAAATAGTAAGTGCTGCAAAGTTGGCAGGTGCTAATGGTGCTACTATTTTTTATGGAAGAGGAACTGGAGAATCTGAAGTAAAAAAGTTTTTAAATATGCATGTTGAGGCATCTAAAGAGATAATAATAATATTAACAGAAATAGATAAATATAAATTTATAATGAATGCTATGGTTGAGGAAGGACAACTGAAAAAACCAGGTACAGGTATTATATTTACAGTGCCAGTTACTAATTTAATGGGTCTGCATCATAGAGAAGAATTTGAAGAATAATAAAATACAGGGGAATTGATATGAGAAAAGAACATGTGGAATATATGAAGGATTTGCCTATAAATATATTTTTGGCTAATATTATGGAATATCCAATTCATTGGCGAGATTCCATACAAATATTATTTGTTTTAAATGGAACTATAGATGTAGGTGTAGAAAATGAAATATATACATTATACGAAAGAGAAATAGAGATAATAAATGCAAATGAAGTTTATAGTATAAAATCTAACGATCTAAATAATTTAGTCCTTATACTCAATATAGATACTAATTTTTTTGAAAGATATTACGATGATGCAAAGGAAATATTTTTTTATACTAACTCTTCAGATGAACATGTTCAAGAGGATGAAAAATATTATGAATTAAGAAAATATATTTCTATACTTCTTTATGAGGCAATATCTAAATTAGATGATTATGAAGATAAAATAGAAGAAAATTTATTGGAAATGATGTATCATTTATTAAATAATTTTCATTATCTTTTCTATGAAAGCGAGGGATTAGAGGATGATGAAGAGCAACTTGAAAGATATCATAGAATAGTTAAATATTTGAGTAACAATTATATGAATAAGGTGAGTTTACAGGAAATAGCTGATAAAGAATTTCTTAGCTCTCAATATTTATCTTATAAGATCAAGGATATACTAGGGCATGGGTTCAACGAGTATTTAAATCAAATAAGGGTAGAAGAATCTACAAAACTACTTTTAGATTCAGATAGAAATATATCTGAAATATCGGAAGAAGTAGGATTTTCACATGTAAGATACTATAATAAACATTTTAAACTTCATTATAATTGTACACCTATGCAATACAGGAAAAAATATAAGGTAAGTGAAGAAAAACTTGAAAATATGACTAAAATAAAATATTTTAATATTAAAGAAGCTTTACCTTATATCACTGCTTATATTGAAGACTATGAAAGATATGATTATGATAATAGAATTATTAAGATAGATATAGATTTAAATAAAGATACAATGGAAAAGTATAAAAAGCCAGATATAATAGATTTAGGAGATATCTATCTTCTTCTAGAAGAGGAGAATAGAAGAATACTAGAGGAAATTCAAAGGGAGATAAAATTTAAATATTGTATAGTCAATAGACTTTTTTCAGAGGATATGGATATCTATAGAGATAAGAATCATAAATTTATTAACTGGACTAGAGTTGAGAATATATTAGATATTCTAATGGAACAAAGTCTTACTCCTATAATTATTACAGAAAATGTTGAAAAATATATAATTGATGATTTTATCAATCATTTTTCAAATCTTTATGAGGAAGATGTAGAGAAGTGGTTAAATATTAAGGTCGAAGAGATAGAGCCATATTTTCCAAAGAATAATATTGGTGAAGTGCAAGATACAATTTCTATGGTGTCTTATATTTTATATAATTATATCCATTTGAATAATAGGGTTGTATTAAATATGGTAGATGAAATATCCAAAGAAATCATACTTAATAATGACACCTTCTTTGGTGGAAATGGAATATTTACATCTAATTACTTAAAAAAGCCATCTTATTATGCATATATGTTATTATCCCTCTTAGGAGATACTATAATAGATAAAGGGGAAGGATATATAGTTACAAAATCAGAATATGGATATCAGATAATGTTATTTAATCCCATAGAAATAGACGAAGAAATAATATATAATAATCTTCCCATAGATAAGATTAAAGAGAGAAAGGTTTCACTAAATATATTAAATATGGAAAATGATTTTCAAGTTACAAAATATGTATTAGATAGAAACTTTGGCTCAGTATATGATAAATGGGTAGGATTAAACAAACCAGAAAGGCTGGATAATGACAATTGGGAATTGTTAAAGGAATATGTACATCCTAATATATCCTTCTATTATGGAAAGAAATCTACAGTGTATAATACAATTGCTACTATAAAACCTTATGGAGCAATACTATTTGTATTAAATAATGTACTAAATTCATAAATTTTTGGATTATCTTAAGCTTTCTTAAAATAAAATTTATTCAAAAAGCCAAAAACAATCCAAGATAGATATTAAACAAGTGAATGAATAGAACCTCCATTTATGTTAACATAATAAGGTAACATAAATGGAGGTTTTATTATGGGTAAAAACAATAAATTATTTGGGGAAGAAAAAATCGGGAAACTATTGATTAAGTTTTCTATTCCAATAATAATTTCATTTTTAGTATCAGAACTATATAATATGGTAGATACCTTATTTGTAGGAAGAAATGTAGGCAGATATGGAATAGGGGCATTGGTACTTGTGTTCCCTATACAAAGGATAATAATAGCATTGAGTATTATGATAGGTGTGGGAACATCAACAGCATTTTCTAGATCTAACGGACAAAATGATATAGATAAGGCTAGAGGATTTGTTAGAAATGGTTTTTCTTTATCCTTCTTGTTAATGTCATTAATTACAGCGCTTATATATATATTCTCGGAGAAAATTCTTATAGGTCTTGGTGCTAGTGAACAGACATTATATTATGCGAATACCTATTTGGATATAATAATATTTGGTTCTACGTTCTTAAGTTTGACGACTTTTATATCTCATGTGATGATATCCTTGGGAAATAACAAAATTTCAATAGTAAGCACAAGTATAGGAGCCATAGTAAATATAATCTTTGATTATATCTTAGTTGTTAAACTTCATATGGGTGTTAAGGGTGCGGCAATAGCAACTACAGTTTCCCAGATAATAGGATTTAGTTATGCATATTATAACTATTCAAAAGTAAAAAAAGAATATAAAATACCATCAGGTTTTCAATTGGATAGAAAATTTATCATACCAATTGTACTAGTAGGATTATCTGCATTTATTATAGAGTCAGAAGATGGAGTACTAATGGCAGTATTAAATCATTTATTACTTAATACAGCAGGAGATAAGGGAATTATAGTACTTGGAGTTATCTCTAAGGTATATATGTTTTTATTTATAACTATGTTTGGAATAGCCTCGGCTATGCAGCCAATAGCCGCATATAATGTAGGGGCAAAAAATTATAAAAGGTTAAAGGCAGTAATGGAGAAGACCGCTATCTATGCATTCCTTACGTCTGCTATAATGTGGGTAGGGGTAATGATTTTTACTCCGCAATTAATGGCGCTATTTGTAAAAGATGCGGAGATAATAGATGAGTCAGTGAGGGCATTTAGAATAATGGTATCAATGCTTCCAATAGTAAGTATTTATTATGTATCCATATTTTATTTTCAAGCACTTGGAAAGGCTAAAATATCAATACCAATGTCAATATTTAAGCAATTAATATTAATGTTACCAATATCCATTATATTAGTAAAGGTTTTCCATTTAGGTGATACAGGGGTTTGGTTGTCCTATCCTATATCGGATATATTAGCGAGTATTGCATCATTTATGTTGATTAGAGAAGAAAGTTATAAATTGAATATAAAAGTAGAGAAACAAATGGAAATAGAAAATACAAAGGGAACTATTCCTTTTGCTTCAAACTAAATAATGAGCCAAAGATTTAAATCTTTGGCTCATTATTTTATTGTCTTTAAATAACCTTGGGTAATTTTAGGGTATAATATATAAAATAAAATATATGGAGTGGGTAAAATGACTAAGGAAAGTAAAAATATAGCTAAAATGGTTAATATACCTCTAGGCTCTTTAATATATGTGGGAGAAAAAAAGGTGGAAAATGTAAAATGCACATATACAAAATATAATAGCTTGGAAATGGAAAGAAAAGAGATACATAATTTAAGGGAATTCATAAATGATATAGATAAAAAAATAAGATGGCTAGATATAATAGGAATTCATGATATAGATTTAATAAATAAATTATGTGAAGCATTAGAAATTCATCCCCTAGTAATAGAAGATATATTAAATACATCTCAAAATCCCAAGGTAGAAGAATATGAAGACTATATATTTTTAGTAACTAAGATGATGTATTTCAATAAAGATGGAGAATTAGAAACGGAACAAATATCTTTTATATTATTTAAAGATAGGCTTATATCATTTAGAGAATTAGACTCTAAGATATTTGATACTGTATTGAATAGATTAAAAGAAGGTTCTAATATTAGAAAAAATGGAGCAGATGATTTATTATATGCATTAGTTGATGCTATAGTAGATAATTATTTTATAATAATTGAGGATATAGGAGAGAAAATAGATTATATAGAAGATGATTTATTGCTAAATCCAAAAAAAGAAATACTTCAGAAAATTTATCTCCTAAAAAGGGAGCTTATTTATATTAGAAATTCACTTTGGCCTATGAGAAATGCAATCAGTAGTCTATCTAAAAATGATTATGATTTAATAGACGGAAAGACAATATATTATTTAAGAGATGTTTATGATCATGTCATTCAGATAATAGATATTATGGAAACATATAGAGATATATGCAGTGGTATGCTAGATACCTATCTTTCTAGTATAGGAAACAAAACAAATGAAGTAATGAAGATACTTACTATATTCTCAACCATATTTATACCCTTGACGTTTATTGCAGGAGTATATGGTATGAACTTTAAATACCTACCAGAATTAAATTGGAAATATGGATATCTTAGTTTCTGGATAATAAGCACTATAATTATAATAGTAATGCTAAGATTTTTTAGAAAAAAGGATTGGCTATAAAAATTTTCTAGCCAATCTTAAATTTTTATCCTTATAAGGAGGATAGAGCAAATTACTATCAAATTTTCCTTTAGATTTAAATATGCTTTTTTCATGAGAAAAAGTATTAAATGTATATTTAGAATGATAGTTCCCTATGCCGCTATATCCAACTCCTCCGAATGGAAGATTAGGATTTGCTACATGGGATATTGCATGATTGATACATCCTCCACCGAATTGGATATTTTTTATAATGTAATTTTCAATGGCTCTATTTTCTGTGAAAAGGTATAGAGCTAGGGGATAGGGATTTATTCTAACTATGTTTACAATATCATCAATATCCTTATAAGTTAATATAGGGAGTATTGGGCCAAAGATTTCTTCCTTCATAATTGGATGGGTTATATTTATTCCATCAATTAATGTTGGAGCAATGAATCTGCTTTCTTTATTATAATTTCCGCCTTCCAATATATTGCATTCCTTTAATAGGGGTATTAATTTATCAAATTTTTTTTCATTTATTATTCTTCCTAAGTTTTTACTTTCTTCAGCATTTTCTCCATAATACTTTTTTATATATAGTTTTATTTTATTGACTAGTGTTTCTTTTTGTGATTCATGCACTAATACATAATCAGGAGCCACGCAGGTCTGCCCTGCATTATAAAATTTAGCCCAAGTAATTCTTTTAGCAGATATGTCTATATTTGCATCTTCATGAACTATAGCAGGAGATTTCCCGCCTAATTCTAAAGTTACTGGTATTAGATGTTTTGCTGAAAGTTCTAATATTTTTGTACCTACACTTACACTACCAGTGAAAAAGATATGATCGAACCTGTAGTCCTCTATTAAAGGTATAACAGTTTCAGAGCCTGGTCCTTCCACTACACTAATATAATTACCATTAAAGGTT
>NZ_DAMCHJ010000015.1:44267-53250 GCF_032104385.1 Tissierella sp.
ATTTTCGAGATTATTTTCTCCGTTTCTTTTGATTGATTTGACGGTTTTAAGACAACACAATTTCCTGCAGCTATTGCACCTATCAAAGGTGAAATAGCTAATTGGAATGGATAGTTCCATGGACTGATTATTAATACTATGCCTTTTGGTTCTGAATATATATAGCTATTAGCTGGTTGCAGGTAGATAGGCGTAGGAACTTTTTTAGGCTTCATCCAATATCTTAAGTTTTTTATTGCATGATTTAATTCTTGATATACTACTCCTATTTCAGCAGTATAGGACTCAAATATAGGTTTACCTAAATCTAAAGTAAGAGCATTGATTATATCTTTTTCATGTTTTTTCACAACAATTTTTAGTTTTTCAAGTTGTGTTTTCCTAAACTTATAGCTTCTAGTATTGCCATTATCAAAATATTTTCTTTTTGGTTCATATGGATTTTGTAGCATAGTATCATTCCTTTTAATTTGGTATACATATATGATATCATATAACTTTTTAATTTAATCTATACTTTTAATTTTAAAATAGTAAAGAGAAATAAATATTCTAATTACTTTAAAAAACTATTGAAAAAGCGTAATGCAAGTGTTATCATATACATACAAACACTACATAGGTTGAGATTAATTGTATCCATACAATAAAGAAGGGGGAATAAAAATGAAAGATATGAATACTAAGACAATCACAAGAATAGCAGTCCTTATGGCTCTAACTACGGTAATGACTATGGTAATTCATATACCTACTATAGGAACAAATGGATATTTAAATTTGGGAGATATGGTAGTATTTTTAGCAGCTTTAATTTTAGGGCAAAAAGGTGGTTTTTTAGTAGGAGGCTTAGGTTCAGGCTTAGCTGATATATTATTAGGATATAGTCATTATGCTCCGATTACATTTATAGTAAAAGGTCTAGAAGGTTATATAGCAGGAAAATTACTTGAGACTAAATTATGTCAAAGAACGCCAATTATAGCAACAACAGTTGGTGGAGTGTGGATGGCATTTGGATATTACTTTGCAGAAATATTTATGTATGGAGCAAAGGCAGCAGTAGCATCTATACCAGGCAATTTAATGCAAGGACTTCTTGGAGCAGTTACAGCAGTAGTATTATATAGATTATTAAAAAAGACGAGAATAACCAATTAAATATAAGCCTGACAGATGTTTTTGTCAGGCTTATATTTAACATAGATCCTATGAAGAAGAACAGTTTATTAAAAATATTACCTTTTCCAAAGGATTTACCCGATGATTTAAAAATTCAAACTAAATAGAAATTTAAAATATAATCCAGTAGAGTTATTAGAAAATCTAGCTTTTACTGGATTTACTATATTAGCTGTTAAGTCCAATTTCTATACATCAATTCTTTGATGTTTACAGCTATTTAAAGTTTTCTGACTCATCAAGAAGTCTCAAATATGTAATTAACTGTGGTGTATCATTCAAAATATCATTTTCGTCAATTCCTTGATATAGCATAAGCTCTTTGTTCAACAATTCGTTATTACAGTAAATATATTCTGTTTTAGATTCTAGTAATACTATTATCCTACTAGGTACAATGACATTGCTATTAGGAATAATAAGGTCACTGAGATGTGATTTATAATATATTTCGCTTTTATCATCTTTAACTATTTCAAAACCAATAACATCTAGATCTTCAAATTTATATTTATTTTTTAAGTTATTCCAAGAATGTAGAGAATTGATTTTTGTCAGCTCTACATCTTTTTGGTAGATTTTATCTAGTTGGATATTTTCAACAATATTAAATTTCGTTTTAATAAAATCTACTAAATCATTAATATCTTTTTTACACGAATGTATTTTATCTTTATATTTGTCTTTCAAAAAAATTATATTTCCAAATAGTATATCTTCGTTATTCATGTGTAATCCCTCGATTTTTAAGTATAATAATGGGTGTAGAAAAAGCTTTATATTACTCTAATTTAATCTAACAGATATGTTCCTGTGAAACCTACTCAACTAAGCCAGCCAGATGAAAGAAAAAACATTTTAGTATTTGTAAAGCTTAATTTTATTTTCTCACCCCTAGGCCCCACCATTTTTCCTGCATTGCCAGCATAGAAAGTTGTAGCTGGGAATGATTTTGCATACCCATCTATTTCAAAATATGTCTCTGGATACAGTACGCTTGTATTAGTTATTTTTAAGTCTCCAACTACGCCATTTATAAGCGTATTAGCAGTAATATTGTAATATATGTCATATAAGTTGTCGTAGTTTGCATCTCTGGATAAACTCCATGTCATTACCGCACTTGGACCTGACGCCATTGTCGCGTTTTTGTCTTCTATTAAAATTTCTGCTTTATAGATTCCACCTTCTGATTCAATTAACTCTACCTCTAAGCCAGAAAAATCCATCATGCCATTTTCATCTATATATACTTTCGCCTGATTTAAACTAGTTTCTTCAGCTGCTGTATATGCACTTGCTGTGCCAAAAATCATCATTAATGTTAAAAGTATTAATGCTACTTTTCTAATTGATCTCTTTCCCATGTTTTGTCCTCCTTTGTAGTTTTGCAAAATCTATACCCATTTATTGTATTATATCTTTATAAGCTCTTAGATTTTGTCAAATCTTGTTGTCGAATAGAAATAATGTTAAATTTCTTACTTAATAATTTTACTTTTCTTATTTAAGTGAGGAAATTGCATAATTAATATTTTATAAAACTGAAAAAAGAGTGAGTTTTCAACTGAATTTCTTTTATTATATTGGTTTTACCATTCGATAGAAGATATTAGTAGATAACTATATATTCTTGAATTTTCTTTATAGTTAATTTTAAAGTGTATCCATAATTATAAGAACATCAATTCATCTCGAAGGGACAGTTGCACTTACCTAAAGAATGAGAACATCTAAATTTTAGATAATTTTCATCTTTGCACCAATATACTAACTTATATTCTCTAGAGCAGATAGGATTAAAATCATCATCTAACCCTTCAGGTGATGTGTAAATCTTCCGAGGGTTATAAGCTATTATCGGAATACCGTTAAATTTATTTATTCTATCGCTATAGATATACTCAAAATCATAACCTGAATCCATAGAATAGTAAGTTAGCTTAAATGCATCTTTGTAATTATTAAAAAATTGTTCAATTAGAGATATTGCTACAGTATCATCATAATTGCTAGCTGGAATAACTAATACAACTAATGGTAGTACACTTTTAGAATCACATAATATCTGCAGTTTCCAACCAAACCACCGTATGTTATTACCATTAGTATCTCTTTTCATTCCAAAGTTAGGATTAGTTCCATTATTTACTATAGGCTTTTTAAGTTTTGTAGCTTCATAAGAATTTAATTTAGTGGAATCAATAGATATATGACTTCCATCAAACAATATTTAATTATCTAGCTTGTAATACTACTTGGTGAAATAATTCTTCAAGTGCTTCAGTGTCAATTAGTTTATTTAGATGAAGGTAGATTCAGGTGAAACTTTCCCGAGTATGTTAAATCTACAGCAATATCTAAGAATTGGGTTTTGTTATATAAAGAATACCACCCGCTAAGTGTAACATCATAAGCTTAAGAACTCTTTAATTTCTTAGGTATAGATTTTTTCCATGACGTGGTAGGGATTTTCATTGTGCCATTAATATTTTTTCAATTCGTGACAATTGCCACATATTGACCTAGAAAAGAGCAAAAAAATCCCTTGGTCAGAATAGATTTTTATACTCTTTTTTAGAAACTATTTTTTTGATTATTCTTATACTTATTAGATAGATTATATTTCCTATCTTAACTTTTAAGTTTTCTCACTGGCACTACATATTTTTCGATTGATTCTTGCAACTGAATTAGGCGATTCCCTCTGATCTTACCACTTGATTCAAGCATTATTTTGATAAGTTCTTCCTTAAGCAATCCAATTGCAATGTTTTCGCTGATTCGAATTGGATATTTATATCCTTGTTCTTTAGCTTTTTCTATTATTTTTTCATTTGATGCATGCAAAACATCCTGTATCATGTTATAAACTACTATTTGTGCCCAAAAATCTTGATAAATATAAATAGTTGCCTTTCCTGTTACGCTTTTAAGTTTCGTTTTGTTTTTCAGTGTATGGTATTTTTTTCTATTTCCCATCTCTTAAAATATAGGTTTTTTATTTCTTCTCCACTAATTTGAAATGGTAGGTTACTTATTAGAGCTATCTCGTTGTCAGAGGGAAGAATAGAAGAAATAATTTTTGTATAGGTGTGTCCATTTATTTTCAGCTCTTTTACAACTTCAGGATGATTCTTTTTAATTTTAGCTAAGCTTGGAGAAGTATGTATTAGTTTCACAGGCTCGTCTTGCTTTGTCATAAGTTCTCGTTCCTGTTTATAAGCATTTGAGGACAATAGGAATAAATATTTAGTACCCTCTTTTTCTAGAAAATGGACAAATTCAATGGGGGGATATCCTCTATCGAATACAATGATAAAGGGAATATCCCTAAGTATTTCTTTTACAGCATTAATATTTTGTTTTGGTAATTCACTTTCACTTGCTTTGATAGAATGTATTTGCAAATCCAAAAAGAAATGATTGAAAACATCAAACATGCAACTTGCTAAAGCCCTAACTTCACATTTCCCATGTTGATTACTACTATCACTAAAGGCTTCCCTGTTTTCACCTGAGTTAGGGATTTCTGCCTTACTTCCGTATAGCAAGCACGATGTGATTATTCCATAATATTGGTTCATCAGAGGAATAAAAATCTTTGAAGATATTCCCTATTTAAAAAAGAAAACGCTTCATAATTTAATTTTTTACGTTGTTGCAAATACCCTTGTTTCGAAATACTCATAGAAGTTGCTCCTTTTTGAATAAAGTATTTATGGATTTCCATTGCTGTTGTCAATCCTTTTTTGGAAAGTACACATAAGATAATATCTTCTAATGGCATCTTCCTTTTTCTTATAAAACTATTTGTGTAGTCCAGATGTGCATGTTCTTTCATAGCATCTGATTTAATTACTTCAACTATTTTTGCAAATTGCTCCCTATAATGATTAGACGTATAATCGTCTCTATTTCTATTTTAACGTATATAGATGAAAAAGAAATCTGATAAATAGTAAATGTTATATCAGATTTCCTTAAATTTATGATGTTGAGCTTAGCTGGTGGGTATTTTTTTATATAATTCAGAGGAAAGTTCTATTTTAACTTTCCAGCTAGAACAGTAAACTCACATTACATATAGAATTAAAGTTTTGTAAGTTTTCCATGGGATAATTATTGTACAATATCATTGAGCAAGATATTTTGTATGCTTTATATTAATTTCCTGCTTTCAATTGTTTTCCTAATTTATATCCTTTAGATTCAGGAGTTTTTTCTTTTTTATCTGTTAATTCATATTTTCTAGTAAGACTATTTAATCCACGATTTTCCTTAGCAACTGATAACATTAATTTAATTCTATTCTCTTGGTTTACTTTAGTAGCGCCAGGATCATAGTCTATAGGTACTATATTTGCAGTAGGATATAGGGACTTGATTTTGCGTATCATACCTTTTCCTACTATATGATTAGGTAAGCATCCAAAGGGTTGAGTACATACGATGTTTTCGTATCCCGCTTTAACTAAATCAACCATTTCACCTGTGAGTACCCAGCCTTCTCCCATCTTACAACCAGGATTTATTATATCAGTTGCTAAGGTCTTTAAATCTTCAAAGGAAGATGGAGGTGTAAAATCGCTATATTTTTTAATTGCTCGGATTATCATATTTTCATATATTTTAAGGTATTTCATTACTAAGGATGAACTTATTTTCTTTACTTTACTTCCCCCATATATATTAACATCCTCTATGGAATTATCAACACAATACATTGCAAATCCCATAATACCTGGAACCATGATTTCGCAATCTTCATTTATGAGGAAGTCTTCTAGATGGTTGTTTCCTAATTTTGAATATTTTACATAAATTTCCCCAACAATTCCTACTTTTATTTTTTCTTCGTAGAAAATTGGAATTTGTGTAAAGGACTTTACTATTCTTTCTAAGTTTCTCTTTATTTCTTTTATTTTATATCCCTTATCATGTTTAAATTGTTTTCCTAAATGTTCAATCCAAAAATTTACTAAATCCTCAGTATTACCTTTTGACATTTCATAGGGTTTAACTTGATTTTTTAATAACATCAAGATATCACCATATGTAAGAGCTACTAATAGTTTATCTATCAAGGATAATGTAAGTTTAAATCCACTGTTTTTTTCAAGTCCCTTAATATTAAAGGAAATGATGGGTATATTATTATATCCAGCTTTATTTAATGCTTTTCTAAGTAAATGTATATAATTAGATGCTCTACAACCTCCTCCTGTTTGACTAATAAGTAGGGCTACTTTATTAATATCATATTTACCGCTATTTAATGCATCAAGCATTTGACCAATTACAAGCAATGCTGGATAACAGATATCATTATGGACATATTTCAATCCTTCATTCACAACAGAAGAGCCTTCGTTTTCAAGGAGTTCTACCTTATATCCATATTGCTCAAAAACCTTTTTAAAAAGAGAAAAGTGGATTGAAGACATATCTGGAATTAAAATAGTATAATCCTTTTTCATTTTCCTAGTAAATACGACATTTGAATCTTGTGTATTAATACAATTTGCCATATTACCATGACTCCTTTCATTGGTTGAGAGCTTCCATCAGGCTACGAAGTCTAATTTTCACAGCTCCAAGATTAGTGATTTCATCTATTTTTATTTGAGTATAAATTTTTCCTTCATTTTCCAAGATCTCTCTTACTTCATCTGTAGTGACAGCATCTAGTCCGCATCCAAAAGAAACTAATTGTACTAAATTCATATTATCTTTATTACCTATATATTTAGCAGCAGCATATAGCCTAGCATGGTAAGTCCATTGATTTAATACTGTAGTTGGGAATTTAGATACATTTCCACTAATTACATCTTCTGATATAACTACGCTGCCTAGTTGGCATATTAGTTTATCTATTCCATTGTTTATTTCAGGATCCACATGATAAGGTCTCCCTGCTAAGACTATAATTGGTAAATTGTTTTTATTTGCATAATCTATATAATATCTACCCATATTTTGAATATTTTCTAAGTGACAATAATATTCATCATAGGCTTTAGTAGAAGCTATTTTGATCTCATCTAAACTAATATCTTTAAAGCTTCTATTTAAGATAAGGTGGATTTTTTTTATAAAATCCTTTGGTCTATGGAGTCCAATATAATCATAGATAAAATTAATATCTTTAATTTGTGGGATATTTGCATCTATAACTTCAGGATAATATGCAACCACAGGACAATTATAGTGGTTATCTCCAAGACCTTCGTCTAAATTATAACTCATACAGGGATAAAATATTGTACTAATACCCGAATCGATTAAAGCCTCAATATGTCCATGAACAAGTTTTGCAGGATAGCAGATTGTGTCAGAAGGAATAGTATGTTGTCCTTTTAAATAAATATCCCTATTGGATTTAGGAGAAGTAATTACTTCAAATCCTAATTCAGTAAAGAACTTATGCCAAAAAGGTAATAATTCGTACATGTTTAATACCATAGGTATTCCTATTTGTCCTCGCTGTCCCTTAACAGGCTTATACTTACTTAATAGTTTCAGCTTATAATCATATATACTTAATTGTTTTCGCCCTTCTTTTTTTGTCAAAGGTCTTTCGCATCGGTTGCCACTAATAAATTTTCTGTCAGTATCAAATGTATTAATGGTCAATCTGCAATTATTGCTGCAAAGTTTACAATTAGTTCCTTGGACTTCATGGGAGAAGGATTTTAATTTATCTAAAGATAAAATTGAAGATTTATCCTTAGGATTAGATTTTGAATAGAGAGCTGCACCATAAGCACCCATTAAACCTGCAATATTGGGGCGAATAACATTCTGCCCTATTTCCATTTCAAAAGCCCGAAGTACAGCATTATTTAAAAATGTTCCGCCTTGAACTACAATATTTTTACCCAACTGGTTAGTGGAAGTAACTCTAATTACCTTATACAATGCATTTTTGACTACTGAAGTTGATAAACCAGCAGAGATGTCTTCAATGGTTGCACCGTCTTTTTGAGCTTGTTTTACAGAGGAATTCATAAAAACAGTACAACGAGAACCTAAATCCACAGGGTTTTGAGCAAAGTTTCCTAAGTTTGAAAAATCTTGAATATTGTAGTTTAAAGCTTCAGCAAAGGTTTGTAAAAATGATCCACAACCAGAAGAGCAAGCTTCGTTTAAAAATATATTATCAACAATACCGTTCTTTATTTTAAAGCATTTAATATCCTGTCCTCCTATATCTATTATAAAATCCACATTGGGTCTAAACTTCTTAGCACCAGTAAAATGTGCAATAGTTTCCACAATTCCATAATCTATTTGAAAGGCATTTTTTATTATATCTTCCCCGTACCCCGTTACTGTACTGCAGACTACTTCAATATTTGGATAATCATTATAAAAATTTTGTAAAAAATCTTTCACAATGGATACAGGATTGCCCCTATTTGAAAGATAGACTGAATTTAATATATTTTCATTATCATCAATTATTACCATTTTTATTGTAGTAGAGCCTGCATCAATGCCAAGATACGCTTTTCCATTATATTCTTTGGCACTTGAATATATGACCTTTTCTGCACTATGCCTAGAAATAAAGTCTTCATATTCTTTCATATTATTAAATAATGGAGGAGTATGTGCAAAGGTTCCGGTATTATTTTCAGTTTCAATCATATCTACAATGGATTTTATATTCACTTTTTGAGCATCAGACATATAGGCTGCGCCAAGAGCAACAAAATATAGAGAATTATTAGGAGAGACTCCATTTGTATTAAGAGTTTTATCAAAGCTTTTTCTAAGTTCAGATAAAAAGGTA
>NZ_DAMCHJ010000015.1:53260-59585 GCF_032104385.1 Tissierella sp.
CACCAAGATATACAATATTACCAGATAATTCTCTGCCTTGAGCTAATCCTGCTATTGTTTGATTTACAACGGCATAAAAAATACTGGCAGCCACATCGTTTTTCTTGGCACCTTGATTTAAGAGTGGTTGAACATCTGATTTGGCAAATACGCCGCATCTAGATGCAACGGTATATAATTTATCATAAGATTTAGCTAAATCATTCATTTCACTAGGGGTAATATTAAGTAAGGTTGCCATTTGGTCAATAAATGCCCCTGTACCACCAGCGCAGGAACCATTCATACGGACTTCCAGACCATCAGTTAGAAATAGTATTTTTGCATCTTCCCCTCCTAACTCAATAACTACATCAGCTTCTGGTATCAGTTTTCCTACTGCAACTCTAGTTGCATAAACTTCTTGTATAAAGGGAATTTTACATCTATCAGCAAGACCCATACCAGCAGAACCAGAAATAGCAAGATTAACATATTCATCATATGAGTATTTTTCCATAAATTTTTCTAACAGTTCTTTAGTCTTTTTAATAATCTGAGAATAATGACGCTCATAGGAACTAAAAACTATATTGTCATCTTCATCTAGTACAATACATTTCAATGTCGTAGAACCCACATCAATACCAATTCTCAATTCGTATCGTCCTTTCATTTTGTATAATTAACTTTACTATACTATATCACAGTTTTATAATAATTCAATATATAGAAAGGGCGCTTTCAATTCATTTTTTATGTGAGAGTAATTTCCTATTAAGAAGGTTTGTGAGGACTATCCTATTAAAAATTTATGTTATAATATTTTAAATGAAAGAGGTGTGAATATGATAAAAATACTTTTAGTAGAAGATGATAGAACTTTGGCTATGGGAATAGAATATACTTTAAAAAATGAAGGATATGCAGTAGACGTGGCAGATAGCTTTGCTAAAGGAAAAGAATTAGTTAATAAGGAAGATTATGACTTAATAATACTGGATATTGAATTACCAGATGGAAATGGTTTTGAACTATGTAAATATATAAGGAAAGATAAAACAATACCAATTATATTTTTAACGGCTCAGGATGAAGAAGTAAATATTGTAATGGGTCTAGATATTGGTGGAGATGATTATATAACTAAGCCATTTAGAATAAAGGAGCTAATTTCTAGAATCAAGGCAGTGCTTAGGAGGGCATCTAATACTTTACAGAGAGAGATTCTAGTATCGAAAGATATAAAGGTTAATCTAACAGAACACAATGTATATATTAGGGATGAATTAGTGCAGCTTACACCATCAGAATATAAGTTATTAAATATTTTAATGAATAATTCACATCAAGTATTATCTAGAATAATGATATTGGAAAAACTTTGGGATGTAGATGGGGAATTTGTAGATGATAATTCACTATCCGTATATATAAGACGCCTCCGAGAGAAAATAGAGGGAGATTCATCTAATCCTATATATATTAAGACTGTGAGAGGTGTAGGATATATATGGGACGTAGATGTAAGGGGGTAGTATATGTTTCGAAATGAAGAGTTTAAATCTATGATATTAAAGCTTGTATTATTGCAGATAATATTTGCTGTAGTAGGATTTTTTGTTGTAAGTATATTTATGGACAATATAAATCAAAAGATAATAAAACGTGATATGGCTTTAGTTGGTAATATAATAAAAAATCATCCAGAATTAAAAGAAGAAATTGTATCGTGTATAACAAAAGAAATTTCCAAAGAAGATAAAAAAATTGGGGATAAAATATTGAAATCCTATGGATATCATGAGAAATTGAATAAATCTTTCCAACCAATATTAAAAAGAATTAGTCCCAATTTGCAAATATTTATATTTTTATTAATATTTTTCTTTACAATCCCCTTAGGATATATGATAAAAGGTGAGTATAAGAAGATATATAAAAAGGTACAAGATATATATACTGCATCGGAAAAAGTAGTAGAGGGGGATTTTGGAGTTTATTTAACTGAGGAAGGAGAAGGAGATTTTAATATACTAAATCACCAATTTAATCAAATGGCAAATAGATTAGAAAATAGTTTAAGTATGTTAAATAGAGAAAAAGTATTCTTGAAAAACATGATATCAGATATTTCTCATCAGCTTAAAACGCCATTGTCTTCTCTAATAGTAATAAATGATATTTTACTTGAAGATGAAAATATGGATTTGAGTATAAGACAAAATTTCTTAGAGACAGAAAGAAGTCAGTTAGAAAGAATGGAATGGCTTACAATTAATTTGTTAAAGGTAGCTAGAATAGAAGCAGGGGCTATCGAGTTTAAGAAGGAAAAGGTTCTGCTAAGAGATATACTCAATATAGCCTTATCAGCATTAAATCATAGGTTAGAAAATAAAACTTTAGAAATAGAGGGAGATGAAAATGCAATTTTCTATGGGGATAAAGAATGGACTGGAGAGGCTTTGATAAATATAATCAAAAATGCTATAGAACATGGCAGAGGAACAATTAATATTCGTTTAGAGGAGACACCATTATTTAGCAGTATTATTGTGAAAGATAATGGTGAAGGCATAGATGAGAAGCATTTGCCACATATTTTTGAGAGATTTTATAAAGTAAGCAGTGAAGTTAAGTTAGAAAGTATAGGTATAGGTTTGAATTTAGCAAAACTCATAGTAGAGTCTCAAGATGGAACTATTTCTGTAAAGAGTAAGAAAAATGAAGGAACAGAATTTACAATTACCTTTCTAAAGGGGATAATCTAATGTTATAGAAATAGAAAAGTTCTATTTTATCTCCTTTAAATTATTTATAAAAGCTTTTCTTACTAAATTGTAATCCTTTTATTCACCAAGATGTAAGATTGACATTATATTATATAGTTAGAAAAATGTATAGGAGGAAGTAAATATGGATGTAGTGAAGGTTGTTGATTTATGTAAATTCTACGGCACAGGAAATACTAAAGTAGAAGCTTTAAAAAACATTAATCTAACTATAAGGCAAGGAGAGTTTGTAGCAGTAGTAGGAGCTAGTGGTTCTGGGAAATCTACATTATTACATTTACTAGGAGGAGTAGATAAGCCGACAAGTGGAAAGGTTTATATAGATGGAGTAGATATATATGGTCTTTCAGAAAAGGAATTAGCCATATTTAGAAGAAGAAAGGTAGGATTTATTTTTCAATTTTATAACTTAGTCCCAGTTCTAACAGCAGAAGAAAATATGTTATTACCATTACTTTTAGACGAAAAGAAGGTAAATAAGGAACATTTTGAAGAGCTAATAAATATTCTTGGATTGCATGATAGGATAAATCACTTGCCAAATGAGCTTTCTGGAGGACAACAGCAAAGAGTATCCATAGGGAGAGCCTTAGCCTATAGTCCGTCTATAGTTTTAGCAGATGAGCCTACAGGAAACTTAGATAGTAAAAATAGTAAGGAAATAATAGATTTGCTTAAAATATCTATAAGAAAATACAATCAAACATTAATACTCATTACACATGATTTAAATATTGCATCTCAGGCTGATAGGATAATAACTATAGGAGATGGAAATATCATAAAAGATGAGGTGATTAATAGTGAAATCCTATAAGGAAATTACTTATAGATATTTGAAAGGTCAGAGAAATAGGACTCTCCTTACTATATTAGGAATAATTTTATCTGTAGCACTTATTTCAGCGATAGGTACTATAATAGTATCTGCTAGGGGAGCATTGATTACAGAGGCAATAAGAGAAAATGGTTCTCATCATGCCAAGTTTGTTGAGATAGATAAAAATCAAATAAATGAAATAATTAACCATGTAGGAGTCTCAGAAGTTGGAGTCAGCAAAGTTGAAGGTGCGACTGCAGTGAAGGAAACTACTGAGGAAGAACAAGAGGATTATGGATTGAATATTCCTTATAGATATATAGAAATAGAGGGATATGAGAAAAAAACTATAGAGATGTTACCTTTTAATTTGAAGGAAGGAAGATTTCCAGAGAATTCAGATGAACTAGCTATAGAGTATTGGATGGCTAGTTACTTTGATAAAGAGGTAAAACTAGGGGATAAGATAAAGTTAACTATGGGTAATAGGATAATAGGGAATGATGAAGAAACTCAAGATGGACAAATAGTTAGGAAAGAAATATTTGAGAAAACAGGAGAAAAGGAATATACAGTTGTAGGATTTATAAAACCTCAATATATTTGGAAGGGAAATCTAGTTACTAAAGGAATCACTGGATTAGATAATAAAGCAGAAGAAGGAAGGTACAATGCTTATATAAAAATTCCCAATATAAAAGATGCATACAAGAAAATAACATCAATTGCAAGGGATATTGGAAAGATGGAAAAGGACTTTGAGTATAACTATAGGGTGCTGAGGTTATATGCTGAGAGTATGAGTCAAACCTTTGATAAATCAATGGTGGTTCTTTTGGTTTTTGTTGTAGGATTGATTATAGTATCTACAATAGCGGTTATATATAATGCTTTTAATATTTCAGTATTAGAAAGAATAGCTCAGTTTGGGTTACTTAGATCAGTTGGAGCCACTCCAAATCAAATTAGAGGAATAGTAGTTAAAGAAGCTTTGATACTTAGTATAGTAGGAATTCCTATTGGATTGTTTTCAGGAGTATTTGCTATGAGAGTAGTTTTATATATAATTAGCTTGCTAAAATCAGATATTCCACTTTTTAAGGATATGAGAATAACCATATCAGGAACTGTATTTTTAATTAGTACTATAACTGGATTAGTAACAGTATTTTTATCTGCCATAGGGCCAGCAAGGAGAGCGGGAAGAGTATCGGCATTGGAAGCTGTTAGAAATACAGGAAGTTTTAAAAAAGAGAGATTTAAAAGGGCAAAGAACTCTGTTTTTATCAGAAAAATCTTAGGAATAGAAGGAGAAATTGCATATAAAAATCTAAGAAGAAATCGAAAGAGATTTATAATTACTGTATTTTCTATGGTTATAAGTATATCCTTATTTATTACATTTTCTAGTTTTTCAAATTTCATGTTTAAGATGGGAATTGTAGAAAGTAAAGATATGGGGGATTTTACTATCTATGGAAATATGGATGATAAGGAGGAGGAAATATATACACAATTAAAAAGTACAAAGGATATAGAAAGAATATACAAAGTAAAGCGAGCTTATGGAGAGGTATTGATTGAAGAAAATAAAATCAGCAAAAAAATGTTGGAAATGACTCCTTATTTACTTGATAAAAAGAAGGATGATCTAGCTAGGATAAATAATGTCCAAGTGACTACTATTGGGGATGAAAACTTTGAAAAGCTAAAGGGATTGTTAAAAGAGGGGATTGTAGATATAAAGGCATTAAATGAAGAAAATGGAGTATTGGTAATAAACAATACTTATGCATATAATCAAAAGACTGGCAGAAATTTTTTGATAGAGGGATATGGATTAAAGGCAGGAGATAAAATACAATATGCATCTTATTATAGGGATAGACAGGAAGATGAAACAGTTTATAAAGAATTGACAGTAGCAGGGGTGTTGGATAAAGGAATATTAGGTATGGAATATAATTTAAATGGTAGTATAAATATAATAACTACAGAAGCAATATTTGATAAATTACTTACCATAGATGAGATGTCTGATACTAAAGAGTTAGAATCTGATTTAAGAATGTTCATTGAGATGAAAAATGATGGAAATATTGAAAGTGTAAGAGCGTATTTAGATGAACTGGAAGAAATAACACCAGGACTTAATTATATAGACTATGCAGAATCCGCTAAGGAAAACAGAGTAGCAAGTATAATAGTAAGCATATTTTTATATGGTTTTGTTGTCATAATCACTTTAATCAGTTCTATAAATATAATAAATACCATAAGCACCAATATTATCCTAAGAACTAAGGAAATAGCAATGATTAAGGCAGTAGGCATGACACAATCTGGAATTAAGAGAATGGTAGCACTTGAAAGTCTTTTTTATGGAATATATGCAGCAATATTTGGTGGAATTATAGGTACAGGGCTGTCATATATATTATTTAACATATTGATGAATATTAGAGAATTTCAGTGGATTATACCATGGAAGAATATAATAACTGCTTGTATGGGGGCTGCAATTATAGCTTTATTGTCAGGTGCATATCCCCTTAAGAGAATTAATGATAAAATCATAGTGGAAAGTATGAGAACAGAAAATTAAATTCAAAAGCTATAGCATGATATTATCTTGTTATAGCTTTAAATATATATTATTCTATATTTAGGTGTTTTATAGAAATCTATTATCATAAGCAATATTGAATTATTAGATTATATGGTTTATAATTTA
>NZ_DAMCHJ010000016.1:0-44558 GCF_032104385.1 Tissierella sp.
AGACTGCGGGAAATGACCTAACTTAGCGAACGATAGTGAGCTTTAGTAGGTCAAACGCAAGGGGAAACAAATCTATATGAGTAAGGCGAGTAGGTAGATTTGTGTTTCAAGACTGCGGTGATTTTATGATGAAAGGATGAAAAAATTGAAAAGGTTTAATGAATTATCAAATGAACCTGTAAAGGTTAGAGAGCATAATATTAATAAGTATTGGCAAGAGATAGATTTACTCCATAAATCAGTTACTACAAGGGATAAAAAGAAACCATATATATTCTACGAAGGACCTCCCACAGCAAATGGGAAGCCTGGAATACACCATGTAATGGCTAGAACATTAAAGGACTTAACCTGTAGATATAAAACTATGCAAGGATATCAAGTAAAAAGAAAAGCAGGCTGGGATACCCATGGACTTCCAGTAGAAATTGAAGTAGAAAAGAAATTAAACTTAAAAGATAAACATGATATTGAATCCTATGGTATAGAATCTTTTAATAAACAATGTAAGGAATCTGTTTTCCAATATGAAAAACTTTGGAGAGATATGACAGAAAGGATGGCTTATTTAATTGATTTAGATAATCCATATATAACTCTGGATAATAATTATATTGAATCAGTATGGTGGATATTAAATAAATTCTTTAAAGAAGGTTATATATACGAAGGACATAAGATATTACCATATTGCTCAAGATGTGGTACAGGATTAGCATCCCATGAGGTTGCACAAGGATATGAAGAAATAAAAACTGATACAGTAGTAGCAAAATTTAAACTTAAGGATAAGGATGAGTATTTCTTAGCTTGGACTACAACTCCTTGGACCCTTCCATCTAATGTTGCTTTGACAGTAAATCCTAAAGAAACCTATTTAAAAGTTAAACAAAATGATGAAATATATTATGTAGGAAAAGTTTTAGCAAATAAAGTATTAGGTGAAGATTATGAAGTACTAGAGGAAATGAAGGGTAATGATTTAGAGTTCGTTGAATATGAACAATTAATTCCATTTATTAATGTACAAGAAAAAGCATTTTTTATAACATTAGCAGACTATGTAACTACTGAAGATGGAACAGGAATAGTACACTCTGCTCCAGCATTTGGTGAAGATGACTATAACACAGGAATGAGATATAGTCTACCAGTTGTAAAACCAGTATCAGAAGATGGTAAATTTACTGAAACTCCTTGGGAAGGTAAATTTGTAATGGATGCTGACCTTGATATTATAAAATGGCTTAAAGAGGAAGGGAAATTATACAAGAAAGAAAAAGTAGCTCACAACTATCCACATTGTTGGAGATGTAAAACACCATTATTATATTATGCAAAACCATCTTGGTATATTGAAATGACAAAGTTGAAGGATAAACTTGTAGAAAATAACAATGGTGTAAATTGGTTCCCGTCATTTGTAGGTGAGAAGAGATTTGGCAATTGGTTAGAAAATATTAATGACTGGGCAATATCTAGAAGTAGATATTGGGGTACCCCACTTCCTATATGGAGATGTAGTGATTGTGGTCATATAGATAGTGTTGGTTCTAGGAAAGAATTAGTTGAAAGGGCAATAGAAGATATAGATGAAAATGTAGAGCTTCATAGACCATATGTTGATGAAATACATTTAAAATGTGATAAATGTAATGGAACTATGACTAGGGAAAAGGATGTAATAGATGTATGGTTCGATAGTGGAGCTATGCCATTTGCACAGCATCATTATCCATTTGAAAACAAGGATATTTTCTTTGATGAACTTTTCCCAGCTGATTTTATAAATGAAGGAATTGACCAAACTAGAGGTTGGTTCTATTCCCTTATTGCAATATCAACATTTGTAACGGGGAAATCACCATATAAAAATGTATTAGTAAACGATTTAATACTAGACAAGGATGGTAAGAAAATGTCTAAGTCTAGGGGAAATACAGTAGATCCTTTTGAACTGTTTGACAAATATGGAGCAGACGTTTTAAGATGGTATTTAATCTATGTATCTCCACCATGGGTTCCAACAAAATTTGATGAAGATGGACTAAGGGAAGTAGAAAGTAAATTCTTTAGATCTATAAGAAATGTATATAATTTCTTCTCACTATATGCAAATACAGATGGCATAGACCCTAGAGAGTTTTTTATTGAATACAATGATAGACCAGAAATCGACAGATGGATACTTTCAAAATATAATACATTAGTTAAGGATTGTAATCAAGATATGGACATATTTGAATTGACAAAAGTAGTTAGAGCAATCCAAGAGTTTGTAATAGAAGATTTATCTAATTGGTATATTAGAAGGAATAGAAGAAGATTCTGGTCAACAGAACTAGATGATGACAAGAAAGCTGTATATAATACAACTTATGAAATACTTGTAGGATTATGTAAAATGGTAGCTCCATTTGTACCATTTATTTCCGAGGAAATATATCAAAAGTTGACAGGAGATGAATCAGTACATTTAGTATACTATCCAAAGGCAAATGAAGAATTAATAAATAGAAAAACAGAAGAAAAGATGGATTTAGTAAGGGATTTAGTGGGACTTGGTCGTGCATCTCGTGAGTCAGTAAAGATAAAAGTACGTCAACCACTTAAAGAAGTAGTAATAGATGGAAAATATGAAGAACAAATAAAAGACTTAGTACCTTTAATTATGGAAGAGCTAAATGTTAAAGAAGTAGTATTTGAAAAGGATTTATCTCAATTTATGAACTACTCCTTAAAACCAAACTTCAAAGTAGCAGGTTCAATACTTGGAAAGAAGATTAAATCATTTGGTAAGGCATTAAATGAATTGAATGCCCGTGATACTGTTGAAAGATTAGAATCAGGTGAAAAAATAGTTCTAAATCTAGATGGAGAAGATACAGAAATAGAAAAAGACTATGTACTAGTTACTATAGAATCTAAAGAAGGTTTTGATGTAGCCATGGAAAACAATCTATTTGTAATTTTAGATACAACTTTAACTCCTGAGTTAATTAATGAAGGATATGCAAGAGAGTTTGTATCTAAGATTCAACAAATGAGAAAGAATAATGGCTATGAAGTTCTAGATAATATCAATATATTCTATGATGGTTCTGATGAAATCAAAGAAGCTATAGATGAATTTGAAGAGTTTATTAAGTCAGAAACTCTAGCTAAATCTATAGAAAGAGTAATAGAGGAAGGTTTAGAAAAACAAGACTTAAATGGTCAGATGACAGGAATAAGACTAGAAAGAATAGAATAGAAACTAGAATAAATATCCATCGGCTAGGTCGGTGGATATTTATTTGTTTTGGGATGAAAAAGAGTTGAGGATTTTATGGATCATTTATTGATAAGAATGAGAGAATAATCTGGAAGGCATGCTAAGATGTATTGTTTATATTACATGATTTAGAAAAATATATCTTTGGAGTCTGATCTTATAAGTTCTTTTTATTATTAAAAACTTAGAGAATGGTTTTATTTGCTAAAATATTTATGGCGAATAAGAAGTTTCTTAACTTCTATAAGTATGATATGAACTGCTGAAGTTTTTGACATATATATTTTTAGTGTTATATACTATAATTAATATTAAACAATAAAAGATTTATATAGAAGGGAATTGAACAGGAACAGTTAATTTGGAATTAATTATAAAATCTATAAGTAAATTATAAATAGTTAATTCACAAGATTTATTAAAAGTGGAAAAAACAATCTAAGGAAAGATGAGCTGGATCAAGTTTATGATATTATGTGTAAATATTCCAATATTCTATTGTGTATTGGTAATGGTAAGAAATATCATTTTGTAGAGATTGAATGAGAGGATGAGATATGCTGTGGGAGATTATGTAAGAGAACTAAGAAAATTAATAGGTTCCCGACCAGCTATTTTATGTGGGGCAGGTATTATCATAATAAATGCTAAGGAAGAAATATTGTTACAGCATAGGACGGATAATGATTTATGGGCAGTTCCAGGAGGTGCTATCGAGTTAGGAGAAACTGTGGAAGAAGCAGCTACTCGTGAAGTATTTGAGGAAACAGGATTGAAGGTGGGAAACCTTAAACTATTAGGAATATACTCTGGTGAAGATACTTATTATAAATATCCTAATGGAGATGAAGTTTATTGGATTACTATTGCATTTATAAGCAATGAGTTTGATGGAAAACTAAGACCAAATAATTATGAAAGCAAGGAATGTAAATTCTTCAGTGTAGACGAGCTGCCAGAAAATTTCATAGGTATAGATAGATTAATTTTGAATGATTATTTGAAGATTCGTGGATATTTCTTCACTGGCTGTTAATCACTACCTGGGAGCAAAAGTTCTTAAGCTTCAGCTCAAAAGTGTCAGAAATACAGAACACTATACAACATTGATATAATCATCTCAGAGTAATGAATTGTGAGATAAATTGCCAAATAATTTGGGGGGAAGGTATAATAAAAGAGAAAGCAAGGTCAAATTATAAAAAAGGTATGCAAATTTAAGATACACCTAAACAAGGAGTAAATAAAAAGAATAACTTGATATATGCTTTGGATGTACTAGATTTATTTGTAATAAAATGTTAGAAGATAAAATTGAAAAAAGAAATATTGTAAGTGATAGGAAAGTCACTGTTTAAAACACAGTGATTTAAAGGGTGGTAAATTATGATTAATCATAGTCAAATAATTTAAAGAGGTGTAAAAATGAGACCAATTGATATGCATTGTGATACAATATTAAAGTTAATGGATGATAAAGAAAACTTAGGATTATATGAGAATGATTTAAGTATAGATATTAAGAAACTGAAAAAGGCTAAATCATTAGCTCAATTTTTTGCTATGTGGGTGGATTTTAAAGAAGAAATAAATCCCCTGGAAAGATGTCTTGAGATGATTGATAAATTTTATACTGAAATTGATAAAAACTCAGATGCTATTTCTTTAGCAACTAGCTATGAAGATATAATTAAAAATGATAATGAAGGAAAAATTTCAGCTGTCCTTAGTATCGAAGAAGGGGGAACAATTAGAGGGCAGATACATAATTTGAGAAACTTTTATAGATTAGGAGTAAGATCCATAACTCTTACATGGAATGCAGCAAATGAAATAGGATATCCTAATATGAATAAAGAATATAGAGATAAAGGATTAACAAGTTTTGGTCAGGAAGTTATATATGAGATGAACAAACTAGGAATGCTTATAGATGTTTCCCATCTTTCAGATAGAGGTTTCTATGATGTAGCAAAACTAAGTTCAAAACCATTTATAGCATCCCATTCAAATTCAAGAGCTATGAAAGAACATTCTAGAAATCTTGCCGATGATATGATAAAAATCTTATCAGAACATGGAGGTACAATGGGCATATGCTTTGAAAGAGATTTTCTAGGTGAAAGTGAGAATTCAAGAATTGAGGATATGATAAGACATATTAAATATATTAGAAATGTAGGAGGCATAGATGTTATAGCATTAGGCTCTGATTATGATGGTTCTCATCCAAATTGTGAAATAAACAATATAGGTGGAATAGAGAAACTTGCATTTGCATTAAAAGATAATAAATTTTCGGAAGATGAAATAGATAAGATATTTTATAAAAATGCCCTCAGGGTAATTAAGGATGTATTGTAGTTGGGAAACTTAAAGAATGGAAATATAGAATTGTAGATATAATATAAACATATATAATAATTAATATGAGGTGAATTGGTTTGAAGCATTATAAAAAGATGTTTTTTGTATCTTTTATAGTTGCATTGGCATCACAAGTTAATATAGGTTTAATAAATAGTGATTTTAGAGTTTCGGCAGGTATAATATTCTTCGTAGCTTTTCTTTTTCACTATCATGAGTTAAGACCAATTCCAACTGGTATACTATCAGGCATAATGGTATATCTTTTAAGGTTAATGGTTCATTACTTAACCAGTAAGAATCTCAATAATGTAATAATCTCTTATCAATTGGAAATATTATTTTATGCTTTTTATGCCATTATTTACTCTTTATTAATAAATAAAGTAAATAGAAACAATATAAATTTTATGTTTTTTATTGCCATTATTAGCGACTTTGGTGCTAATCTTATTGAAGTAGTTGTAAGGACAACAATAGATATCTCTCCTTCTCCGTGGAAGGTTGGGACTACACTATTTCTTGTAAGCATAGTGCGCTCTGCCATAGTTTGGCTTGTATTAAATACGCTTAAATATTATAGAATGCTTTTGATGAAAGAAGAACATGAAAATAGATATAAAAGGCTATTATGGCTGACATCTCAGTTGAAAACAGAAATGTATTGGATAGAGAAGAATATGGATCATATAGAAACGGTCATGTCGGAGTCATATGAGTTATTTGAGAAAATCAATCTTAATGAAGATAGAGAAAGTTGGGCAAATAAAGCATTAAATATTGCTAGAGATGTACATGAGATAAAGAAAGAGAATGGTCTAGTAATACGTGGAATAAAAGAAATTACGGAAAGTGAACTAAAGGATAAAGGGATGGATTTTAAAGATATTGTTAGCATACTTTCTGAAACTATGAAAAGGGAAATAAAAGGATTAGATAAAGATATAAATCTTGAGTTTATCATAGGAGAAAACTTCTATACTTCCAAACATTATTATCTTATGTCCATGCTTCGGAATCTTATAATGAATGCTGTGGATGCAATACCTAAAATGCAAAAAGAAGCTAAAATCAGTGTAAGACATAAGATTGACGGAACCCAGCATCATTTTATAGTCTCTGATAACGGTATAGGTATAGATGAAGAAGGACTAAAATATATTTTTTCACCTGGATTTTCAACTAAGATAAATTATAATACAGGAGAAGTTAATAGAGGTCTTGGACTCAGTATAGTTCAGTATATAGTAGAGGAACAATTAAATGGTAAGGTAAATGTTACCTCTATTTTAGGAAATGGAACTAGTTTTCATATATACATTCCGAAAAATGTATTGGAGGAAGATTAAAAATGAGAATATATATAGTGGAAGATGATCCCAATATTATTAGAATTTTGGAAAGAATAATAATGGATAAAAATTTGGGAGATATAATAGGGAGAAGTGATAACGGATTAGATGCTTTGGAAGAAATAGAATTATTGAATCCTGATATAGTATTAGTTGATTTATTGATGCCTGGTAAAGATGGTATTAGTTTAGTGAGAGAGGCTAAGATAAAAGATTCAGATATTCAATATATTATGATTTCACAGGTATCATCTAAGGATATGATTTCTAAAGCATATCAAAGTGGAGTAGAATATTATATCTCAAAGCCCATTGATGCTATTGAAGTACAGACTGTAATTAAAAAAGTTACAGAAAAAATTAATATAAATAAGAAATTATTTCAAATTCAAAGTTTGTTTTCTGATGAAACTAAAAATGTTAAAAGAGAGCAAAATAGTGTAGATGGTATTGAAGGAGTAAAAACAGTGATGCAAAGAATTGGTCTTATTGGACAATCTGGTAGCCAAGATATTATTAATGTAGCTAAATATTTAATTGATACAAATCAAACCATGGCGGATTATACTATAAAAGAACTTTGTAGTCGCTTTACAGATAATCCTAAGACTATGGAGCAGAGAATTAGAAGAACAGCTACTATAGGCATGGTTAATCTTGCAAATATTGGAATAGAAGATTATATGAATGAGATATTTACTGAGTATTCAAATGGACTTTATAATTTTGAGCAACTAAAAATAGAGATGGATTTTATTAGAGGGAAAAGTAAAAAAAGAGGTAAGGTAAATATAAAAAAATTTATAGATGGAATAGTATATTATGGAAAAAGACAATAAAAAGCTATATAAGAGTTCAGTTTTAACTCTTATATAGCTTTTTATTATTGATAAAATACTACAAAAAAATCATAAATTTTTATTGCAATTTGAAACTTTCAAAAACTATTTGAATATTGCAGGTTATAATCGGTTTATAAATTATAGGACTAATTTATATGTGTGTAAGTGTCAAAAGGATATCAAAAATACTTAAGAAAACAGGAGGTTATATTAATGGATTCAGTAAGAGCAATAGTTAGTTTTGTAAATACTATTCTATGGGACTATGTATTAATATTTGGACTTATAGGGGTAGGAATTTTTATGACTGTAAGACTTAAGTTTCCACAATTTACAAGATTATTTCCTGCATTAAAGAAAATGATTGAAGGAATAGTTAAGAAAGAGGCAGTAGAGGAAGGAAAAATGTCACCTTTCCAAGCCTTATCAACAGCTGTGGCAGCTCAAGTTGGTACAGGAAATATAGTAGGTGTAGCTACAGCAATAGCAGCAGGAGGACCTGGGGCTGCATTTTGGATGCTAATATCTGCATTCTTTGGAATGGCTACCATTTTCAGTGAATCAGTTTTAGCACAAAAGTATCGAGAAAACAAAGATGGAGTATTAGTAGGGGGACCTGCTTATTATATAAAAAATGGTTTAAAATCTAAATTATTAGCAACAATTTTTTCTGTATCATGTATTGTGGCATTGGGTATAGTTGGTATCATGGTACAATCAAACTCAGTGGCTGGGTCAGTTAGCAATGCTTTCGGAGTACCAGTAATAGCAGTTACCATTGGACTTGCAATAGTAGTAGCACTTATATTAATGGGTGGTATGGGAAGGATAGCATCCTTTGCTGAAACAGTAGTGCCAATTATGGCAGGTGCTTATATATTAGGAAGCTTAATTATTATTGTAATGAACATTGGTAGTTTCATTCCAGCATTAAAAAGCATTTTTATGGGGGCATTTTCACCAGGATCAATAGGTGGAGGTGTACTTGGTATAACTGTTCAACAAACTGTAAGATTTGGTTTAGCAAGGGGACTTTTCTCTAATGAAGCTGGTATGGGTTCAACGCCACATTCACATGCAGTTGCCGATACTAAGCATCCAGCCGAACAAGGATTTACAGCAATGATAGGAGTATTTATATCAACATTTTTAATTTGTCTATCAACAGTTATGGTGAATATTACATCAGGTGCTTATAATTCCAATATATCGGCTGTTGAAATGACTCAAAACGCAACTGTAATGACACAAAATGGTTTTACTGCCGGATTTGGTACCTTTGGAGGAATGTTTTTATCAATATGTTTATCCTTTTTTTCACTTACTACAATAGTAGGATGGTATTTTTTTGCTGAATCAAATGTAAAACATATATTCAATACAAATACAATAATTATTAATGGATTTAAAGGTATAGTGCTTACGGCTTTAGTGGTGGGTACATTAATAGATGCCACATTTGTATGGGAATTGGCTGATATGTCCATGGGTATAATGGCTGTACCGAATATTATAGCATTATTCTTATTATCCAAGGAAGTTAAGAATATACTTGATGATTATGATTCAAAGGTATTAAGAGGAGAACTTCATTGGGAATATGAATATCAGAATCTTGATGAAAAGAAAGATAATAGAAAAGCTATATTAAGAAAAGGATTGAGTACTACTTTATTAAAATAATAAATTTTATGACACATTATGACACAGGGATAATCCCAAATCAGGGAAGGTAGATGGCTAAAGCTGTCTACCTTATTTGTATTTATAGATTTTTAAAGGAAAAGAAAAATGATAATATAAATCTTATAATGAAAATATTTTTGTAAACAGATTCAAACATTTAATGTAATATATGGATATGTTATGAATTGAATGTTACAATCATATTCAAGGATGTGCTTTCTTGAAAAATAAAATAACTGCTGTGATATGTGTAGATTCTTTCCAACAGAATTTTATATTCCAGGAAAAATTTGTATAATGATAACAGGGATAGGAGTCTACTATCCTGATGGTGGTGAAACACAGAGAATAGGCATAGTTCCTGACATTGAAATAAGACCTACAATTAAAGGAATTAAAGAAGGCAGAGATGAGTTGTTAGAAAAGGCTATTGAAATAATTAATGGGAAATAAAAAGCAAAAAAACTATTTCAAAGGGGGAGAAATGTGAGATTAACAGAAATAGAACAATATATATTAGAGCTATTTACGACTAAAGATAATGAACATTTCTATGAAGAAAGCGGAATTACTGTAAGAGGAACAGAGGATATAAAAAGAATTGGATATTGTACAAACTTAACTCTTGATACCATAGAAGAGGCAAGAAAAAATAAAGTTGATTTAATAATAACTCATCATGATGCTTGGGAGTTCATATATGAACTGAAAGAGGCTTGCAAAGAAAAGCTTTTGGAGTATAATATATCACATTATTTTAATCATCTGCCATTAGATGACTGTGAGTTTGGAACTAACAATTCTTTAATTGAAAGATTGGGATTGAAAATTATTGAAAGAACTCATGAAGAGGATGGATTTTTTTGTGGGAGAGTAGCAGAGTTTAAAGAAGAAATAACATTTGAAGAATTGGTTAAAAAACTAGAGGATATATTAGAAGAGCCAGTACAATCATGGAAGTTTAAGGATGAAAAAATAAGGACAGTTGGTTTGGTCTGTGGAGGTGGAGGCTTTACCACAGATGTTCGGGAAGCAGTTGAGCGAAATTGTGATGTGTATATAACAGGTGAAAAGGTGCTATATACTATTGAATATGCCAAATTTGCAGGGATTAATTTAATAGTAGGAAGTCATACCTTTACTGAAGTATTTGGAATTGAAAGCCTTGCTATGAAAATAAAAGATAAGTATAAAGACATAGAGATAATTAAGCTACAGGAAGAACATCTAGAGGTATTTCATAGTGTACTAAAGGGATAATTAAAGTATATATAACTAATTTTTAGTATAAATTAATAAGATTACTTACATTGCCTATGCTTCCTATCCATAGAGATATAGTTAGGAAGCATTTTGTGGCATTAAGACTTAGAATTAAGGTCTATTCTAATAGGATTACCTATTTCTATGCTATTATTTTTTATAATAGAATCATAAGCTAATATTTCAACACCATTTTCACTTGCAAGTTTAACAGCTTCAGAGAATTTACTATCCATTTGCCAATTTAATCTAAAAAGCTTTGGTCCCTTCATCTGTATTAGAAAGAATATCGTTCCTTTGTATCCTTGTTTTACTGCTTCAATCATTTCCAATACATGTTTAGTTCCTCTTTCTGTAGGTGCATCTGGAAACATGGAAATATGATTATTTTCTAAGGTTGCACCTTTTACTTCAATAAAACCCTTTTGCTCCTTAGATTCAAAATATATATCATATCTAGAACTTCCAAAGGTAACTTCTCTTTTTAATCTTGTTAAATCTTTAAATCCTTTAATTTTATTTTCCTTAAGGGCATGGTAAACTACTGCATTAGGGATTTGAGAATCTATATTAACTAACATATTCTCCTTCCAAACAGATATAATTGAGTATTTTGTCTTTCTATTTGGGTTATGAGTGCAATCTTCTAAAATAACTTTAGCTCCAGGTATTAATAATTCTCTACATCTTCCAGTATTTTTCACATGGACTGTTTCTTCTTTTCCATTTATCAGTACTTGTGCAATGAATCTATTTGGTCTTATTAGAAAGATTCCTTCTACAATTTTTTTATATTCCATATTTTCTCCTTTTTATAACAATGATTATTTATTGTTTATTGTATCACTAGGAATAATATATATCAATTTTTCCAATGAAAGGGGAGTCTAAGAGAATTTAAGGAAACTTCCACATTCATAGTTAATATAATAGCTATAACTATTATATCAGGGGTGAATGAAATGAAATATATGTATATTGTAGATTATGAAGATGGTTCTACAGTTAAAGAAAAAGTTAATGAGTGGATAGCTGAAAATGAAGAGAATATACTAGAAATCGTAGATATAGAATATAATCAGGAAGGAAATCTATACTTTGCTATAGTTTCTTATTTAGAAAGAGAAAAATAATGATTAAAAATATTATTTAATAAAAGAAGGATTTGACAAAAAAATGTAGAATATTTAATGTAGTATACAAATTCATCGCAAAGGAGATTACAATGGAAAGGTTTAAACAAAATAGAAATTTTATGAAATCTGGCTTTATAGAGCATATATTATCAGATCAAGAAAAACAATTACCTCAACCACCACTACAAAAACCATATGACAATAATTTTGAAATAATTGAGTTACCTAGTATAAACCAAGATCTCATAGTAAAGCAAGATATACATAAGTGTATATCGGATAGGAAGACCAATCGTGAATACAGTAAGAAAGCTTTAACAATAGATGAATTATCTTATCTCTTATGGGCAACTCAAAGTGTAAAAGAAATCAGGGGAGATAACTATGCAACAGTCAGACCTGTACCATCAGCTGGGGCAAGACACCCTTTTGAAACTTATTTAGCTGTTCAAAATGTAGAAGGGCTCAAAAAAGGTGTTTATAGATATCTTGCACTAGAGCACAAACTTTTATTTTTATATGAAGAAGATATAGAGGAGAAAATAATATCCGGAACTCTAGGACAAAAATTCGCTGGAACTGCAGCAGTTAACTTTATTTGGTCTTGCTTACCCTATAGAGGGGAATGGAGATATGATAAACTTGCCCATAAGGTGATGCTTATAGATGCTGGACATGTGTGTCAGGCATTATATATTGCTTGTGAGTCACTGGGGTTAGGTACTTGTGCTATAGCCGCATATGATCAAAATCTTATGGATGAGATGGTAAAAGTAGATGGGGAAGATGAGTTTGTAGTATATATGGCTCCAGTAGGCAGAATTTAACAGTTTACGATTTTTATTATTTTACATCCCTCAAGTGAAGTACTTGGGGGATAATATTAAATCATTTAAAACTTATATTCCAAATTGGTATAGGGAGTGATTATATTGAATATGAAAGAAATAGAAAAAACATGTCCCCTTTGTGGAAAAGATAATAATTGCCAACATGGTGAAGAAGAGTGTTGGTGCCATACTGTTAAAATACCAGCAGCCATATTAGACATGATTCCTAAGGAGAAAAAAGGTAAAGCTTGTGTATGTAAGGAGTGTATTAATAAATATAAAGAACAATTGAATAGATAAATATAAATTTATAAAAAGAAAATATTTTACTTTAATATAGATTGTTATTATTGTAAATAATAGAGAAATTTTGAAAAAGGTCTTGCATTTAATCATATTCATATGTTATTATAAGACAATTTAATTTGCTAAAATTTAAATATAAGAAACTTAAAAATACTAAATTTAATTAAATATGACAAAATTATAAATGTATTTATATCAAAAGAGGTGTAAAATAATGGCAGATAAAAAAATAAGAGATTATGGAATTAATATAGGTACTTTTGCAACAGGAAATAATAACTCTATTACCGATGTAAAAGGTGTAAAGGTAGGTCATACTACAATAAATGATGGAGTTATAAAGACAGGAGTAACTGCAATATTGCCACATGAAGGTAATATTTTTAAAGACAAGCTAATAGCAGCATGTCACGTAATAAATGGATTTGGTAAATCTACGGGACTTATACAAATAGAAGAATTGGGTACTATAGAAACACCTGTTATTCTTACCAATACACTTAGTGTTGGTACAGCCCATGAAGCTTTAGTAAAATATATGCTGAGTCATAATGATGACATTGGTAATACAACTGGTACTGTGAACCCTATTATCTGCGAATGTAATGATGGAGAGATAAATGATATCAGGGGACTTCATATAAAAGAAGAACATATCTATGAAGCTATAGAAAAATGTGATATTGATTTTGCTGAAGGAAATGTTGGTGCTGGCACAGGTATGATATGTTATGGATTAAAAGGCGGCATTGGTTCATCATCTAGGATTATTGAGCTAGAAAATACCCAATATACATTAGGAGTATTAGTTTTAAGTAATTTTGGTTCATTGAAGGATTTTGTCTTAAATGGGGAGCAGTTAGGTAAAAAGCTAAGTGATAAGATAAAAGATATTAGTATAAAAGAGGACAAAGGATCTATAATTTTAATATTAGCTACAGATATTCCTTTATCATCACGACAAATTAAACGTATAATAAAAAGAGTTTATCCTGGGATATCAAGAACAGGTAGTTATACAGGTAATGGAAGTGGTGAAGTAGTTATAGGATTTTCAACAGCTAATGTAATTAAACATTATGAAGAAGAGGGTATAGTTAATATTCAGGTGATTAATGAAAATAAGATAAATAAGGTTTTCAAAGCAACCGTTGAAGCAACGGAAGAGGCTATATTGAATTCCTTAATATGTTCCCATACTTCTATTGGTAGAGATGGAAAGCCAGTATATTCTTTAAAGGATTTGATATAAATTTTAATTGGAGGAAAAATAGATGTTTGAAATTAATGAGATTTATCATGGATTTAAATTGATAGAAGAAAGTAAGGTAGAAGAATTACAGTCAATTGCAAGGGTTTTTCAGCATGAAAAATCTGGTGCTAGATTACTTCATCTAGAAAACGATGACGATAATAAAGTGTTTTCCATAGCATTTAGAACACCACCAACTGATAGCACAGGTGTTCCGCATATATTAGAACATTGTGTACTATCAGGCTCGAGAAAATACACAACCAAAGAACCCTTTATGGATATGTTAAAAAGTTCTTTGCAAACTTTTATTAATGCTATGACTTTTAGTGATAAGACTTTATATCCTATAGCTAGTAGAAATGAAAAAGATTTTTTTAATTTAATGGACGTTTACTTAGATGCAGTTTTTTATCCTAAGATATACGAATTACCTAGTATTTTCATGCAAGAAGGTTGGCATCATGAATTATTTAATAGAGAAGATAAAATAACTTATAAAGGTGTTGTATATAATGAAATGAAAGGAGCTTATTCATCACCAGAGGAAATATTAGAGGAAAATATAGCTAAGTCATTATTTCCAGATACATGTTATCAGTATTCATCAGGTGGAGATCCAGATATAATTCCTGAACTTAGCTATGAAGCCTTCTTAGATTTCCATAGAAAGTTTTATCATCCTTCCAATAGTTATATATACATTTATGGTAATGGAGATATACATAAAGAACTTTCATTTATAGATGAAAATTATTTATGTAATTTCGATGAAATTAAAGTTGATTCATATATTGAAAAACAAAAACCTTTTAAATTAAAAAATGAAATAAAAGATTATTATCCAATTTCAATTGATGATAATGATGAAAACCGAGATTATCTAAGTCTTAACTTTGTTTTAGGAGATAATTCAGATTTAGAAAGCTATTTAATGAATAAGATTATCGGTCAAGTATTAATAGAATCACAAGCAGCACCTCTTAAAAAAGCGTTGCTTGATGCTGGAATTGGTGAAGATATATTTTCAGCTGATGTTGGAGGATTACAGCAGGGTTTTGGTATAGTTGCAAAAAATACCTCTATAGACAAAAAGGAAGAATTTCAAGAGATTATATTTGATGGTTTAAATAAATTAGTTGAAGAAGGTTTTGATAAGAAGTTAATTGAAGCTAGTATAAATATAGTTGAATATGATTTACGAGAAGCATCTAAGTTTCCAACTAAAGGTATTATTTATAATATTCTATCCTTAAATAGTTGGCTCTATGATGGTAACCCTATAAGTCATCTTCAATATGGAGAAGTCTTAGATAAACTTAGAGAGAATATAAGTACTAATTACTTTGAAGATTTTATTAGGGATAATCTTATTAATAATTCCCATAGCTCACTTGTTGTAATACAACCTAAAAAGGGCTTAGGAGAAGAAAAAGAAAGAGATATAGAAAAGAAATTAGATAAATATAAGGAATCTCTTAGTGAAGAACAGATAGAAGCTTTGATTTTAGAAAATGAGAAACTTAAAGAAATGCAATTATCTGATGATACAGAGGAAGCAAAGGCAACAATACCTAAATTAGCAATATCTGATGTAGACTGGAAAGCTGAGATTGTGCCTCAAAGGGTTATAAAGGATAATGAAATAACTATACTTTTCCATAGTATATTTACAAGTAAAATTGCCTATTTAGATTTATATTTTGATACATCTATGGTAGAAGAAAAACTTATTCCATATATAAATTTATTAGCCGGATTATTAGGGAAATTAGATACAAAAACAAAATCCTATGGTGAATTATCAAATCATATTTATGTAAATACTGGAGGAATTGAATTTGATACTGCTGCAATTATTAGAGATGAGAAAAATCATAGGTTTAGTCCTAAATTTATTGTAAGTGGGAAGGCATTAGGAAATAATATTCCTAAGTTAATACAATTGATTGCAGAGTTAATAAAGGAAACAAAGCTGGAAGATCATAAGAGAATTAAGGAATTACTTCACCAAATAAAATCTAGAATAGAAATGAACATATTTAATAGGGGTAATGCTGTTGCCGCTGGAAGAGTAAGTTCCTATTTTTCAGCATCATGGAAATATATGGAGAAGTTAAAGGGCTTGGATTTCTATTGGTTTGTATCAGATATAATTGAAAGATTTGATGATAACAAGGAAGAAATAATATCTAATCTAAATGAAGTCTATAGTATGATATTTAATAGAAATAATTTAATTATCAGTTTCACAGGAGATGAAGAAGATTTATCTATTGTAAGAGATAATGTACAAATAATAACTGAAATATTATGCAAAGAAGAATTCATAGAGAAGCAATATGGTTTTACTGAAGAAAGATTAAATGAAGGGATACTTTCATCTGCCAATGTTCAATATGTGGCTAAAGGATATAATTTTAATAAGCTTGGCTATGAGTATAATGGTAGTATGAAGGTCTTGGCTACTATATTAAATGGAGACTATCTGCATAATAGAGTTAGAGCCCAGGGAGGAGCTTATGGCGTTGGTATAAACTTTGAAAGAACAGGACATATGACTATCTTTTCTTATCGTGACCCTAATCTTAAAGAAACTATATCTGTATATGATAATATACATGAGTATGTTGCTAATTTAAAATTAAATGAATTGGAACTAACTCAATTCATTATAGGAACTATAAGTAGATTAGAACCAGCCATGACACCTCATATGAAAGGACAATTGCAAACTAGCAGATATATATCAAATATCATTAATGAAGATGTTCAAAAAATAAAAGATGAGGTTTTATCAACTAAACTTGATAATATTAAATCATTTGCTCCACTACTTGATTATACAATGAAACAAGATTATCTATGTGTATTAGGCAATGAAAACAAGATAAAAGAAAACAAAGAGTTATTTAACAATTTAGTAAGATTAATGAAATAAAGATAAGGGGACATGGTATATATACCATGTCCTAGTTTGAAATTAATAAGATAAAAAAATCTATAGGAGGTGAAGTATATAATGGATACTATTGGAATTATGGGAGCCATGGAGCTGGAAATAGAATTACTAAAGAATAAGCTAAACATAGATAGAAAGGAGAATATTGCAGGATTTGATTTTTATATAGGCTCCATAGATGGAAAAAACACTATAATAACTTGTTGTGGAGTTGGAAAGGTAAATGCGGCTTCCTGTACACAAATTTTAATTGATAGATTTGGTGTGGATGGTATTATAAATACGGGCATTGCCGGAGGATTGCATGAATCAGTTAAAATATGCGATGTGGTAATATCTAATAATGTTACCCATCATGATGTAAACAAATTTCAGATGGAGAAATTTTTCCCCTATAAAAATTGTTTTGAGGCAGATGAAAGATTAATAAAAATTGCTAAAAATGCATGTGAGCTGTATAAAAGTGAGAATTGGAATTATCATATTGGAAGAATAATTAGTGGAGAAGGCTTCATTAAAGATAGTGAAATAAAGAGAGGTTTAATTAGAGATTATTCACCACATTGTGTTGAAATGGAAGGCTCTGCAATAGGACATGTGGCTCATATAAACAAGATACCCTTTGTTATTATTAGAAGCATATCGGATAATGCTGATAATGATGCTTCTAATAGTTATAATGAATTTGAAACTATTGCAGCCAATAAATCAGCAGAAATAGTTTTGAATATGTTACCAATGCTTTAGGTAATCCTATTTTCAGGGAGCTGGAAACTTAATTATTATAAAACTATGGAAAGTGAGAAATCATATGAAAGCATATATTGGAATAAAATATCATGAAGATTATAGAAATGAAGCAATTCTTAATAAGATTTCATCAACTCTTGAAAAAATAGGATACAAGACTAGTTGTATTGTCAGAGATATAGAAAACAGCGGACAAGTAGAATATAATCCTCAAGAGTTAATGGAATTAACCTTTAAAGAAATAGACAAATGCAATTTAGTTGTTATTGATCTAACTGAAAAGGGAGTAGGTCTAGGTATTGAAGCAGGATATGCCTTTGCAAAGGGTATCCCGATTATTACCATAGCCAAACAGGGGTCAGATATTTCTGAAACATTGGTAGGAATATCTAAAAGAGTACTTTTCTATGATGATATTGAAGACATAGATGTGTGTTTAATAAATTTTAAGTAATGGGGGAATTTCATATGTATTATGGAGAAAAAGTAAAATTAAGAGCATATAAAAAAGAAGATATTAAATTAGCTTATGAATACATGAACGATAGTGAAGTAAAAAGACTATTAGTAAATAAAATACCTTATCCAATGATATTGGAACAAGAAGAAAAATGGTTTGAAAGTCTTATGGACTCTAAAGATCTTTATAACTTTGCAATAGAAGATTTAGACACAGGAAAATATATTGGAGGATGTGGAATAAACAATGTGAATTGGTTAAATAGGATAGCAACCATAGGAATATATATCGGAGATAAAAATTATTGGAGTAAAGGCTATGGTACAGATGCAGTAAGAACTTTAAATAAATTTATATTTGAGCAAATGAATATAAATAAAATAAAATTAAATGTATTTTCATTTAATGAAAGGGCAAAAAAATGTTATGAGAAATGTGGCTTTAAAGTTGAAGGAGTTTTAAAACAGGAACTTTTTAGAGATGGCAAATACTGTGATGAATATATTATGGCTATATTTTTTGAAGATTGGTGTAAGGAAAGCCAAAGGAAATAACATTAAGATAAAACTAAATAAAGCAATCTGGAGGGAGAAAATGTTTTTTGTATTTGGAATATCCACAAAGGAAAAAGATATTGACTTTGTACAGACTATTATATGCCCAAGCTGTAGTTCTTATGGACGGTTAGAAGTGTTTATGACTTATACATATTTTAGCTTATTTTTTATTCCTATTTTCAGATGGAATAAGAAATATTATGTAAGAAGTACTTGTTGTGGTAGTATATATATAATAGATAATAATTTAGGACAGGCTATTGAGAGGGGAGAGAAGACAAGCATTAAAGAATCTGATTTACATCCTATAAATATAAATTACCATAAAGAACAAGTCTGTCCAAATTGCAATTGTTCTATTGATGAAGATTTTGAATATTGTCCTAAATGTGGAAGAAAACTTTAGAAAGTTTATTGGACAAGATAAAATGGAGGGTTGAGTTTGAAGATATATATAACTAGACATGGAGAAACTCAATGGAATAAGGAAGGAAGGCTCCAAGGATGGAAGAATTCTAACTTGACTGAAAAAGGTATTAGAGATGCTAAAAAATTGGGGGATAGATTGAAAGATATTGATTTTGATTGTATTTATTCTAGTCCTCAAGGAAGAGCATTAAATACAGCCAAGTATATTAGGGGAGATAAAAATACCAAGATAATTACATTAGATTCTTTGAAAGAAATGGGATTTGGGAAATGGGAAGGAATGGAAAGCAGGGAAATACAAGCGCTATATCCAACGGAGTATTTTAATTTTTGGAATAAACCTCATTTATATAAGCCAGTGGAAGGGGAAAGTTTTGATGAGTTATTTAATAGGATAAAAAATACATTAGATCAAATAATAGATAAAAATGTTGGGGAAAATGTTTTGATAGTATCCCATGGAGTTGTAATTAAAGCAATTTATTCAATTATTAAAAGATATCCACTGGAAGAGTTATGGAGTTCCATTTTTATAGAAAACAATTCATTAACTATAGCAGAAGTAGTAAATGGCAATATTAACCTTATATTAGAAACGGACACTTCTCATTTGCAAGAATAATATTTTTATATAGGAGTTGATAATATGACTATAGAAAAATTAAAATCAATCATAGATGGTAGTGACAATATAGTATTTTTTGGAGGAGCTGGAGTATCTACTGAAAGTAATATACCCGACTTTAGGTCTGCAGCAGGGCTTTATACTACATCAAAGAACTATAAATATCCTCCGGAATATATGCTAAGTCATACTTGCTATAAAAGAGATACTAAAGATTTTTTTGAATTCTATAAAGCGAAGATGATTTATACAGAAGCAAAGCCAAATCTAGCTCATATTGCATTAAGAGAACTGGAGAGGAGAGGAAAGCTTAAAGCTATAATTACACAAAATATTGATGGACTCCATCAAATGGCAAAGTCAAAGAATGTACTAGAACTCCATGGTTCAGTACATAGAAATTATTGTATAAGATGTAGTAAGTTTTTTGCCCTTGACTATATATTAGAAAATGAAGAAATTCCAATATGTGATGAATGTGGTGGAATTGTAAAACCAGATGTAGTACTCTATGAGGAGAGTTTAGATATGGATGTATTACATAAGGCTATAGAATATGTCCAAAAAGCTGATGTGTTAATTGTAGGAGGAACATCTTTAATGGTATATCCAGCTGCAAGTTTGGTTGAATATTATAGAGGCAATAAGTTAATTTTAATTAATAAATCAGAAACTCAATATGATGGAAGGGCTTTACTAACTTTCAATAACAGCATAGGAGAAGTGTTAAATAGTATTTTATAAAGAAGAAATGGATTAGAGTCCTTGATTAATAAAGGACTTTAATCTATTTCTAAGTAGATAAAACTAAACAATTGTAAAAAGATGCCGATAGAAAATAAAGACAGATTTACATAAAATTATACAAAATAGTAAGAAAGAAGGGACAAAATTGAAGAAAATTAGCACAAGAATTGTATTAACTGTATTAATTTGCTCTATAGTAATGTCTTTGTTAGTAGGAATTACTAGTATTTTTAGAAGTAAATATGTAATAGAGGAAGAAGTTAAATCCGCTATTAATTATAGGACACAGCTTTATGCGAGAGACTATAATGAAAGTCTAGATTTTTATGAAACTGTAGGAGAGGCTATATATCAAAATATTGATGCTACCATTGATACAAAAAGATTATATGAGGAAGGATATCTTTCTAATTATAGTGACAACTTTTTAGATCCAATGATAAGTAGAATGACTAAAGATGCTAAGGATTCTCTTGGTATATTTGTAGCATTTGATTCTAAGTATACTGGAAGAACAGAAGGAATATGGGCTTCTCTCGATGATAATGGGAATATAAATAAAGCATTGCCTACTGGATTTACTAGTAAGGATGAAAGTAATCCAAAATTTGCTTGGTATTTTGATTGTATAAAACTAGGTAAAGGAATATGGAGTGATATGTATATTAGCAATGCTAACTTAAATGTAATTACATATTCAAGACCAGTTATTGTTGATAATATACCTATTGGTGCAATAGGCATTGACTTAAATGTAGAAGCGGTAGTAAGCAATATAGAAAATATAAAATTATATGATACAGGTTATGCCTTTCTTCTTAATAAAGATTATGACTTTTTAATTCATCCTGAATTTGATAATAGCAATAATTTAAGAAATATAAATGATGGGGAATATAGTTATGTAGCTGATGAAATAGAAAGTAATGATATTGGTATAGTAAATCATAATTTTTCTGGACAAAGGAAAATTATGATATTTTCAAAGTTACAAGATGGTAAGGTCATAGTTTTAACTGTACCAAAGGCTGAAGTGTTAAAAAATATGTATATGACCATCTATATAATTTTAGGAGTTATTATTATATCTGCTATAATGGCAGCTATCTTATCCTTAGTTTTAGGAAAACGAATTTCTAATCCAATAGCAATGACTACTGAAATCCTAGATAGAACATCAAAGTTAGATTTAACTCATATTGAAGAAAATAAAGAAATAAAGAATCTTATCAATAGAAATGATGAAGTAGGGGCCATGTTTAGAGCAACTAAAGTTGTGAGAGAAGAAATGGGAAAAATTATAAAAGCAATAGAGATAACTATGACTGATATTATAGAAAACACTACTAGTTTGACCACAGCTACAAATGAAACTACCCAATCTATAAATGATATGGCAAAAACTGTAGAAGAATTGGCGCAAGCTGCTATGGGACAAGCTGAAGATGCAGAAATAGGCTCAGAAAGATTATATAGACTGGCTAATGAAATAAAGGATGCAGTAGAAAACGGTGAAATAGTAGTGGAAAACTCAACTAGAGCCCAGAAAATAAATGAGGAAGGCTCACAGGCAATGGAAAGCATGGTGGAAAAATTTAATACCACAAATAAAACTACTCAAATAGTTGCTGAAAACATCAATTCCTTGTCGGAAAAGTCGAAATCTATTGTCAGTATACTAAATACTATAATAAATATTTCGGAGCAAACCAATTTATTAGCTTTAAATGCGGCTATAGAAGCAGCTAGAGCTGGCGAAGCGGGTAGAGGGTTTGCAGTGGTAGCTGAGGAAATAAGAAAACTATCTGAGCAAACAGGAGATGCAACTAAGAGTATAGAAGAGATACTAAATGCTATTCAATATGAAGTTCAAACTACAAGAGGAAGCATGGATGAGTCAGAAAAGGCTTTAATTGATGCAGATAATACTTTAGTACAAGTTAAGAATAACTTTGATGAAATATATAAATCTATATTGGCATCTATAGATGCTATAAAACAATTAGATGAAAGGTTGGAAATGGTTGATGGTGAAAAAGAAGATGCTATATTAGCTATTCAAAGTATATCTTCTGTAACAGAAGAAACAGCAGCTTCCACAGAAGAACTATCAGCTTCTATGGAAGAGCAGGCTGCAACAATGGAAACTATATCCAACAATACAGATAATTTAGCTAAAACTATAGAAAAGTTGAATGAATTAGTTAGTAGATTTAAATTATAATGATAAAAACTGAATCAATGTGTTATTTCATTGATTCAGTTTTTATTTTATGATGACTATATTACATTTAATATGAGAAAAGATTTGATATTATTATAGCATTTTCTGTGCTATAATATGTACAAAGTATATTAGAGATATAGAAGTAGCAGAATATATAGGAAAATTAAAAAGTTTAGAATAGTAGTTGATAATTAATATAAGGAGATTTTTGATGAATGAAGTTTTGGATTTATTAAATAGAATTATTTTGGATAACCAAATCACATATGGAGTACTTAGCAATTTAACAATAAAAGATGAAGATGATTTTAGCAAAGTAATTATTAAACCAGTACTTATACAAAAAGGGATGAGATTACAATTTGTCTATGAATATAGAAACAAAGTATTACATAAAAACCTTGAACCTTTGGATTCTATTGATGAGATAGAAAAACTTTTAACCCATAAATTTAAACAGGGTATGATTTTTACAAATAAAGCAGATTATCAAATATTAATAAATAAAAAAGGTGAGGCTGCTATTTTAAAAAAGAAACCTACAAAGAAACAATTGGATTTTTCACATAATAGAAAAAAGTCATATATAATTGAAGATGGAGAGCCTGTTGATTTTCTCATAAGACTTGGTGTAATGAATGAAAATGGCAAAGTAGTTTCTAAAAAATATGATAAATTTAAACAGATAAATAGATTTCTAGAGATGGTATCTGATGTCATTCAAAGAATAAATAAAGACAAGACATTAAATATTGTAGACTTTGGATGTGGGAAGTCTTATTTAACTTTTGCACTATATTATTATCTGGTAAATATTTTAGGTTTAGATGTAAATATAATAGGTCTTGATTTAAAACAAGAGGTAATTGAATTTTGTAATGAAGTGGCATTAGATTTAAATTATGATAGACTAAAATTTATACATGGAGATATAAAGGATTATGAAGGATTAAATAAGGTGAATATGGTAGTTACCCTTCATGCTTGTGATATTGCTACTGATGCAGCATTGGTGAAAGCTATAAACTGGGAGGCAGAGGCAATTCTTTCAGTGCCTTGTTGTCAACATGAATTCTATGATAAAATCAAGAATCCAGTATTAGAACCAATGTTAAGCCATGGAATAATAAAGGAAAAGCTAGCATCTTTAGTAACAGATAGTCTTAGAGCCAATATATTAGAAATTTTAGGATATCAGGTACAACTATTAGAATTCATAGATATGGAGCATACGCCTAAAAATATATTAATAAGGGCTGTAAAAACTAATAATAAGAATAATAAAGAGTCAATAAATAAATATATTGAATTCAAAAAATTTTGGGGGTTAAAAGATTTATATATTGAGAAAGAATTGGGTGAAAAAATAATTGCAAAATTAAATTAAAGAACAACTATATATTCGCTATGATATATTTTATTTAATAGGCAAAATTTAGAAAAGAGGGGGAAAAAATTGAAAAAAATTAGTACAAGAATTATATTAATAGTCTTAGTTTGTTCTATAACAATGTCATTATTAATTGGAATAACCAGTATGTTTAATAGTATAAGAGTAATTGAGAAAGAGAGTAAAGAAAAACTTCTTAATACAGCGAAAATATACTCTGGAAAATTTAATGAAGATTTAGTTCTATTTGAGGGAACATTAAATAATGTATATAAAATGGTCAGTGGATCTATTGATATGACAAGATTAAAAGAAACTGGGTATTTAGATAATTATAGTGAAGCGGTTTTAAAACCCATAGTTAAGGCAATAACTAAAGAAACTCGGAAATGTGCTGGAATATACATAGCCTTAGATCCTAAATATACTGATAGGACAGAAGGTATTTGGATTAAATTAGATGATAATGGAACTTTAATGCAATCTTTACCAGTGGAGATAAAGGGTAAAAAAGAAGACGACCCATCAGTTTCATTTTATTATGATGCTATAAAATCAGGTGTTGGGGTATGGAGTGATCCTAGATTCAATAATGCGAACTTTAACGTAATGACTTATTCTGCACCTATTATTATTGATAATGAAACTCTTGGTGTAATAGGAATAGATTTACGGGTAAAAGACTTAATAAAAGGAGTTGAAGAGATAAAGCTTTATGATACTGGATATGCTTTTATACTCAATAAAAACTATGATTATATAATTCATCCTAGTCTAGATAGAACAAATAATATGAGGACTATAGATGATGGAAGATATGAATATATTGTTGAAAAAATGGAAGAAAATGATGCGGGAATAGTAGATACTGATTTTGGTGGAGAAAAGAAAATTATGGTTTTTTCAAAATTAAATGATGGCAAGGTCATAGCTTTAACTGTACCAAATAGAGAAGTGTTGAAAGATATGTATAGGGCTATCTATATAAACTTTGGAATTATAATTATAGCGGCAGTATTAGCAACAATGATGGCTTTAATTGCAGGAAGAAGAATTTCTGAACCAATAAAATTGGTATCTGAGATATTAAGTAAAACATCTAATTTAGATTTAACTCATTCTGAAGAAACGAAGGAAATAAAATCTCTTGACAATAGGCAAGATGAAGTAGGAGCTATATTTAAGGCAGCAGCAACTTTAAGAAATGAAATGAGAAAGATTATAAGTGAAATTGAAGAAACTACTTTAAATATTGTAGAAAACACTACTAGTTTGACCACAGCTACAAATGAAACTACCCAATCTATAAATGATATGGCAAAAACTGTAGATGAATTGGCGCAAGCTTCTATGGGACAAGCTGAAGATGCAGAAACTGGCTCAGAAAAATTATATAGATTGGCTAATGAGATAAAGGCAGCAGTAGAAGATGGAGAGTTAGTAGTTGAAAGTTCTATTAAGGCTCAGAAGATAAATGAGGACGGCTCAAAAGCCATGAATAATATGGTGGAGAAATTTACTATAACAAATGAAGCTACTAGAATAGTTGCAAAAAATGTTGACTCTTTATCAGAAATGTCACAGTCTATTGGAGGAATATTAAATACTATAATGGATATTTCTGAACAAACTAATTTATTAGCATTAAATGCTGCTATAGAGGCAGCTAGAGCCGGTGAAGCAGGTAGAGGGTTTGCTGTTGTAGCAGAAGAAATAAGAAAATTATCAGAGCAAACTGGACATGCTACTAAAAATATAGAAGATATATTAAATACTATTCAAATTGAAGTAGAAGCTACTAAAGGAAGTATGGTTGAATCAGAGGGAGCATTGGATGATGCTAACAAAACTTTAGAACAGGTTAAAAATGGATTTGAAGAGATATATAGGGCAATACTAATATCAATAGGAGCTATAGAACAATTAGATGGAAGGCTTGAAATAGTAAATAAAGATAAGGAAGATGCCATATTGGCTATACAAAGTATATCTTCTGTAACAGAAGAAACAGCAGCATCTACAGAAGAATTGTCAGCTTCTATGGAAGAACAGGCTGCAACAATGGAGACCATATCTAACAATACAGATAATTTAGCTAAAACTATAGAAAAGTTAAATGGATTAGTGAATCGATTTAAACTGTAATTTCAAAAGATCAAGTCAGTGAATTATTGACTTGGTTTTTTTTCGCGATTTTTTTCCTTATGGTAATATGATATAATAAAGAAAAACTAGGGGGGGATTTTATGTATGGATTCCATATGTTTTCATTTATGGATGCTATTTTTCCATTATTTTTTATATTTATTTTTGGCATGATTATATTTACTATTATAAGAGGAATTAAGGAATGGAATTCAAATAATAAACAGCCAGTATTAACTGTAGCAGCTAAAGTGGTTACTAAAAGAACTAATACTTCAAGACATCACCATGAAAATCATTCATCTACCAGTACATCTTATTATGTTACTTTTGAAGTTGAATCTGGAGATAGAATGGAATTCCATATTTCAGGAAAAGAGTATGGAATGTTGGCAGAAGGAGACATTGGAAAACTTACATTTCAAGGAACGAGATACCATGGTTTTGAAAGGGTAGAATTTGAACAATAATACATTAAGTAATGTAAAGATGGAAAAGATAAGACACCATAGTTTTGAAAGGATGTTTTCATGAGATTGACTAGAGAGTTTTATGAACGAAATACTATAATAGTTGCAAGAGATTTACTTGGAAAGATTTTAGTATATAAAGATGGAGAAAATATATACAAGGGAAAGATAGTTGAAACAGAAGCCTATATAAATGCAAAGGATGATGGAGCTCATTTCAATAAAGGGCTAACTGAAAGGACAAGAATAATAGATGAAGTAGGAGGACATATTTATATCTATACAATATATGGTATGTATCTATGTTTTAATATTGTGGCTGAAAAAAAGGGAGTTCATGGGGCAGTATTAATTAGAGCAATAGAGCCAATAGAAGGTATAGAAAAAATGTATGTGAATAGATATAAAAGAATCTGTGATAATCCAACAAGAAAAGAGATTATCAACCTAACAAATGGACCAGCAAAATTTATTATGGCATATGGTATTACTAAAGAACTCTATGGGGCTGATGTAGTCACCGATTCAAGAATTTGGATAGAGACTGCGCCTAAGTTATCATTAGACCATATTGTAAGAAGTAAAAGAATTAATATAGATTATGCGGAAATGGCAAAAGATTATTTGCTAAGATTTTATATTAAAGACAATCCTTTTGTATCAAAAAAGTAGGACAGAAAGTTCTGCTTTTTTCTTTTATAAAACTAAAGTAGTGGATTCTACCACTTTAGTTTTAATTACTAAAAGTATGGGTAAAATACTTAACATATTTAAAGCGTTAAAAGATAAAATAAACAGGGGTGATCTTGTGGAGAAAACTTTTATTATGATTAAACCTGATGGGGTGAAAAGAGGGCTTATAGGGGAAATAATAGGAAGAATTGAAAGAAAAGGTTATAAAATAACAAGGGCAAGGATGTTTAAACCAAGTAGAGAATTAATAGAAGAACATTATACTGATCATAAAGGAAAGCCATTTTTTGAAGAGCTAATTAACTATATTTCAGAAGAATCCGTTATGGCTATGGAAATAGAGGGGCAATCAGCTATAGATGTCATGAGGATTATGATAGGTGACAAAGATCCTAAGGCAGCCATGCCAGGCACCATAAGGGGAGATTTTGCTAATTCTATTACTCAAAATATAATACATGGCTCAGATTCAATTGTAAGTGCAAAAAGAGAATTAAATTTGTGGTTTGATTAAAACAGCCTTTGGGGTTGTTTTTTAATATACATAATAAATATTCCATCATTCAATAAAAAAGTTCACATTATACTAAATATAATTTATAATAGATAGTGGCAAAAGTCATGATATATGAATAAAGATATAATTATACTATAGAAATTTAATGGAGATGAATATAATGAAGATAATTATTCAAAAATTTGGTGGAACTTCTGTAATGAATGATGAGCGAAGAAATTTAGCTATAGATAAAATTGAAGCAGCAATAGATAAAAACTTAGATCCTGTTGTAGTAGTTTCTGCTATTGGAAGAATGGGAGATCCATATGCAACAGATACATTGATAAATCTTATTAAATCTACGGGAATAGAACCTAACCCTAGAGAATTGGATATCTTAATGTCCTGTGGAGAAATTATATCTGCAACGGTTATGGCGAATACTTTAAAAGCAAGAGGACATAAGGCAGCTGTATTTACTGGAGGTCAAGCAGGAATTATAACAGATGATAATTTTTTAGATGCAAAGATATTAAAGGTAAGTCCTGAAAATATTCTCAAAAGTTTAGAAGAAGGGGTAATTCCTGTAATTACTGGATTTCAAGGGATGACGGAAAATGGAGATATTACTACACTAGGAAGAGGTGGATCTGATGTAACGGCATCTATTATAGGTGAAGCTTTAAATGCTGAGTTAGTAGAGATATATACAGATGTAGATGGAGTAATGACTGCAGATCCTAAAATAGTACCAGATGCAAGGGTAATGGATACTATATTTTATAATGAGGTATTTCAAATGGCAGAATACGGTGCTAAGGTATTGCATCCTAGAGCAGTAGAAATAGCTATGAGATCTAATATACCTATAGTTATTAGAAATACAAATTCAGACTATAATGGTACACTAATTACTAATTATCATAGAACCAGGTCTTATATAGAGGAAGATATGAAACTGATTACATCAGTTGCACATATAAATAATAGAACTCAAGTTAAGATAACGCCTTTTAAGTCTAATTTTGAAAGTAATGAATTATTATTTGATAATATAGCCAAGGCAGGAGTTAGTATTGATATGATAAATATATATCCTGAGCAAATATTTTTTATCATAGATGAAAAACAAGATATATTACTGGAAAAGGTGTTGAAGGAATTAAATTGTGAATATAGTTTAATACATGATTGTACTAAGGTTACAATTATTGGGAATAGAATGAGGGGTATACCAGGAGTAATGGCTAAGGCTGTTTCAGCACTATCTAAGGAAAATATAGAGATATTACAGACATCAGACTCTCATACTACAATTTCTTGTTTAATAGAAAGTCAATATACAAATAAAGCAGTTAATGCATTACACAATTATTTTGAATTAGGGAAGTAATGAAGTAATATAGAACGGTTAATAACCGTTCTATATATTTTTCTTGTAAATATAATGAATTGGTTATAAAATGAAGTAAAATAATAGTTATGGAGGTAAAGCTTTGAAGATTAATTGGAATTCTAAATATACGACTATATCCATTTATTCATTTTTTGTAATTTGTGCTAGTATTATTTTTTATTTGATTGCATCAGAGATAAATTTGTTTCAAATTAAGGTAGGAAAAGCAATATCGATATTTATGCCCTTTATAATTGGATTTACTATGGCATATCTTTTTAATTTTATTTTAAAATTTTATGAAGAAAATTTATTAAATTTTAAAATTTTTAATGATTTAAAACCAAAAATTAAACGATTAATTGGATTGATTTTAACCTATGCAACAGTAGTATTACTAATTTATAGTTTTTTGAAGTTTATATTTCCTCAAGTTTTATCAAGTATAATGGGACTAGTAAATGATATTCCATATTACGTAAGCAAAATTACTGTTTTGGTTAATGACTTTAATAGTAAGTATGAGATACAGGAAGAATATTATAATTTTATAGTAGAGAAATGGACTCAGTATAGGGAGAGTATAATAAAATTTGCAACAGACCTTATACCTATATTAGGTAATACGGTTAAAAATATACTATCAAGTATATGGAATATAGTTCTTGGACTTATTATATCTATTTATTTACTAACGGATAAAGAGAAGGTTATGGCATTAAGTAAAAAAGTGACAAGAGCTTTGTTTTCTGAGGTAAGAGCAAATAGATTAATAGAGTTAGTGAATAGAGGGAATAATATATTTGGGAAATTTCTAATAGGGAAGATATTGGACTCTTTTATTATTGGTATTTTAACCTTTGTTGTTGTAACTATGGCTAAAATGCCTTATACAATTTTAATATCTTTTATAATTGGTATAACTAATATAATTCCATTCTTTGGACCATTTATTGGTGCTATACCTTCAGCAATTATTATATTATTTATATCACCTGTTAAAGCATTTTGGTTCTTAGTAATAGTACTTGTAATTCAACAAATAGATGGAAATATTATAGGACCAAAAATATTAGGAGATTCTTTAGGAATTTCTGCATTTTGGATTTTGTTTTCTTTGTTAATTACGGGAAAACTATTTGGATTATTAGGAATGATTATTGGAGTACCTTTATTTGTATTTATATATTCTATTATTAAAGAAATTGTTGAAGACAGATTAAAGAAAAAAGGACTGCCATGTGAAACTGATAAATATATATAAGTAAATCAGGTGAGAATTTTTTCTCACCTGATTTTTAATATTTTTTAATATATAAGTTAAAATTTAATTACTCTTAGAATAATACTTCTTTTAATTTTTCAATAAATAAAGCATTTTCTTCCATGGTTCCTATGGAAACCCTTATAAAATTTCCTGTCATAGGTCTTATAATAACTCCTCTTTTTTGTAACTCTAAAAATACTTCTTGCCCATTTTTACCTACATTAACAAATACATGATTTGTTTCTGATGGTGGGTAATAAAATTCTAGTTTATCAAATTCCTTACAAATATAGTTTTTACCTTCTAGATTAGCTTCATAACTTTTTTTTAGGAACTCAGTATCTTTTATAGCTGCTATTGCCGCAGCTTGTGCTAATATATTTACATTAAAAGGTCCTCTAACTTTATTTATATTTTCTAAAATATCTTTATTTCCAACAGTATAGGCTACTCTAATGCCAGCTAATCCATAGGCTTTGGAAAAGGTTCTCATAACTAAAAGATTAGGATATTTTTTTGATAATTCTATAGTATTAAAAGGATAATCATCTCTAGTAACATACTCTCTATAAGCTTCATCAGATATGACTAAAATATTAGAAGGAACATTACTAAGGAAGTCTATGAATTCTTTTTCTGTAATCATAGTACCTGTTGGATTATTTGGGTTACATATCCAGATGATTTTGGTCTTATTTGTAATTTTTCCTAAGATTCCATCTAAATCAAATGTGAATTTTTTTAATGGAACTATAATTGGAGTTCCACCCATCATTTCTGCAGTTTGTATGTATCTTGGAAATGTAATATCAGCCTTTATTATTTCATCATCTTTATCAATATATGTTTTTGCTATTAGGTCAATCATTTCATCAGAACCACCACTTGGTAAAACTTCATTAACATCTATTCCAAGGGCAGAAGCTAAGGTTTCTTTTAATTCTGTAGAATTTCCATCTGGATAAATAGCCAATTCATTTAAAGTATTGATTATAGCCTCTTTAACTTTTGGCGAGCAACCTAAAGGATTTTCATTAGATGCAAGTTTTATAACCTTATAAAGATTATATTCTCTTTTTACATCTTTAATAGGTTTTCCAGGTTTGTATGGCTCTAAATTCCTTATCTCATTCCTAAAATCAATTGACAATATAAACAACCCCTTTCTTGTTATAAAGACATCAGTATATTAATTGTAACAATAGCTTAACAATAAAAAAAGACTATGATAATAATATACCTTATGATATAATCAAAGGGGTAATTAATATTCCGATTTTTTTTAATAATAATTTACTAAAAATTTTGTGAAATGTGTAAAATAGGTTATGAAGATTTTCAATAAAATCTTTTAAATAAATATGCTGGTTAAGGGGGAAATGTATAATGAAAACATATTCAGCTGATAAAATCAGGAATGTAGCTTTACTAGGACATAGTAGTAGCGGGAAAACAACTTTAACTGAAGCAGTACTATTTGCAACAGGCGTAACAAAAAGACAGGGAAGAGTAGATGATGGAAATACTGTATCAGATTTCGATAAAGAAGAAATCGCACGTAAAGTATCTATTGGTACAACTGTTATCCCTGTGGAATGGAAAGACACAAAATTCAATTTATTAGACACACCAGGATATTTCGATTTTATTGGTGAAATGTATGGTGCAAAAAGAGCATCGGAAGGCTCTATATTACTAGTTGATGCTTCTTCTGGTATCGAAGTAGGTACAGAGAAGGCGTGGAAGAATTTAGAAAAATATATAACGCCAAGGATTATATTCCTTAATAAAATGGATAAAGAAGAGGTTAATTTTGAAAGTTTATTATCTAATTTGAAAGAAACATTTGGTGATAAAATTGTGCCTTTTACTTTACCTATTGGTGTATCTAATGGTTTTAAAGGCTTTGTATCTGTAATAGATGAAAAAGCCTATGAATATAATGGAATTGAAAGAAAAGAAGTAGAGATGACAGGAGAACAAAAAGACGAGATAGAATCTATAAAGGAAGGCTTAATGGAAAAAGTAGCAGAAACAGATGAAGCCTTAATGGAAAAGTATTTTGAGGGAGAAGAGTTTACTCAAGAGGAAATAGCTAAAGGACTAAAAACAGCAGTTATAAATGGAGATTTAGTACCTTTGATAGTAGGTTCAGCAGAAAAAGCTATAGGCTGTGATTTCTTATTAGAAATTATAGAAAGATATATTCCTTCTCCAAAAGAAATTGAAATAGTTAAAGGAATAAACGAAGATAAGGAAATAGAAAGAAAAGTAGATGTCAACGAACCATTTTCAGGGGTAGTATTTAAAACTATTATAGACCCATTTGTAGGCAAATTGACATTGTTTAAAGTAGTATCAGGGAAAATAACTAAAGATATGGAATTATACAATTCTACAAAGGATAAGGTAGAGAAATTAGGAGGATTATTTGTTCTTAGGGGTAAAAATCAAATTGAAGTTTCAGAAATCCAAGCTGGGGATATTGGGGCTACTGCAAAACTTAACTTTACTAGAACAGGTGATACTTTATGTTCAAAAAATAATTCAATACTTTACGAAGAAATTAAATATCCTCAACCAACATTATTCTTGGCTGTGGAACCAAAGGCTAAGGGTGACGAGGAAAAGATAGGAGTATCTTTACAAAAATTGACAGATGAGGATCCAACTTTTATCGTTCAAAGAAATGCAGAAACAAAACAACTTTTAATCGGTGGACAAGGAAATATGCAGCTAACAGTTATAGTTGATAAATTGAAAAACACCTTTGGAGTAGAAGTTAATTTAACCAATCCAAAGATTGCTTATAGGGAAACAATTAAAGGAACAGCTTCTGTACAAGGAAAACATAAAAAACAATCGGGCGGTGCAGGGCAATATGGAGATGTTCATATAAGATTTGAGCCATGTGAAGAGAAATTTGTATTTGCAGAGGAAGTATTTGGTGGTGCAGTGCCAAGAAACTATTTCCCAGCAGTAGAAAAGGGACTTGTAGATTCTCTTGAGCATGGAGTTTTAGCAGGATATCCAGTAGTTAATATGAAGGCAATTTTATTCGATGGTTCTTATCATCCAGTAGATTCTAATGAAATGGCATTTAAAATTGCAGCATCATTGGCATTTAAAAAAGGTATGGATGCAGCAAAGCCAATACTACTTGAGCCTATAATGAAGTATGAAATATCAATACCTGAGGATTATATGGGCGATGTTATGGGAGATATGAATAAACGAAGAGGTAGGATATTAGGAATGGAACAGCAGGATGATGGTACACAAAAGGTTAGTGCGGAAGCACCACATTCTGAGATGTTTGAATATGCAATAGATTTAAGAGCTATGACTCAAGCAAGAGGAAGTTTTACAATGGAATTTGCTAGATATGAAGAAGTTCCTTCTAATATTGCGGAAAAAATTATAGCAGAAGCAAAAGCTGAAAAAGAATAAGTAAAAAAAGGTCCAGCCAAATTTGGCTGGACCTTTTAGCATAAATTATTTATAAATATATTGTAAACAATATAAAATATAGATATAATATAATAAGAGAAAGGGCAAAGAAAGTCAAAGTCAAAGGAGGATTTAAATGCCTGGAATAAGCAATACTATAGAGCGTTTTATTAAGTCTATGATAGACATGGCTGAAGATAGGACTATAGAAATTCAGAGGAATGAATTAGCAGAAAAATTTGATTGTGCACCTTCACAGATAAATTATGTATTGACCACTAGATTTACTCCCTATAAAGGATATTATATTGAGAGTAGAAGAGGTGGTGGTGGGTATATTAAGATTATAAAAGTAGGAATAGATGAGAATGAAGATATCAATACTATTATATTAGATACTATTGGTGAATCAATTACGAAAAATAAAGCATATCATATAATTGATGGGTTGTTGGAAGAAGATTTTATTAGTAGTAGAGAAAGGGATATTATTAATGCTGCAATAGGAGATAGGGCTTTAAGTAAAGAAAATGCAACTACACGAAATGAATTAAGAGCAGATATTTTAAAAAATATTTTGTTGATTCTTGTTAAATAGGGGGTGTTATTTTGTTATGTCAAACTTGTCAAAAAAATAATGCAACTATTCATTTTACTAAGATAGTAAATGGTAGTGTTGAGGAAACACATCTATGTGATTCTTGTGCTAAAAAGAATAATGATTTAGATTTTGATTTTGATTTTCCTTTTTCTTTTCAAAAGATTTTTACAGGACTTATAGGCTCTATACAAGAAGGAAAAGAAGAAGTAAAAAATATTGTTTGTCCAGAATGTGGTTTAACTTATAAAAAGTTTATGGAAATAGGTAGATTTGGTTGTGCAAAGTGTTATGAAACATTTAGAGAGGATGTAGACTCCTTGTTAAAGGGAATACATGGGCATAATGAACATGGAGGAAAGATTCCCACTAAAGCAAGTAATAGAGCTATACAAAAAAAGGCAATTGAGTCTTTAAAAGTCCAATTAGAGGAGTCAATAGTTAAAGAAGATTTTGAGAGGGCTGCATTTCTAAGGGATGAAATAAAAAAATTAAAAAGCAAGACTGATAGTTATGAGAGGTGATAAACTTGATTAAATGGTTAGATGGTATAGGGAATGATGAAGATGTAGTGGTTAGTACAAGACTAAGAATTGCCAGAAATATGACTAATTATAAATTCCCAGATTTTATGACTATGGACGAATCAGAGTTTGTTACAGAAGAAATCTTAAATGCTATGAAGGGTAGAGAAGATATATATAAATTTTATAGGATTAAGGATTTATCTGAATTAGAAAAGGAAGTATTTGTTGAAGAACATCTAATAAGTCCTAATCTTGCACAAAGTACGAGTAATGGGAGCTTCCTTTTGAGAGATGATGAAAAGGCCACTATAATGATAAATGAGGAGGATCATATAAGAATACAAGTATTATTACCAGGGTTAAATATAGAAGAAGGGTGGAAAATTTCTTCGACTATAGATGATAATTTAGAAGAAAAGATTGAATATGCCTTTCATGATAGATTTGGATATTTAACATCCTGTCCTACTAATGTAGGTACTGGGCTTAGAGCATCTGTAATGGTTCATCTTCCAGCTTTATCTATTACAGGCCACTTAAATGCTATAATAGACGGGTTAGGGAAAATTGGTTTAACTGCGAGGGGGCTTTACGGTGAAGGCTCTAAAGCTTTAGGTCATTTATTTCAGATATCTAATCAAACTACATTAGGAGAAAAAGAAGAAGATATAATTAAAAAATTAAATAAAGTCATATACCAAATAGTTGAAAGAGAAAGAAGTACTAGGGAATTTCTTTTAGATAAGAAGAAGATTCAAATTGAAGATAAGATATTTAGGTCTTTTGGAATTTTAAGTTATAGTAGACTTATAACATCTAAAGAGGCAATGCTTCATTTATCTAATGTTAAATTAGGTTCTGATATGGGAATAATAAAAGATATAAAACCAAAAGATATTGTGAGGCTAATGATAGATATACAACCAGCTAGTATACAGACGAATTTTCAGAGAGATATGCTACAAGATGAAAGAGATATGTATAGAGCACAAATAATAAGAAATAATTTGATTAATATGGAGGGGTAGTAAATATGGCTATGTTTGGAAGATTTACTGAAAAAGCACAAAAGGCAATACTCTTGTCTCAGGAAGAAGCCAAGGGTCTGAAACATAACTATGTAGGAACAGAACATTTATTATTAGGGCTAGTGTCAGAAGGAGAAGGAGTGGCTGCAAAAGCACTATTACAATCTGGTGTTACGTTGGATAAAGTTAGGGAAGAAGTTATTTCAGCCATCGGAGAAGGTCAATATGGTGCAGATATTTTAGGATTTACGCCTAGAACTAAAAGAATATTTGAGTTAGGATTTATTGAAGCAAGAAATTTAGGACATAATTATGTTGGTACAGAGCATTTGTTACTTGGATTATTAGCTGAAGGCGAAGGAGTTGCAATTGTTGTATTGAAAAAGTTAGGAGTAGATATAAATAAACTTGGAGAATTAATTCTTAGTATGGTAACAGATGTAGGACCAAAACAAGGACAAAATGTAGAAAGTAGCAGTCAAAACACTCCTAATTTAGCTAAATATAGTACTGATTTAAATAAACTAGCAGCCTCTGGAAAAATTGATCCTGTAATTGGTAGAATGAAGGAAATAGAAAGAGTAATTCAGGTCTTAAGTAGAAGGACTAAAAATAATCCAGTATTAATTGGTGAACCAGGTGTGGGAAAAACTGCTATTGCAGAAGGTCTTGCTCAAAAGATAATTGAAGGGCAAGTACCAGAGATTATAAAGAATAAAAGAGTTGTTACATTGGATTTACCAGGAATGATAGCAGGGGCAAAATATAGGGGTGAATTTGAAGAGAGATTAAAATCTGTGATGCAGGAACTAAAAGAAGCAGGAGATGTAATACTCTTCATAGATGAATTGCATACAATAGTAGGTGCTGGAGCTGCTGAAGGTGCAATAGATGCTTCAAATATACTGAAACCAGTATTGGCCCGTGGTGAATTACAAATAGTAGGTGCAACAACTATAGATGAATATAGAAAATATATTGAAAAAGATTCTGCCTTAGAGAGAAGATTACAAACTATTATGGTAGAAGAACCTAGTGTAGAAGATACTATAAAGATATTAGAAGGTTTAAGAGATAGATATGAAGCTCATCATAGAGTAAAAATAACAGACGAAGCTATAAAAACTGCTGCAGAATTATCAAGCAGGTATATAACTGACAGGTTTTTACCTGATAAGGCTATTGATTTAATAGATGAAGCTGCTTCGATGATTAGGATAAATTCTTATGTTGCACCAGATGATTTAAAGAAATTAGAAGAAAGACTTGAGGAATTATCTCAAGAAAAAGAAGAAGCAATAAATACTCAAAACTATGAAAAAGCAGCAAAAATAAGAGATGTGGAAAGGCAAGTAAAAGAAGAACTGGAGAATAATAAGGCAAGATGGGAACAGGAGAAGCAAACCTCAAATATGGTAGTTAATTATGAGGAAATAGCTAAAGTGGTATCTAACTGGACAGGAATACCAGTTACAAAAATGACCACAGAAGAGTCTGAAAGATTATTAAATCTAGAGGAGATATTACATGAAAAGGTTATTGGACAAGAACAAGCAGTGAACGCTATATCTAGTGCAGTAAGAAGGTCGAGGGTTGGACTTAAAGATCCTAAAAAACCAGTTGGAAGTTTTATATTTGTAGGGCCTACAGGTGTAGGTAAAACTTATTTAGCAAAGGCTTTAGCAGAAGCTTTATTTGGTGATGAAGATGCTATGATAAGGATAGATATGTCAGAGTATATGGAGAAACATTCTGTTTCTAGGTTAGTAGGTTCTCCTCCAGGATACGTTGGATATGATGAAGGTGGACAGCTGACAGAAGCTGTAAGAAGAAAACCCTATGCAGTAGTTTTATTTGATGAAATTGAGAAGGCACATCCAGATGTATTTAATATGCTTTTGCAAATATTAGATGATGGTAGACTTACAGATTCCAAAGGAAAAACTGTTGATTTTAAAAATACAGTTATTATAATGACTTCAAATGTTGGCGCTACATCTATTAGGAAGCAAAATGTACTAGGATTCTCTATAGGCAAAGAAGAGAATAAGGAAGAATATGAAAAGATGAAAGAAACCATAACTGAAGATTTAAAGAGAACTTTTAGACCTGAATTCTTAAATAGACTAGATGAAATTATAGTTTTTCACAGCTTAGAGGAAGAACATGTGAAGGAAATTGTAGAAATTATGATAAAAGATTTAGAGAAACGCCTTTTAAAAATTGGGGTTAAAATACAAGTGTCAAAGAATACACAATCCCATATAGCTAGCAAAGGATTTGATCCTGTATACGGAGCAAGACCCCTTGAAAGAACTATAAGAAGAATGATAGAAGATCAGCTCGCAGAAGAGATATTAAAAGGTAATGTGTCTAAGGACGATGATATAATCATCGATTATGAAAATGATAAATTAACATTTAAAAGATAGGGAATGATTAATATATCATTCCCCAATATTCTGGGGGAAAAAATGAAGAAAAAAACTATGTATATATGTGAAAATTGTGGATATCGGAGTATTGGACATTTAGGAAGATGTCCAGAATGTAATTCTTGGGGAAGTTTAAAAGAAACTATAATTGATGAAAAAAAAGGAGTTCTTAACTCTGGCAGAGGTTTAGAAAAAAGGCCTATTAGAAGATTACAAGATATAGTGGCTACCAATAGTGATAGAATAATAACAAATATAAATGAATTTAATAGAGTAATGGGAGGTGGAATAGTTAAGGATTCTATAACAATACTTTCTGCAAAACCAGGAGCTGGAAAATCCACCTTACTTTTACAGGTAGCAAATGATTTAGCTAAGATGGACTACAAGGTTCTATATGCATCAGGAGAAGAAAGTGAATCCCAGATAAAGAATAGAGCAGATAGAATTATAAATAAGATTGATTCCAATGTCTGGGTAATGTCTGATAATAGTATGGATAATGTTCTAGATAGTATAGAAGAGATTGATCCGGATTTGATTATTATAGATAGTATTCAAACCTTTGTTCTTGGAGAATTTTCTAGCTCTAGGGCAGGTTCACCAACCCAAACTATGGAGTGCGCAAATGCTTTAGTTAAGATAGCTAAAAATCAAGACAGACCTAGAGCTGTTATTTTAATAGGACAGATGACGAAAGAAGATGAAATTGCTGGAGTGAGAGCGCTAGAGCATTTAGTTGATGCTGTACTTATTATAGAAGGTGAAAGTGGTGAAGAATTAAGAACATTGCTTACTACAAAAAATAGATATGGCTCTACAGGAGAAATGGGATTTTTTTATATAACTGATAAGGGAATGATTTCTATAGATAATCCCTCTGAATATTTTATGACAGCCAGAGAAGGAAATAGTATAATGCCAGGGTCAGCAATAACTGTGGTTAGAGAAGGAACAAGACCGATTATTTTGGAAATAGAATCTTTAGTTTCTGAATCTTTTACGCCATATCCTTCAAGGATAGGAGAATGTTTGAAAAGAGAACAGTTAAATACTTTGGTATCCATAATAGAACAAAGGGGTGGAATAAGGTTTTATGATAAAAATGTGGTTATAAAAACTACTGGAGGAATAAAGTTAAAGGAACAAGCCTCAAACTTAGCAGTACTTATGAGCATTATATCTTCAGTAAAATATAAAGGTATATTAAATGATACTGTATTTATATCAGATGTTGGATTAACTGGAGAATTAAAAAGAGTTCCATCTTTGGAAGCAAGACTTAGAGAACTAGATAGAATGGGATTTAAAAGAGTATATGTAGCTCCTAATAGTGGAAAAGGAATAAAAACATCAAATCTTAAAATTGTAGAACTAGAAACTTTAAGAGATGTGATTAAAGATGTTTTTGATTAAAGATATAGAAAAATAGGCTAGAATTAATTCTAGCCTATTTTCTATAATTTAAAGCTCAAAAATGGCACAGTCTATTCTATTTCAAACTAAATACACCAAGAGTTTTAATAGTATTATATTCCTTTTTTAATATTTCATCCATATTCAAATCTAAAGAATTACATAAAGCAGCTAGATAAAAGAGATAGGAGCCTATTTCTTCATTAAGAACTTCTTTACAACCATCACAAATATTACCTTCAACATGAGTCTTAGTAGAATCTAGCATTTCTTCAAAAGTTTCTTTACTGTAGTCTTGCTTAGTTGCATTAATAGAAATGCATCCACAAGAAGTTACAGATTTTGCAACAGCCCTATTAATTCGAGCGTTATACTCATCTAATTTTGTCATCATATCTAATATACTTTTATGCCTAATAAGAACCTTAGAAACTTGTTCTTGAAAATTTTTACATGTTGAATTCATATCTGAATTTATAATATTGTCATTCATATTCTCCACTCCCGTCAAAAGATTATTTGCTATAGTTCAATTATACTTATGAAGACAAGCAGTTGTCAAATATTTCTATTAATTATTCATAAAGATTTATTAGATTAATAATTACATAATGATTTTTGAAAATACAATTAAAAGGGGATTGACAATTGAAATGTGTCTATGATAAAATATAAACTTTACAATTCCAGCATTTTAATGTATAATAAAATAGAAAGGTAGATAGGAGGTATTCAGATGTTTAATATTGGAGATAAAGTAGTATATCCTATGCATGGTGCTGGAGTTATTGAAGGCATAGAAGAGAAAGAAATTTTAGGAGAAAAAAGAAAATATTTTATTATGAGAATGCCTATTGGAGATATGAAGGTAATGGTTCCTGTAGATAATATTGAAGAAGTAGGTGTAAGAGAAATAATAAATACATCGGATTTAGATAAAGTAATCTCAATATTGAAGGGCACCAAAACTGCCATGCCGCAAAATTGGAATAGAAGATATAGAATAAATATGGATAAGATAAAATCTGGAGATATATTTGAAATTGCAGCTGTTGTTCGGAATCTTCTAATGATGGATATGGAAAAGGGATTATCTACAGGAGAAAGAAAAATGTTAGGTTCCGCAAAGCAGATGCTGCTATCTGAAATGGTTTTAGTTGCTGATTCTGATATTGATAAAATTGAGGAATTAGTATTGGATGCAATAAAATGCGAAGAAGAAATAGAAACTAAAGAAATTTAATTTGATAAATATGAATATAGGGTTTATTTTTATGAAAAAGTGGTAATAATTATATTAAACTAGGAGGTGAATTGATGATTGATAAAATTTTAAAAGGAGTCATTGGATTAATAGGAGCGTTGATGGGATATAGTATTTTAACTCTATTTATCAATCTAGAGATTATTCAAATGTCTAGAGGAGGATGGCTTAATTTAATAGTACATCTAGGTACTTCGATTTTATTTGGAATTATATTTTTTACTTTATCATCAAGAATAATTGAGAGAGGTAGAAGGTTAGTAAAGTTAATTGAGAATGAGTTGGAAAAATTTTCTGTATATGATATTACTATATCTTCTGTTGGACTTATTGTAGGATTACTAATAGCATTTTTATTATCCCAGCCACTTAATAGCTCTGGTATACCATATGTTGGAGTTATAGCATCAATTATGCTTTATAGCATATTCGGATATTTAGGATTGACTATTCCCCATAGAAAAAGGGATGACATATCTTCAACATTAGGAAATATAAGAAGAAGTCCCAAAGACAGGATGAAATCCCAAAATCGTTCATGTCCAAAGATATTAGATACATCTGTTATAATTGATGGTAGAATAGCTGATATTTGTAAGACTGGATTTATTGAAGGGCCTCTTATTATTCCAGAGTTTGTATTGGAAGAGTTACAACATATTGCAGATTCTTCAGATTCTTTAAAAAGGAATAGAGGAAGAAGAGGACTCGATATCTTGAATAAGATACAAAAAGAGTTAGATATTGAAGTGATAATAAATGATAAAAAATTTGATGATGTTCAAGAAGTTGACTCAAAATTGCTAAAATTAACTCAGCTACTTAAAGGAAAAATAATAACTAATGATTATAACTTAAATAAAGTTGCAGAGGTGCAAGGGATATATGTATTAAATATAAATGAACTTGCTAATGCAGTAAAACCAGTAGTACTTCCAGGTGAAGAAATGTTGGTTCAGGTAGTAAGAGATGGAAAAGAATTAAATCAAGGTCTTGCATATTTAGATGATGGTACTATGATTGTTGTAGAAAGTGGAAGAAAGTTTATTGGGGAAACTATAGACGTAGTAGTAACATCAGTTCTCCAAACATCTGCTGGAAGGATGATATTTGCTAAACCGAAATCAATGGTAGATAAAGCAGTTTAGGACCCAGATGGGTCTTTTTTCTTTTTGGACATAATAAATACTGTTTATTGTTTTAATATACTATGTTATAATATTCTGAGAGGTGAATAGGATGTATGAAAACTACTATGTATCTGTTATTATTGCTGCAGCAGGAATGAGCAACAGAATGGGAAGTAAAATCAATAAACAATTTATAGCTATAGATGGAAAACCTATACTTGCTCATACAATAGAAAAATTTGAGAGATGCAGATACATCGATGAAATAATCTTAGTAGCTAAAGAGGAAGAAATTGAGTATTGTAGAAAAGAAATCGTTAAAAGATACAAATTTAATAAGGTGGCTAATATAATTAGGGGCGGGAAAGAACGACAAGATTCTATATATAATGGAATATTGGCCTTGAGTGAAAAAACTGATATAGTTTTAACCCATGATGGGGCAAGACCTTTTGTAAATATAGAAAATATTGAAGATGGCATAAAGGGTACCACTGCCTATGGTGCTTGTGTAATAGGAGTTCCAGTAACAGATACAATTAAAGTAGTAGGAGAAAATAAAACTATAGATAATACTCCGCAGAGGGCTTTGCTTTGGGCTGCTCAGACACCTCAATGTTTTTTAAAACATATACTTATTAAAGGATATGAAAGAGCCATATCTAATGGATTTATTGGGACAGATGATAGTTCTATAGTTGAGAGAATAGGCTATGATGTTAAGATGATTATGGGATCTTACGAAAATATTAAAATTACTACTCCTAAAGATATAATTCTTGCGGAATCTTTGTTTAAGGATAAGGATATAATTTTCAGAAGGAGAGAGTTTATTCTTCAAAGTAGATAATATAGATAGGTGATAATATGAGAATAGGATTTGGTTATGATGTTCATCAACTGATAGAGGAAAGAAAATTGATTATAGGCGGAGTAGAAATTCCTTTTGAAAAAGGACTACTAGGGCATTCTGATGCAGATGTTCTTATTCATGCCATAATGGATAGCATATTAGGGGCATTGGCTTTAGGTGATATTGGAAAGCATTTTCCAGATACAGATAATAAGTATAAGGATATTTCTAGTGTTTATCTTTTATCCCAAGTATTTAAATTAATGAATGATAAAGGTTACGATATAGGTAATATTGATGCTACTATTGTTGCCCAAAAACCTAAATTAGCTCCTTATATAGAAGATATGAGGGTTAAAATTGCAGAAACCTTACATACATCTACAGATAATATAAATATAAAAGCTACCACAACAGAATGGCTAGGTTTTGTAGGGAGAGAAGAGGGTATTTCATCATATAGTGTTTGTTTACTTGAAAAATAAAATAATTGACATAATATAATACTATTAGTATAATGTGGATATATTATATAGACAAAGATGGGAAATAGTAAATATTACAGGTCCTAGAGAGGAGGTCAAAGGGTGGAAGACTTCTGTCCTTCCTAATATTGAACCTATCCTTGAGTTTTTAAGCCATAAAGCTTAAACGGTTGTGCGTTATAACTATTGAGTGAACCTTTACTAGGTTTATTAGAGTGGTACCGCGGAATTCAACCTTTCGTCTCTAGAGCAAGAGATGAAAGGTTTTTTTATGATCTAACCCGATTTGCGTTTCTTGCAAATTGATGATAGGTCAAACGAACGAGCACCAAATCTATACGACCGTAGCGAGTAAATAGATTTGAGTTTCGAGACTGCTTATGACCTAACTTAGCGAACGAAGTGAGCTTTAGTAGGTCAAACGCAACGAGCACCAAATCTATACGA
>NZ_DAMCHJ010000016.1:44568-53786 GCF_032104385.1 Tissierella sp.
GACCGTAGCGAGTAAATAGATTTGAGTTTCGAGACTGCGGAAGTTACTTAACCAAGTTTGTTTTTTATACTGTTAAATAATAATTATATATTATAGAAGAAGGAGGAAAATAAAATGAGAATGTCAAAACTTTATATACCTACTTTAAGAGAGATGCCAGCAGAAGCAGAGATAGCAAGCCATAAATTGCTTTTAAGGTCAGGTATGATGAGAAAATTGGTTAGTGGGGTATATTCTTACCTTCCAATGGGATATAGGGTAATAAGGAAGGTTGAGCAAATTGTTAGAGAAGAAATGGATAGGGCAGGGTCACAAGAGTTATTGATGTCTGCTATTCAACCAAAAGAAATATGGGAAGCAACAGGAAGATGGGATAATTTTGGACCAGAAATGTTTAGATTAAAGGATAGAAATGATAGAGAGTTCTGTCTTGGACCTACACATGAAGAGTATTTTACTAATTTGATAAAAGATGAAGTAAGATCTTATAAGCAACTTCCATTAAACCTTTATCAAATTCAAACTAAGTACAGAGATGAGAAAAGACCAAGATTTGGCTTAATGAGATGTAGAGAGTTTATAATGAAAGATGCATATAGTTTTGATGTTGATGAAGATAATATGAAAAAAGCTTACCAAATAATGTGGGAAGCTTACGATAAGGTATTTACTAGACTGAAATTAAAATATAAAGTAGTTCAAGGTGATACTGGAGCTATGGGAGGTAAAATATCTCACGAGTTTATGGCCATGTCCGATGTAGGTGAAAGTCTTGTAGCATATTGTGATCATTGTGAATATGCAGCTACTGATGAAAAAGCAGAGGTAATATATAAAGTTAAGGGAGATTTGCCTGAAGAATTAGAGCTAGAAAAAGTGCATACTCCAAATGTAACCACTATAGAAGCATTGGTAGAATTTTTTAATGTAGAGCATAGTAATTTTGCGAAGGCGTTGGTATTTAATGTAGCAGGCAAACCAGTAGTTGCTATAATTCCTGGAGATAGGGAATTAAATGAAACTAAGTTCTGTAATTATTTAGGTATTGGTGAACATGAAGTAGAGATGGCAGATGAAAAGATGATATTAGATATAACAGGTGCTAATAAAGGATTTACTGGGCCTATTGGTTTGAAAAAGGAAGTTAGACTTTTAGTTGACTCTAGAATTACTAAAATGAAAAATTTAGTGGTAGGAGGAAATGAAACAGATTATCATTTAAAGAATGCAAACCATGGTAGAGATTTTACTGGAGAAGTAGTAGATGATTTACTTTTAGTAAGAGAAGGAGATATCTGTCCAAAATGTGGAGAACCATTGGTAATGGATAGAGGAATTGAGGTAGGAAATATATTTCAATTAGGAACCAAATATTCTGATTCTTTAGGAGCTAATTTCCTAGATGAAAATGGTAAAGAAAAGCCATTTATAATGGGATGTTATGGAATAGGTGTTTCTAGATCTGTAGCAGCAGTTGTTGAACAATATCATGATGAAGATGGAATCATATGGCCCTTAGTTGTAGCGCCTTATCATGTAATTATAACTGTTGTAAATATAAAAAATGAAGAACAAATGGATTTAGGAGAAAAACTATATAAAGAACTAAACTCCATAGGGTTAGAAGTTATTTTAGATGATAGAAATGAAAGAGCAGGTGTTAAATTTAAGGATAGAGATTTAATAGGAATTCCAATTAGAGTGACAGTAGGAAAAAGAGCAGGAGAATCAATTGTAGAATATTCCATAAGAGGTGAAGATGAAAAACTGGAGATTAGTGTAGATGACTTAACATCTTTAATAAAAGATGAGTTTCATAAGGAAGGATTAAAAATATAAATATAATGAAAAAGCAAGACTAAAAGTCTTGCTTTTTTTTATAAAAAAAGAAGGAGTTTTAAAATAAATGTTGAATATATATAATATGACTAGTTGTAAACTAGATAAAAAGTACTTATATTATAGTTTTTAATTTATAATAATTAATAAATTTTTCTAAAAAAAGAATTGAAGCAATGAGGTGATAAAATATTGATATATTATATAATTAATGGAGGGTTGCTATGTTAATAGAATTAGAAACCGAGTTAATTACATTATGTGAAGAAGTTATAAACATTCTATATGAATTAAAAGAAAAAGAATTAATAACCGAGGAAGAATTTAATATTCATTCAAAAAAGAAACTTAATTTTATTGAGAAAACAACAAAAATATTTACAATGCAATAATAATTTTTTTAAAGGAAATACTATATTGAAATCTTAATACTTAAAGATTTTAATATAGTATTTTTTATAATGAATAGGAAAATTCTGCTTTAATATTTTAGATATGGAACTTTTTATCAATGAGTTTCAAGAAAAATTTCTTTAATTTTAATGCTTCGATAAAAGTTTTCCTTATAATCTATACTGGAGTTTTATTCTTCATAAATGTGAACTTGAACCAAATGTATTAAAAAAGACTTAAATAATTTAGCTATTAGTGCAATAGAAGCCTTTTTTATTTAAAGTGGATAGTTTACACTTAAAGATTAGTAAGATATAATAGAAAGTAATTAATTCAGGAGGTGTACATTTTGAAAGAAGTTAGAGTAAGATTTGCTCCAAGTCCTACAGGATATTTACATATAGGAGGACTAAGGACAGCTTTATATAATTATTTATTTGCTAGACATAATAATGGTAAGTTTATTTTAAGGATAGAAGATACTGACCAGACTAGATTTGTAGAAGGAGCCATAGAAAATCTAATAAAATCATTGCATTGGGCTGGTGTAGAGTATGATGAAGGAGTATTTGTAGAAGATGGTAAGATTGTGCAAAAAGGAAATCATGGTCCTTATATTCAATCTGAAAGATTAGATATATATAGAAAATATGTAGATGAGCTTATTGAAAAAGGTCATGCTTATTATTGTTTCTGCTCTAAAGAAAGACTTGATCAAGTACGTGAAGAACAAAAGGTTAAAGGATTGGTTCCAAAATATGATGGATTTTGTAGAAATATACCTTTAGAAGAAGCGAGAGCAAGAATAGCTAATGGGGAAGAATATGTAGTTAGGTTAAAATTACCTCAAAACTATGATGTGAAATTTCATGATTTAGTTAGAGGAGATATTGTAATAAATACTGACGATGTTGATGATCAAGTTCTATTAAAATCTGATGGATATCCAACATATCATATGGCTGTAGTGGTAGATGATCATTTAATGGATATAACTCATATCGTAAGAGGAGAAGAATGGTTGCCATCTACACCAAAACATATTTACTTATATGAAGTATTTGGATGGGAAAAGCCTATATATGTTCATCTTCCCACAGTATTAAATAAAGATAGGAAAAAATTAAGCAAACGTCAGGGGGATGTTTCTGTAGAAGATTTTAGAGATAAGGGATATTTGCCAGAGGGATTAATTAACTATTTAGCATTAGTAGGTTGGAGTCCAGAAGACAATCAAGAGATACTCTCTATGGAAGAGCTAATTGAAAAGTTTTCTTTTGAAAGAGTCTCAAAAACTGGTGGAATATTTGACAAAGATAAATTAAATTGGGTAAATGGTCATTATATAAGATCCGCATCTGTTGAAAGAATTACGGATATGGCTATTCCATATTTGATAGAAGTGGGTTTTATTGATAATGAATTTGCTCAAAATAAATATGAATGGCTGAAACTATTAATTCATACAGTTCAAGAAAGTTTAGATACAATGGCACAAGTAGTAGAAAAAGTAGAATTTATATTTAAAGATCATACGGAAATAGTAGAGGAAGATGCTTTAGAAATAATAAAAGGAGAACAAGTAAAAACTGTTCTAACTGCTGTCAAAGAAGAATTAAGCAATATAGAAGAAATAGATGGAGAATACGCTAAAGGATTTATGAAGCTCATACAAAAAGCTACAGGAGTCAAAGGTAAAAGTTTATTTATGCCAGCCAGAGTAGCCTTAACAGGAACAGCCCATGGGCCAGAGTTCGTAAATATATTGGTTTTATTAGGTAAAGAAAACATATTGAAAAGAATTGATTATGTAATAAAGAATTATATCTAATTAATAGATAAAAGCAGTGAATAACTAAGAGTGAATAGTGAATAGTTTTTGGTAAAGCATAGGGTATTTTAATCTTTTCAACTAGTAGTTATTCACTATAATAAAAGGAGGGACATATGGAACTTTATAATACTTTAACAAGGAAAAAAGAAGAATTTATACCCGTAGTGGATGGACAGGTAAGTATGTATACCTGTGGACCAACGGTTTATAATTATATACATGTTGGGAATGCTAGACCAATGGTAGTATTTGATACATTGAGAAGATTTTTTTTATACAAAGGGTATAATGTTAAGTATATTGTAAACTTTACAGATATTGACGATAAAATAATAAATAGAGCTAATGAGGAAAATACTACATTTAAGGATATTGCAGATAGATATATAGAGGCTTTTTTAGAAGATGCAGAGGGTTTAAATATATATGAAGAAAAGACCATACATCCTAAAGCTACAGAGTTTATTGAGCCAATGATTGAATTCATAGAAGCTTTAATAGAGAAAGGTGCAGCTTATAATGTTAATGGAAACGTTTATTTCAATATAGAGAGTGCAAAAGATTATGGTAAACTATCTAAGAAAAATATTGAGGATTTAATCAGTGGTGCTAGGGTGGATGTCAGTGAAGAAAAAAATAATCCTATGGATTTTGCACTATGGAAGAAAGCAAAAGAGGGGGAACCTTCTTGGGAAAGTCCTTGGGGTAATGGACGACCAGGGTGGCATATTGAATGCTCTGTTATGTCTAGAACTTTACTAGGAGACACCATAGATATACATGCAGGTGGAGAAGATCTTCAGTTTCCACACCATGAAAATGAAATTGCACAATCGGAAACTTTAACTGAAAAACCATTTGCAAATTATTGGATGCATAATGCTATGTTAAATGTAGACGATCAAAAAATGTCTAAGTCATTAGGGAACTTTTTTACAGTGAAAGATATTGCAAAAGAATTTGACTTAGAAGTTCTTAGATTCTTTTTGCTATCTGCACATTATAGATCTCCTATAAACTTTACTAGAGAAGTAATGAAGCAAATAGAAAATGGTTTAGAAAGATTGTATAATGGAAAGAAAAACCTAGAATATTTGCTTGAAAAAGCAGAAGATAGGGAATTAAATGAAGAAGAAAACAATTCATTATTTATTGTTGAGAAATATAAAAAGGAATTTATTGAAAGTATGGAAGATGATTTAAACACAGCAGATGCAATAGCATCATTATTTGAAATTGTTAAATTTTCTAATTCAAATCTAAATGAAAAATCATCTGGAAAATTAGTTCAAAATGTTTATAATATTTTATTAGAACTATCTAATGTACTTGGAATATTAAATAAAAAAGAAGAAATTTTGGAAGATGAAATTCTAGATCTTATAGAAAGAAGAACATTGGCAAGAAAAAATAAAGATTTTAAACTAGCTGATGAAATTAGAGATACATTAAAAGAAAAAGGAATAGTTTTAGAAGATACCCAAGAAGGGGTGAAATGGAAACGTATATAGATTATGGGAGAAGACAACTTATTTAGAAAAATGAATACAGAATTAAATGCAGAGGACATAACTATGTTATCTCCTCTGCAACTTGCATACATAGGTGATGCAGTATATGAATTATTTGTTCGAACGTATTTGCTTAAGAAGAGGCTATCAGTTAAAGAGCTGCATAAATCAACTATTAAATATGTAAAAGCTGAGGCACAAGCTAATATAGTGCATATTTTGGAAGATGTACTTACTGAGGAAGAGCAAACAATAGTTAAAAAAGGTAGAAATGCAAAAACCAACACTATGCCTAAAAATGCAAACATGATAGATTATAAGTACGCTACTGGGTTTGAAGCTTTAATTGGTTATCTTTACTTAATGGGCAAGGATAATAGAATAGGAGAATTGTTTGAATTAGTATCTAATATAGAAATTAATAGATAAAGGAGGGATTGGAATGGCTAAAGTAGAACTTTTAAGATATACACCAGATGGTGAAAAGCTAATTGCAGCAGCAGCTAGACTTTGTTATTCTGCTATAGGTGTAAATGAAATAGAAGAGAGCTTAAATGAAGAGAAGGTTGAATCCTTCTTATCCCTTTTAATGGATTTAAACCATGAAAGTCCCATTGAACATGTTACTTTTACTTTTGGAGTAGAAGGTGTATCTCGTACGTTAACTCACCAATTGGTTAGACATAGAATTGCGAGTTTTTCTCAACAATCACAAAGATACGTAAAACTTGAGCAATTTGAATATATAATTCCGCCAGCCATTGCGAATAATAAAAGGGCTAGGGAAATATTTGAAAAGGCTATGAAGGAAGACCAAAAAAGTTATAATGAAATATCAAACTTATTATTTAAGGAGTATTATAATAAGTATATAAATCTTAATTACAATGAAAAAGAAGCAAGAAATAAAGCTGAAAAAGAATCCATTGAAGACGCAAGATACATTTTTCCCAATGCCTGTGAAACCAAGATAGTATTTACTATGAACGCAAGGTCTTTGATGAATTTTTTTAAACTTAGATGTTGCAATAGGGCTCAATGGGAAATAAGGGAACTTGCTATTTTAATGTTAAGTGAAGTGAAAAAAATCTATCCTACATTATTTAAAAATGCTGGACCAGGCTGTATAAATGGACCATGTCCAGAAGGCAAGATGACTTGTGGGAAGATAGCTGAAGTAAGGGAGAAGTTTATGACCTAACTTAGCGAACGGTGGTGAGCTTTAGTAGGTCAAACGCAACGAACGCCAAATTTATGGGATCGATAGGGAGTAAGTAAATTTGAGCTTTAAGATTGTTGAATAGTAAATAATCAAGAGCGAAAATACAAATACGGTGAATAGTGAATAGTTATTAGTTGTTCACTGGGTTTGCAGAAAGGTGTGATAGGAATGGATTTTCAATATGTTGTTGGGAGAAATCCTGTTTTGGAAATATTAAAGACAGATAGAGAAATAGAAAAATTATATATTTTAAAGGGAGAGCTTCAGGGTTCTATAAATAAAATAATTGGAATAGCAAAAGATAGAAATATTGTAATACAACAAGTAGATAAAAATAAACTTGATTCTTTGTCAGAAGGCAATGCCCATCAAGGAGTAGTTGCATTAGTTACTTCCTATAGTTACTCAAATATAGAGGATATTCTTAACAGAGCTAGGGAAGGAAATCAACCTCCATTTATTGTGATTTTAGATGGTTTGGAGGATCCACATAATTTAGGCTCTATAATTAGAACAGCAGAGTGTGCGGGAGTACATGGAGTAATCATTCCCAAGAGACGATCAGCTCAGATTAATCAAACAGTATATAAAAGTTCTGCTGGTGCAGTTGAGCATATGCTTGTAGCTAAGGTAAATAATATTTCAAATACAATTGAAGAACTAAAAGATAAAGGACTATGGATTTATGGTGCGGATATGAATGGAACTGATTACCATTTTAATACATCTTTAGAAGGAGCTATAGGGTTGGTAATAGGAAATGAGGGGAAAGGGTTATCTAAACTAGTAAAAGAGAAATGTGACATATTGGTTAAAATACCAATGTTAGGTAAGATATCCTCCTTAAATGCTTCTAATGCAGCGTCTATATTGATATATGAGGTAGTAAGACAAAGCCATGGCTAGAAAGAATAAAAGAGTTAAAGAATATCTCTTCGTGGATGGCTACAATATCATTAACTCTTGGGAAAGATTTAATAAGCTTAAAAATGAAAATTTAGAAGAAGCTCGTAATGAGTTTATAGAAATTATGACAGAATACAAGCATTATTCTGGAATTGAAGTGATAATTGTATTTGATGCACATTTGGTAAAAGGCAATTGTGGAACCAAAGAGAACTATAATGGATTGAAGGTTATATATACAAAAGAAAATGAAACAGCAGACCAATATATAGAAAAGCAATTAGATGAGATTGGGAGAATAAAAAGAGTAAGGGTAGCCACATCGGATTGGATGGAACAACAAATCATTCTTGGACGTGGGGGTACTAGGATTTCAGCTAGAGAATTAGAAGTGGAAATTTTTAATGAAAAGAAGCTAATGAAGCGTAAAAATACTATGGAAAATAAAAAAAATGACTTATTGTTAGGAAGATTAGATGAGGAAACAATAGATAAGCTGAATAAAATAATAAGTAAAGATTGAATAACCTTGACTAATATATAAGTATTAAATATAATAAAAGTGATTTAAATTAAAGTATAAACTGGGGGGATACTTAGTGCAACTTGAGTTACATAGATGCTTGGAATCGTCTACGTATGAATTTATGGAAGATGAAGAGATTGTAGAGGCAGCCAAAAATGATGATGCTATTGCACTGGAATACCTAATGTACAAATATAAAAGCATTGTAAAGGGAAAGGCTAGGTCTTATTATTTAATTGGAGCAGATAAAGAGGATATCATTCAGGAAGGCATGATAGGACTTTATAAAGCAATTCGTGATTATAATAGGGATAAACTTACATCCTTTAGAGCCTTTGCAGAAATCTGTATTACAAGACAGATAATTACGGCAATTAAAACAGCAACAAGGCAAAAACATATTCCTTTAAATTCTTATATTTCACTTAATAGACCCATATATGATGAAGACTCCGATAGAACATTATTAGATATTATTTCAGGATTTAGGACTTCAGATCCAGAAGAATTAATGATTAGCAGGGAAGATTTGAATTTAATGGAAAGAAAAATGGAAGAGGTTTTGTCTGAATTAGAATTAGAAGTTTTAATATCTTATGTAAATGGTATGAGTTATCAAGAAATTGCGGAAGACTTGGACAGGCATGTAAAAAGCATTGATAATGCATTGCAAAGGGTAAAAAGAAAATTAGAAAAAATATTAGAAGATAAAGTAGAAACTTAAGCTTGACAATCTTTAAGGGAAATAGTAAAATAACTAGCAGTGAGAAAAATGCCCACGTAGCTCAGGAGGTAGAGCACTTGCATGGTAAGCAAGAGGTCACCGGTTCGAGTCCGGTCGTGGGCTCCAAGATTTTCCAAGATAAGAAACGCCAGGATGAGTTTTCTTATATATCTTCCTTGAGAAAACTTAAAGAAAGTAAAATTATTAATATAATTAAGGAGGAAAATTGAAATGGCAAAAGCAAAATTTGAAAGAACTAAACC
>NZ_DAMCHJ010000017.1:0-53378 GCF_032104385.1 Tissierella sp.
AACAAAATCCTAATAACATATTTATGTTAATGGCTAAAAGAGTAGCTATTTTTATATTGGTATGTATCCTAAGCTTCTCTGCTGTTTTGAAAGTATTTCAAAATAATTTAAAAAATATGTCCCCTTTTTCCTCCTTGTGCGTTATATAGGTAAGAACCTAAAATAATAGCTAAGGAGGATTTTTTATGAAACTTAAAAGAATTGGGGTAACAACATTGGCCATTGCATTGTTAGTTGGAGGTGGTGCAACAAATGCTACCTACGCTATGGAACTACGAGAACAAACGTTAGAAAATACAGACTATCAGGTAATTACTCCAATGTGGGATAATATTAGTGGTATTTCACCAAGTATTTCAGCAGAAGGTACTACCCTTTATCCTGAGGTATATATAAAAGCTAAAAGCTCTTCTGGTTCAATTAGTGGAACAATGTATTTAGAAAGATATGATTTAGGAAGATGGATTAGTGTAACTTCGTGGAGCTTCAAAGGGACTAGCTATGTATTTTTATCTAAGAGCTATACAGGAATGTCAGGCGTTAAATACCGTACTCGAGTTGTAGTGAGTGTGGATGGGGAAAAGGCAGAAGCTACTTCGGGGTCTTGTGAAATTTAAATCATGACTGACCCATTAGAATTATGAAGGATATAAAGAGCTAAAGTAGTAGGTATCGGGAGGTGATTTCATTTCTGCGTGTTATATAAGTAATAAGATAAATTAATGAAATTAACAATATTCTTTTATCAAAAAGCTATATGGGGGCACTAAGTGATAGATATCGATAGTAGTAATGATAAATGATGAAACGGCAAAGGCTTTTTATAAGAGCCGTGAAATATAAAAGCTAGAGTAGTAAAATAGAAAGGGGTGATTCCCGTGGGGAGGTATATTCCCAATAAGTAGCACGCGAAAACATGAAGTGATTTTATAGAAAGAGAGGAAAATATTATGTTGAAAAGATTAGCATCTTTAATATTAGTGACAGTTATGATTATGAGCATGGGTATGACTGCTTTAGCAGCTGAAAGTCAATCTGATGAAGTTAAACTAACAAGCATCAATCAAGTGGGGTCTGAAAACAATCTATATTTATCAACCGATATTGTACCTGAAGAAGTAATTAACTATGCGGTTAACAATGTCTTTGGTTACTTAGTTGCTCGCTTAGATATTGACACCTTGGATATAAGTAAAGTATATATGGGAAATCCTTTTACGATGGCAAAAGAGAAAGATACTGATGATGACATATACTATTTCCCTATTTTTTGTGATAATAGAGTAATTTATACATTTAGAGTATATTTGAGCGAAAATAGAGAATACGTGGGCATACTCTCGCCTTATTTGGCAGAGGAAATAGATAGTTTTAAATATCGAACAAGCGAAGAGAACCCATTGTCCATTTATATTGATAACGGCAATGTAATAGCTCTCCAAAATGGTTACGTAGAGATTCTTGAAGAAGATCATCTTAACAGGGAACCTCTTGGTATTATGATGAGTAAAACTTTTCAAATTAATAGAATTGTAAATGTTTCAAAACCAATCGAATTTGTCATTACTCCTACGGTACAAGCATCAGCTTCACATAACTTAACTCTAGACATGAAAGAACAACAAGGTTCGAAACCTTGGTGTGCAGCATATGCAGCTGCCTCTATATTACGATATAAGGGTGCTGGAAGCAGTGTTACGGCAGAAGCTATGATGAAAGCTACATTTCCTAATAGCAAGGATTTGGATAAAGAAAGTATTTCACGCTCACAGATTGTAACTTATGCAAAGAATAAAGGTTATAAGAACACAACTGAAAGTTCTTCGACTCTTACAAATACAACTGTAGTTTCAGAAATTTATACAAACTCTACACCAATTTATGCAGGATGTGCAGGTAAAGGTGATTATGCAAAAGCAAGGCATGCCCTTGTGATTTGTGGATACGATAATACAAAATCTACTTATACGGTTTGGAATCCTTGGTATAAGTACACAGAGACGATGTCCCAATCCACAAAAACTTACATCGTAAATTCAAGTTCTTCCTTTGTATGGGATTGTACAATTTATAAATTCAGAAAATAGGTAAACAGTTCTATAAAAATGTCTGCATCCCTAAAGAGAGGAGAAATATGCATGAAAAATCATTCCATTGTTATGTTGTTGCTTTTATTACTAATTATTGTGATGACTGGATGTTCCAAGAAAGATAAAGCACTTATAGAAACTCATTTAATCTCTTCTGAAATCGATAAAGTCGTAGTAGTTACTTCAATGGGTAATCCAAAGTACGGTGCTGATAGTAAAACTATAATGAATAGTGAAGAAATCGAACAATTTGTTGAAACCTTCAATAGTGCAAAAATAGGAAAAAGAGTTAAAGATGCTGATGTTGGAGTAGCAATGCCAAGTCATTACTATTTTTATTCAAAGGGAGAAGTGATTTCCAAGTTTACTTTTAATGGGGATAATTCACATATCATTTGGTTTAACGACAGTTATCATTATGTTGAATATGATGATAAGGTGAAACGACCGTATGAACTCTATCAAGATTCCACTGCCCAAATTGAAGTTGTAGATGAAAAAGGCAATAGAATGAAAAGACCAATTGATTAATTATATTGTAAACTTTACAAATTTTATAATAGTCTGCAGAAAAGCTAGAGAGAAACCTCAAATGGTTTGGAGACGACTTTATCAAAGGGGCTGTTTCAAAATATAGTTTCTAAATAAAAGAAAAAGAGTTGAGAAATCTATTGATTTTTCAACTCTTTTTTAGTATGTTTTATTTGCGATGAAAACCCATACTGAAGTTAATCATAGAGCAAAAATCAAAAAAATGCAACTCACTTTTAGTTTTGATTTGACTAATAATTTTGATATGGATGATGAGGTTTTCCTGGTGCTCAATATTATTGAGGAGATGAACTTAAAGTTTTTAGATAGTGCCTACTCTAAAAAAGATAGAAAGCTTGTTTTACTTGAATTTAATAATATAAGAAATATTTGTAAATCAAAAAATATAGTGTTTGCTTATGGTAAAGGGAAGTGAAAATTAGAAGAACAAAAGAAATATGAAATGTTGGAAAGATGGCTTGATAAGCTAAATATATATGAAAAACATTTGAATATACTTGGAGAAAGAAATAGCTATTCTAAAACAGATCACGATGCGATTTTTATGAGATTAAAAGATGATCATATGAAAAATGGTCAGTTAAAACCTGCTTACAATATTCAATGTTCAACAAATGGCAGATATATTATAGGTATAGAAGGATTTAATAATCCTGCTGATGTAAGAATCTTAATCTATTTTATGGACAATCTTCTAAAAAAGCATGATACAAGAATAAGGAAAATTGTAGCAGACTCAGAATATGAAAGTGAAGAAAATTATCTTTATCTAAGAGAAAATAAAATAAAACCCTTAAATTAGAAAGTGAAAAAGGCAAGAAAATATAGAAATGACATATCAAGAAAAGAGAATATGACTTACTGTAAAACAGAAGATTACTATCTTTGTCATAATAATAAAAAGCTTAAATTTGAAAAGATAATATATAGAAAAAATAAATATGGATTTAAAAGTAAGTCTAAGATTTATCTATGCAATGACTGTCTAAATTGTACATATTCTAGTGATTGCATAGATATGAAAAATAAAACTGGATTAAAACGTATATATGTTTCTGAAGGATTTGAAGAATTAAGAAAAAAATATAATGACAGAAGAGGGAATTACAGAAAGACTTAATCGTTCGATTCAGGCAGCAGGAATGCAATATTTAAGATTTAAACATATGGGTATGGAAAAAGTTGTTTCAGAAATAAAGTTACTAATTGTTAATTGCTTGACTTCCTGAATATGGTGGGATACAGTCTTCCTAAGATTAAGTCTTACTATACTTTGAGGAGGAAAAAGAATGATTAGATTGCAATTAAAATTATCTGGAGAAGCATTAGCTTTGTTTGACTTATATGCGAAAAAAATACTTGATGATTCTGCTGTTAGTCAAGGGCCTATTAACAAGGGATATTTGCTTCAAAGGGCATTAGATGAGATTCCATTAGAAAAACTAAATTGGGAAAAGGCGAGAGATTACAGAACTAAAGAATTAAAAATAAGTAGTAATGGAATGCAGACAGCTTTGATGTTAGAAAAAGAGTCTATAGAAGAGTTAGAAAAACTAAGGGTAGGATTTCGGGAAGTATTCAAAACACAGAGAATTTATAGACCTTTTGTAATTAAACTAATTATAAAAGCAGCTATTCTTAAATTAGAAGGAAGCATAAGTAAAGTTATGAAATGGGATGAGAATAAGAGTATGAAACTTATACAACAAAACATTAATTTTGAAAATCAGAATATCTTACCCATAATAGAAATAATCAATAAAAAAGAGCCAGAAGTTATCTTTTTCCAAGAATATAAGCAATCTTTACATTCAGAAATCGAGAAATTAAAAGACAAATATAAATTTTATTACCCTAAAGGATATGAAGATAAACATTCAGAATTTATGTTATGTCTATTAGCTGTAAAAAAAGGCGTCAAATTTGAAGCAAGAAAAAGGGAAGGTATTTCTCTGTATCTTAGATATATTGAAGGAAAAATAATTATAAATAATTTTGAACTAGAGATATTTTTAATCCATGTGCCACAGACTTCTTATAATACTCAAAAAAACAGATGGTTAAGTAAAGATATTGAATATTATCAAGATAGAGTTGAGTATAAAGGAGAGTGCTTGTTTGAAGCCTATAGATTTAGTGAGGAATATAAAATGAGAAATGCTTTTATAGGCGGAGACTTTAATGTGGATATAAGAAAAAATGAAAATGGATTATATAAAAAGAACACAAGATTTCAAGCGATGTTTAAATCCCTTTACGATAATGGTTTTTATGATGTTTCAGATGATAGCCCTACTTGGAAAGAATATAAATATGACTATGCATTAGTCACAGAATCATTACAGAAAAATAGTAAATCACAAATTATTGAGACGACCAGCGATCACAAAATGATTATTACAGAGATAATTTACAGTGTTTAAAAATTTTTTAGAGGAAATGGTGGCTTAGGAAAATAAATAAAATATTTTAGACTAGAATAAAACAAGAAAGGGGAACAATATGAAGGGAAAAGCGATGAAAATACTAGAATGAATATTCAGTATCTTTTGAGGCAGATAAGTATGTGAGGTGTCTTATTTTTCCAGATCCCGTTATAATCAATGAGAAAACGAGAGATGAATTTATCAAATTTGTAAATGTTGTGAACAGATATATTTTTAATGGTTACGGAAGATTCTGGGCAGATCTAGAATATAATGATTTTGCATATGAGCTTGTCCTTCTAGCCCGCTCTATTTGATATTCCTCTAGCTCATTTTATAAATTTAAAAAACTCTTTATATATTATCGAGAAATAAAATTAAAAAGGGATAAGATAATATTTGGCAGTTAATATCTGATAGTTTTGTAAATAAAGATTTACTGCTAGATGATATTGTTATTTTTCTTTTTGATTTTATGAAGGATAAAAATTATCATAAGTTCACATCTACAGAATTAGCAGAGGAATTATCTCAAAATAGGGACGAAAGGGTCGATAAAATTAGTACCTCCTAAGTCCTCAGACTAATGTCCCTGTTGACCCTTTAGACCCTGTAAAGCTAATAACAAATAAATAGGCAGGAATTTTGGCATACCTTCACCCCTATTGATTTTAGTGCAGGATAATAGGGTGAAAATGGGAATATTAGGTTGATAAATGTATAGATGATTTATATACTATTAGTGAAGATAAGTATAAAATTATGCAGCTAAATTATAATTAAATACTGGAGGTGCAAAATTGAGTATATTTCAATTTTTAGCAAGCGATAAACCATTGAAAGAAGTTAAGGATTTGTATGAAGGTAATTTAAATGAAATTGAAATCACGAAGGATATGTATTATTCTTCTGAATATGCAAAGGAGTATTCAAATAAAACATATTTTTCACAGCTAAAATGGGAATATACAGAACCAAGAGCAAAATCGATTATTGATTATTTGAAAATAGAATTAAAGAAGTTAGATGAAATTGAAATATGGAGTATATGGTTAGGTGAAAATATAGAGTTAGATGATCATATATGGCTATCTAACAATAAGTGGGTGGATGATGATGTATGGTTAGATTACCGTAAACCACCAGGTATAGACTCTATTAGTATTTCTGAATTAAGTATACAAGACTTAGAATTTCTAGGTAAATCATATAAACCTACTTGTCTTATCGTCAATAAGTAATTGAATGATACACGCGATTAAGACACATTCTTTATATTATGTTCATCCGATAAATAAGAAATAATCAAGATAGTATTCACAAAAACTTAATGATGAAAATGAACCAGAACAAGTATATGATGGGAGGTTTTTTCCCATCATATACTTGTTCTGATATTGAAATTAAAAAAGCATTTATGAGATTAGGAGCACCTTATCTGCAGGATTGTGAAATTATAGTTGATAGCCATAATTTTTCTAATAGAATAATAAATACTATTCCTGCTAATGCAGCACTATTAGCTAGAATAGATAATTTAAATAGTTTAGCACGCAAATTTAAAGAAATAGGAAAAGACATACAATATTTTAGGGAGCTTATGGATTATGTAAATCCCAAAACAGCTGATGAAGTTCTACTATATGATTTGTGAATCAGGGCATTTTGAATATGATGATAATTTGGAGGAATACATTGACTTTAAAAGATATGCCCAAGTAAAAATGGCTAATGAATGAAATGCACCCAAAAGTTTAAATTATTGTCTAACTTTTGGGGTGCACTTCATGGGTGGGGGGGTTATTATTTTGATTATTGGAGCTAAGATAAAAGTAAATTTAATTAACAATATATTAATTAAATTGCACAGAGTAAAAGTAAATCTTTATGACATAAGATTTATTTTTATTGTAAAATATAATTTGATTGAATTTAGATTGAATTTATAATGTATATTATCATTTTGTTTATTTAGCAGATATAGTTATCCAATTTGTGTGATAAACACTCAAGGCATTTTAATAGTATAATTATGATGGCGTATTATGGTAAAGATGGAAAACAAGACGGTCTAATCATAATATACTGTGGATTTGGGGCAGAGAATCGATGGAATAGGGGGCGTGCATTTTTGGGTCCTGTTTGTTAAAGGTATTTATAGATGACATTCAGTACTAATCGATAGATGCCACTAAAATTATCAAGACTGAAAGATTATCCACCATGAGTAACGAGGAGATTGAAAGGAGAAATTAAATGAAATCGCGAATTATATACATACTTCTTGTGTTTCTGTTAAGTACTTCAATTACTGCGTGTTCGAGCAGTAAAAACAATTTAAATCCAAATAATGGCAGTAGTGTAAGTGATAGCAAAATTACTGATACCAGTACTTCTTCAGACAGTGAAAGTGAAAATACAAAGACCACGATGCCATCTAATAATAATTCGGTATTAGAAGCATATAAAGCAGTATTGCTAAATAATGCTGAATTTTTCAGCATTGATAACAAAAAAGAATTATCTTTAAATGATTATTTAATTAACAAAGAGATTAATGGAACCATCTTCAAGTTGACACACTTTACAATACTTGATATGGATGGTGATGAGGTGCCTGAAGTTATTCTTGAATTAGCAGTAGATAATAATCCAGAGTTTTATGAAGTCTTGCATTATATGGATGATATAGTTTATGTATACAATATTGTATACAGAGGTTTAGAAGGGCTTAAAACAGACGGGACATTTCAGTATTCAAATGGTGCAGCAGATAATGGATATGGAAAATTGAAATTCCAATCAAATGCCTATGAAACTGATATATTGGGATATATGAAATCAATCCAAAAGAATGATGACATAACTATAGCATACTTAATTAATAATAAATCCGTTACAAAAGAATCGTATGATTCTTTCATTAAAGAACAAGATGAAAAAAAAGATGTAGTTTGGCATGAATTTTCTCAGAAGAATGTTGAAACAGAATTCTCTGTGTATTTAACGTGGCAGGATGAAGAAATGAAACCAGTGAAAATTTATAGCGGACATAGCAAGGAAGAAATAGAAGATTTTGCAAAAAAAGTTATTCAATTAATCCAAAATGATGAAAGTCAGGATCTGGCAGAAATTATTCAATATCCACTTAGTGTTAATCTAGATGAACAAAAAATATATATCGAAGATGAAGAAACATTTCTTGAAAAATACAATCTTATATTTAATGATAAATTTAAGTTTCAAATTAAAGATGCATATACGAAGAATATATGGGGGAATTCGGTTGGATTTGTAATAGGGAACGGAGATATATGGTTTGCTAATGATTCATCAGATGGAAAGCTTAAGATTATAGTTATTAATAGGGGAAAGGGCCAGATACTGAACGATGAGGAAGGGTGTGGAATGATACAGGGATTCTTTTCAGCTAGCTCCTGGACTTTACGGTCATAACTACAGAATTTATCACCTCAACTTCAGGGTATAAATGTTTTTAACATAACAATAAATGATAAGGGCATTAAGTCTAAACCAATTATAGTAAAAGATAAAATGATACCTGGATTTAAATTTATTAATTCCTTATATTATAATAATGAACATATTTACTCTGAAGATATAAGAAATAATGTAAGTAAAGTTTTGATAAAAGCAAATAATACAACTTAAGAATTAGGTCACATATTTAATTTAAGGTCATTTTAAACTAATCTTAGAAAGATTAGTACTGAGAGTTATGCTGTATATCGAACAACAAAAACTATATGGACGGGAAAAGAATACATTAAAGTCAGTGAGATAGCTGGTATAGATTTAATTGATTGTATAGGGGTTAAAGCAATTATTAGCTCAGCTTTAATTACAAAAAGTCATATAGTATTATTTATAACTTTAAATTTTTCAAAATTAATTAAATTGGGTTGAATTTATCCTAAAAAGGGGATCTGCTATAAATAGATAGAGAGGAGATGTTATGAATATCAATATAAATATAAATAATCTAGCTTTAATACCAAAAGCTAATCAAGATTTTTCAAAAATAGCAAAAATGGTTGATGAAGATGGAGCAGCAGTGATAGATTTTTTAGGAATTAGCAAAATGAAAATGCTTACGAAACAACTTCACCTCCAAAAGGAACCTGCTCCAGTCACAGTCGTCAACCAATCAGCGAAGCAAATAGGAACATCTTCAAGCAAAAAAACATTTTGTATATCTATGATTATAAGTGTTCTATTGCTAATGTGAAAGGATTGTAGATGCTCAGACATTTTATTACTTACTTTACAATCTGGTTAGTTCTTGTGGATGATAAGAAATAGGCTAGATTCATCCACCTCTTGCACCTGATAGGGGTATCCCGATTCTTCACCAATTTTCTGAAAGTCCTCCAATGAATGGGTTATTGCCTTGAAGCCATCTTTGCAGATAATTACACCGTTTTGAGTTTTGGCATAATCAATTTCTCCTAAAAGTCCTTTTGATGCCTGCTCCTCAAACCATTTAAGGCGAAAATCCCAAAATTTAGGGCTATAACTGCTGAAATAGGCTCTTCTTCCTGGTGCTAATGTTTCAAGAATTTTATGAATAACAGTGGAATCAGCACCCATGGCAGATAAACCGTTTTGCAGACACAAAATGACGTCAAAAGGCTTAGAAAATTCCATTTTGTGAACATCCATAGTGATCATGCTAGCATTGGTATAGTCTTTGAGATACTCTTTACCCAATTCAATGTTTTCCTCTGATATATCTATCCCCACTATAGAACCGCAGTGGGGAGCTAATTCCCTAACAATCCGACCATATCCAGTCCCAAGCTCCAAAACGCTTTGGGTCTTTGATAAATTTTTCTTGATAAAATCTATCTCCCCTTGTAAATACTGCCTGACACGTGGAATTTTGGTCTCATATACTTGGAACAATTTTTGAGCATTCAACTTTTCATCATAGTAATTTTTCATATTTTTTATCCTTTCTCATATTTTTTTATTTTTATTACTTTGTTAAATGTAAATTGGTTCCTCGGGCTTAGAAATTCACTGCTAAGGCTTCAAAAAAATTTGTTATATAGTTATTTAATATATTTTATCATATTAAAATGAAGGCTTCAATTAGCTGACTATAAACAAAGGAATAGACTTTTTTAAGGTTAGAAATATAACAACGATTATTTGAACATGGTGTAGTAATCCTTTGTGCAGAATATATTATTCAATTTTATTTAGTTTTAACGGATTTTAGGGGATTACAATTGATTGATATATATATCAACGTGTTAAAATAATATTGGAGGTAATATTTAACAGTTAGTGAAAGGTATATAAAAAAGGAAAGGTGGTTTTGTTATGAAAAGAAAATATGTTGTATTGTTGTTGTTAATTGCATTAATACCTATTATTAGTGATGCTCAGAATGTTTTTTCATATTCCATCCTTGAAGAAAGTGAACCAAATAATAGTTTAAATTCGGTTAGTTTTTCCTACCCTAATTCTTTAAGTGCTGGAACATATTATATCAAAATAAAAAGGTATTCAGGCTACTCTGAAAGTCAATATAGAGTAAGCTTTGATGTAAGATGATTACCGTTAATTCAATCAATCCCGTGCCTAACTATTTAGAATTGTCTCCTAATGGAAATAAAAGTTCATTTAAAACCTGCTATTACCCTAAAGATAAACTGTTGATAAATCAAAATAACATAGACAAGATATATCAGGAGAAATTTGGTATAATGGATATTAATTTCTTGTCAAGAAAAAACAATAACTCTGAATTTGAATCTCTATCCAATAAACTAAAGATAATACTATTAAATAATAAGATGTTTATCCAACAAGCCCATGATTTAAATATTTTTTGCACTCAACTTTATGAATAAAATAATTAATAAAAGAATTATATAAAAAAACTTCCAATGAGATATAGTGATAAAATTATAATAATATTGGAAGTTTTTTGTTTTTATTCTTGAATACCTTTATAGGATCTAGACACTCTGTTTGGGAAAATGTTCTCGGGGTATATCTTTATTTATAAAAACTTAAAAGATTCAGATGGCAATAAATATAATTATATTAGAATAAATAGGGGGTGTTACTATTAAAAGATTTATTTTATTTTTCTTAGGTCTAATTCCATTAGTATTAGGTTTTTTAATGAATGATATAATGATGCAAAACCAAAACTTTAATTTACCATATAGGTTAATGGGTATTATATTTCTTGCTTTGTGGATATTGATGGGATTCATAACTTGTGAATTTGAAAAGACACCATTAAAATCTACTATAACTGCAAATTTCCCTGCTTTTTTAATGCTTTTATTCGCTATGTATCAGGAAATTATATTAAAACACTATTGGTCTAGTATATTTGGCATTGCTACTCAATTTTATTACTTGCCACTGGTTAATATTGCCATAGTTTTTTATCCACCCTTTATGACAATTCGGTTTTGGTTAGTAAGCTTAATAGGATTTTTATTAATGTTTTCATCATATTATTTAGGTAGTTACTTAAAAAAACATAGTAATATATAATATTTTCGATATATAGTTAAGCGACATCATTTATAGAAGGTACATTAGCATAACTCAGCATCATAGGACAAGTATGCTGCTATTTAAAAAATATTTGGAGGTAAACACAAAGTTTTTTACTCTTTCTATAGTATTTTAAATTTTATACTATTTTCCAGTTGAAAATTCATTGAGAGTTAAATAAAAAAATAAAGATTCGTATTTATGGTTTATGAAACAAATACGTATCTTTGTTTTTTGCTTTTTATTAATTCAGATTTCTATTTTTTATTTTCACAACAACAAATTGGAAAAGGATTTTTAGAACCGAATTGTTTGACCTCCTTTGGATATATACCCTTGTATCTTTTAAACAGTGCTGTAAATCTACTATGGGAATTATAACCAACGGATTTTGCTATATCTTTAATTTCAAGTTCAGTAGTTAACAAAAGATTCTCTGCTATGTTCATACGCTTTCTTTGAGTATATTCAGTGATGCTCATTTGATATTTCTGTTTAAAAGCAGATTTTAGTTTGGTACCACTCATCATAGCTATTTTTTCAAGAAGCTCTTGTGGTATATCAAAAGCATAATGATCGTTAATATACTCTGAAACATTTTCAATTGCGTTTTTATCAGACTCTGAAAGGGGATGTTCTCTAGATTTCTTTGTATACTCATCTATGGTGATACTCAACCATTCTTTCGCCTTTGCTTCAAAGAAAAGATCTGCTGAAGGTAAATCCATCGAGCAGTTTAAGATGGTTTTTGCCAATTTTTCAATAGGTTTTGTTATAAACTCCCTTGTTTCTAGGAAAAGATCTGATACTTTTGTTTTATTAATTTTTAAGTTATCTATAACACATTCTTCAATGATCTTTTCTTTAAAATTAATTCCAACGCTAAAATAAGGATAATTTCCATGTAAAAGTAATCTCATATTTGCTCTATCTATATTGGTTACAAACATTGTATTTGAAACTATATTTTGATAAGGATTAAACCATTCACCGCTAGCTGTAATGATATAAGTGGAAATAAAACTCATATAAGGTCTCATATCAGGAAATGTATCCACTATCATTTCTCTTTTAATAAAAAAGTCATGAATATCAATGATGAAAGAATCTGTTTCATAATACCAGTACATTCCTTTATAGTCTTCATTATCAATGTAAAAAGCGTTGCCTGCTGGGGAGTATTTTGTACAGTTTAAACAGTTCGTATAGCCGATTTCTTTTAACATATCTTTTAAATTATTCAAACAATCACCTCAAATTATCACGGTTAGACAATATCACAAATGGACATTATCTCTTGTTTTTATTGTACCACGTTTAACAAAATGATACAATAAAAATTGTTAATGTAGCCTTTATGCTAGGATTACTTTGGAAGTTCAATTGAATTAGATATTAAGATTGAACAAAAATCAATATCTGTTTGTCTAATTGAGATAATTCAGAAAGGAGAAATGTTATATTAAAGGTTTGTAAAAAATTTCTTTTCTATGTGTCGAAAGAGAAATCCTCAGCGTATATCGCTATAATTTTTACTATGGTCTCTACTGTTGTGACTGTCGGTGCATTATTATATTTCGCTTCTGTTCATTTAACTTATGTACCTGGATTTAGACTTGAAACCAATGAAAGCGGAAATTATGACGTTTATACCTACGGCAATTTCAGGACTTATATTGCGAATTGCACTTGGAGTTGTAATTGTTGTAGGAACGGGGTTATATGGTAGTGGAGAAGTAAATGCTCTTTATATACTTGGATATATTTTAGCAGCAATGAAGATAAAAGAAGTTGCCCGTCTTGCAAATTGTGAAGAGTTTATTTGTAAACTTCCACAAGGTTATGATACACCTATTGGAGAAAATGGAGCTACTCTTTCAGGAGAACAAAGACAGAGAATTTCTATAGCGAGAGCCTTTTTAAAGGATGCTTCGATTATTACCTTAGATGAGATAGCTGGCATCTCTTGATGTAGAGAACGAGAAATACATTCAAGACAGTTTAAAGAAACTGACAATAAATAAGACTGTTATCATAATATCTCATCGTCTAAAAGCCGTAGGAAATGTTGATAAGATTGTTGTAATTAATTAGGGAAAGGTAGATGCTTTTGGTAATCACCAGGATTTGATTGAAAGTTCAAAGATATATGCAAGCTTAGTAAGAAGTGGAAAATTGGCAGAGGAATTTAAATATTAAAAGGAGATGAGTATAATGAACAATCAAGAAGAAAATAAAAAACTTGGAATCAAAGATTTTTCTTTGATGGGGATTTTTAGTGCAATCATGTTTGCACTTGCGATGATTTTAATGTTTATAACTGGCGTAACACCTGCTGTTTATATATTTTATCCAACAATTTTTGCATTGACTTGTGGTCCTCTTTTTATGGTGATTATAGTTAAAGTACAAAAATTTGGAGCATTTTTTATTCCATCTGTGATAATAGGAATATTGTTAGGGTTAATGGGGGCACAGACCTTGTTAATAACCAGTGTAGTATTTGGCTTTATTGCGGAAATTATTGCAAAATCCGGCAAATACAAGGACCATAAGCGTATAGTCATTGCTTATATTGTGCTGATGTTTGGTTTCTATGCAGGGGATATTGCACCAATTTATGTTTTTACAGATTGGTATATAAAACAAGCAACTGGAGGTGTAGCTGGTGCAGACATGACCTATCTTAATTCTCTAATAGATGTTGCTAAAAGTTGGCTTGGTGTAGTATCAATAATATCCTGTTTAATTGCTGCATTTTTAGGAACTGTCATTGGTGAACGAATATTGAAAAAACACTTTGAAAAGGCTGGTATGTTTTAGACAAAAATAATTTCGGAACCTGCTGTAAAAATGGTTCGGCTACAAAATTTATATTATGGCAGTTTTATTGAAAGGAAGGGAAACTTATTTGAATCTATCTGTTATTAAGACGAATACAAATCCTATAACCCATATAGACCCACGTGTTAAGATGATCCATACTTTGATAGTAGGTGTGCTATTGTTCATTGTTCGTTCCAATGAAGGAGGGTTATTGAACGCAGCTTTTATGGCTATGATTTTGATTTATTTTGGACTCTATAATTGCGCATTAAAATTAATGCTTTACACAATAGGATTGTATGCTTTAATGCAGCTGTTAAATTTTATTGGTGGTGCAGCTATGATTATAGGAGTTACAGTTTATATATTTTTTAAGTTTTCTCCAGTGTTAGGTATTTATTATATGATGACTAAAAGCATCAGTGTAAGTGAATTTGTAAATGCTTTGGAAAAAATTAAATTACCAAGATCAATTACCATTACTTTAGCTGTTACCTTGAGATTCATGCCTACTATAGGTCAGGAAATGAGTACAATTAAAGAATCAATGAAGACACGCAATATCCCATTGAACTTATGGAATGTATTGAAATCTCCAATTATGATGATGGAATTTGTTATGGTTCCACTGATGATGCGTTTTGTAAGAGTAGCAGAAGAGCTAGCTGCAGCAGCAGTGGTTAGAGGAATTGAACGCCCTGGACAAAGGGGCTCTATGTTTGAGATTAAATTAAGATTACAGGATTTTATATATTTATTTGTGGTTATATTATTTGCAGTATTTTTGTACTGTTTTGAAAGGGGGGTGATTAGATGAATGTCATAGAACTTAAAAATGTTTCTTTTACCTATCAGGGAATGAAAGACATGATATTAAAACATATTAATTTAGAAGTTAAAAAAGGAGAATTTATTCTATTAACTGGACAGAGTGGTTGTGGTAAAACCACTCTTACTCGCTTGATGAATGGACTAATCCCACATTTTTATCCAGGAGAGTTAAGTGGGACAGCATTAGTAAATGGGAAAGAAATTAAAGATATGCCTACTTATGAATTAGCAGAAATGGTTGGTTCAGTTTTTCAAGACCCACGGTCACAATTTTTCACTACAAATACAATTTCAGAAATAGCTTTTGGATGTGAAAATATGCATTTATCTTCTAGCGAAATCAATAAGAGAGTACATGATTCTTTTCATTCCTTTCAGATAGAAGAACTTAGTGATATAAGTATCTTTAGATTATCCAGTGGTGAAAAACAAAAAATTGCTCTGGCTTCCGTATATGCGATGAAGCCTAGAATTTTCATTTTAGATGAACCTTCTGCTAATTTAGATATGCATTCTACTAAAATATTAGGGGAGCTATTAAAAGACCTTAAACAAAGAGGAAACACTATTATTATTTCTGAACATAGGCTTTATTACCTAATGGAATTAATAGATCGAGTTATCTATATGGAGGATGGAGAGTTGCATAAAGAATGGACATGGCTACAGGCAATGAAATTATCATCATCCCAATTAGTAGAAAAGGGGTTAAGGGTTTTTGACTTGAACGCACTAACACCGCCTAAGTCACAGCTACAAACTTCTAATATTATTCTACCTTCCTTTGAAGCCAAAGATATTTCTGTAAAATTTTCTGGACGAATATTATTGCGGCAAGTTAGCTTTTCAGTTTCTTCAAAGGATCGTCAAGGAATTATTGGAATTGTAGGAGCAAATGGCGTTGGAAAAACGACACTTGTAAAATGCCTTTGTGGCATTTTGCCTAGACAAAAAGGTACTGTCAAGATTAATGGACATAAACTGTCTAATGAAAAACGTGCTCGAGAAACGTATTTTGTAATGCAAGATACAGATTATCAACTATTTACAGAAAGTGTAGAAGATGAATTGTGCCTTGGCAATAATAAAGTTAACAATTTAGATGAAAAGATATCTAAAGTTCTTGATATGTTGGGACTTTCTAATTATCGAGATAAACATCCTATGGCATTGTCTGGTGGACAAAAGCAGAGAGTTACAATTGCATCAGCAGCAGTTAATAGTGCAAATGTATTATTTTTTGATGAGCCAACCAGTGGTCTTGATGGGGGAAATATGAGAAACGTCAGTAGGATTTTTGAAGCTCTGAATCAAGGGGGAAAACTAATTTTTGTCATTTCTCATGACATTGAATTTTTGGTGAACACCTGTGGAAGAATTATTTATTTAGAAAATGGTGTCATGACAGAAGACTTTTTACTAACCAATCAGACTATGGAAAAATTAAAATCTTTGCTTATAACATCGTAGTAAGGAGTGATGAAAAATGAAAAAGTTTGACAATATGAATTATATTGATGATATCAGGAAAAAGATTCCAGGCTATGATTTGTGTTTAGAACTTATATTTAATGGAGTTTTACCAATTGAAATAAATAATCAAAATCCAAACAATATGCTTTGTATAGGTGGACAAGTTCCAGAAATTCAATCGCTTAGTAAATGCTACGAGGGAAATATAACACTGGTAGAACCAAGTGATGAAATGATTAATATCGTAAAAAGAGATTGTGGGGATATAAAAAGATTGAGAATAATCAACTCAAGATTTGAAGATATTAGTGATCTAAAATATGAAATAATTTTCTGCCTTCAAGTTTTACAATTTGTTGATGAGCCTAGGGAGTTTGTCAAAAAAATATTCAATAATCTATCAAATGAAGGGATATTATTTTTGAGTGTATTCACAAATGAACAACTACAATATTGGAAGGAATTTGCCATTTATAAGGGAGCAAATGAGAAACAGGTAAATAGAACCTATAGAGAACAAGATAAAGTTATGAAGGTTTTAAATAGAAAAGAAGTTGAGGGTTATTTGATAGACGTAGGATTTAAAGATATAAAAAGAGTATTTGCTGCTTTTTCAAATAATTTATGGTGTGTAAAAAAATGAAAGAATAAACGGGGATAAATATATTAAAGGAGGATTTGTATAAATGGAAAAGAGTAAAGAAAAAAACATGATACTTCAAGATAATATGTGGAAGACTTGTATTAAACTATCCTTACCAGCAGTAATCGCTATGGTTCTGTATGGATTAAATACAGTTTTCGATGCGGTTTTTGTGGGAAGATATGTAGGAGAAACAGCCTTTGCTGGTGTTTCTATAATATATCCTTTGACGCAGATTCCTCTTGGGTTGGGTTCATTAGTTGGAGTTGGAGCGGGCTCATATCTAAGTATATTAATTGGAGAAAATAATAAGGATATACAAAAAAGATTAATTGGGAACTCTAATACTTTAATGATTATTCTTACTGTTCTAACCATGGTCTTAGGATTCTTGTTTATGAATCCTCTTTTGAAAATAATAGGTGCAAGTGGAGATGAATTGATTTATGGTAAAAATTATTATATGATTACTCTCATAGGATCAATATTTTGGATTGGTGGTCTTGCTTATAACATGATAGTAAGGGCCGAGGGGAAAATGAAAAGTGCTGCAATAATGATGGGGATAGGAATGGTTGTTAATATTATTGCCAACTATATTTTAATGGCAATATTTAATTTTGGCGTAAAAGGAGCTGCATGGGGAACAAATATAGCAATGCTTGTTTATGTACTTTTATATTTTAATTATTGCAGACAAGGAAAATCAAGCTTTGAAACAAATGAAAGTAAGTTTTATTTTGAAAAAGATATTATAAAAGAAATAATATCTCTTGGTGTGCCGTCTTTTATTATGACAATTATGACAGTTATTCAAGGGGTTATTATACTAAGGGCTCTTAATAATTATGGAACAACTTCAGATGTTGCTTTCTACGGAATGGTTTTTCGTATTTTAAATCTATTAATGACACCGATTTATGGATTAATGAGAGCTTTGCAGCCTGCTGTTGGGATTAATTATGGAGCGAGGAAAGTGGATAGAGTTATAGGATTTTATAAGGTGTTTGTTTTTGTAGCATTTATTTTAGTATTGCCTGTGTGGTCAATATCAATGGTTGCCCCAAGCAGTATTTTGAAGTTAATGTTACCGGATGTAATATTCAGCATACAAAACTTGAATTATTTTAGAGCAATCATTGCAATAGTACCCCTATTGTGTATTGTCTTAACAGCAATGACTTTTTATCCTGCCATAAAAAAGCCAAAGCCAGCCATGTTATTTGGAATAGGCAGACAGTTATTTTTGTATATCCCTTTAATGATTATTTTACCAAAAATTTTTGGAGTTGCGTCAATATATTATGGTTCACTTGCTATTGATTTGGGGCTAGCTTTAGTGATTGTGGTACTTCTTAAAAAAGAATTTAGGATTTTAAGAAGAGGATACGAATATTAGGAGTATTTTTGATTATATATTATGAGTATAATATAAATTTGAATAGAGGTGTAGTTATGAATTGTCCTATTTGTAATAATGAAATGGAACAAGGTTTTTTGCAGGGGATAAAGAGGGTAGCCTGGGTAAAAAAACATCATAAAATCTCTTTGCTTCCAAAGCAAGGAGAAATTTTATTAGAAAATAATGTGGTTAAAGATTTTATTTTTTTGGCATGGATTTGTAAAAAATGCAAAAAAGTAGTAGTGGATTATTCTGATAAAGAAACTCAAGAAGGATAATTAAATATTAATGTTTGGAAAAGACTTTAAATATCATTCTAGAATTTCTATATACCATATTAGATTTGTTTGAATTAAGTGGGGAGTGATAAATTGAATAAATTAAAAGTAAAGAAATTATTATTTTCAATACTAATACTTTTTCTATTAATAGTAGGAATTCTTTTATATGTGAATTGGGCAATTACACCTATTCCAGAGGGTAAAAGAAATATATCTAATACAGATGTAAAAATGTTGATAGATATACTAGATGTAGCAGATAGAACTCCAATTATAAGGACATATACTAAAGAAGAATTTGATAGCTTTAATGAAAATGAATTAAAAAAAATTAAAGATTTGGTAAGTGGAAATATAGAAGGAGATGTTCCAACATTAAAAATAGAAAATGGAAAAGGAATATTTAAAATTTCCTTTGAAAAAAATGAAAAAAATGGAGAAGAGATAGGAGTGAAAATAATTCCTGATAATATTCCTAAAATTAAAATATTAGCTTTAGAGACATTGTATAGTCCAAAAGAACCAAAAGAAATCAATGATTCATTGATAGAAAGTGAAGAAGAAGGGATATATTTATATGAGATAAAAAGATATTCCAATCCAGTACAGATATATGGTGATGAAGAGGATGTTTTTTTTCTGGAAGCAATGTTTATAGAAATATACTATGAAGTTGATAAAGAGAGTTATGTATCAATTTTTGCAATAAATACATCAGATTATAAAAATTAGCTTTATTAAGACATATTATTAAATTTTAATGCAGTGTCGTTAGACGAAGTCAAACAGGTACTAGATTTATATTAAGGAGAAATGATTATAATGAAAAAATCATATAGGTTAATTGTGGGAACTGTGATGGTTATACTATTTTGCTTAATTATTTACTCATATTTTAATGTTTCAGGCAAGGAAATTATTGGTGTATTAAATATCAAAACATCAAGCAATGTAGTAATAAGAAAAAGTTACCAAGACGGCACAAACAAGCAAGAATACGTACTTAATGCTAATCAGATTGAGATGTTAAAAACATTGGTATTGCAATCTAATTTTATCAGAAGCTTATCAACTACAGTTAAATTTAATGATAAAGATATGCATGAAATCATTATAAATGATAATGAGGCTGATGTTTGGCTAATTATCCATTGTATTGGAAATGAATGGATTTCAATTGCAAATCAATTTAACGGCAGACATCTAAAGATAAACAACCCAAATTGGAAAAATACCATTGAAGAAATAATTGCATTATCCAATTAAAGACTATCTATGGAACAGGAATGCAAATATATTGGATATTCCTTTATTAATATGAAATTAAAGTTGTTGTAATAGAATTGTAAATTATTTTTTCTGTTTTTATGTTAGAATAGATAAGCATATATTACAAAGAGGAGATGGAAAAATTAATTATGAAAAAAGTAGCAAATATTTTACTAATCACTTTAATTTTATTGATGTCATTAACAGGTTGCTATAATCGGTCGGTAAATGAGAAAGAAGACTATAAAAGAAGTTTAACATACTCAAATTTAACAGATTCCTTTAGTCAAGATGAGGCAAGAAAAGCTATGGAATTAGCTGGAATTGCACCTAAAAATATTGATTCCTTCTTTCAAAATGTTAATAGTTTTAATAGTATAATTGAGGAAAAAAGTTTAATAAAGGATGGATTTATCACTATTGATAGTCTTGAACCTCAGTACGATCAGTTGGCAATTCAAGAAATGTGGGATACTAAAAATCCAGAGTTTATTGGTTATAACTGTAGAATTACATCTTTTGATCTAATGAAAAATTTAATTTCTATTGGTAAGCCCAATACAAAAAATTCTAGTCAGTTATTTATGGATATGGATGCTTTAGAGAATAGTCCTGAAAAATTATTTAGTCCCATAGAGCAAGAAGAATTTCAAAGTTTATTTTCTTTTATTCCAACAGAAAATACAAAAGATATATTTATTCATCTTAATAAGGTAAAGGAAGATTGGAAGAGTAAAGATATTACATTTTTAAATAAAGATAAGATTTCTCTTGTTTCTGTTGTTTTTCATTCAGATGAGGATAGCTATCTATTTATTGGACATGCAGGTGTTTTAATTTCGGTGGAAGATGGAAAACTTTTATTTATTGAAAAATTATCTTTTCAAGAACCATATCAGGTGATAAAGTTTGACAATCGTATTGAATTGAATGATTATCTGATGAATAAGTATGATGTGTCTTGGAATCAACCAACAGCTAAGCCTTTTATTATGGAAAATGATGAGCTCTTAGAAGGATATAGGGAAAATCCAAACAATCCAGAAAGTAATTTAAAATAATAATCAATATTTATTATAATATAATACTTCTTTCTTCAGTAATGAAAGTTGATAGAATTTATAAAATTATTTAAGATTTTTTTATTTTAAACCATATATAAAGAGAGAACACATAAGGAGGGTATATTAATGATTAAATTAGGGATAACCTCATCATTAAGGAATTACCAATCCGATTTGACTGAGAACTATAATAGGAAAAGAGCGTCTGATATTAAAAATGTGAAACAGGCTTCTGATTGCTTTGAACCTTCATCTGAAGGAAAGGAAGCGCTTAAAAATAGTAAAAAGACAGAAGAAAAATATTATGATTTAGCTAAAATAATGAATATTCATGAAAAAGGGTTTCATGAGATACCAACAAGGGAAGAAAGTGATTATTATTGGGCTGCAAGAAAAAGCGATCCAGAACTGGATTCCTATTTATATGAAAGAGATAAGGCAGAGGCACTTAAATTTGTTGGACAAGTACAGTCTATCTTGATGAAGGTAGTTTCTGGTCAACCATTGACACCAGAGGAAGAAAGAATGGTGAAAAATGATCCTGTTTTACAACAGGAAATCCAAATACGAAAAAATATGATTTCGACATAACATATAGTGATTTAAAAGTGAAATTAGAGTAGAATATGGATAGAAAAGCACTATTTTAATCACTTATTTCAGGTTGAAATGTATATGAGATAGAGTATTTGGATGTATTTGCTTAAGGATTGAGTTTTATTGAATAAGACTCAATCCTTTTGTTTTATTCTTCATTCTAAGCTTATTGTATGCTCTATAAATCATTATAATTAATAAAGATTATAAGTTCTAATATTAAAATATAATTAAAAAATTGAAATTATAGTTCTAAGGTATTGACTGTTAAACAATAATTATTTATCGAATAACGATAATAAATTATTGAATTATAATGAAAAAGGGATATAATAGAATTATAATAAAAACATAATAAAGAAAGGGGAAGATATTAATATGAAATCTTGGAAGGTAAATATTCTTAGAATGTCTGTAATTTTAATTTCAATAATTATATTGTGTTTATGCATATTTTGGCTTCCTAATGTAGCTAATTATTTTGAAGAAATAGCACCAGAATTTTATTATATGAAATTGCCATTGTTATTGGGAATATATTTTACGGGAATTCCATTTTTTATAGCAGTATTTCATGTATTTAAACTTTTAAAGTTAATAGAAAAAGATAAAACATTTACAATGAATTCTATACAAAGTTTAGGAATTATTTCTAAATGTTCTATTGCTGAAATTATTTTGTATTTTATAGGAATAATCTATTTATATGTTAATGAGGCAATGCAGCCTGGAATAGTTTTATTAGGATTATTAATTATGTTTGCTGCATTTATAATATATGTTTTTATAGAAATATTAAAAGAGTTATTGTTAAAAGCTGTAGAAATAAAAACTGAAAATGAACTTACAATATAGGGTGATAATATGGGTATAAAAGTCAATATAGATATTATGTTAGCAAAGAGAGGAATGAGTGTAACTGAATTATCAGAAAAAGTTGGAATTACTATATCAAATATATCTATACTTAAAAATGGAAAGGCAAAAGCCATAAGATTTTCAACATTAGCAGGAATATGTGAGGCTTTGGATTGTCAGCCAGGTGATATTTTAGAGTATTTAGAAGAAAATTAATATTATTAGGAATGATGGTAATTATATTGGATTATTAATAACAATCTAAAGATAGGAGGAAATATGAAATATAAAAAGCAGAATATTATTCTTATAATAATATTGTTATCAATTACTTTTTTTTATAGACACAGTACTAAGATTAATAGTAGTATATCTAAGGATTTAGGAATTAAGATTCCTAATAATTTAGAGTTTCAATATGAAAATAGCCATGGAGGATTTCATGGTGACGGTGTGACCTTAGCTAAGGCAAAAATTACACAAAATAATATACAATATATATTAAATAAATCTAAAGTTAAATGGAATAAAATGCCTATGTCAAAAGATATAAAATTAAGATTATATGGTGGAAGGAAAGATAATATAAATTATAGTTCTGAACTAGCTAAGGATTTAAATATGGAGAATATAGAAACTGGTTATTGGCTATTTTTAGATAGATGGGGAAGTGAAAAAGAATATACTAAAGGAGAAGGATTATTGGATAGTAATAGGTATTCGGAAAATTTTAGTTTGGGAATAATAGATTCAGATAATAATATTTTCTATTATATTAAATTCGATAGTTGATACAATATAGAAACCATGCACAAAATATCACTATTTATATAAAAAAATTTAGGGAGGTGGCAATTTGGCACAGCAATATACTAGAAAAATAATTCGTGAGGTATTTATAAAGATGCTGAATGAACGTCCACTTAACAAAATTACAGTTAAGGATATTGCTTCAGCATGCGAAATTAATAGAAATACTTTTTACTATTATTATACAGATATATATGCACTTTTAGCAGAAATCTTTCAAGCAGAACTTCAGACAGTTATTGATGAATATAATGATACACTGTCATGGGAAGAGAGTTTTATTGTGGCTACTAAATTTGCTTTAGAAAACAAAAGAGCCATTTATCATGTATATAATTCTATGCAGAGAGAAGAATTAGTGAACTATATATATAATGTATCAGGAAATGTTATGAGTCGGTATGTTGAAAAGGTAAGCGATGGTATCTCTGCTTATTCAGGAGATAGAGAGTTAATTGCTTCTTTTTATCAGTGTGCTTTAACTGAAATGGTATTACGCTGGATTGCTTCTGGAATGAAAGAAGATCCTGATATTATCATAAGACGAATCGGGAAATTATTTGATGGAAATATTGAATTATCTCTTAAGCGAAGTGCTAGTTTAATGACATCTAGCGAAAAGTAATAGGAAATTTCTTTGTTATCAGACATCCCAACCTAAATGCCTAAAAATTAGATAAATAAACTACAGTGTTCAGATTTCGAACACTGTAGTTTATTTATCTAATGAAAAAGATATAAAAAAACTATATTATAGATTTATACAAACCTTATAAATAATAAATGTTCAAAAAGTTAAAAAACTTATTATTTATTATACCATATGGACATATTAATAGAGTGAATATAAAAACTCTAAATATAATAGTAATCTTTAGAAGTTATTAAAAATTAAGAAAGAGGGAGATAAGATGAAATTAAAGACATATGATGATAGACTTACACTTACAAATGGGAGTTATCATGCTTTAGTCAATGCAAGAAAGCCTAAAGGAATTGAAGATAAAAGTGCATATTTAATTGGTACTGGAATTGGTGCTTTAGCTGCTGGTTGTTTCTTGATTCGTGATGCTCATATGGATGGTAGCAAGATTACCTTTTTAGAGAAATTAGAAATCCCTGGTGGATCTTTAGATGGGGAGGTTCGTCAAAATTTAGGTTATGTAGCACGTGGCGGACGTGAAATGGGACATCATTTTGAAGTTTTATGGAGTTTGTTTAGTTCATTACCTTCTACTGAGGATCCTAATATGACAGTTTTAGATCATTTTTATTATACAAATTATGATGATCCAAATTTTAGTAATTGTCGTATTACTCAAAACCAAGGTGAACGTTATGACAATGGAAAATTTAATTTAGGGCAAGATTTAGCAAAAGAATTAGCTGCTTTTGTAAATATCTCAGATGAGGAACTTCAAAATAAATCTATTGAAGATATTTTTTCTGAAGAACTTTTAAATACTGACTTTTGGACATATTGGAGAACAATGTTTGCTTTTGAGAACTGGCATAGTGCTTTAGAGATGAAATTATATATGAACAGATTCATTCATCATGTTGGAGGTTTACCAGATCTTTCAGCTTTACAATTTTCACGACATGATCAATATACTTCTTTTGTAAAACCAATGGTTAAATATTTGGAAGATCATGGTGTTAAATTTGAGTATGGAGTTACTGTGGATAATGTTGAGTTTTCAATTTCAGATGATAAGAAGGTTGCAAAGAGAATAGTAGCAAAAGATAGAAATGGAAAAGATATTTCTATTGATTTAACAGAAAAGGATTTAGTATTTATCACTAATGGTTCTATGACTGAAGGTTCTGGATATGGTGATGATAATACTCCTGCTCCATTTAATAAAGAGCCAGAAGGATGTTGGAAGCTATGGAGAAATATAGCAGCTCAATCAGATGAATTTGGAAATCCAGATAAATTCTGTACTGATCCAGAAAAATCTAATTGGGAGTCTTGTACAGTAACTTGTCATGATGAGCGTGTTCCTAAATATATTGAAAAGATTACAAAACGTTCACCATATGGGGGAAAAACAGTAACAGGTGGTATAGTCACAGCTCTTGATTCTTCATGGCTAATGAGTTGGACTATAAACCGTCAAGAACAATATTATGGGCAGCCTGAAAAAGATGTTGTTGTTTGGGTATATGGTCTGTTCTCTGATGTTCCTGGAGATTACATTAAAAAACCTATGAGAGACTGCACAGGTAAGGAAATCACAAAAGAATGGTTATATCATATAGGAGTTCCTATAGAGGAAATAGAAGAATTAGCAGGATCATGTACTGCAGTTCCAGTTATGATGCCGTTTATTACCTCCCAATTTATGGTTCGTGAATTTGGAGATCGTCCATATGTTGTACCAAAGAATGCAGTAAACTTTGCTTTTCTTGGACAATTTGCTGAAACATTAGATGATCCAGGACGTGATACAGTATTTACTATAGAATACTCAGGACGTACAGCTATGGAAGCAGTATATGTTTTAACTGGAGTTGAAAAAGGAGTTCCTGAAGTATATGCTTCAAGATATGATATTCGCTATTTATTAAATGCAGGAAAATGTTTATTAGATGGAGAAAAGCCAGAAATCAACTTATCCCCCCTAGCTAAACGTAAAATTTTAAAACAAATAGCAGGAACAGATATTGAAGAATTATTGAGAGAATATGGAATTATTTAATGAGATTTAGATGCAACTAAATAAATTGAGATCCCGAATTTTAAAAAAATCGGGATTTTAATTTATTTATATTTATTACTCATAAAAATATTATACAAAGGAGGCAACCATGTGAAAGAACAAAAAAATCTTGAGCAAGTTTATATTCCTACTATAGAAGAAATGCAAAGTTGGTATGAATATGATTTGCGAAAAAAATCCTTAAAAACATTTGAATATGAGAATAATAAAAAAATAAATGAACAAGGAGAATTTTTCAAGGCTTTTAGAAGGTTTGAAAAAATAGATGATAAAATTCTTCTTAACTCTAAAGATAATAATATTTACTACGAAAAATATAAAATTTATGTAGAAGAAGAAATAGAAAATAAGGGGAAAAAGATAGAGGAGATTGAAAATTCAATTGAATATGAAAGATTTTTTCTTAGTTGGGAAAGGAGAGTCAATAAAGAAATCAATAATTATGGTCATTATGGCAGTAACTCAGCTACAAGATATCGGGTTGATTGCATAGAAAAATTGGAAAAAGAGTTAGAGCTGATTTTAGAAGATTCTCCAGAAGCATGGGAGTTTTACTATAAACGTCAATTGATAAGTGATATAGAAAGCCAACATCAGCAGCGTTTGGTAACTGTTCCCTATGTAGTTAAAGCAAAACAAAAAGTAGTGGATTCTTTGAAATCAGGAATCCCTGTATATATTGTAGGACATTTAGGAAGTGGAAAAACGCAACTAGCAACTGAGGCAGCCTTAGATTTTACTATTCAAAATAAGATACAAAGAGAACTAGAATATAAAATGGAGGAGTGGTATTCTGCTAATCCAGATGCTACAGAAAAAAATGCCATTGAAAAATTTGGAGAATTTAATAAAGAAAGAAAGCTGTACTATAAAAATATTTTAATTAATGGAAGCAGAGAGGAAATAGAATCTTTACAGCCCTTGTTTATATCTGGTTCACATAATTTAACTTACGAGGATATGTTTGTAGAGAAAACTTTGTCTCTGAAACATAGCTTTTCTCAAGGTTCTTTTGTTGATTATCTTAATATGATTATAGAAGATTTTTATGAGTGGATGAATGAGCATAGAGAAAGACTGGAGCAGATGACTGATGAAGAACAGTTACAGCTTAAGATTCAAATATGGAAAAGTTTCTCCGATTTATTGGTAGCAAGTAATAGTGCTTTTGGTACTGAAATTAAAAAAATAGAAAGAGAAATTTTAATTGCAGTAAAAGAAGGTAGACCTGTAATCGTAGATGAATTAAATACAATTGCTATGCAAAATTTAATTGCTCTGAACGATATCTTGCAGCGTCATGCAGGAAGTACAGCTTATATTACAGGAGTTGGACCTGTTTTGATTAAACCTGGATTTGGATTTATTGGCACAGGAAATTTATCCACTCAAAAGATTAACTATGAAGGAACAAATGAACTAAATCCAGCTTTCAAATCACGTTTTGTAACTATTGAATATAATTATGTACCCCAAAGGATAACAGGTTCCTTAAATGATCAAGAATTTCCAGAAAAAAACGAACTTTTTAGAATAATAATGATAAGATTAGCTGATAAAAATGGAACTATTCATATTCCTGATTCCCAAAGAACCTTAGAGGAATTGTTTCGTTTTTCTCAATTATGTAGAGTTATTCAGAATGTTTTTACGGGTAAATGGAAAGACAATAAAATCCAAAAAGATTCTGGAATGGATGAACCAGAGCTGAGAGAATCTGTATTATCAATCCGTAATATTTTACATGTTTTAGATAATTGGAATCTAGGAGAAGAAAAGGACTTGAGTAAAGCTTTGTGGGATGGTTTTATTAGTTCAATTACTTATCCAGATGATCAGAACTATATTCTTTCTCAAGCAGTTCGCTTTGGATTCTTTCCTATAAGTGAAGGTTGGAAAATTGAAACAAAGGGTGTAGGAGAAGCAACGACAACATATGAAGAAATTCGTACTGGTCCATATCATTATGTTCGTCCAGCAATAGAAATATTAAGTTATTTAGATGTAGTTCATTTGATATTTGGGAAGGGAACCCTGAGGAGAACTTTGCCAGAAAAACTAATAGAAACTTTTGAGGATGATATTGATAATTTAACAAGGATTGATGCTAAAAAGTATCAGGAATTAAACCAAAGATTATCTCATTTAGAGCATTCAAAGTATTTACTTGAATACCTAGAAGATAATGGAGGAGAAAAATGAAAATAAATTTGGATGGAGAATATTTTAAGGGTCAAGTAAAAGAACTAAGAAAAAAACTAGATGAATGTCAAGAAAATGGAATTTTAGATGATGGTTTTGAAGAAGAATTAGATAAACTTTCACTAATAGAAGAAAAGTTACTGACTGACTTAATTCCTTATTATCGAGTTCATGCAAATAATATTAAGAAAACTTCAATGGAAATAAATCCAATAAAACAATTGGGAAGTTTTAATTTTAATAGTTTTTTACAGAGTATGTTAAGAATTAATAAAAATCTTTTTATTATAAGCAGTGTAGATAGTAAAGTTCAATTCTTTTATATAGATATTCCAGATGATTTCTCTAATTATAATCAACTTGAAGTAGAGTGGAGTCCCCCTATTAAAGAGATAAAAGAGACAATTTCATTTATATATAGATTGAATGATAAAGAAATTTTGCTTTTAGGAGTTATAGGGGGATGTTATCTACTTTCAAGTGATAATTTTGATAAAATACCAGATGTTAACCAACAAATTAGAGTTAAAAGGATTCAAAAGGATTATGACTTTAATGGATTTGGAAGATGCTTAGAAATTAGATATGGTTTATTTGCAGTGGAAAATGGAGATGATACCTTAACTCTGTTTGAAATAATAAAAGAAAATGATAAATATGGAGTGATTTTTCATAAAGATATATATTTAACTATTCCAGATTGGACAGCATTTGAAAAAATAAAAGATGATTATTTTGTAGTTGGAACAAAGATAGGAAAATTATATTTTATCAAATATGAGAATAGAAGATTTACTATTACAGAAAAATTTGATTTTCTAAATGATGAAATAAAACAAATCAGATGTCTAGAGGATGAAAAGGGTAATAAAGATTCCCTTATAGTTATAGGAAATAAAGGGTATCTTAAGATATTTACTTTATATGAAGACTCAAAAGTCATAAAAACAGAATTGAATGACTTAAAAGGTAATTTATTCGACATTGAATCTAAAAAAGGTACATCAATAGTTTTAAGTGAAGATGGAATTATATACTTATTTGAAGAGAATTTTGGAAATTGGTATCTAAATGAAGAAGTGACAATTAAAGATGTCTTTTTCACAAATATCTTTAAATTAGATATTTCAAAATATTTGCTTATGGATATAGAAGGTAAATTAAATCTATTAGATATTGATCGAATTAATACACCAAAAGACTTGTGGAATCTGCCACTGTATTAGTAGGAGGGATGAGTATGTTTGATTTAGATGAACAAACTCTAATTGAAGAATCTAAGAAACATTGCGAAGTATTTTTGCAGAAAGAACAACGCTCCTTAGCCACATTTACTGGAGATTCTAGTTTAATGTATATTCCAGACTCCAAATTAGAGAGATTTCTATTAGATCCTTCCAAAGGAGTTTTGTACTTACCCTTGGAAAGTTTTTTAGATAGAAATCTAGATGACAATCAAATCATGTGGCATATCTACTATGAGTTAGCTTTATATTCTGATTGGAAAAAGCAAACTAAAAAATATCTAAATAGAAAAGAAGATTGGCAGAAAGAAATTGACCACATGACAGGTTATATTTTAGATAGGATAAAAAAAGAAGGACTGGAGAAAGACACTGCATATCAATCTAAAATTATTTCTAATTATGTAAAAAAAGAAATTCTTGATTTGCTTCATATATTGGATAAATACACATCTTTTCTAAGGGTTTTGCAGATGTGTCCCATATATAGAGATAAAGAAAATTTTGAAAAAATTATTTCATATATGAAAAAAACAGGTAAAACAATTGAATCAATTTCTCAAATGCCTAGACATAGAGCTTTTGTAAATAGTTTCTTATTTATTGAATTATATAAAATTGAGCCTAAAATAGAGGGATATATTGAAAATCCCTTTGATAGGAAAATTTTCAACGAACCCTTTTTTGATTTTATTCACTATCAAATAATTAGGCAAATAAACAATAGGCAAGGAATTGTAGAAAGAGATTCACTCATTCGTTCTTTTGTTTTTCCAACCTTTGAGAAATTATGGAAAGAAGAAATAGACGAGATGGTATTTTATAAATCAAAAGGACAAGAAAAAGAAAAGATTAAAGGAAGTGAAAATGCTTTTGAAGAGTCTAATGCAGATGAAATACCAGATTTCCTAGAAACTACTCAGGAAGAAGAGAGAAAGATTCTAGAAGAAATGCTGGATAAGCAAGATCAAATAAGTATTAGTGTACAAAATATTATCCAAGGGAATATAGATTTAGAATATTATGGGATTAGTCAAGGGGATCAACAATTGTTTCAGTTTTATTCAAATAAAATGAAATCTGAAAGAGAACAAATGCGTCAATTTTGGAAGAAGTTAATAGGAGATGCAAAAAAAGAAATAAGTGTAAAAAAGGATGGTCAGATAAAGGGAAAATTAGATATAGATAGCTTTATTAAATTTTATCCAGAGTTTGTAGAAGCTGAGAAAAAGGGAAATTATAAAAACCTTCCAATCTTTAATAGATATTTGTTAGAACCTCAGACAGATATATTACCTGAAAGAATAGAAATTTCTTTTGTTATAGATAATTCAGGATCAATGAATGAATCAAAAATTGAGGCTGCAAGAAAAGCTTTGGCTGTGACTTTGCTATCAATAGATGATTTTAATCAATACTTGAGAAGTAATGCAGAACAATTGAATCAAAAAGTAGAAGTTTTAAGTGAAACTTGGTTTTTTGGCAGTAATTATTATAATGTCAAAGAATTTAATAATAAAAATGTGAAGGAAAAAGAAAAAAGCGATATAATTCGCTCAATCGTAAAGCTAAATGCAGCAGATGGAGCAACTGACGATGCAAGTTGTCTTAGAGAAATATCCAATAGGATTACGTCTATACAGGAAAGTGAACTTAAAAATGGAAAACAAGTAAAGATAATTTTTGAAATTACAGATGGTGCCTCAAGTTTTCCAGGATTAGCAAAGGAAGTTGTACAGGAGTTATTATCTAAACATGTCCAAATATATGCGTTTCAAATAGGGAAAAATAGCATAGCAAATGAAAAAGCCTTTAACTTTGTATGGAATGAGGGATACAAAGAACCACATGGAGTAACAATTGGTGAACAAGTAGAAAAACTACCAAAAGAATTGCTAAGGGCAGTAGGAGAAAATATGCAATCTATTTTTAGTAATTAGTTAAATAAATGTAAAATGAAACTACCATATTTTAAAACAAATAAAGTTATGTGAGATTAGTAGGGATAGTATATAATGATTTGAGATGGATTTAATTCATATGATTATAAACAAAAACCATTGTCAACTAAAAATAATTAATTAGTTGACAATGGTTTTTGTTTATGGTATTTTATACTAAATTAAGATAAATAGTGTTGAATTTTCTCTTTCCATTAAAAGTATATTAAAATTTAAGGAGTAGGTTATGAAAAAAAATAAAATTTCGGTACAGAATATGATTATTTGTGCTTTATTTGTAACACTTATTATTATAGGAACATTTATAAAAATACCAATTCCAGTTTTACCCTTTACCCTGCAATTTTTATTTGCTATGCTAGCAGGACTTTTACTTGGAGGGAAACTAGGAGCAGTCAGTGTTTTGGTCTATATTATATTGGGATTAATTGGTTTCCCTGTTTTTACAGAAGGAGGTGGGGCTGCATATGTGTTAAAACCAAGCTTTGGTTATATCATAGGATTTTGTATTGGAAGCTTTGTTACAGGTACTATTGCAAATAAAGTATTAGTTCCATCCTACAAAAGATTATTTGCTGCAAGTTTTATTGGACTTATAATAGTTTATTTATGTGGGATGAGCTATTATTATATTATTTGTAATTACGTTATTAACACCCCCATTGCATTGTGGCCCTTAATTTTATATTGTTTTATTCTAGCAGTACCAGGAGATATTACTCTTTGCATATTAGGTGTTATTTTAGCAAAGCGGTTACTTCCAATTCTAAATAAAATACGGGGGGGATTTGCAAATGACAATAATACAAACTATTAAAAACGATATTTTAGTAGGTAAATTAATTAAAAAAAATCAGGCTCTTAATTTGATTACTGCGCCTTTAAAAGAACTATGTATAACTGCAAATGAGATTAGAGAGTTTTTTTGTGGTGATAATTTTGACATTTGTACCATAATAAACGGAAAAAGCGGAAGGTGTTCTGAAAATTGCAAATACTGTGCTCAATCAGTCTTATATAAAACTAAAGTTGACCAATATCCATTGCTTGATACAAATGAGCTTGTTGAACAAGCAAAATATAATGAGGAACGTGGAGTATTACGTTATTCTATTGTAACCTCTGGAAAAAGACTCCAAGATAATGAAGTTGATAAAGTTTGTGAAAGTATAAAAGCAATAAAGGAACAGACAAATACTTCAGTATGCGTTTCCTTTGGATTATTAAATGAGAAGCAGTTTAAAAAATTAAAATCCGTTGGAGTAGATAGGATACATAATAACTTAGAGACATCTCGAAATTATTTCCCAAAGATATGTACCACTCATACATATGATGATAAAATATTAGCAATTAATGCTGCTCAAAGGTCAGGGCTTAGTGTATGTAGTGGTGGAATCGTGGGACTTGGTGAGAATATGGAGGATAGAATAGATATGGCATTAACACTTCGAGATCTTGGAATTAATTCTATACCAATTAATATGTTAAATCCCATCCTAGGTACGCCTTATGAAAGCAATAAACTTCTAACTAATGAGGAAATGTGCAGGATAGTTGCAATTTTCCGTTTTATTTTACCAAAAGCTTTTATTCGTTTGGCTGGAGGGAGAGGGCTTTTACCAGATAAAGGAATGAAATGCTTTCTTTCAGGTGCAAATGCTGCTATTTCAGGAGATATGCTTACTACGTCAGGTATTTCTATCGAAGATGATATGAAAATGATTGATGACCTTAGATATAAGGTGGTTTTAAGAAATGAGTAGAGGGATATTCGTTACAGCAACAGGAACAGATATAGGCAAAACTTATGTAACAGCTTTGATTGTAAAAAAATTACGTGAGGCAGGGTATAATGCTGGTTATTATAAATCTGTACTCAGTGGTGCTGAGATGACAAAAAATGGACTTTATATAGGAGATGCTTACCATGTGAAAACCATAGCAAATCTTAATTGTGACTGCGTTGATATGGTTTCTTATGTTTACAAAACTTCAGTTTCTCCACATTTAGCTGCAAAGTTAGAAGGTAATCCTGTCATATTAAAAAAAATAGTGACTGATTATAAAAAGCAATGTTCAAGGTATGATTATATTACTGTGGAAGGAAGTGGTGGAATTATTTGTCCTATTCGATATGATAGTGAACACCAAATTTTCTTAGAGGATATTATTAAAGAGCTAAAACTTTCCGTACTTATAGTAGCAGAGGCTGGTCTTGGTACCATTAACTCCACAGTGCTTACTGTGAGGTACTTAGAAAATAACAATATTCAAATAAAAGGTATTATTCTTAATCGTTATCATGGAGATATTATGGAGTATGATAATATTAAGATGATTGAAGAGATAACTCATATACCAGTCATTGCACTTATAAGAGATGGAGATTCTAATATAGATATTGATGTTCATATGCTTGCAGGATTATACGGAAAGGATGGTAACTAAAATGAACTTGGTAGAAAAAGATTTAAAATATATATGGCATCCTTGCTCTCAAATGAAAGATTATGAGGAACTACCTCCTATAATAATAGATCATGCAAAGGGGGTGTATCTTTACGATAAAAATGGCAAAGAGTATATTGATATCGTTAGTTCTTGGTGGTGTAATCTCTTAGGACATTGTAATCCTAAAATTAATGAAGCAATAAAAGTACAGCTTGATAAATTAGAACATGTTATCTTTGCTAATTTTTCTCATGAACCTGCTATTACACTTTGTGAGGAATTAAGTAAAATACTTCCTCAAGGATTAACCAAGTTCAACTTTTCTGATAATGGTTCTGCATCAGTTGAATGTGCGTTAAAAATGAGTTTTCAATATCAATATCAAGTAGGTAACACTAAAAAGACGAGGTTTATGTGTTTTACAGAGGGGTATCATGGTGAAACCATAGGAGCATTATCTGTTGGCAGTATGGATTTATATGGGAAGCTTTATAAGCCAATGTTGATGGATACCATTCATATTGAAGCACCTGATTGTTATAGATGCTCATATGGAAAAAACAGAGATTGCTGTAATGTGGAATGTTTTGAACATGCAGAAAAAACATTTGAAAAACATGCCGATGAAACTTGTGCAATAATAGTTGAACCTCTTTTACAGGGCAGTGCAGGTATGAGAATTTATCCTGCAATGTATTTGAAAAAGCTTAGAGATTTATGTGATAAATATAATGTTTTACTTATTGCTGATGAAATTGCCACAGGTTTTGGAAGGACAGGAAAGATGTTTGCCTTTGATCATGTAGATGTAAGTCCAGACATTATGTGTGTTTTAAAGGGACTTACAGGTGGATATATGCCAATGGCAATTACTATTACCACTGATGAAATTTATAATGCATTTTATGACGATTATAATGAAGGGAAAGCATTTATGCATTCTCACACTTATAGTGGAAATCCTTTAGGATGTTCTGCGGCACTTGCAGTTTTAAATATATTTCGTGAAGATGCTGTTTTGGATAAAGCTGAAAAACCAGCACAATATCTGACCAAAAAATTAAATGAAGAATTAATTGACCATAAAAATGTTGGTGAAATAAGAAATATAGGTTTAATCAATGCAATTGAGTTGGTGAGAAATAAAAAAGAAAAATTAGGCTTTGATTCTAAACTTCGAATAGGGTATCAGATTTATAAAAAGGCTTTGGAAAAAGGACTTGTACTAAGACCACTTGGAGATGTACTATATTTTAATCCTCCGCTTATTATAAACGAAGCAGAAATTCATAAGGCAGTGGAGATTTGTACACAAGCCATTTATAGCGTTATTGGGCAAAGAATTTTAAAACATTAATTAAAATAAGTGAGAATAAAGTAAGTAATAATTGAATGTTTATTTAATTTAGGATTTATACATATAATATTAACAAATTAATATTGGAATTTTCGTAAATCCTTAGTAAATCAATTCTTTTTAGGTTTTCTGTTATATAAATAATCTTTCTTTTGATATAATTCTAAATAATGATAGATGCCGGAATATGTTTGTTGATTAGATTTTAGATATTTAGTATAATTAATATAGTGAGGTACCGCATTATCAGCAATTAAAGATAAGAAGTTATTTTAGATTATATATTAATCTCTAGTAAACTAATAAATATAAAGGGTGTTTTATTAATGAATAAAAAATTAATAAATAAAAAAAACTTCCTAATCTTTTTTATGTTAATTTTAATCTGTGTAATTTTTTATATTCGTAAAAACAAACAAGATAAAGTTCCTTTTATTGGGATAGGATATAACTTAGAATATAAAAGTAAAATCTTTCCCAATATGACAGACTTGGAAATTGATGAAATAATTAATAAAATAACAATTGCTGCAAGTGAAAGGGCGAAAGAAGGCAAGAAATTTAAAATTACTGAAGAAGAGTTAGAAAAACTAGGTATTACTGGATTAGATCCTTATTATTTAGATATGATTAAAATTTCCACAGAATAATCAAATGATAAAAAGGGGTGTTGACTAGCAAATCAAAGAAAATAGAACAAAAATAGAAGATGCTATTTCCAGTTGATTTTCTAATATTGTTTTATAATAAGTGTTTGAAATATATAATGTTATAGAGACTTTTGTCTAATAAGGTTTACTTATTTAGCAAAAGTTTCTTTATGTATAATGTAATAATACAATGAAGAGTTAAAAATGAATATGGCATAAATTCTCAATCTTTATTAAATAAACCTTTTTCAGTATGGTACTCTTCATCCCGAACAGTTTTCTTTCAAATTGTGGAGAAAATATATCTCTCAGATTCTTTTATTATCCCAAAAAGAATTAGTGAATCAGTATCTAGATAAGCAGGGTGAATTATTGTTACGACAAGAAATCAAAAAGTATCTTTACAGATCAAGAGGTATGGTTTGTTATGAAGAACAAATTATCATTGGTTATGGATTACAATATTCGTTAAATGTTTTGTGTACTCTTCTGCGTAAAGAAAATAACACTATTGTAATGGAAGAACTATGCTTCCATTCTGGAATGATAGAAGTAATTGCCCGCAAAATATTATATTTGCAGGATACAGTGTACTTAGTGAAAAACAGATGCGAGAAGGTATTGCATTGTTACAAGGTGCATGGTTCATTAATTTATCATAATAAAAATGAAATGTTAGAATTTCGAAGAATTACGAGGTGATACAAAACTTGGTATTGGTTTATTGGAGGTTTGAGGGAATATTTATTCAAAGCAGTAGATTTTGCTTTTAGGATTGACTATTACATATAGAAACTATAAAATAAATAGTAGGAGTTACAATAGTTTGAGTAATTATTTTGATTTAAAACAAATATCTTATATGAGAGGGACGAATATGAATATAGCATTTTTTCTAACACCTAAAAGTGAAATTGTATATGAAACTATAGATGCAACAATGAGACAAGCTCTAGAGAAAATGGAGCATCATAGATATACTGCCATACCACTAATAGATAAAAGGGGTAAATATGTTGGTGCCATTACAGAAGGAGATTTACTTTGGAAACTTAAGAATACCAGTGATCTTACAATTGAAGGTACAGAGAATATACCAATAAAGGATGTCCATAGACATACTCAAAGTAACACAGTATCAATAAGTGCAAATATGGAAGATTTAATCTTACTTGCAAAAAATCAGAACTTTGTTCCAGTAGTAGATGATCAGGGCATATTTATAGGAATTATAAAGAGAAGTGACATTATCAATTATTGTGCAGATTTATTATTCAAAGATAAACAAAAGTTAGATTAGAGAGATTAAAAATAGACTTCAGATATATATATCTGAAGTCTATTTTTAATCTATGACTTTACATTACTTTATTTACAAATCTAGGAAATAGACATATGGACAAGATAATGTTATAATCTAATAGATATTATGTAAACTAAAGGAGAGATCTTATGGGTATAAATAAAAAGATGAAGATTATTTTATCTATAGCTATTTCCATTGTTATATTATTTACTGGATTGGTTTACATGAAGAATAAAAACAAAGTAGAGGAAATTCCCTATACTTTATTTTTAATTCATGTACAAAAGAATTTAGTAGAAGAAGTAGAACTATCAAATAATGGGAAGATAAAAATTAAACTTAAAAATGGTGATACTGTAATTACTGATAATCCAAGGACGGAGAAATTTAAAGAAGAATTATTGTTATATGATGTGAAGGTAGTAGAAAAAAATGGAAATTTAAACCAAGCATTGCCTATGTTTTTATTGGTTTCTGCTATGGGGTTTATGATATTTTACTTAAATAGAAATGTATCTAAGCAGGCGGAAAAAGAAATGTCTAATATGTCAAATTTAGATACAGAAACCTCTTCTAAAAAAATTACTTTTAATGATGTAGCAGGTAATGAGGAGGCTAAAGAATCTTTACTGGATATGGTGGATTTTATAAAAAATCCAGAAATATATAATAAATTTGGTGCAAGATTGCCTAGAGGGGTACTTTTATATGGTGCTCCAGGTACAGGGAAGACACTTTTAGCAAAGGCAATGGCTGGCGAAGCAGATGTTCCATTTTATGCTGTATCAGGTTCGGATTTTGTACAAGTATATGCAGGACTTGGAGCTAGTCGTATAAGGGAATTATTTAAAAAAGCTAAAGAGGCAGGAAAATCCGTTATATTTATTGATGAGATTGATTCACTGGGAAAAAAAAGAAAATCTGGCAATAATCCATCAGGTAGTGAAGAGGGAGATAGAACATTAAATGCACTTTTGACTGAAATGTCTGGGTTTAAGGATAATGAGGGAATTATTGTAGTAGCTGCTACAAATAGAATAGATATATTAGATGAGGCACTATTAAGACCTGGAAGATTTGATAGGCAAGTGGAGGTTTCTCTTCCAGATGTAAATGGAAGATATGAAATACTTAAACTGCACAGTAAAAATAAGCCTATTTCAGAAAATGTAGATTTAAAAAAGATTGCATTAGAAACTATTTATTTCAGCGGTGCAAAACTTGAAAATTTGATGAATGAATCTGCTATTATTGCAGTAAAAGAGAAATCAAAAGAGATTTCCATGGATCATATAAATAAAGCATATTACTCAGTATTAGTAGGAGATGAGAAGAAGGATAGGTCTGCGATAGACCATAGAGATAAAGAAATAACTGCTTATCATGAGGCTGGACATGCCTTAGTGACTAAATTAATAGCAAAAAACAACAGAGTGACAAAGGTAAGTATAATACCTAGTACAAAAGGAATGGGAGGATTTAGCTTAAATATTCCTCCAGATAAAATGTATCAAACGAAAAAAGACATATTATCAAATATAATGATTGCTCTTGGTGGAAGGGCAGCTGAAGAAATAATATATGGTAAGGACGAAATAACAACAGGTGCTTCTTCGGATTTGGAAAAAGCTACAGATATGGCTTTATCCATGATTGGTATATTTGGTATGGATGATATAGTAGGCTTGTTAAACTATAATGTTTTATCTAATAGAAATACTGATGATAGTACTTTATTAAATAGAGCTAAGGAAATATTAAATGAACTCTATTTAGAAACAATTAATTTATTAAAAAGTCATATAACTGATTTAAATATTGTAGCAGAAAAGCTTATAGAAAAAGAAGTACTATATGAGGAAGAGCTTAACAGCATATTATGTTAGGTATAAGAAATAATAAAATCATCAGTTTACTTGAAAAAACATATAAAGAGATGTATAATAAATATAGAAAAACTTTCTGCGGTGTGCGTTGTCTCTGATAATTCAACCGACATAACAGACATGGGAGTCTGCGTTTAGTATTGTATAACAAGCCTTTTCGAGAGGAAGTTAGAAAGTGCTAACAGGAAACCCCCCTTTTAATAAGGCGGGCATGAATTAGCTGAGTTGACGGCATTGTGGGGAAAAACCCTCTTAAAGCTAGCTTTAAGAGGGTTTTTTATATAATATTTATAGGGTATTTTTTTCTTTCTTTAAATATATGAATATATTTAAAGCCTAATTCTTTTAACATTTTTTCTACAGCTCTATATTTATATCCTATGTTATCAGGAGTATGAGAATCGGAACCTATAGTTAGTATCTCTCCTCCTAACTCTTTATAAAGTTTTAATATTTGAATTTTAGGATGAAAATAACCCAATCCATATCTCATTCCAGCAGTATTTATCTCAATACCTTTACCATTTTCAATAAGAAGTTTCAAAATACATTCTACAAGATTATAATAATCATCATATCTGGGAATAGAAGAATAGTCTTCAAAATATCTGTCTATATAATCAAGATGGCTCAAGATATCAAAATTGTTAAAATGTTTTACACAATAATACATATCCTTATAATATTCTTCTAAAGCATCTATTGGCTTAATTCCTTTAGTAAAGCTATCAGCATGTATATCTAACTTATTTACTGCATGAATTGACATTAATACAAAATCAAAATCATTATCATTTATAAAATTATTATACCTTTCAATTAAATGAGGTTGAATTCCAATTTCTACTCCTGCTAATATTTCAATATCCTTTATATATTTATATTTTACTTGTCTAATGTTTTTAAAATAATCAGAAGTTCTAAAAACGAAATCAATCTTTTGTGATGTAGAGTCAAAATCAACATGATCAGTAAAACATATGGATTTCATGTTTTTATTAATTGCAGCTAATACCATATCTTCCATAGATGTTTTTGAATCAATAGAATATTGACTATGAATATGAAAATCATACATTTATTTAACACTCCTAAAAAGTTATTGTTTAAAATATTCTACTAGAAATTTACTAATTAGTAAAGGAATATGAATAAAATATTAAATGTTAAAAAGAATAAAATTTACAAGACTGAGGGACAATTAATTATATAAATATTATAAATTTGATTAGGAGGGGTTTTATTGGAATTAAATACAAAAGAAATTGTAAAAAAGATGATATTAGATTCACAGGAGATGGTAAGAGATTACGAAGTACATTCAAAAAAAGTAAATGACAGTGAAATAGCGGATATTTTTAAGAAATTTGCAGAAGAATGTGGCTATCAAGCTTCGGAATTACAAAAAATATTAAAAGACAAGTTCTAAGTTCAATTAAAAATTGTGACATATGTTTAAGATATATTGATTATAAAATAGGTTTTGGGGTAAAAATTTAATATTAGAATTACAAAATATAAGGGGGAATTTAATATGATAAATAAATTTATTGAAGAAAAAAAGAAAAGAATTGAAAAAGAAAAGAAGAAGGAAACAGCAAAGAATGTTGCGGTGGGTACAGCTATTGGTACTGCCATAGGAGCAGCAGCAGGAATACTACTTGCTCCAAAGTCTGGAAAAGAAACTAGAGAAGATATATCAAAAAAATCAAAAGATGTAGCTGAAAACATTAAAAATACAGTAAATGACCAAATTGAAGCAACAAAGGATTTTCAGGAAAAGGTTAAGGCTGAAATAAAGAATGTATATGATGGAATAAAAGAAAAGAAAGATGAAATAGTTGATGAAATTGAAATAGAAATTGAAGAGTTAAAAGACGGATTAGAGGATAACAAAGAGTGCGAGGATACAGATAAAAATGAAAAAGAATCTTATTAGGAGGTGTAGTGATGACGGCTACACTTACAGTTCAAGATTTATTTAAATTGATACTTTTTTTACTTGGAATTGGTGGATTAACATACTTAATTTTAGTTTTAAGAAATATAAGCAAACTAATAACTCAAGTAAGCCTTATTATAGAAGGAAATAAAAAAGATATAGATGTTACGCTTAAACAATTGCCAATAATAAGTGAGAATATTTCTTCAATTACTAAAAGTACAGATATAGCATTAAAAGATTTAACACCAGAAATAAATAATTTAGTCAGTAATATAAATGATATATCAGGGAAAGTAGGATCTATCACTGACTCTGTCGATAGTACAACCCATAAGGTATCTGAAACATTTGATGTTATTTCCGATAGTATATCTGAGACGGCATTTGCATTTCAATATAATGTAAAGAATATAGATAATTATATTAGATTAATTGTTGAGATAATAGAAACCATTAGAAATGCTATCAAGAAAAAGTAAGAACCCAAATATTAGGGTTCTTACTTTTCTTATAAGCCTTGGGTATTAGATTTAGGATTAAAATAGTTTTAAAATCATTGAATTACTGATATAATAGGGTATAATTAATCGGCTCAAAGTTAAGAGTTTATAATAATATAATTACTATATTTAATGAGAGGTTGATATTTGTGAAAAAAGTAAAAGTAATTTATAATCCATCTTCTGGAAGACAATCTACAGAAAGAAGAGTAGATCGCTTGTGTAAACTCTTATTAGATGACGGATATTTAGTAAATAAATTTATTACAAGACAAAAAAATGATGCCATGAATGAAACTATAAAGACATGTAATGAAGATTGGGATATTATAATCGTTAGTGGTGGTGATGGAACAGTTAATGAAGTAGCAAAAGGTATTGTAAAAAGTGAGAGAAAGGTGCCAGTGGCTATTTTATCTTCAGGAACTGTAAATGATTTTGCCAATTATATGAAAATCCCTAAAAATATTACGGGTTTTTATAATATGATTCAAAGAGGAAACTTTATAGATGTGGACTTAGGTAAAGTCAATGATGAGTATTTTGTAAATGTAGCAGCAGGTGGAATTTTATCAAATGTAGGATATCAAGTTTTACCAGAAACCAAAATGGTATTAGGAAGAATGGCTTACTATATAGAAGGATTAAAAGAAATAACTCTTCAAAATTTTGAGCCTATAGAATTGAACATAGAGAGTGAAGAATATTTTTTAGATGAGGAAGTGTTATTATTTATAATATCCAATAGCTCATCTATTGGAGGATTTAAAAAATTAGCACCAAAGGCAGATGTTGAAGATGGATTATTGGATATAGTAATTATAAAAAAGTCAGGTGTACAAGATTTAGCTAATATATTTATCAATATATTTAGTGGGGATCATATTAATCATCAAAATGTTTTATATTTTAAATCAAAGCATGTAAGATTATCTACTAAACAAAATGTGCCTATTGATATAGATGGTGAATATGGAGGAAAGCTTCCTGCTAGTTTTGAGGTTGTACCAAAGGCATTTAGGATTATAGTATAATATAGTTTTTAGCAATTTATGTAAAATAAAGAGGAGGATTTTGATGGATGAAAATGTAAGCTGTGAAAATGTAGCTAATATAGAAAAACATCTAAGAAAAGTAGATTATATTATAAGGAGAAAAGGTAGAGAGATATTATCTGACTTTAATATTACTGTGCCACAATTTTCAGCTTTACAAATTCTAATAAATTATGGAGATATGACTATTGGGGAATTGAGTCAAAAGATGGCTTTAGCATGTAGTACCATTACAGATCTCATAGATAGGATGGAGAAGTCAGATTTAGTAATCAGAAAAAAGGATGAAAAAGATAAGAGAGTTGTAAGAGTGGAAGTCCTTCCTAAGGGCTATGATATTTTGGAAAAAGTACTTAATAAGCGTATTGATTTTCTAAGGGGTAAATTAAGTGATTTTAGTGATGAGGATAAAGATAAATTGAATCTAGGCTTGAAGGCTCTTTATGAGGCCATGAAAGATGAAACATAAGATCAGATATAAAAAAAGGTGATCTTATGAGGATTATTGACAATAGACATTAAGGCAGAAGAAATTCTGGAATATGAAGATTTAACAAGATATTTCGTATCTACTGAGGGATTACTAATAATAATGGGAGTTGGTATTTAAAAGTAGATAGTTACTCAGATTTATATTTTCAATCTAATTTTGATGATACATAAAGAATTATGAGTTTGAAGAAGCTTTCAAATATATGTAGAAAAAATATCAACAGCTAAATATATTTCAGCTATAATATAAATAAAAATAGTTACTATTTTATAGTATAATATGTTATAATTAATAAAAGCTTTAGAAAATTTTCCATCATTTAAAAGTAGGGGAGATTATGTCTAAAAAACTATTTATTTTAAGAAAATACATTAAATTTAAAAACCACAGATATTTCTGTGGTTTTTTAAATACACTTTAATTAGGTAGTGAAATATATTAATGAAATTGAATGGAGGGTTGTATTATGGAAAAAGTATTTATTGACGGCAATAGTTTAGCTTTAGAAGAGTTTATAAGAGTAACTAGATTAGGTGCAGAAGTAGAGCTATGTGAGGAAGCAGTAACTAGGGTAGAAAGGGCTCGTACATTAGTGGATAAGTTTGTAGATGAAAACAAGGTTGTTTATGGTATAACTACAGGATTTGGTAAATTTAGTGATGTAGTTATTACTGGTGAAGAAACTAAGATATTACAAAGAAACCTTATAATAAGCCATGCTTGTGGAGTAGGTAATCCTCTAGAGGAAGATATAGTTAGAGGGATTATGTTACTTAGAGCAAATGCATTATCTAAAGGTTTTTCAGGAATAAGATTATCTACATTAAATACCTTAGTTGAAATGTTAAATAAAGGAGTTCATCCGATTATTCCAGAAAAAGGTTCTTTAGGTGCAAGTGGTGACTTAGCACCATTAGCTCATATGGTATTGGTTATGATAGGAGAAGGAGAAGCTATATATCAGGGTAAAAGAATGTCTGGTAAAGAAGCAATGGAAAAAGCAAATATATCAACCATTGAATTAACTTCTAAAGAAGGGCTGGCGTTAATCAATGGAACTCAAGTAATGACTTCCATAGGAGCCTTGACCATATATGATGCTATAATGCTTAGCAAAACAGCTGATATTGCGGCATCCTTAACTATTGAAGCATTAAATGGAATTACAGATGCTTTTGATTCTAGAGTTCATAAGGTAAGAGCACATGAGGGTCAAATTAATACAGGCAAAAACCTATTGGCTTTACTTAAAGAGAGTTCAATGACTACTCGACAAGGAGAGATTAGAGTACAAGATGCTTATTCATTAAGATGCATACCTCAAATACATGGAGGAAGTAAAGATTGTTTTAAATATGTAAAAGAAAAAATTGAAATTGAAATGAATTCAGCAACAGATAATCCTTTAATCTTTGTTGAAGAGGAAGAAGTTATTTCAGGTGGAAATTTCCATGGGCAGCCAATGGCTTTAAGCTTTGATTTTTTAGGAATAGGATTATCTGAATTAGCTAATTTATCTGAAAGAAGGCTTGAAAGGCTAGTAAATCCTTCCTTAAGTAATGGATTACCTGCATTCTTAGTTAATAAAGGAGGGCTTAACTCAGGGTTTATGATAGTGCAGTATTCTGCAGCATCCTTAGTATCAGAAAACAAAGTATTGGCACATCCAGCTAGTGTAGATTCCATACCATCATCTGCTAACCAAGAAGACCATGTATCTATGGGAACAATTGCTGCAAGAAAAGCTAGAGAGATAATGGAAAATGTGAGAAAGGTCATTGCTATGGAAATATTAGCTGCTTGTCAAGCAATTGATTTAAGAGGTAATAAAGGATTGGGAAAAGGAAGCAATATAGCTTATAATATAATAAGAGATAATATCGAATTTATTGAAGATGACAGAGTGATGTATCTAGATATTAATAAATGTGAGGACATAATTAAATCTGAGAAAATAGTAAATGAAATCGAAGAAGAAGTAGGAATATTACTATAAGGAGGAGATTTTATGATTAAGAATTTGAAAATTTCTGAAGCAATGACTATTAAGTTGGGAAATGAATTGCCACCAGTACCTAAGTTTGAAGAAGGAATTAGAAGAGCTCCAAAGCGAGAATTAAATTTGACCCAAAGAGAAATAGAAATTGCACTTAAAAATGCCCTAAGATATATACCAGAAGAACTGCATGAGAAATTGGCACCAGAATTTTTAGATGAGTTATTTATTCATGGGAGAATTTATGGATATAGATATAGACCAGAAGGTAATATTAAGGGCAAACCAATAGATGAATATCAAAGCAAATGCATAGAAGGAAAAGCTTTCCAAGTAATGATTGATAACAACCTTGACTTTGATGTGGCATTATATCCATATGAATTAGTTACCTATGGAGAAACAGGCCAAGTTTGTCAGAACTGGATGCAATATAGATTAATTAAGAAGTATTTAGAGGAATTAACCGATGAACAAACGCTTGTAGTTGCATCAGGTCATCCCGTTGGATTATTTAAATCATCTCTTACAAGTCCTAGAGTAATTATTACAAATGCACTTATGATAGGTGCCTTTGATGACCAGGAACATTGGATAAAAGCACAAGCTATGGGAGTTGCAAATTATGGACAAATGACAGCAGGAGGCTGGATGTATATAGGACCTCAAGGAATTGTTCATGGAACATATAACTCTATATTAAATGCAGGAAGAATGAAACTAGGAGTAAAAGAAGATGGTGATTTAAGAGGACACCTATTTGTAAGTTCTGGATTAGGTGGTATGAGTGGTGCACAAGGTAAAGCAACTAAAATAGCAAATGGTGTAGGGATTATAGCAGAAGTAGATTATTCAAGAATAAAGACTAGATTAGATCAAGGATGGATAGACAGCTCCTTTGATGATTTAAAACAACTATTTGAATATGCTCATGAAGCTATGGACAAAAAAGAATCAGTAGCTATTGCATACCATGGTAATATTGTAGATTTATTAGAATATGCAGTAAATAATAATATTAAAATTGAATTATTATCAGATCAGACTTCATGTCATGCACCTTATGATGGAGGCTATTGTCCACAAGGATTAAGTTTTGAAGAAAGAACAGAAATGCTGGAAAAAGATAAGTCAAAATTTATTGAGCTAGTAAATAAATCTTTAATACATCATTTTGAGCTAATTAAGAAATTAGTAGAAAGAGGAACATATTTCTTTGATTATGGAAATAGTTTTATGAAGGCTGTTTATGATGCAGGAGCAAAGGAAATTTCTAAAAATGGAATAGATGAATCAGAAGGATTTATATTCCCATCTTATGTAGAAGATATTATGGGACCTATGTTATTTGATTATGGATATGGGCCATTTAGATGGGTTTGCTTAAGCGGAAAACATGAAGATTTAATCAAGACTGATAAGGCAGCTATGGAGTGCATAGATCCTACGAGACGCGGTCAAGATAGGGATAATTATATATGGATAAGAGATGCTGAGGCTAATGGACTTGTTGTAGGTACTCAAGCTAGAATTTTATATCAAGATGCATTAGGCAGAACTGAAATAGCATTAAAATTTAATGAAATGGTAAGGAATAAAGAGGTAGGACCTATAATGTTAGGTAGAGACCATCATGATACAGGTGGTACAGATTCACCATTTAGAGAAACTGCTAATATTAAGGACGGGAGTAATATTATGGCAGATATGGCTACACAATGTTTCGCAGGCAACGCTGCTAGAGGAATGAGCCTTATTGCACTTCATAATGGTGGAGGAGTAGGTATAGGAAAATCAATTAACGGTGGGTTCGGAATGGTATTAGATGGTTCTGAAAGAGTAGATAATATATTAAAAACTTCAATGCCATGGGACGTAATGGGTGGAGTAGCAAGAAGGGCTTGGGCTAGAAATGAAAACTCAATATCCACTTGTATTGAATATAATAATAAATTTAAAGATACAGATCATATTACAATTCCATATGTGGCCGATGAAAAATTAGTTAGACAATTAGTCGAAGATAAATTAAAAAAATAATTATAGGAGGATGAAAATGGCTAGAATTATTCAATGTGTACCTAATTTCAGTGAAGGAAGAGATAAAGGAATTATTGAGAAAATAGTTGAAGAGATTAGAATAGTTGAAGATGTAAAGCTATTAGATTATTCTATGGACAAGGATCATAATCGTACAGTAGTTACTTTTATTGGTGAACCAGAAAAAGTAATACAAGCAGCTTTTAATGCATGTAAGGTAGCATCTGAGTTAATAGATATGAGAGACCACACAGGAGAACATCCTAGAATGGGTGCTACTGATGTTATACCACTTATTCCAATATCAGATGTTACAATGGAAGAATGCATTGAACTGTCAAAGACATTAGGGAAGAGAATAGGAGAAGAGATTAATATTTCAGTATATTTATATGAAAAATCTGCACAAACGCCAAGTCGCGAAAATCTAGCTGATGTAAGGCGTGGACAATACGAGGGAATGGCCGACAAATTAAAAGATGCAGATTGGGCTCCAGATTTTGGGCCAATGGAGTTAAATGAGAAATCAGGAGTTACAGCAGTAGGAGCAAGAATGCCTTTAGTAGCCTTTAATGTGAATTTGGGAACAAATGATATTAATGTAGCTAAAAATATTGCGAAGTCCATAAGAGCAAGCAGCGGAGGATTCAAATATTGTAAGGCACTTGGCATAGAAATTAAGGAAAGAGGCATAGTTCAAGTTACAATGAATATGGTAGACTATACTAAAACACCACTGTTTAGAGTATTTGATACAATAGAAAGAGAAGCTAAAAGATATGGAGTAAACGTTATAGGCAGTGAAATAATAGGATTATTGCCTATGGCAGCCATGATCGATGTAGCAGACTACTATTTAAGAGTAGAGAACTTTGACCATAGTCAAATCTTAGAAAAAAGAATGATGGAATAAGGTGATATAAAATGAAAGCTACATTGGTGATTAAAAATATAGACAATTTAATAACCTTAAAGGGAGCCAATAAACCTAGAATTAAGGACTCTTTAAAGGATATAGGTATAATAAAAAATGGTATACTAGCCTTGAATGGGGAAAAAATAATTTATGTGGGTGAGGGAGAATTACCATCAAATATTATTATAGATGAAAATACGGTGTTTTTAGATGGTAATGGTAAGACAGTAACCCCTGGCTTAGTTGACTCACATACTCACTTGGTACATGGAGGCTCTCGAGAAAATGAATTAGCGATGAAATTAAAAGGAGTACCATATTTAGAAATACTGGCATCAGGTGGAGGCATTCATTCTACCGTTAAATCAACTAGAGAATCAACATTTGAACAATTATATAATAAAGCCAAGAAAAGTTTAGATACTATGCTTGGATTTGGAGTAACAACAATTGAAGCTAAGAGCGGATATGGAATAGATGACTTTGACACTGAGTTAAAACAATTGGAAGTTGCTAATAAACTAAATACAGATCATTCAGTTGATATCGTTTCAACTTTTATGGCAGCTCATGCTATACCTAAAGAATATAAAAATAATCCAGATGATTTTGTAGACATTATTATTAATGATATGCTTCCTAAAGTAGCTGAAAGAAAACTAGCGAAGTTCTGTGATGTATTTTGTGAAGAAGGCGTATTTACCATAGAACAATCTAGACAAATATTGCTTGCTGCTAAGGAATATGGTATGGAGCCTAAACTTCATGCAGATGAAATTGAGCCATTAGGTGGGGCTGAATTAGCAGCAGAAATAGGATGCATTACAGCAGATCACTTAATAGCAGCCAGTGATACTGGAATTGAAGAAATGGCAAAAAAAGGTGTTATAGCGAACCTACTTCCTGGTACTAGTTTTAATTTGCAAACTGGAAAGTTTGCTAGGGCTAGAGAGATGATAGAAAGAGGTGTGCCAGTGGCTTTATCTACAGATTATAATCCTGGAAGTTGTCCAACGGAAAACTTACAGCTTGTAATGAGTTTCGCATCATTAATTATGAAATTAACTCCTGAAGAAGTAATAACGGCTGTAACTATTAATGGAGCTGCAGCATTAGGACTAGAAAGTGAAATCGGTAGTCTTGAAATAGGAAAGCAAGGAGATATAGTAATTTTTGATGCTCCAAATTTGGAATACATTCTATATCATTTTGGAGTAAATCATGTAGATACAGTAGTAAAAAAAGGTAAAACTGTATATAGGGACAATAAGATTAATATTTAAATTAATTTAGACTTTTAGATTATAATTATAATCTAAAAGTCTTTTTACTTAAATTCAATTCTAAAATCATTACTGAAATACTATGAAAAATATAGACTCTTTGGATAAAAAAGTATATGATAGATAATAGTGGAGGTATGATTTAAGTAGATTAAATTAAAACAAAAGGAGGTATAATCAGTGGCTGAAAATCAATATGTGGTTTTTAAATTGGGTAAAGGTGAATTTGGTATTGATATAATGAATGTAAAGGAAATCAGTTCTTATGAAGAATCTATTTCTTTACCTAATACACCATCATTTATCGAAGGTGTTATAAATTATAGGGGGAATGTCATACCCATTATTAATTTAAAGAAGAGATTAGCATTGGGAGAATTTGAGGTGACAAAAGACACTAGAATTATAGTTATTAATTTAGATGAAAAAGAAATTGGATTTATAGTGGATGAAGCTTCTCAAACCCTTAGAGTGAATGATGAGCAGATAGACCCTGCACCTTCATTTATCAGTGGAGTGGATAAGAAATATATAACAGGTGTGGGAAAGTTAGATGAAAAAAGACTTTTAATTTTGATAGATCTTAAAAAGATTTTATCAGCAGATGAGATAGAAGAAATACAAAAATTAGAGGTTTAGTGCATTATGGAATCAAAGCAAATGAGCATTAAAAGATTGAATGAAATATTGGAAGCTACTATTGATTCTATAAATGGTACTAAAGATGAGATATTTGAAATAGTAAATCATTCAAGATTAGAATGCAAGAGATTAGAAGATGAGCTTAAGTCCCTTCAAACTAAGATTAAAGAAGTATTTGCACAAGTGGAAAGATTAGAAGGACTTGATAAAAAAAGTCGTGTAAATTTATCTCATAAAAGCAAGAATTTTCAGCTGTTTAATGAAAGCGATATTAAGGATGCTTATGATTTGGCTAATGGAATTAGAATTGAACTTTTGCTGAAAAGAGAAGAAGAAAAAAATCTAATAGAGAGAAGAAAAGAAATTGAAATTAGATTGAAAAATTCTTATGAAGTATATAAAAAAGCGGAAAATATTAATAAACAAATTACTGTTGCAGTGGAATACCTAATGGGAAATGCGGGAAATATTGCAGTAACTGTAGATGAATTAAGTAAAAAACATTATATGAATATTAAGATTATAGAAGCACAAGAAGAGGAAAGAAGTAGGTTAGCCAGAGATATTCATGATGGACCAGCCCAATCCTTAGCAAATGTTATAGTAAAGGCTGAGTTATGTGAGAAATTATTAGATATAGATAAAGATAGAGCTAAAAATGAAATTCATAGCTTAAAAGAAGTAATTAGATGGACTTTAAAGGATGTTAGAAAGATAATATATGATTTAAGACCCATGTCTTTAGATGATCTTGGACTTATTCCCACATTAGAAAGATATATATCTATATTTGAAGAAGATACTGCAATAAAAGTAGTTCTTAAGACATGTGGAAAATTTAATGACTTGGAGTCAGTTATACAAATAGCCATTTTTAGAATTATTCAAGAATCTTTAAGCAATATTAGAAAGCATGCAAAAGCAAAGTCCGCTGTCATTATAATTGAAAAATCTCTTTCTAAAGTTAATTTGTCTATTAAAGATGATGGAATAGGATTTAATATGGAAAATTATAAAGAAGGATCTAATTTAATGTCAAGTGGATTTGGATTAATGAATATAAAAGAGAGGGTAGAATTGCTAAATGGAAGCCTCCACATAATATCTTCTTTAAATTTAGGGACTAAAATAAGTTTATTCATACCTTTAAATGGGGAGGACTAGATTAATGAAGGAAAAAATTATCAGTGTTATAATTGCAGATGATCATGCATTAATAAGAGAAGGAATAAAACAAATATTAGAATTAGAAAAGGATATAACTGTTATCGGACAAGCTGGTAATGGTGAGGAAGCTTTTATCATGGCTATGGAATTAAATCCAGATATAATATTATTAGATATAAATATGCCTAAGCTAAATGGGATCGAAGCTTTGAAGAAATTTAAAGATATGGGCATAAAATCAAAAATTATTATTTTAACTATACATGAGGATAAGGAATATATTTTAAAGACATTAAAATTAGGTGCAAATGGATATATGTTAAAAGATTCAAGTGCAGATAGTTTAATTAGGGGAATTCATAGCGTTGCAAAGGGTGAAAATTATATCCAATCAAGCGTTGCTGAACTGGTAAGTAAATCAACAAATTATGATGAATATTTTAATACTAGTATTGATAAAATCAATTCACTTACAAAAAGAGAGTATGAAATACTTATTTTAATAGCTGAAGGCTTAAATAATAAAGATATTGCTGATAGTCTATACATAAGTGAAAAAACTGTAAAAAATCATGTATCCAATATCTTTAAAAAACTTGATTTAAATGATAGAGTTCAGGCTGCAATATTTGCATATAAAAATAATATAAAAAAATTATAAAGACCAGATGAATTATTTCTTCTGGTCTTTTACAAATTCTAATATATAGTTTTTAAAAGCTTCGCTAAGGGGGGATAACTGTCTATTTTTATGGAAGGCAAAATAGAACTTTCTAATAAAATCTAAATCTTCAACGTAGAAAACTTTATATTTTTTAAGTGTTAAATCATCTTGTACAGCCTTTTCTGATAAAAAGCTAATACCTATACCAAGAGAAACTAACTCTTTAATTGCTTCTGTGTCTTCAACATAAGCGGCTATATTTAGCTTGTTTATGGGAAACTTAGCTCTTTCCAATATGCTCTCAACTAAGGATCTAGTGCCAGAACCCTCTTCCCTAAATATGATTTTTTCTCTGAATAATATATCTTTGCTAATAAAAGAAAAATTTTCACCAGGAAAATCAGGGGAATTAGGAGTGACTAATACTAATCTGTCCTCCATTAAGTCAATATATCTAAGATTATTTGAAGGAAACTTAGCACCTAGAATACCAAAGTCTGTTTCACCGTCTAAAATTCCTCTTATAACTTTTTTAGAGTCTTTATCTCCTACAGTAAAGGATACATCAGGATAATTATTTAAGAAATTTTTAATTATAGTAGGAAGTAAGTACTTTCTAGGAACAGAACTTGAATAGATATGTAAGTGTCCCTGTATCTTACCTTGATAGGAAGCCAAATCAAACTTTGCCATTTCACAAGAATTTAATATATTTATAGCGTACTTATATAATAGATTACCTGCATCCGTCAATGTGATTTTCTTTCCAAATCTATTTATTAATAGGGTACCAAGTTCTTTTTCTAAGTTTTGAATATGATTAGTCACAGTAGGTTGAGTAATAAAAAGTTTCTCAGCTGCCTTGGAAAAACTTTTTAATTTTGCGACTTCAACAAATGTTTCTAATTGCCTAAAATCCATTCCATCACCTCATTTGAATTATTACTCCAACTCTATTGTAACAAATAATATATATAAATCTACAACTATTCTAACAAAGATATAAAAAAAATTACAATATAAAATATCTATAAAACAAACTTCTATTATTAATTTAATTAATATACATTACTAAATTAAAGAGAAAATAATTATTGACAAAAAGATAAAAACCGTGTATAGTTATAAATTGTCAGTGTTCAAACTTTAAAGTTATTTAATGGAAAATTAAAGACTTAAAAAAGTTCAAAAAAACAGTTGACAACTCTTGGAAAAGAGAGTAT
>NZ_DAMCHJ010000018.1:0-41977 GCF_032104385.1 Tissierella sp.
AGCATCGCCTTGCCAAGGCGAGGGTCGCGAGTTCGAATCTCGTTTTCCGCTCCAAGCGAGCCCTAAGTAATTTTAGGGCTATGTATTTGGCGCCATAGCCAAGCGGTAAGGCAGAGGTCTGCAAAACCTTTACTCCCCAGTTCAAATCTGGGTGGCGCCTCCAGATAAATACACGTTTATAAGGGTTAGGACAGATTGAGAAAAAATCAAATCTGTCCTATTTCTGTCCTAAGGGGAAATATCTGTCCTAAAAAAATAAACTCCCTCTGACCAGGGAATTTATTTATATAAAGATTATTTTGATTGTTCTACTGCTTTGTCGAATAGCTCAGCAGTAGATTTTTTTATTTCTTCTGTAACATGGATGTAGATATCGTCTGTAGTTGATACTCTTGAGTGTCTTAGCCTTTTAGATATTTCTTGGCTATTAGCTCCTATTGAATATAAAATCGTTGCGTGGGAGTGCCTGAGGCCGTGAAAAGTAATTTTGTCTATTCCCTTCTGTTCTGAAAATTGTTTTGCAAACTTTGTAAAAGATTTTGATATATAAGTAGGTCTTAAAGGTCTACCATCTTCCCATCTGCAAACATATTCTACTTCTATTTTTGTTTTTAATTTATGTTTCTTTTGCTCTTTCAGGACAGATTTAAGGACAGACGTTAGTTCCTTAGTTAAAGCTACTTTAGCCTCACTAGCAGGGGTTTTAGTATCTTCTAATACTAAACCTTCGCCTTTCTTTTCAACCATGTTGTGATTCACCATTATATAGCCTTCTTTTAGATTGATATCTTCCCATCTTAGAGCTGAAACTTCACCTTCTCTTAATCCAGTATGAAACGCAATAAACGCAGGCAGATAAGTGGTTGTATCTTTTATATATTTAAGAAATTCTTCAATGAGTTCTATGCTCCAATGTTGTATCTTTCTTTTGTCATCTACAGGTGGACTAGCTAAGGATACAACATTTTTAGAAATCATTTCCCATTTTACAGCCTGATCTATGGCCAACTTAAACATTTTATGAGTTTTAAGAATTGTACCATTTGCATACCTTCTTTGAGTAGTTCCATTTTTAAGCGTAATCATTTCCTTAGACATTTTGTTATAAAACTCATCAACCATTTTAGTTTTCAATTTATTAAGTTTAACTTGTCCTAGGTGAGTTTTTATACAGTCAACAAATACTTTGTATCGTCTTTCTGTATTATAGGCTTTCTTGCCCTCAATAAAGGTTGTAAACCAATCATCTAAGAAGTCATTTAGTAAAGTATTTCCTTTGGCAGTTAGTTCACCATTCATATATTGCTCTTGAATCTTTACTTCCCAGGCCTTAGCTAATTTTAAATTTTCTCTGCTCTTAGGTTTAAAAGTTTTTGTTTTTCTTATTTTTTTACCAGTGACGGGATCTGCACCTAAAAACACTTCTACATAATAACCACCTTCTATTTCTCTTATGGCCATTATATTTTCACCTCCTTTCAAAAACCTATGTTCTTTATTAGCTTTATATTAAAGAGCCTTGATTGGCTCTAAACATCGTTGTTCAAATCTCAATTCAATTAATCTCTCTGGAACTTTGAAATATGAACTTAATTGTTTAGTTGTCATATTTTCTATTTCGCAGATATCTATCTTATCATCATCTGGAATTAAAAAATATGCAGCAAATATATCTGCTTGATTTTCATATCTATCAGTTATGTACAAAGTTTTTTCTAAAAAACATATAGATAGTTCAGGATGGCAAACAACATGTCCTAATTCATGGAAACATACATATTTCTTTTCATTATAATTATCTATATTATTATTTAAGTATATTATTTCTTCTTCCATTATTCTTTGAAAGAACCCTAATATATTATTACCTAAGTTTGTTTCTATAATTTTTATATCAAGGCATCTACAAAGTTCAAAAGGGTTTCTAGTATTATATAGTTCTAATAAACCATCTTTAATTTCTATTATATCTTGGCACATATGTATTCCTCCCCTGTCAACAAAGGATTTTTTATTTCTTCTCCTTTTGTTTTTTATCTAAAACATATTTCATGCCTAGCTGGAGAGCATTGGCTAGCAGTAATTTATCTTCATCTGTTAACATTTCGCCTTTTAACATTAAGCCTTCTTGTGATTCTATAATTTCTAGTGCATCTTCTACTGAATTTATTTCTTTATGTGCTAATTTGTCTAAGTTTTTGATTTTATCTTCTGGGTTTTTTATATCTGTTCTGCCTAGAAGGTAGTCTGTAGATACTCCTAATGCTTCCGCTATTCTAACAATCTCATCATCCCTAACTGGTCTTTCCCCAGATTCAATTCTACTCAATACACTGTTGTTTATTTGAATCATATCAGCAAAATCTCTCTGGTTAATATCTTTTTCTTCTCTTAGAGTTTTAATTCTGTTACTAATGCTCATACAGATGCCTCCTTTATATTTCTATTATAGCAACAATTCAATTATACACTTTTCCATAATAGAAATAAACAATTTTGTTAAAATAGAAAATAAAGCATTGACTTTTCTAAAATAGCAATATATAATGATTGTAAAAGGATTGCTAAAATAGAAAACAAAAAGAGAGGTGAAATTATTGAAAAGATTAAATCATGAATATATAAAAAATAAAAGAATAGAAAACAATTTAACTTTGCAAGAAGTAGCTAAGGAATTAGGATTCAAGAATGCATCTACGTATTTAAAATATGAGGAAGGTGATTATTCATTTAAAGCAGATATGTTGCCCAAATTAGCTAAGGTATTAGATTGTCAAATAGAAAATTTTTTTACAAATTAGTTTGCTAATTTAGCAAATCAAATAAGGTAAATAAGAGTTAATAATTTAAAAGGTATCAATTGAGAGGAGGTGAGAGGGGTGGAAGAAATAAAAGCAAATAATTTATATAAAAAGTTTACTTTGACTATTCCTGTTCCATTATTAGATGAAATAAAAACAAAGGCTAATCTTGAAGATATATCGTTAAATAGATATATTCTATCAATCATTAGCCAAAGAGTTAAAATTATTCAATATTGATTTCACCATGAGCTTTTTCAAAGTTTTCAACATGCTTTTTTATGATTTGCTCGATTTCTTTATTAGCTGATCGACCTTGAAATTCAGCAACATATTTGATTTTATCTAGTAGTTCTTTTGGAATTCTCAATGTATACCTAGGCAAGTTTGCAGACATTAAATATACCTCCTTTATAGAGTCATTGTGATGTCATAAGTATACCATGAAAATAATTTGTAAAAAGCTATTGACGCAAAAGTGACGGCATGATATTATAAAACAAAAAGAGGTGACGCAAATATGACGGCAAAGAAAAGATTAACTTTAAGAATACCAATAAAACTAGATGAAGAATTAAGTAAGAAATCAGACAAGCTTGGCATAAGTAAAAACTCATTAATACTACAAATGTTATGGAATGAAACAAACAACCTATCAATTGAGAGGAGGTGAGAGAGGAGTGGAAAAGCTAGAAACCATAGAAATTGATATTCCCAACAAGGTATATAAAATAAATGGAACGCCATTCTCAGATAAATGTCATGAGTTAGTAATTGTTTTTAAGAATGGCGTATGGGAAATCAATTATAAAAATAAGTTTTATCCCGATGGAAGAGCTTTAAGGAATTAGCTTAGAAATGAAGTCTACAACTTCAATAAGACCATTTTTAAAACGATTTTCCATGTAGACAATGGCAGAATCTTCTAAATCAAAATCAGCACCAATATAAAGACGAATATATTTTGTTCTACCGAGTTCCAACAATGTATCAGAAACATCTGTGCAGTTCCATGAAGATATATTTTTATCCTCAGTATAAAAATTTTTTTCGAATCTTTTAGCTTGAGGTTTTAAATAGCCAGATTTTCTTCTTTCTAAATATTGCTTATATATGCAACATAAAAGTTTATCGGCATCTCTGGTTAGATTTACCATATAATTTCTCCTCTCATAAATACTTGGCTTGGCAGAGCCTGTACTTATATTATAGGAAAATGTTGGGGGAAAGACAATGAAGCAAATTAGAGGAGGTGAGATTAAAAAAGAAAACATGCATTATCGGAATTCATATGTTAATAATGGGGGTGTTAAGATGTTAAAAAAAATAAATATATTTAAGCGAGTGAGAGAGCTAGAAGAGTATAGAGAAGTAACAAATAAAGCTTTTGGAGTACTTGTTTCAGAAATAAATATGCTTAAAAGAAAGGTAGGTAAAACTGAACCAAGTACTCCAGAGCCAAAGAAGTGTGAAACTCCAGAAGAGTTTATGAAGTCATTTATATCTAATTCTTAATAAAAGTATCCATAAAGTCATAAGGATTTGGAAATTGTTTTTTAATAGCATTTAACAATTCAACTAATGCAGAAAGGTATACAGATTCATCAACGGTGAGTATATTCCTAAAGGTAAAAGGAACAATTTTTAAAGTTGGATAATCATCATCCGATGAGCAGTAGATAACTACATTTATATTTTGATCATCTGAAGTAAAACTAAAACTTTCATCCCTGTTGAAAGCATATATATATTCGTGAGGAGTGAATGGATGTTCATCTGCTAAGTCTAAATTATATGCAAGTTGATGTTTATCCTCAAGGTCAAGATATTCCCAAGAGATTTCATTTTTAAGAGTTTTATCAGTTAAAGTTTTGATAAATTGTAAAGTTAATTTTTCATTATTCATTGGACTTTTTCCTCCTTTGATAATCTACCTATGATATAGGCTAAATGTTGACTTATTTTATATGAATCTAATTTATAATAATTTTTTTGTAGATACCTTATTATTACAAAATTAATTTTGAGTTTCTCTGGATAAGACAAGATTTCATCATATTGTTTTTGAAAAGAATGGAAGTCGGCTAATATGTCAGTGACTAAACCTCTGCTTTTACCAGAATTATCAATGGATGCTTTATGACCTTTAAATTTTTCACGATATCTGACCTTGTTTTCATTATAACTTTTAGCAGCTTCAATCTGTGACAATCTTGTATCTATATCTTTAGTTTTAATGGCTACAAAAATAGTCATAATGAAGCCAATAAGCCCAGTGGCAGAGACTATAAAAGTGAATAAGGCACTGCTGTTTAAATAAGTTATTAGACCAATAGAAATCACCTTCTTTAGCAATTATATAATTGAAAAACTAGTATTATATTAAACCAGTGTATTTAACCAAATTATACCATAAGGAGAATAGTGGGACAATCTTAATAAGTAAATACGAAAAATCATAATTAAATATGAGATAGGAAGATGAGAGGAGGTGAGAAGCGTGGGGAAGGGATTAAAAGGGTTGGAATCGGAAGTTAAAATCTACACTACAAAAGATTTAGCAGAAATATTTGGTGCGTCTGATGAAACCATCAGAAGAGAAATAAAAAGAAAAAGATTAAATTGCTTTTATGTAGGTAATGAGGCTAGATTTACCCAGGCTCACTTAGAAGATTATATGAATGTTAGGAATCTAGGAAAGACCACAAGGGAACTTCAACTTGAAGCAGAAAAGGAACAATTATTAGAAGTAATTAAAACTAAGGATCAGGTAATAGAAAGCATTAAAAACGTATTACTAAAAAGTATATAGGAGGTCTAACAATGAATATTAAATACCTAAAGTATTATGTACAAAAATGTCTAAGGAATGGTATTGAACCAACTTGGAAATCCTTAAGGCTTTGGTATGAAACTACAAATATAAGTTTTTAGTGATAGGAGGGACAGGCTTGAAAATAATATTTGATAAAAAGCTTTTTAAAAGACATGCACCTAAAAAGATACAGAAGGTACTAAGTCATCATGTGGATTTGATAGATGGAAAAGAAGTTAGCTTTGAAGGAGAAGAAGGCTTTGGAACTGTTGAATATGAGGATGAAGGAGAAAAGCTTGAATTATATCCAATTTATTCTGATTGGTGTAGGGAGGAGGTGTAACAGTGGAACACACAGGAATAGTTAGAAGAGTAGATGAATTAGGTAGAGTTGTAATTCCTAAAGAGATTAGAAGAACTCTAAGAATTAGAGAAGGAGATCCTTTAGAGGTTTCTACTAATTCAAAAGATGGAACAGTAACTTTAAAAAAATATCATCCTGAGAAAGTATTTGATTTTGAGGATGAAGAATTGGAGGAAATTATAGCAGGACTTAAAGAAAGGATAAAAGATAGAGACATTATTATAAGACAACACGATTTAACTGAATCATCACAGATAACTGAAGATGAAATTTTAAAATACAAGCAATCAAGATACTTATGTAGAACAATAATCAATAAAATTAATGAAATAGTTGAAAGGGGAGTTAACTATGTGGATTAGAAACCAAAGCAGAACGGGATTAGTAGACGTTAGTTTGCTTGATGTAGAAGATAAAAAAGTCATGTGTAGAAATTGGATTTTAGGAGAATACGAAAAAGAGCAATGGAAGTATTAGATGAAATACAAGACCATCTAAATGATTATAAAAATGGATATAGAGAAACATTTGAAATGCCAGAAAAATAAGGAGGTTGGCTAAATGAAAATAACTGAAAAATTGATGCAGTTAGGATTTGAATTAAAAAAATACTATGGAAATATGGCTTATGTTTTTAGCACACCAAGGGTACCCAATATGAGGTTTGAGCATGACTTTGTATATTATCCAGATGAAAATCAGTTCTATATTAATTGCCATAAAACCAGTCATACAGAAACTATAAAAGAAAAAGAATTAATAGACAATCATAATAATCTAAATGCACCTGCAAAAGATAAATGGCTTGAAATAAGAAAAGAACTCGAAAATTATAAATTTGATGTTTTTGGAGGAATATAAGTGAAATGTTTTGCAGACATCAATGGAATAGCTTGTGTAGTTTTAGTAGACAAAAAAGAAGAGCTATCAAGCGGCAACTTGAAAAGCTCAGTACACTAAAAAAATATTTAATAAATAAATTATACCATAGATTGGAGGAAATTTAAATGGCAGATTTTTGTTTAAGATGCGGAAGGGCTTTAAAAAATAAAGAATCGGTTGAAAGAGGATACGGTTCTGGTTGTTATAAAAAAATAAAAGCAGAAGAGAAAAAGCGTGATGAAGTTCAGAAATTTAATGAAGTAATGGAAGAAATAGAAGGACAAATTAACTTTGTAGATGAACTTAAAAGGAAGTGTTCATAATGAACTGTCCTAAATGTAAAAGACCAGTAACAACTAAAAAGTATGAGTTATTCTATTGTCTATGTGGAAAAGTTTTAATGATAATTGAAGTTAATAAAACAAAGATGGTTGTGGATCATACACCGAAAGAGGAGGAAAAATAATAGATATGCACGTGAATGATATGGATAGAGAAGAACTTTTAATGGAACTATGTAATTATGGATTTGCACCAGGACATGGTCCTAATTATGAAAAGATGTCAGATGATGAACTAAGAACATTGTTAGAGCGATTTAGAAAGTTATTTGAGGAGGAATAAACATGTCAAATGAGATGATGATTCAAGAAGTTAATACAATGATGATTATAGATGGATTAAAGCTAGATAGAGTTCAAAATTCTATGGAGAAAATACAACAATTTCAAAAAATAGTTCAAGGTGCTTTATCAGAAGGACATGACTATGGAGCAGCTTTCCATGGATCCAGTAAGCCAAGCCTATTAAAACCAGGAGCAGAAAAGATATTAATGCTTTTAGGACTAGCCAGTGAATATGAAATTATAGAAAAGATACAAAATTATGAAGATGGGTTCTTTGCTTATACAGTTAGATGTGTATTGACTAAAGCTGGACAAGTCATAACGGAAGGACTGGGGCACTGTAATAGCAAAGAGAAAAAGTATGAGGGTGATAAGCAAGATAAATATATGTTAGGAAACACATGTCTTAAAATGGCCAAGAAAAGAGCACAAGTAGATGCAGCTCTTACAGTAGGAAGCCTATCCAATATATTCACTCAGGACTTGGAGGATATGGCTCAATTTAATAATAATGAGAGAATTGAAACAATGAACCAAAATGATGCAGAAAACATAAAAATTAATTTTGGTAAGTATGGCAAGAATGGTGGGAAAACACTAGGGGAAATTCTTGCTATAGATAGAGGATATATAGAGTGGTTAAAAGACAATGCAAGAGATGAAGTGGTAAAAAAAGCTGCAGTAATGTTGCTGAACTCTAAAGAAGAAGCAAAAGGAAAAGTAAACAATGAAACTGGTGAAATACACGATGATATACCACTTGAATTTATGGACAACCCATTTGTTGATAGTGAAGATATACCATTTTAGATTAGGGGGAGCAATCCCCCTTGGCTATAAAAGAAGGTGATAGATTGAGTAGTTGGATTAGTAAAGAAAAAAGGTTAAGAATTTATAAAAGAGATAATTTTCGATGCAGATATTGTGGAAAGAGATTAGTTCAAGGTCAATTAAGTATAGATCATATAGTTCCTAGAAGTAAAAGAGGAACAAATAACGAAGATAATTGAATTGTGAAAGCTAGGTGATTAAATGCCTAATGATAAAGAGATATTAAAAGCTGAATTAGATGATGGATATGGAAGAGTGGCAAATTTATTACTTGAAGCTCTTTCAATATCCAAGTTAAATGGGAAACAAATGAGTATATGTCTATTTATTATTAGAAGGACCTATTCATGGAGGAAAAAGTCGGATGAAATAACTTTAAATGAATTTGCTTTAGCCTGTGATAGTTCTGAAACATATATGTCAAAGCAGATAAAACAATTAATATCTTGGGGAGTAATAAGGAGAAATAATTACTCTCCAGGTAAAACACCAGAGTATGAAATAAATACAAGGGTTGAAGAATGGGACAAGGGTTGTCTGAACAGACAAGGGTTAGTAGAAAATATAGTAAATAAGCTATATGTAGAATCTGACCTTGAACAAAAAGACAGGGGTTATCCGAACAGACAAGGGTTGAACGAAAAGACAAGACAACCCTTGAACAAAAGGACAAGGGTTGTCATGCCTTTAGATATTGAAAACACAAGGATAGAGGGGTCTCTTAAAGAAAGTAGTAAAGAAATTACTACTACTGCTATAGGGGAAATGGAGTCCCCAAAAAATAATCTTGTCGCCGATACAGATGCCGACTCTGTACAACAAGATAAAGATGATGAAAAGAGAATTAAAGATTTACAAAGAATAGAAAATTACTACAAACGTGAAATTAGGGGAAAAGCAGTCTGTGGAGGTACTGATTTAGTTAATATAACTAATACCTATGAAAAATACAAAGATGTAGACTTCATCATATCTGTAATGGAAAAAGCTAAACAAGATTATATAAGCAGATATGGAAAACTTGAAATAAATTCATTTAGTTATTTTGACTCTATTTTTGAAGAAAGATGGAGGCTTTTACATGCAAAAAAAGATGAAGTAAAAGATAAAATACCAACTAACAAAAACTATAATAAGAAAAGAGTTCAAGCAAAAAAGACCAAGTTTCATAACTTTGAAGGAAGAACTGAAAAATACACAGCTGAACAATTAGATGATATAGCAGAGAGAAAAAGAAGAGAATACTCTGAAAGACTAAAAAAGCAGAACGAAGCTCTATAAATAAGAAAAACAAAAATCGAGGATAAACCTCGATTAATGTAGAGACTAACATCTTCCGCCAAAGAAACCATCACAGTTACAGAAAATAACCACTAAAAGCAAGAAAAAGAATAGTAAAGAATTATTATTATCACAATCTTTGCCACCTAATAAACCAACCATACAAATACCTCCTATTTAGTATTTGGTCTAAGTAAATAACCTAGTAACAATATATGAAGAGCATTGATAAAGTGTTAATTATTATTTATAGAGGAGTGATAAAGTGAATAAAACTCAAATAATAACAATATCAGAAGAAGCAGCAAGATTACTAAGAGAAAACCCAGCATGGACATATAAGAAAGCTATAGATAAGGCTAAGGAGATGATCAGCAATGAAAAGGTTAGTAATGAAGAAACTAAAACTATGGAAAAAACTAATTAAAGGCACATTACTTAAAGAATATATAGCAAATAGTATTTTAAAATAAGGAGTGTATTTATGGGATATCACAAAGGAGATGCATTTGAAAAAATAATAAATATATCAAATAAAGTTTATCAAAGAAAAGGAATAGCATTAGTACAGAAAATACCTACACCAATGAAACCTATTAGAAGAGGAAAACAAATAACATCAGCTTACTACGAAGAAAAAAGCACACTAGATTATATTGGAGTATATGAAGGAGTACCAATAGCCTTTGATGCAAAAGAAACCAAAGAAGAAAATAGATTTCCTCTTAGCAATATACAGGACCATCAGATTGAATTTATGAAAAACTGGTACAACCATGGAGGACTAGCTTTCCTTTTAATCCATTTCACCAAGCTAGATGCAGTATATAGGCTAGATTGGTTAACTATAAGCTGGTACTGGAAGCAGTATCAAGAAAATAGAGGGAAAAGAGGATTTGGAAGCATAGCCTTTAACGAATTTGAATGTAACTGTAAAAAACTAAGGTCTAGAGACGGCATAATGCTAGACTACCTGGAGGGGATAGAAAGTGAAGAAATTAAGAATAACAGATGATAACACAGGAGAAATAATACTAGAAAAAGAATTCTCAGGAGGATATCACTTTATATATACAAACCTACATGATGCAGGTAAATTACACCATTAGCCAAGCAACTCAATGTATTTAATTTTCATGAATATAGTAAAGTGGATGGAAAAGATAAAAAGGCTTTATAGGAGGGATAACCTTGGACAAGCTAATACAATTATGCTTTAGAAGCATTATTAGGCAAGTCAATGGAGATAAAGATATTTCAGAACAATACAAAGAGCTAGCCATGGAAGAATATAAAGAACATGAAGACACAATAAAACTTATATATGAGAATAAAAGTTACAAAAACCACGAAAACAAAACGTATAAAAGTAAAAGGCATAAAAGCAAATGTACCTATAGAGTAGAGGACATTATTCCAAGGAAAGTAAAGAAAAAACTATATGAGATGGTGAGCTAAAGGTAGGAGATGAATATGAAGAAAATTAGATGTATTAAATGTGGCAAATTACTTCTTGAAGCAGAGGGAAAAGGCGAAACCATATGTCCTAGATGTAAGACTAAGAATACTTATGATACTAAAGAAAAGAACACTTAACATAGTTGACGTTTTAAATTTTCAATTTGTTTTTCCATATCAGATATTTGTTTTTTAAGTTCTTCTTTAGATTGTAAACTTTGTTGTTGTGCAGCTTTAGTAAGTAAACTAGCACCAATTTGTGTAAAAACATTGCCTAAAACATTAAGTTCATCACTAGTTAAATCTTGTGAAATTAAAATAGAAAATAAAGAGCTTATAAGTACTAGGGTATCAGGGCATATATTTGAAGAACTTGACATTTATATCACCTCATAAGTAGTATATGTATATTTATGTAAAATGGCACAATATGTTATTTATGTGAAGTAAGAAAGGAGAATAGTAATGGTTAGAATAATAAGTTTTGAAGATGATTGTGCTCAAGTAGATTGGGCTGATGCTGTTGATGAAGGTATAGCAATTGGGCTTAAAGTTGCAATGGAAAACAGAAACAGAGAAATAGAAAAAATTGATGTAAGGATACCTTGTGGATATGGAGTAGCTACTGATTACACTATTAAAAATGAATGCCTTAAATGTTGGGGAAAACTTATAAAAAAAGGTGTCCATAATGGGTGTTATGATGGAGAATTTACCTATGTAGATAAGTTAACTTGTAAAAATGATTGCTTCTTTTATTATTCAGAATTAAGAGAGCACAATAGAATTAAAGATTAATATATCACTGAATATGATAAGAAAAATATTCACTAAATTAAATAAGTAGAGGCTCTAGAAGCCCAAGGAAATAAAATCCTTGGGTTTTTCTTTTTTGAATAGGAATAATGATGTCAACTAAATGGAGAAAACATAAGATTTTCGTCAACCAAGGAGGGAGGATATGCAGGAACTTATAGGAGAAATAGAAAGACTAAGGAAAGATTTAAACAATACAATAACAGAGCTTAACAAAGTAGGATATACAAAAGCAAAGGCAGAGTATCTATATAGAGTAGCATTAGCAAAAGAAATTCTTTTAAATAAGGATAGAGGATTGCCAGCTACATTAAATAGTGACGTTTCTAGAGGAAATGAGATTGTAGCCAAATGTAAATTTAATAGAGATTCAGCAGAGTCTTTATATGACTCTACATATGAAAGACTAAGAGCAATTAAAGTAGAGATTGGAATAGTAACAGATCAGATGAATGCTATTAGGAAAGGGGAGTAGAACTATGCAGCTGAAAAAAGAAATAGAAATTTGTATAAAGAAAACATCGGAAAAAACAGCTAGGGAAGTTGTAGAATCATTAAAGAAACAAAGAATGATTAAAATCGATATGAATTTTTATAAAAAGACAGAAATAGTATTATATAATTATGAAAAATTAAAGTTAGCAGTAAAGCAAAAAGAAGAAGATATAAAATATATAGAGGAAAATGGATTGCCTGGAAAGTCCAAATCAATAGTATTCTATAGTACATCAGGTGGAAATGTAAGTGCTGGAGATAGATATATAGAATTAATAGAAAAATATAAAGTTGAAAAAACAGAAACTGAAAGAGATATAGCAAGAATAGATAATGCATTAGATAAAGTAAGAGGTGATAAATACTTTGAAATAATAGAATTAAAATATTTGAAGCAAGAAGCAAAAACAGATGAAGAAATAGCAGAGATATTAGAAAAGGATCAATCAACAATAACAAGAAATAGAAATAGACTTATGAACTCCATAAAAACCATATTATTTCCAGAAAGCATAAAAGAAATAATGTAATCAAAATTAATTTTGCATAATTCGCGCATAAAACGTGCCATTGAATGTATGAAAACTTTATAGTAAGATGGTATTGTGGAAAAAATGTAGAATATATACAAATTTTCCAAATCATATGTCTTATAAAATTAAATAAGGATTTACACTAAATCTCACTTGTCCCACTAGTGGGATTTTTATTATGCAAAATTATAATCTAAATAGATATACCCATAAATGATAATAAAACAATGAGGTGAGAAGATAGATTCAAAAGAGTATATAGTTTATAAATGTTTAAATTGCAATAGAAGTTTCATTCTTCTTGCCAGTGAAGTAAAGTATAATGAGAATGAATCTAAATACATAACTTGTCCTTATCATGGAAAACATAGGAAAATTATAGTCACAGGAGCTTATGATTCTGTAAAGGAATGTATGCAGGAGAGAAGTTATAGGAGGGATAAGGGTAAGATGAAGCAGATTAAATAATAGAGGTATAATTCATATTTTGTTAATAAGGAATCTATTATTCTAAATACTTACAAGGTATTTAATTGGTAAGAATAAAAAAGTAGTGACCACCGCCACTACTTTTTATATTTTATTTATTAGCTATAAGGGTGCCTAGGTTTTCTAGGAATCCCTCATAGCTATTAGCATACTTTAATAGGAAACAAAAATAATAAAAGTATGATAATAGCGATAAAGATTGTGAAACGAAGTATCTTTTTCACTATTATTCAATCCTTTCTTTTTATATTCAATTATCTATATAGTAACTTATGTAGCTAAATCAATCTATAGACCAAAATATGGAAATAATGATTGTCATAAAATGTCGAACGATTATTGAAGGGTTTTCTCCTTTCTTGTAGAATAAACAGAGGGAAAGGGGGCTAAATTATGTTTTATTTTTTTGAGAGAAATAAAATTAAGTTTATAACAGTGTTAATAGTCATATTATTAGTATTATTTTTCATCTCTAAAAAAATTACAATGGAAATTTCGAAAACTAATATGTTTGGAGGCAATCCTATTAATTATTCCGAAGAGTATGAATATAATGGGTTTGCTAGAATATCACAATCTGTAGGTGTGTTTGATTTTTTTGATATAGGAGGGATTTCTCCAGAAATGGAAATGCTAAGCTCCGCAAAAGAAATAATAGATGAAGTAAATGATGTTAATGGAAAAGCTGGAAGTTTAAATATTCCAAAAGGAGCATATTATGAAGATTGTGAAATATTAAAAATATACCACTGGAAAGAAACATATAAGAGGTTTTTTATTTTTCCTAATGTTAAAAGCAAATTTTTAGTAATAGTTAATGACATAAATGGTGGAGCTTTATTTATTGAGAATAGTGGAAATATAAAAGATTTTTTTGGGGTATCTACAACATTATACAGATGAAAGAAAGAGAATTTTCACGACTCAACTTTGAGCTGTCAAATTAAGAGCCACCATGATATGATACTTCCAAAGTAGACAGTCTAATTAATTAAAAATTAGATTGTCTACTTGATAAAGGTCAGTTCACCAAGCTCTTTTTTCTTTCAAAAAAACACACAAATAAAACAACTCAAATAAGTAGATGGTGATCATTGGATGAAATCAGGATAAAAGTAAAACTGGTCTATTTAGATTGGATGAAACAGAAGGAAATATGTTAATATGATAGTAAGTAAAGATGTAGATATCTGGAAGTGATGCCTCCTTTATTTTATCGAATTAGCAAAGGGCTTACTGTTATTGTAGATCCTTTGTTGTACATAACAGATATTAATTGTAAAAACCTTTTATATTTTACTTTATACTTTAGAAAGTAGTGTTTGAGCCTATTGCAAATTATAAAATTGTATAAAAATGGAAAATTTAGAGTGTTTTAAAATTCCTTTTATATTTTACTTATTTTTATATTTTACTTATTAGCTGGACTAAGGCCTTGGAAAGCAGCCTTAGTGTCTAGTAATATAAACTAGACAACATGGAATTGAAACAGAAGATATGGATACTATAAAAAATACCAGCCATAGCTTACGTCCTGATCCTATGTTCCAGCTAAATACGAACATATAAATCACTCCTATTAAATTTTAAATTGTATTAATTATATTATATGGCAAACAGTTAGAAAAGAAACTTGTATTTATTACCAAAACTAATTGTCATAATTTGTCGAACGATTACTGAAGGAATTTCTCTTTTTATGTCGAAGTATTTATTAAGGAAAGGGGCGATTCTTTATGAATGAAAAAATAAGAAAATATCAGACGGAATTTGGATTAAATACTTATGTTCGTAAAAATAGATTGATACCAGTCTGGATGTTAGATGAAATAGAAGACAATACTAACTATCATATTTATATGATATTATCTGCACCTAAAACATATATCAAAAATGGAGAAATTATAAAAAAAGATAATAAATTAAATTTTAAATTTATGCAGATAAAAGATGAAGAAGAGGTATTAATAGAGGTGAGGGATTTCCCTTTTAATGAGTTTTTTGCGCATCCAGAAATAGACTATAATAAGGTAAACTATAAATCAGCTCCACCTTATAATATTATAAATGTATATGGTGATGATATTGATTTTAATATACACGTTGATGATATTAAGGTTATTTATGATAATATGCAGTATAAAAAATTTGAAACAGAAATACTATATATTGGTAAGTCATATGGAGTAAAAAAGAAAAGAACTGCTATAGATAGATTAAAATCACATGAAACATTACAAAAAATATTAGCTAAGCAAACGAGTAATTTGAACAATAGCATATATCTATATTTATTAGAAATTATGCCTATTTTAAATACAACAATGGATGGACTAAATAAGAGATTCGATGTAGATGATGAAACAAATGTAACTCATATGAAAGATGTATTAGAATCAGAGATATTATATGATCAAGTTATAAATATTACAGAAGCAGCTATGATTAATTATTTCAAGCCTACTTATAATAAAGAATATATAGAGAATTTTCCTAATCAAGATCATAAAGGCTACACACAATATTTTAATTTAGATTTTAATTCAATAGTTGTAGAGATAGATACATCGGAATTTCCAAATTTAAGATTATATACTGAGCATAATAGTCTAAATTCTCCATTTGAATATATTGAATATAATTTGTTCAATGATAAAAACAGAAAAAATATGTATGATATATTCATCGAAAAAAAGACATTATCAGATGAAAGTATTGTTAATGGACTGCGAATGGATTAATATATTCTAAAAATTTTATAGGTGTAGCAATTTCATAGATTATACACAAATCATTATGTTGAATATAAGAGAATTAAAAATATAAAATGATATTAGATTAGGTTTATACCTAATCTTTTTTCTTGTAAAAAAACTAGGAGGTGGTATTAAGTGAAACTAACACCAAAACAGAAAATATTTGTTGATGAGTACCTGGTAGATCTTAATGCTACCAGGGCATATAAAGCAGCAGGATATAGGGTTAAAAGTGATAATGCTGCAGGAGTAGAAGGACATAAACTACTAAGAAACCCTAAGATTGATTTATATTTAAAAGAAAAGATGAAAGAACGTGAAAAGCGAACTGAAATCACTCAAGACAAGGTACTAAAAGAGTTGGGAAAGATAGGATTTGCAAATGCTACAGACTATGCAAGAGTGGTAGAGAAGGAGTACCTTGAACAAGTAAAAGATGAAAAGGGTAATATAATAAGTGAAATACCCAAAACTTATAAAACAGTTGAGCTTGAGGTAACAGATAACTTAGATATAGATAAACAGGCAGCTATAGCTGGAATAAAACAAGGCGCCAATGGTATTGAAGTTAAATTAAATGATAAGGTTAAAGCTTTAGAACTGATTGGAAGGCATCTAGGAATGTTTACAGAAAAGCTAGAAGTCAAAGGAGAATTAAATACAGAATTAAATAAACTAAATTCCATATTAGAACAGCTAAAGGAATGATAGTATGGAAGAATTGAAATTGCAGAATGAAAGCAACGGAGGAGAAGAGTTTTTACTATCAGAGAAATATAAAGCATTTCTTAAACATAATGCTCCTGTAGAATTTTTGGAAGGCACAACGGCAGCTGGTAAAACTACAGTAGGCGTATTTAAATTTATGCTAAAAGTTGCTCAGTCTCCAAAGAAGATTCATATAATATCTGGATTGGATTTAGGAACTATAGAAAAAAACATCATAAATAAAGATTTAGGGATAGTTGATGTATTTGGAGCATTGGTTGAATATAATGCTAATGGAAAAGGTGAACATTCTTTACCCCATATACTTTATCAAACAGGTTCCGGAGAGAAGGTTATATATGTATTAGGATATGACAACAAAAAACGTTGGAAAAAGGCATTAGGAGGACAGTATGGGTGCCTATATATAGATGAAATTAATATAGCCGATATGGATTATGTAAGGGAGGCTTCTATGAGGTGTGACTATTTATTAGCAACACTTAATCCCGATGATCCTAATTTACCAATATACAAAGAATATATAAATCACTCAAGACCGTTATATGAGTATAAAAATGATGCACCAACTGAAATAAATAATATGTTAAACGAAGAGCCAAAGCCTGGATGGATTCATTGGTTCTTTTCTTTTGCTCATAATGCAGGATTAAGTGAAAAAAAGAAAGAGCAAATTATAATCAGCGTGCCAAAGGGTACCAAACTTTATAAAAACAAAATTCAAGGTCTTAGAGGTAGAGCAACAGGATTAATATTCCCTAACTTTACTAGGAAGCATAATGTAAGGTCTACTGAATGGCTTAAGAAGAGGATGGCTGATAAAAAGGATCCATTGAACTTTATTCACTTCTCATGTGGAGTTGATACAGCTTATTCCCAAGAAAGTCCTGATACTATTAGTTTTATATATCAAGGAATAACTGACAAAGGGCAATTAATTATCCTAGATGAAGAAGTATATAACAATGCTGATTTAGAAATACCTTTAGCTCCTTCTGATATTCCTCCAAGGCTAATAGCCTTTTTAGAGAGGAATAGAAAAAGATGGGGATTTGCAAGAGATGTATTTATAGATAATGCAGACCAAGCAACTATAATAGAATTAAAGAAATATAAAAGGCAGCATGGATGCGTATATAATTTCCTAAATGCTTACAAGAAAGTAGACAATATAGATAGAATTCATTTACAGTTAGGATGGCTTAATGTTAATGAATTTAAGGTAGAAGCCAATTATATAGTATTAGATCATTGCGTTCACCATATAGGAGAATTAGAAAGTTATTCCTGGAAAGAAGATAAATATGAGCCTGAGGATAAGAATGATCATACAATTAATGCATCGCAATATGGGTGGATACCATTTAGAACTAAAATAGGGATAGGGGGTTAAGAATATGGGACTGAAAGAGGTGATAAAAGGAATGGTAGCAAAACTACTAAATATACAACCTGCAACAGACAATTCAATATCAATTAAAGAACCTTTATCTCATGCAGGAACAGTGCTAAGAAATAGAATATGGTATAGAGGGGATCCTTCTGAACTAGACCAATTTTTTAAACAATCTGCAACAGATGATGTAGGAAAGTCTAGATTTTGGGCAGCAGTACCCTCAGCAGATTCAAGTATTAGAAAATTTCATAGTGGTTTACCAGGTGAAATAGTAGACAAGTTAGCTGATATTGTTATTTCTGATTTAGATAGTATTGAATTATCTGAACAGGATCTATGGGATGAAATAAGTCTAGATAATAAATTCAGTGATGAAATATTAGGTGGAGCTATAAAAGATACTCTAATATGTGGTGATGGAGCTTTTAAATTAAGTGTAGATACTGAAATAACAGATTATCCTATAATAGAGTTCTTTAGTGGTTCAGATGTTGACTATAGATATAAAAGAGGAAGACTTCAAGAAATTATATTCTATGCTTACTATACACATGAGAAAGAGACCTATAGACTAGAGGAAATATACGGTAAAGGATATATAGACTACAAGCTATACGATAAAAATAATAAGGAGGTACCTTTATCTAAAGTACCAGAAATTAGTCATCTGAGTAAAGTTACATTTACAGGTGATTTCATCATGGCCGTACCTATGAAATTCTTTAAATCTCCTAAATTTGAGAATAGGGGAAATTCTATATTTGAAAGAAAATCAGACAATTTTGATGCACTAGATGAAGTTATTTCACAATGGATAGATGCAATAAGAGCTGGAAGAGTAAAGAATTATATACCAGAGGACTTGGTGCCTAAAAATCCAGATACAGGGGCAGTAATGAGGCCTAATCCATTTGATAACCAGTTTATAAAAATTGGGACAAATATGGCTGAAGATGCTAAAAACCAGATAGACCAGATTCAAGCAGATATAAATTATACTGCATTTGTAGAAAGTTATGCTAATACTTTAGATATGTGTCTACAAGGGATTATCTCACCAAGTACATTAGGAATTGACCTTAAAAAAACAGATAATGCAGAAGCACAAAGAGAGAAGGAAAAGACTACACTATACACTAGAGGAAAGATAATTGATGTACTTAATGAGGTTATTCCTTTGCTAATAGATACAGTATTAAAAGTATATGACACTATGGAAGGTAAATCTCCAGGAGAATATCAAGAAAATACAACTGTATCTTTTGGCGAATATGCAAGCCCTGATTTTGATAGTACTGTAGAGGTAGTAGGAAAGGCTAAAACCTTTGGTATTATGAGTTTAGAGCAATGTATTGAAGAACTATACGGAGATACATGGACAGAGGAAGAAAAGACCTTAGAAGTTAAAAGAATTAGAGAAGGTGATTCTGTAATAGATGAACCTGGTACATGGGTGGATAGATTCAATAAAGGTAAGCAAGAGGACTCAGATAATGCGGACCCAGATAATGATGTGATAGAAGATGAAGAATAAGAAAGAACAAAGAGACCAGGCCTATGATATTAGAGAAATATATCAGCAAATGGAATTAGATTTAATTAGGTCCATGAAAAGAAATTTATCAAGACATCAAGAGGAAGAGCAAAAGGTAGGGTTTAAGTTTGAACAATGGCAATCTGCTAAGTTAAGAGATTTAGAGAGATTTAGAAAAGAAAATAAAAAGATTATAAGTAAATATAGTGAACAAATAGAAGAAACAATTCACACAACTATAGTAAATACCTACAAAGAATCACAAGATAATGTTAATGAATTTATAAAAGAGATTAAAAATGAATATGTAGATAATGTATTTGTTAAATTACCAGGAGATTTAGAGCCTATAACACCTCCTGTAGAATCAGAAACTATGCAGAATATGGTTGAGGAAGTTTTAGAAAACGTAAGGGTATGGGAAGAGGCTCCTACACCTACAGATGAAGTCTTTTTTAGAATGAATGATGATAAGTTTAATTCACTCATAGAAACAGTCGAAACTGATTTTAATAAAGCCAATGCCGCAGTATTAAGAAGAATGGATGATGTATATAGGCAAACAATATTTAAGGCTCAGGTACATTATAATACTGGTGCTGTAGGTCTTGACCAAGCTATAGATATGGCTACTAAAATTTTTTTAGAAAAAGGTGTAGATGCAATAACGTATAGTGATGGTAAAAAGGTCAATATAGCATCATATGCTGAAATGGCATTAAGAACAGCTAATCATAGAGCATATCTAATGGCAGAGGGGAAGAAAAGGCAAGAGATGGGATTGCATTTAGTCGTAGTGTCAGCTCATGCCACAGCTTGTGAATTGTGTGTACCTTGGCAGGGGAAAACACTTATAGATGATGTCTATAGTGGTGGAAGTAAAGAAGATGGAGACTATCCTTTCTTAAGTGAGGCCATGGAAAAAGGACTACTCCATCCTAATTGCCGTCATAATCTAAGTACTTACTTCCCAGGCATAACTACACTACCAAAGGTACCAGATGAAGAAAAAGCTTTAGAAAACTATAAATATGAACAACAACAAAAATATATTGAGAGACAAATACGAAAATATAAAAGATTGGCTGAAGGATCTATTGATGAGAATAATAAAAAGAAGTACCAGGATAAAGTTAAAGAGTACCAAAAGGTTATGAGAGAGCATTTGAAAGAGAATCCTCAATTAAGGAGAGCTTATAATAGAGAACAAACTAAAGGTGTTCCTTATGACTTTAGTAAGTATGATGAATTAAGTGGATTAATAACCAAAGATAATATCTCCATAAAAGGAATTAGTCAGCACTTAAAAGAGAGGGTAATAGAAAGAGAAATATCAGCTAAAAGCATAGAAGATGCCTTGAAAAACCCTCTGAACATTGGTAAAATTAAATATGATAAGCAAAATAGGCCTAGCGTAGAATATATAGGCAATAATGCTAGGGTTCAGGTCAATCCAGAAACAGGGAATGTTATAACTGTATGGAGAACTTCAAGCAAATTAAGAAATAAGTATATAGGTGATAAGAATGGAAAAGATTAAGCATTTATTTAATGAAGAACAATTGAAGATGTTTGAAAAACTAGGAAAGTCTATTGAAGATAGAGCATATTCTGATGATGAGATATTAGAATTAGAGGATCTAATAGCTGATAGACTTATGTACTCTGGATTTGATGAGGATTATAATCCTAATGAAGAAGGTAAAATATGTGAAAGCATATTAGATGTCTTTGGAGATATGTGATAAGCACTTACTAAGTAAAAATAGTGGGTGCTTTTATTATGCTTAAAAATGGAGGGATAAATATGGCTACAGCTACACAAGTAACATTAATTATATGTTTAACTTTAATATCATTATCATTGATTAATAAGAACGGGGAGAAATAAAATGTTAAAGGATATTTCAACAAAGGATTTAATGGAAGAACTATCAAAAAGACAAGGAGTAAATGCTTATAATGCCGATTATGGTGCAAAGTATAAGATTATTGTTAGAAATCCAGGTTTTGCAGAGGATACAGGAACCACTACTATTAAAGAAGATAATGGACCAGCTATTATATTAGAGGTAATTGATTAAATGGATAAAAGAGAATTTGTAATAGATGAATACAACCAAGCAGAAAAAGCCATTCATGTAGACTATAACAATCTTATTATTATGAGTGTAAAGCTTAGAAATGGCTATATAGCAGTAGAACATTGCATATGTAAGGATCCTAAAGAATTTGATTTAGAAAAAGGCATAGAAATATGCAAAGAGAAAATTATTAATCATTTATTATCAATATATCATTTTAGAACAATAGAAAACCCAGAGAAGATTAAGAAGTTTTCAATGAAGACCAAGTAAGGTCTTTTTTTATTACTCTTTTTAGTATTTATGAGTATAAACTGAAAGAACCTAAGACTGGCACTGACCAGTATAAAAAAGTATGGAGGGATAAATGATGGATTGGATTTTGAAGTTAATTGAAAAACACACAAAAGATGGAGTGTTGGACCAAGAGGCACTAATGAAAGATATTAACAAAGAGTTTCCTAATCATGCAGTACCTAAGGAGCAATACAACTCAGTAGCTGAAGCCAAGACAAAACTAGAAGGTGACATCAAAGATAGGGATAGGCAACTTGAAGACTTAAAGAAAGTAGATGCTGCAGGTCTACAGGCTGAAATTGAAAGACTACAAGGTGAGAATAAAATAGCTAAGGAAACATATGAGAAGGAATTAAAAGATCTTCAATTGTATAATGCTATTAAGTTGGCCATAAATGGTAGGGTCTATGATGAGGATATAGTATCTCAATTAATAGACAAAGAAAAAGTCATAATTGGTGATGATGGAAAGATTGTAGGATTAGATGAACAAATTAATTCATTAAAAGAAAGTAAAACTTTCTTATTTAAAGAAGAAACCCCAGATCCAAATAACCCTAATTCTACACCAGGATTCCAAAAGATAGGTAATGAACCGCCTAACAATCCTCAAGCAATGGATGATGCAATAGCCGCTGCTTTTGGAAATATAGAAACAAAATAATTAAAGAAAGAGGGATGATTAATGAGTATTAATTATGCAGAACGATTTGAAAGACAGATAGAGCAACAATTTGCAAGAGAGTTAACATCTGCAAATATAGCGACAAATAACAGATATAGATTTATTGATGCACAAACAATCAGAATACCTACTGTTGAATTAACAGGATATAAGGACCATGCTAGAGATGGTTCGAAGAATAGGGGGAAGGTAGGAAATACCTATCAAGCACTTACCTTAACCCATGATAGAGATATTGAGTTTTATGTAGATGAAATGGATGTAGATGAGACTAATCAGGTTTTATCTGCAGCTAATATAACATCAGTATTTAACGAAGATCAAGCTATACCAGAGACTGATGCTTATAGATATTCTAAGCTTTATTCAGAGTTTGTGGCGCATGGTGGGACTATAAACACCACAGTATTAACAGAAGGTAATATTCTATCCATATTCGATAAGATGATGGAAGATATGGATGAGGCAGGAGTACCTCAGTCTGGAAGAATCTTAAAAGTAACTCCTACTGTTTACACTATGCTTAAGAATGCAGAGGGAATCCAAAGGACCTTAGATGTTACAGGTGGTTCTAAGGGAATTAATAGAAATGTTAGATCCTTAGATGAAGTTACTATAGATACTGTACCATCTGATAGAATGAAAACAGCTTATGATTTTAGTGAAGGATGGACTCCTGCCGAAGGTGCTAAACAAATAAATATGATTCTATGCCATACATCTGGAATATTAGCTCCTATAAAAGTAAGGGATATATATTTGTGGAATAAAGGACAAACTCCTGAGTCTGCATTTGGATATTTATATCAGAATAGATCCTTCCAAGACCTATTTGTTATAAAGGCTAAGAAGGATGCAGTTGCTATTAATGCACAAGAATAGGAGGGATAGTTAATGTATGCAATAAAAGCTAATAGACAATATAAGATATCAGAAGATGAAAAACAAAAGTTTATAGACCAAGGATATAAGATTGCCAAGTTGGAAAAGGGTAAACTTGTATTTGAGGAAGTAGAAACAGAAGAATCAAAGGAAATTGCTGAATTAAAAGCAAAAGTTAAGGAATTAGAAAAAGAATTAGAAGAAGTAAAAAAGGTTGAAGAAACTGATAAGAAAGCTAAAAAAGGAGAGGGCAAATAGCTCTCTCTTTTGAATTTGAGAGGTGAGTTATTTGGCTTATGTAGATTATAACTATTACAAAGATACCTATAAAGGTACTCTAGATGAAGATACAGCTACTAAACTTCTAGAAGAATCATCAGATCAAGTAGATAGATTAACATATGGAAGAATAAGACGCAAAGGATTTGCTAACCTTACAGAGTACCAACAAGAAATGATTAAAAAAGCAGTATGCTATCAAGCTGATTTTATTAGTAACTATGGAGAGTACCTTAATATGCCTATTGATGGATATAGTGCTGGGGGTATAAGTCTATCCTTTAGTAGGGACAATCAAGGTGCTGGCGGTGTTATAGCAGATAAGAAAACTTTAGATTATCTAAGCCAAACAGGGCTTACAGTTAGGAGGTTATAGCTATGAAACTTCCATTTCCTGATTGGTTGTTGGTTACACCTATTAAGGTTTATGTTGAACTACCTGGTGAAGATGGAGTTACTGATGAACTGATCTTTGATGGTAAATGTAACTTTAATGAAGAGAGTAAAACTGTAATGAATGCAGAAAGGCAATTAGTAACATTGTCAGGTTCTTGTATATTCAAAGGAGATATATATCCTAACAAGCCAATTAAAGGCTATATAACTCTAGTTGATGATGAAGGAAATAAGATTGAGAGCAGACAGATATATCACTATAGAAAGATTCGTAACCCAGATGGCTCAATATATTCTACAGAATTGGACTTGATGTAATGAAGGTTAGAGCAAAACTTAAACTTAATCCTCAAGCTATAAAAAAGATTGAAAATGCTACAATAAAGTCTTTATCTCTTACTATGGAAGCTATGAAAACAGAGGTAGATAATATGCAGGTAGTTCCTAAAGAGACTGGTAATCTTGAAGAATCAGCTGTAGTAGGAGTAGAGGAAGGCAAGGGATATCTAAGTTATCCCGGACCTTATGCTAGAAGATTGTATTATAACCCTGATTATGATTTTCGACAAGATAAAAACCCTAATGCTCAAGGCAGATGGCTAGATTCATTCATCCATGGAGATAAAAAAGACTGGCTAACTAAAACTTATGGGATACTTTTAAAACAAAATTCAGGCGGGGTGATTAAATGACAATAAGTGATTTCAAAGATTGGCTAAAAACTAAAATTGATTGCCCTAATTGGTTTACTGGTGGGCTAAGATCTATAGACCAAAAATCTATAGTAATTTATAATGGCAAGGCTTTTATTAACCCTATGGCTATAGGTGGTATTCAAAATAGTAGCTATGTAGGAAAGGGCATTAGAATATTAATACATTGGAATAAAAACATCAAAGAAAGCGAATTAAAAGCAATAGAAGTATATAACTCTATAAATGGATTAACTAACATAAAAATAGCAAATAAAAGGGTTATACAATTTAGAATGAGAGACACTGAACCTATCTATTTAGGTGTAGATGATTCAGGGATATTTGAATATGTAATTGATTTAGAAATTATACATGAAAGGTAGGTAATGAATATGACTAAAACTAATTTAGGAGTATATCCAGTATTTGATTTGGATTTTAAAATTGGAATAAAAGGAAGAACAAGTACTGAAGAAGATATGAAGGTTATTAAAGATATGGAAACATTCTCGCCTTCAATAGATGGCAATGTGGAAGAATGGACTCCAATGGATACTGAAGGATGGATAAGAAGGTTAATGACAGGGAAAGGATTTGCTATTGCTTTGAATGGTAAAAGACATGTAGGAGATCCTGGTAATGATTATGTAGCAGGATTAGCTTGGAAGAGTGGATTAGCTTGTTCAAGCGTGGCGGAAATAGGATTCCCAGATGGAGATAAACTGAAATTTGATTGTATAGTTAATGTAACTACACCATTTGGTGGAGATAGTACAAATGTATCAGGACTAGAACTTGAACTTCAGAGTGATGGTAAACCTGAATATATACCTGCAGGAGGTGGAGAATAATGAGTAAAATTATAGATATATCTGCTAAACTCACTAATGAAAGACCTAAGTTAAAGCTGGCAGAGGATAAAATATACGATATTGATGATAGAAAAAATACAATAATACTATTAAATCAAAAGATGGAAAAGTTAGATATGAATGATATAAATGCTATTGATGAAATGATATCTGTGGTTCTAGGTGAAGAGGCAGCAAAAGAAATTAATGATATGAATTTATCTATTATGGCTTATCAATCTATTATGATTGCAATTATGGCAGCTGTAACAGGAGAGAAATACGAAGTGATGGAAGCTCGATTTCGGAGAGAAGAGGGTATATAAAGAGGACTGGTATGATATGTACGAAGATTGGGGGTTAATTGAAGCCTCCTTTACCGCTCAATATGGGATTAGGTTAAGAAATGAAAATGATATGTCTTGGAGTGAGTTTAGTACTTTATTATCTGGAATTATGCCCGAAACCCCTCTTGGAAAAGTAGTATCAATTAGATCTGAAAATGATAAAGATGTCCTTAGGAACTTCACTAAAGAACAGCATAAACTTAGAAATGAATGGAGAAACAGGAATATAAAGAAAATAGTTACGATGGATAAAAAAGAAGTTGAAAGACAGATACAAATATTTCAGGATATGTGCAAAAAAGCATTTGGTAAATAAAGGGTTGAAACCTTTGGTTATTTTTGGTATCCTTTAAGCGTGAGATAATATTAACAAGGGGGATGGTTCAAATGGAAAATAAGAAAAAGAAACCTTTATTTAAAAGATGGTGGTTTTGGGTTATAGTCGTAATCATAGCAGTAGGAGCATTAGGGTCTAATGGGGATAAGGACAAAGCACCTACTAAGGAAACATCAAAGGTAGAGGAATCAAACCAAACTGAAGATAATAAAGGAGAAGTGAAGAAAACAGAATTAGAAAAAGTATTAGAAGAGGCAATTGAGGTTGACTATAAAAAACTACATTCAGATTATATGGATAATGCTATAAAAGCAGATGGAGAATATAAAAATAAGATGCTTATACTAACTGGAGAGATAAATGATATTGATAGGGAAATTGCAGGGAATCCTTATGTAATATTTGATGTAGATGGGTTTTTGAATAATGTTAGAATAACTTTTAAAAAGAGTGAAGAAGAGAAAGTAGCTGAATTTGAAAAGGGGCAAACAATAAAAATTGTTGGAAAATGTGAAGGAACTTTGTTAAGTACAACAGTAGCATTAAGTGATTGTTTACTTGTTGAATAATATGTAGAGATTAATAAATGCCATTAAGCACTTAGAGAAATCTAGGTGCTTTTCTTATGCTTAAAAAGGTGGTGAAGGTATGGCAGATAGCACAAGCGTAGGTTCTATACAATTAGATGTAGAGATTAATCAAAATTCCTTAAATATGGAAATAAATAAAATAAGTAAAGTCTTTAATAATAGCTTTAAAAATATGTTTAATGAAATGACAAGTAAAACGAATAAATTTGTTAAAGATTCCATAGGAGGAATTGGTGATAGTTTTAAAAATGTTGCTCAATCTGGAACAAGCTCTAGTGAAAGAGTATCTAAAAGTATAGAGAAGATGAATGCTCAATATAAGAAAACTCAGGAAGAGATAAGGAAGATACAAGAAGAATTAAACAACTTAGATACACAAAGGGACGCTATAATTAATAAATATAAGGATCTCCCAGCGTTTTCAGGTATGAGTAAAGATGAAAGTTTAGAACAAATATTGAAATCTGATACAAAGTTTCAGAAAATCACATCTGAAATAGATAAACTTACAGCTAAAATAGGCCCTTTAACAGATAAAAATAAAAAATTAGCAGATGAGATAAAAAATGCAGGAGATGAGGCACAAAAAACAGGTGGAAAAGTACAGGACTTAGGAAAGAAAACTAATAAAGTAAGTAAAGATATTGAAAAAACTTCTTTAAAAACTAAATTATTTGGTAATGAGATGAAGGAAAGTGGAGTTAAGGCTATTGGGTTTGCTACTATAATAAACAGATCCTTCAAGTCTATCTTAAGAAGACTGTTTATCTACAACCTAATTCTTAAAAGTATCAGAGGAATAATGAGTTATACAGGTGCGGCTTTAAAAACTAATAAGCAGTTTGTAAATTCATTAAATATAATAAAAACTAATTTAATGGTAGCGTTTCAACCTATATATGGCTTTGTTCTTCCTGCTCTTAATGCTCTTATGAAAGGAATTGCAACAGCAACAACTTATATAGCAGCTGCCATATCGGCATTATTTGGTAAGACCTATGAGCAATCTTTTAATGCTGCTAAAAACTTAGATAGCACTAAAAAGGCTATGGCTGGATATGGTAAAGCAGCTAAAAAAGCAGGTAAAGATGCTAAAGGGGCATTAATGGGATTTGATGAAATAAACCAATTAGATTTAAAAGATGATGCCGATGATGCAGGAACCCCTGAATTTGAAATGGAAGTACCTGAACTAGCTACTATAGCAACTCTTGGCGTTAAAGAGAAATTTGAAGAATTATCAAAGTTCGTAAGTGATTTTTACAATAACTGGGGGGTTAAAGATATTTTTGATGGGATTAAAGCAGGTGCTAAGTTAGTTAATTTTGACAGCATAAAAGAAAACTTTAAAATAGCATTTGAAGGTTGGAGCGAAATCGCACAATTTGCTTTTGAGAACCTACAACCTATTTTTCAATCTGGAGGAGAATTACTAGGTACAATATTCAAATACGGTATTGCTATGGCAGGAAATTTATTTGAGCCTATTGCCGAAGGTTTTGCCAATTTCACAGTAAATATGCAAGAACCCATTCAAAATTGGATATCTGAGACAAGCGAGACGATTTCAAGTGGATTAAACAATCTCACAGAGTATTTTGAAATGGTTGGTTCCATGTGGCTATCAAGTATTAATAAATATAAACCTATCATATCTAAAGCCGTAGAAGATACTTTTACTAATGTAGCCAATACTCTAATGCTGATTGGGACGGTTTTTGCAGATACTTTTGAAATAATAACAGGAAGAGTAAAGGATTTTGTTGTCGAAAATCAAGATGAAATACAAAGTTTTATGGATAGCATATTTGGTATATTCACAGACATTTGGGGGTTAATAAATGTTGTTTGGAATGACACTCTTGATGCTCTTTCAGGGTTTTGGGACGAATGGGGACAAGACATAGTAGATAGGGTAATGGGGGTAGCTCTAGATATATATGGTTGGTTTTTATACTTATGGAATGAATTAGTTAAACCCATTTGGGACATGATGTTGGATTGGATGAAAAAAATATGGAATGATAGCTTGAAAGATATCGTTACTGAACTATTAGGTTTTGTTGGTAGAGTAGGAGATTTAATCCTAACGTTATGGGAGAAAATATTTAAGCCTTTATTAGATAAATTGATTAAATACCTTGTACCTATATTTAAAGACTCATTTAAAGAGGTGCTTGATATAATAGGTTCAACCGTTAATGCTATTGGTGGAGTAATAAAAGGTCTTTTAAAGATATTTAACGGATTGATTGATTTTATATTGGGAGTTTTTACAGGTGATTGGAAAAGAGCGTGGGAAGGTGTAAGTAAGGTATTTGAAGGAATATGGGAAGGAATGGCCAATTTATTTAAAATACCATTTAACTTTATAATAAGAGGGATTAATGAATTTATTAAATCTTTAAATAAAATTAAAATTCCAGATTGGGTGCCTGGAGTTGGTGGACTAGGCTTTAATATAGATCTTATTCCCCAATTAGCTAGGGGTGGTATAGTAGATCAACCTACTTTAGCTATGGTAGGAGAGCGAGGAAAAGAGGCTGTGGTTCCCTTGGAAAATACTGCATTTGTAGATACTTTAGCTAATGCCGTAGCAAACTCTATAGGAAATGTTATGGCAGCAATGATGGAATTTAGTGGAGGAATGAATAGTTCCAGGAGTGAAGGAGATTCCGAAGTTGTATTAGAATTAGATGGAATGATTTTAGCTAGGGCTTTATTGCCTTATATAAATGCTGAATTGAAAAGGATGGGCTTTGATCCTATTTTACAAATGGCATAATGGAGGTGGGAGTATATGGAATCAATTAAAATAGAAGGGGAATTACTCCCATCTTTTACGAGTTATGATGTGGGTATCCAGAATATACATGAAGCTGCTGGAAGAAATGCTGAAGGCACAATGCTATTTGATATAGTAGCGACTAAAAGAAAAATAGACTTGCAGTTTCAAATGCTTACCATAGAAGAACAAAGAAAGGTTTTAAAGTTGCTTAATAAACCTTTTTTTTATGTAGAATATCATGATCCACAAGAAGGTATAAGTAATGGAATGTTTTATGTAGGGGATAGAAGTTCATCAGGATTATATATATCAAATGGTCAAATGCTATGGAAATTATTGAAGTTTAATCTAATAGAAGCATAGGGTGGTGAGAAGATGTATCCAGTGACAAACGAATTCCAAGAAAAGATTAAAAGAAAATTTGATAGGAGGGTATTTGGAAGAGTAATTATAGATTATACCAGCGGAGAAATGGATCAAAGTGTAGAAGTTTCAACCAGTGGTAATGCCAATATATCCTATCCAAACCAAGTAACTGACGGTATATCTTCTATATCTGCTAAATTTGCTTCACTTGATGGAAGTTGGAAACTTGGCGATGGATATAGATTAGCCCCTACTGATGGGAAAAGCCAAATGGGTTGGTGGAGTGATGCACTGTCTAATAGTGATGGGAGTATTTCTGTTTGGATTGCTGTAAATTTTCAACCTAGACCTATTCACAGTTTGAAATTATCTGGTGATGATAAAAGAGGAGAGTATCCTGTAGATTTTGATATCATCTTAAAAAATGAAAAAGGAGAAACACTCTTTATTGACACAATCCGAGATAATAATAAAGTCCATTGGGTCAAGCCGTTAGACGAGGTTTTCACCCAAGTAGCTAGTATTGAGTATAAAATCAAATGTTGGAGCCATCCGCATAGACAGGCTAAAATATCTGAAATCTTTACCAATATTCAGGAAATTTATGAGGATAAAGACTTAATATCAATAGATTTATTAGAGGAAGTAGGCATTACTGGTGGCACTGTTTATGAAGGTTCTATAAGTTCTAATGAAATAAGAGTAAGACTAAATAATATTGATGGTAAATTTCATGAAGGTAATAAACAAAGTCCTTTATACCAATTACTTAAACCAGATAGGAGAATAAGGGCTGAATTAGGAGTTCAATTAGATAGTGGGCAAAAGGAATTTGCACCCCTTGGAGTGTTTTGGAGTAAGCAATGGAAGTCCGATAGTAAGAAGATATATGCCGAGGTAATTGGAAGGGATATGCTGGATAAGTTAATGGAAACAGACTTTAAAATGGAGTCACCTTTAAGGAATATTAGCTTATATGATTTAGCCTTAACGGTACTAAAAGATGTCGATATTACAGAGAAATATTATTGGATAGATAATGAACTTAAAGATTATATTGTTCCTTATGTATATCTAGAGGATAAATCGCATAGAGAAGTTTTGAGAATGATAACTGAAGCTTGCTTGGGCAGGACTTATTGTAATAGGCAAGGAGTAATTAGAGTAGAAGGTTCTATAGAGGCATCAAAGCAGTTTGAAGTTGAAGTATCAGAAAGGATAAATATATCAAAGGAATACCAGATTGTTGATGAAATAGAAGAGGCTTCTGGTAAGACCGCATCTTTAGACGGTAGCTGGAAACTAGGTGAATATGAATTAGTAGGTAAGGATGAGGATTACCAATTAGGTTGGTGGGGTAATCAACTATCTAATTCACAAGGAATGTTCAGCTCACCTTATCCAAAAGCAACTATAAGTTTTTTATCTAAATCTATTAGTCAGTTATTAGTAGTTGGCGATGGTAAAAGAACAGAATACCCTGTGGATTATAATGTATATATTTATAACTCAGATGAAGATTTAATTATTACAAAAGAAATAAGGGGAAACGATCAAGTGGTAAGTCAGATAAAGATACTTGAGAACCCTACAGATGTTATTAAGATAGAGTTAGAAATATTAAAATGGAGTCATTCAAATAGGCAAGCTAAGATAATAGAATTTATTGATATACCTTTTGAATTAGAGATTACCAAAGCTGATTATTTTAAGAAACAAAATCCTGCTAAGGAAAAGAATTTTACTAACTATGTTGAGGTGATTGCTTCACCTAGAGATGAAAATGGAGAAGAATTGGATGAAGTAATAACAGTAGCTAAGGATGAAGAAAGCATAAAAAATGATAAACAATGCACTTTAGTATTCCCTAAAAACTATTTTATACAAACTAAGGAAACTGCCCAGGTAATTGCTAATAGGCTGTTAGAAAAATATAGTAATCCAGCGGTAATTAGAGAATTAAAGTTGGATTGGAGAGGTAATCCATCATTAGAACTAAATGATATAATTTCTATAGAAGAATGTGATGAGATAAACAAATATAAAGTGATTAAAAACGATATAAAATACACTGGCGGGCTTAAAGCTAGCTTGCAAGGAAGGAGGCTAATATAATGGTATGGAAACCACCAAAGACAGATTGGAAGGATAATGATGTACCGACATCAATAGATTTTAATAGGATTGAGGAGAATATAAAAGAAAATAACAATATAGCCATAGGAAGTGGAGTGCCTAAAGGAATAATTACTATGTGGTCAGGTTCAATAGCCAGTGTTCCAAGTGGTTGGACTTTATGTGATGGTACAAATGGAGCCCCAGATTTAAGGAATAGGTTTATAGTTGGGGCAGGTAGTGAGTACAATGTAGGAAACACAGGTGGAGAAAAAGGAGTAAAGTTAACAGAGGCACAAATGCCTAGTCATAGTCATAGTAGTGGTTCACTTTATACTACAAGTGCTGGAAGTCACTCCCATGGTTTTAACCTTACAAAATCAGCAGGATATGAACCTTTCGCGGGTGGGGATAATCCTAGGGACTCAGGTTCTACAAGTTCTGCTGGGTCACATACTCATGGTGTATCAGGTTCGACTAGTTCAGCTGGTTCGGGACAACCTCATGAAAATAGACCTCCATACTATGCTCTAGCATTTATTATGAAACTATAAAGAGGTGATAAAATGTTAATAGTTTATAGGAAATCAGATAAAAAAATATTATTTAATTCTGGGAAATCTTATGTTGAACCTCAAGGCATGAGTGATATAAATGGAAAACTAGCAGTAATAGAACGTATAGGTGGCACCTTTGATGATTATGGTACTTTTAGATTACATGATATAGATGATGCAGAAAAAGTTGATGAAATACTAAGATATCAAAATTACGTAAACTTAGTATTTGAAGATGATATTGCAGTTGATTATGAAATTGATTATGAAAAATATGAAGAAGATAAAATTAAAAGAGAGGAACAAGAATTACTTAATAAACTTAATCCTCCTCAAGAAGAAGTCTTAAAAGCTGAAACAGAAATACAAATAATAACTATATTAAAGGAGTGTGAACTGATATGACAATAATTCAGAAGAGATTAGTAAATGCTTATACAATACTGGTAATGGCAAAAAGGATGACACTAGAAGAAGTACCAGCTACACCTGTAAAGTTAGAGGATGATTCAGATAGTACAATTAGAAATGAAGTAGAAATAGAGAAGGCTAAAAGAGAAATAGAAATATTAACACAATAATACTAATAATGGCAATGGGCTAGAGATAGCCATTGCCATTATTAATCTTATCCATACAATATACAAAATTAAGATATTATTATATAATGATGAGAAACAAATAAAGATACTTGCTGTTACTTAGAAGTTACTTCTAATCGTACTGCATTATCCTGATTGTAAACTATAATTAGAGCTGTGTGATTTTCTTTTTCCAGTTGAAGCATGTTTGGTTTTCCATCAAGAGTAGTTTTCCATCCATCTTTATGGAGAATCGTTTCGTATTCAGTAAGTACATTTTCAAGCTCAGCATTTTTAATAGTATAAGTAACTTTTTGTAATTCTGATAATTGCTTTTCATTTTCTTGCCCTTGCTTTTCATTTTTTTCTTCAAGTTCAGCAACCATGTTCTTATAAGATGGAAGATATGGAAATTCTTTAGTATATGAGATTCTAGGGGCACAGGAAGTAAGAAATAAGAATAAAAAACTTAATAATATTAAGAGCTTTTTCATAAGTAAAGCCTCCTTTTATTATTAGTATTTCCAAAATATAAATATATATTTAATTAGGAAGTGATAAAATGAATAGTCATCTGCTTAAAGGAAATAAAGAAAAATTTGATAAATTAAATATAATAAGCTGGCAGAATAAAGGAATAACTGGCAAAGGTGTAAAAATTGGTATAATAGGATATTCACCTAAAAGTCATCATAATGGAGCGGAACTGATTAAACAGGTAGCTCCTGATTCAGAAATAATAGAATACAATGTTATGGACAATGACTCTTTCCGATATACTTGGGAAAGAGCTTTATCTCAAATGTTAGAAGATGATGTACAAGTTATTTGTAGTAGTCTAAGAACTATAAACTGGAGTGAGACTTTAAAAAAATTAACTAAAAGATTATATGATAAAAATGTGATTATGATTGATAGTAGTGATAATGAAGGTAGAGAGATAGATGCTTATCCCGCTTTAGACAAACACTGGTTTGCTATAGGAGCTTATGATGGTAAAGGTAGAGCTGGATACAGTCAATATGGTGAAAATTTATTAGGATTAGGGTATACAGACTACGCTGTTAAAAATCAATATGGGGATTATATACCATTAAGTCATACAAGTGGAGCAGTACAAGTTGTATCTGGAATAGCCGCTATGTTGAAACAAATTAATCCTAATCTAAGACCATTGGAATTTGAAGAGTTTATTATGAAAAATGCCATAAGATTATCAACTGAAAATTGGAATGAGGAAGAAGGTTGGGGATTATTGAGTCTACCTAATAAGGTTCAGACGACAATAGATATTCCTAGTGATAATAGTAATGAGATAGAAAATGACAATGTGGATTTTAAAGATGTTAAGCCTGATAATTGGTTTTATAAAGCAGTAAATTGGGCTACAAAGCAAGGGATAATGAAAGGTTATAAAGATGGGACATTTAGACCAAACCAACCAATGACGAGGGGAGAATATGCTCAAGCAGAGTACAATAAAAAACATAAACAACATTAGAAGGTATTGAATCCTTCTTTTTTTATGCAAATTTTGGAGGTGCGAAATGGAAAATAATTTTACAATATGGACAAAGAGGATTTTATTATTAATAGGAGGTGCAATAACTACAATATTAGGAGGCTGGGACATGCTTTTGAAAACATTAGTAGGCTTAGTAATTGCAGATTATATATTAGGTGTCACAGCGGCAAAAGTAAATAAAGAAGTAGATTCAAGTGTTGGTTATAAAGGGATATTTAAGAAAGCTATGCTATTTATTCCAATTGGAATTTGTTATAGCTTAGATCAACTATTTGGTACAGAAATACTTAGAAATGTATCTATATGGTTTTATATTGGGAATGAAGGAATATCTATAGTTGAAAACTTAGGAAAAGCAGGAGTACCTATACCTAAGTTTTTAGGGGAGGCATTAGTACAGCTAAAGGAATCAAGTGACAAAGGGGAAATGATAAAATGAAATTAATAGCAATAGATAATGGTCATGGACTTAATACTCCTGGTAAAAGAACACCAGTAATGCCAGATGGAAAAGTAATAAAAGAGTGGGAATTTAATTATCCTGCAGCTAAGAAGTTAGGAGAATTACTTAAATTAAATGGATTTAATATACTATTTGTTAGTGATACAGAGGAAGATACTCCTTTAAGAACTAGAACAGATAGAGCCAATAATGCTAAGGCAGATGCCTATGTATCAATTCATTTTAACGCTTTAAATGCAATATGGGGTACTCATGGAGGAATAGAAACATATCATCACCCAAGTTCAATAAAAGGTAAGGAACTGGCAGAATTAGTTCAGGAAGAACTAATTAAAGAAACAGGACTAAGAAATAGGGGAGTTAAAAAATCTAATTTCCAAGTGCTAAGAGAAACGAAGATGATATCTATATTATCAGAATGTGGATTTATGGACAATATAGAAGAAGCTAAATTAATGCTAGATGAAAATTATCAGATGAAATGTGCTAGAGCTATAGCCAAAGGTATATGTAGGTATTTTGGTGTTGATTATAAGGAAGAAATACAAAAGAAAGATGAACCTTCTCAATGGGGTAAAGATGATTGGGAATGGGGAATTAAAGAAGGCATTACTGATGGTAAAAATCCTCAAGGTATACCTACGAGGGAACAAGTAGTATCTATGATAAGAAGAAGTAAGACCTTAGAGTAAAATCTCTGGGGTTTTTGTTTTACTAATAGCATAGGCGCCCAGCATATACAAAGATGGAGCTGGTATACAAAAAATCCTGAACTAATTCATTTTAAATTTTTTAAATACGAATAGTTGTCATAACTATATAGCTTGTAATAAGAAAAAATTATAGTATAATTTATTTGAGAGCCAAATAATTTATTGGACCTTCACAAACATTTCAGGGGGGAATGCTATTTGAAGTTTTTAAAAACAGCTAAAAAAATTAACTTCAGTTATTTATCTTTAATTTTAATAGTTATTATTTCTGTGTTTTTTTATTCAAATAAAACGAAAACTTCTATACTTGAGAACTTTTCATATTCAGCTACGATTATTTCTTTAATATTTATAGCTTTTCAAGTAAGACTAGCTGTAAAGGATTATAAAATTACTAATGATAGATTGCGTAAGGATAAGGCCATTGAATTGGCTAAATATTATGAAGAAACTATTCTTCCTTTATCTACTAAGCTATCTTGGGTTTTTAAAGAAATTGATCTCAATAGACTTTACTCAAATATTGATGAGCAAAAAATGATAGATTTTGATAATGATGAACTAATCGGATTATGTTCTTCTACAGTAATCCAAGATTACATGGAAATACTGCAGAGTAAAGAATGTAAAGATGTTTACAATAAATTCTGTATTATAATTGAAGACTCAATGGATTTTAATACTAGATTTAATTTAGAAATAGATGGTATTGAAGATTGTGATATAGACGAAAGAGAATTATCATCAGCACTAGAGTCATTTACTGATATGAAGACAGGGGTATCCTTAGGTAAAACTATATCGGGTTTACTTAATAAATTAGAATTTTTTGCAATGAACTTTAATTATAATATTGCTGATGAATCTGTTGTTTATCAATCTTTACATCAATCATACAGGGGAGTAATCAAATTATTGTATATACAAATATCTTCTCTAAACAAAGATCCGAAAGACAAATACTATACTAATGTTATCGAACTGTTTAATACTTGGAATAAAAGATATTTAGAAATTGTGGAAAAAGAAAAAAGTAATAAAGTCAACTCTATACATAGAGGAGAAAAGTTAAAAGTATAAAGACCAGCATAAGCTGGTCTTTCTTTATAAATATGTCTAATTAATCTTCTCGCTTTTGGTCATCTTCCTCTTCTTGATCTTCAAGATATTTCCCATCAAGATTTACATATTTGATTACATCGTTCCACATAATATAACCTCCCCTTGTAGTATTATTATACCATATGTAATATAATATTAAACAACACTAATATAGTTTACCATAAATTTATTTCTTTTGTAAACTATATTATGTTACTTTGCATAAAGTTTTATCCCTATTTACTATATTCTCCATAAATCTAATAATTTCTTCTTTATAATAAATTTTTTATTTAATTTATATCAAAACAACGTATGTAAAGTAGATAGTCCCTAAAAAGAAGAAATTTCAAAACAAAGATAAAACTATATAATCAAAATCTCATATAAATGATGATGAGTTATGTTAGAGAATTTATTATTAATATCTAAGGACTTATTACATCTTTTAAGTATTGTAGAATTTACAGAAGATGAAAGAAACTACATAATTAGTGTACTGAAGAAAGTTATAGATGTATCGTTGATGGAAGTCAGTAAGAGTTAAATCAACAAATTCCCTCTTTACACAGAACATTGGTTCATATATAGTAAAGAGGGAACATTTATATGTTAAATGAAAAGGAGTCAGAAATATTAAATGTACTAGTAGACTATATAAAACAAAATGTATATGCTCCAAGTGTTAGGGAAATAGGTAAAATAGTAGGACTCAAATCAACTTCTACAGTACATAAATACTTAAAGGGTTTAGAATTAAAGGGATTTATTGAAAGAAAAGAAAATTTCCCTAGAGCATTAAGAGTTATTAGATCGGGAGCTTAGATCCTGGTCTGTTTTTCTGTCCTAAAATCTGTCCTAACGTATTTTAAAATAATAAAAAATGATATATAATAGTAAAGTACAAAAATAAGAAATAAGCATTTTGCTATATTTAAGACTAGATATTGATTGATAGAGTGCTATGTTTGGAGGTTGTATAGAACTGCAAAACCTTTACTCCCCAGTTCAAATCTGGGTGGCGCCTCCATAGTACTCTAGAATCTTTGATTCTAGAGTTTTTTATATTTGAGTTGAGGTGATTTTGTGAATCCATTTATTCCGTTAAAGGAAGCTAATCTAGCTATAGTAGATGGTAGGATAGATAAAGAAATAGAAAAAAATTTAAAAAAGATGAACTTAAGAATAATTAAAACCATAAAATGTAATGAAGTACATGAAAGTGTTTCATATCATCCAGATATAGTAATTCATCCAATAAATCATAATACACTAATTATTGCACCTAATGTTTTCGAATATTATGAAGAAAACTTAAGGAATGTGGGTATAAATCTAATCAAAGGAGAAAAATATTTAAATAGTAAATATCCAGACGACATTGCATATAATGTAGGAAGACTAAGAGGAATTGCAATTCACAATTTTAAATATACAGATGAAATTTTAAAATTTTATTTAAAAAAGGAAAATATTGATTTTGTAAATGTAAATCAAGGATATACAAAATGCTCCTTGGCTGTAGTAGGAGAAGATTCAGCTATAACAGCTGATTTTCCTATATATAAAAAATTAAGTTCCCTTGGTTATAAGATTTTATTAATACAACCAGGATATGTATCTTTAGAAGGACAAAAGTATGGATTTATAGGCGGTACAAATGGAAATTTATGTAATGGAAGAACTATTATATCAGGAAGTATAAATGAACATCCTAATAAAGATGAGATTTTAAAATTTTTTGCCCAAAATAATACAAATTTAAAATTTTTATCACAAAAAAATATACTAGATATTGGTACTATAATTACTCTATATTGCCATTAGAGTAAGTCTTTATATTGTATATGTCTACTCTCTAGGTACATACTACTAAAAGAAGGGAGTGATACAATGCAAGTTATAAGAATTGGTGGAGATGTAAATAAAGACGAAGTAATAAATTTAATAAATAGGTATTTTTCTAACTCCAAGGTAAGTATTCAAGAGGAAGAATATGAAGGAAGATATGAATTTTCACTTTCTTTAGGGAACAAGAAAAGTTTGGAAGATATTGCTTTTTATAGGGCGATAGCAAATTTAGTGCAGGATATTATTTTAGAAATATATATTAAATCAGTGATAAAGGAAAGAGTAATAAAAATATGTGGGGACTATTCATTAGAGGATAGAGAAGAGATAGTTAGATCAGCTCATTCTACAATAATAAGTGAAAATTATTATGTAAAAGAAAAAAACATTCTTAATGAAGAAATTCTCAATCATTTAATTGAAAATAATATTATATTAATAGATGGATTTATGAATTTCAGATTAAGAAGGTTTATGTATATATTAGATATTTCCATAGAAAAGGCCATAGGTGAGTTTGAAATAGAAAGAGAGTATCTAGAGTTTTTAAATATGCTTCAATATTTTGTAGACATACAAGAACCTAGGTATGAATTAATTAATGTTATAATTAAAGATAATGATTATTTTTTATTAGATGAAGGCAATAATATAATTGAAAATGGTTTGTTAGAGTATGCGCCAGATGATAAATGGTATGAAGATATAAGTAAAGCTGATCTTTTGGTTAGTTCACTAATAGTTCTTTCTCCTATAAAATTAATATTGCATGTAGAGGAAGGAAAAGAGAAAGAACTAGTTAATATTATTTGTCAAGTCTTTAGAGATAAAGTACAAATTTGTGATGGATGTGAAGTTTGTAAACTAAAGACAAAGTTAAAAAAGGGTAAGTAAAGAGAAGTTGATTAAGTCAGCTTCTTTTTTAGTAAATAAGAGATTGGAAAATATTAATATATTTGTTATTATAATATAAAAGGATACATATGGAGGGTTATTATGAGTAAAGATATAGTTAAACCATCAATTTTACCAGGATTTATGGAATTAACACCAACAGATCAAATTTTATTTAATAAGATGTTAGATATTATTAGGAAGAATTATGAGAAATTTGGATTTCTTCCTGTAGATACTCCTGTTATAGAGAAAACAGAGGTGCTTTTGGCTAAAGGTGGAGGAGAAACTGAAAAACAAATTTATAGATTTGAAAAGGGAAGTACGGATATGTCATTGAGATTCGATTTGACTGTACCTTTAGCAAGATATGTAGCGGGGCATTATTCTGAGCTGAATTTTCCATTTAGAAGATATCAAATTGGAAAAGTATATAGGGGAGAGAGAAATCAAAAAGGTAGATTTAGAGAATTCTATCAATGTGATATAGATATAATAGGGAATGGGACACTGGATATAATAAATGATGCGGAGATACCTTCTGTCATTTATTCTACTTTTAAAGAGCTAGGATTTGAAGAATTTACTATAAAGATAAATAATAGAAAGATATTAAATGGGTTTTTCCAAAACATCAATATAGAAGATTCAGCCTCTGTACTTAGAGCAGTAGATAAAATAGATAAAATAGGAATAGAGGGTGTAGAAAGGGAACTTGAGGATTTTGGAATTAGTAAGGATATAGTGGATAAGATTAAAGAGTTTATTAGTATAAAGGGAAACAATCAAGAAATATTATCAAGGCTTAGAGAATTAGAAATTGATAATGAAGTATTTATGGAAGGATTGGAAGAATTAACCACAGTAATTAAATATGTCGGATTATTTGGTGTACCAGAGGATAATTGTGCAATAGATTTAACTATTGCGAGAGGACTTGACTATTACACTGGAACTGTATATGAAACTTTTTTAGATAATCATTTATCAATAGGTTCTATTTGTTCTGGTGGAAGATATGATGATTTAGCTACTCATTATACAAAACAAAAGTTACCGGGAGTGGGTATTTGTATAGGTCTTACTAGACTTTTCTATCAGTTAATGGAAGCTAGTATTATTAAATCTGCTGATAATTCTCTGACTACGGCATTGGTTATTCCAATGAAAGGTTATATGGATAATGGTGTTGAAGTGACTAATGAGTTGAGAAAGGAAGGGATACATACACAAATATACCTAGAATCAGGAAAGATAGGAAAAATATTTAATTATGCAGATAAATTAAATATTCCTTATGTAATAGTAATAGGTCAAGAAGAGGTTGAAAATAAAGCTTATTCTTTTAGAGATATGAAGACTGGAGAACAAAAAAGTCTTTCACTAGAAGAGATAATTAAATGTTTAAAATAATAAAAACTATGGTATAATATGAGTAATTATCTTGACAGATAGATATGATAGTGTTAAAATATATTTTACTTTAATATTATAGGTGTTGATGGGAAGAGTAATATATTATTTCCATTTAGAGAGAGAAGACTGTGGCTGAAAATCTTCTTATGAGAAAGATATATGAAAACTACCCCTGAACCGAATCCAATTGAAGGATTTCCGCTTATTAGCGTTATTTATATATGAGAAGTAATTAGGGTGGAACCACGAATCTTAACCTTTCGTCCCTACATAGAAATATGTAGGGACGAAAGGTTTTTTTATGACCTAACACAACGAGCGTAGCGAGTTGATGTAGGTCAAACGCAACGAACGCCAA
>NZ_DAMCHJ010000019.1:0-36268 GCF_032104385.1 Tissierella sp.
TATGCGGGTGTAGCTCAGTGGTAGAGCCCCAGCCTTCCAAGCTGGTTGCGAGGGTTCGATCCCCTTCACCCGCTCCATATATGTACCCCGTAGGGTATAGTTCGATAGTTCTTTAGGGATCCATTTATTTATTCTTGTAGTCATAATAATGTACCCTTAGCTCAGCTGGATAGAGTGTCTGGCTACGAACCAGAAGGTCGGGGGTTCGACTCCCTCAGGGTACGCCATAACGTTGAAATTTCAACATTCTGTAAAAGCAGATTTTGTGTGAAAAAAGATTTAGCCAAAAATTAGCCAATTAGTTTTTAATGGACTATATTAGATTGGTTTTTAATCTACTTGAATAGCGAGTTCAAGGATTGCACATCATCTGCTTTTGTGCTTTCTGTAACATGAGCATATATTTCTGTAGTTTTAATAGAAGCATGTCCTAGTAATCGTGACACCGTGATGAGTTGTGCTCCATTTTTTATTAATTGAGTAGCAAAGGTATGCCTAAGTGCATGGAACTTCTTATAAGGCACGTCTATGCCTTCAAAAGCCCTTTTCCATGATCTTAATAGATTTCTACTGTCGATATATGTTCCTGTTTCAGAAGGGAATAGCAGGTCGTTATCTTGATATAATTCACCTAGTTTTAATTTTTCTTCAATTCGGATCTTGTTCAATTCAGCGAGGTCTTTTTTTAATTCTGTGGGTATTGGAACTTTTCTTATGGATTTTTTAGTTTTGGGTCTAGTAACTATTGTTTCATAACTATAATTGTCTGCATCATCATAAAGTTTTGCGAAACTTAATGTTTTAGTAACTTGGACAACCATATTTTTAATATCAGTTTTTTTGAGTGCTAATATTTCTCCTTGTCTTAGTCCAGTACCTAGAGCAAATTTGACCATTATTTTTAATTTCTTATTTTTTATACCTTCTAGTAGTACAGGTATTTCTTCATCTGTAAAAGTCTCAACCGTTCCCTCATCTTCTATGAACAAATCTATTTCCCCTACATCTTCTTCTTTTTTATAAACATCTAGTTTTATCCCAGTGCAAGGATTTCTTAGTAAATATCCTTCAATTACTGCATATTTAAAAAACATATTTATTACTTTATGAAGATTTTTAATTTGAGAATAAGACTTCCCTTGTTCATGTAATTTATTATAGCACCTCTGAACATTCACCCTTTGAATATCTTCTAAAATCATAAAACCTAAACTACTTTCTTCTACATAATTTCTATAGATTCCCTCATATCTTTCGAAACTTGTAACCTTTATTCCAGATACTTTGAGAACATCCCATACCCAATTAAACATTGCCATTGAGAGTGAGTCCCTAATACTAATATGGTTTATTCCAAGAAGCTTATTTTTCATCCAACCATCTTTTTGATTTTCAGCATCCGTCTTAGAAGTACCATAAAAATTTTTAATAACATCTTTTCCTTTTCTATCTTTTCCTATTGTGACCCTTAAACGATAATAATCTATACCGTTTATGTTGCAATTTGTTTTTACTGCCATTATAGGCCTCCTTTCTTAAACTTATGTTCTTTGTTTATTTATATTAAAGAGCCAATCAAGGCTCTGAATATCATGTATGTAATTATCTTTATTCTATTATTTCCAATACAGATAAAGGGTCGAAATATACCACATAATTATCTATTTGACAATATAGTCCATATATACATTTAAAATGTGTAAGTGCCATTTCTATAAATGATTCAGTTACCCCTAAAAATTCTGATAACTCATACCTATTTCTTACACCAGCATTAAACGCACCTATAAAATCCTCAACTACGATTAATTTTTGGACTGCCCATCTTCTAGCCTTAATCTCCTGCTTTATATTTTCTGTTTTAGACTGATCTGAGATATCTCCAAAAGTAGTGTAGTGATGGCCTATTTCCTCAGCTAAAGTACAAGTTTTAGTTTTAGTGCATTCTATATTTTTGTTTAATAGAATTAAATTATCGGAATTAGTTTCAATATAATAGCCTGAAATATCATCAGGAAGATTTGCTGTATCATCTATGATAACATTATTTTCAACTTCCATCAGTAGTTTTTCATATCCTCCCATAAAAAAACCTCCCTATTTTTCTCTTTTTGCTAATGCAATTTGAATTGCTAATTTTATTTTTTCTATTTCTGAATCTGATAGCGGTCCGTCATGACCTACTTTATGTGCTGCTTGAGTCAATATTTCTATCTCGCTTAGAGTTCTATCATCTTTACTAGAGGATTTTTTTTCATCAGATAACCCTATTAAATAATCTAAGCTTACGTTAAAGTATTTGGATAATATTCTAGCATACTCCATTGAAGGTTCAGCTTTATTATTTTCCCATCTAGATATCATAGATTTAGAAGGAGTTACTCCATATTGTTTTAACTGCTCTACCATTTCGTCCATTGATAAAGATTTCTCTTCTCTTAGAGATTTTAGAATTTCACCTATACTTTTCATATAATTAACCATCCTTTTTAATTGTTTTATTAGAGTATATCATATAAATTCCATAATGGGAACAATTTTTTATAAAAAATCAAAAAATGTTATTGACAAAGGAACGAGGGTTTAATATACTATAACCAAGAAGTTCCAGAAAAGGAACAAAAAGGAAGGGAGGAGAGAGCTACATTATGAAAGGATATCCTAAAGTAAAAGGTTTTTTAGTAGAAAATGGAATAAGGCAAAAATATGTTGCGAATATGCTGAATATGTCCATATCAACTTTTAATAATAAGTTAAATGGCATTGGGGATTTTACTATAACGGATGTAAAAAAAATGTGTGCCGAATTAGAAATTAAAGCCGATATTTTTTTTAACGACTATGTTCCTGAAAAGCAACATAAAAAATTACATGGGAGTCAAATAGAAAGGAGGAACGAGAATGAATAATTTAATAAATATTCAAGACAGAAATGGTCAATTAATAGTTAGCAGTAGAGAAGTAGCAGAGAATCTCGAGAAGGAACATAAGCATGTTATGGAATCAATAAGGGAATTGGAAACATCGGTCGAAAATTCGGCACATCTTTTTATACCAAGTAAATATAGAGACAGTTACAAGAGAGAACAAAGTGAATATCTTCTAACAAGAGATGGATTTACATTATTAGCAATGGGGTTCACAGGTAGAAAGGCTTTGGAATGGAAACTCAAGTATATTGAAGCTTTTAATAAGATGGAAAACGCATTAAAAGAAGTCTATCATATTTCACAGACTGCAATAGTCAATAACATCATGGAGGCTTTAGAAGATAAGCTAATAAACACTATAGATAAAAGATTATCTGTATATGAAGAAAACTATAGACCAACTCATGCAAATAAAATAGATCTTAATAACTACATTAAAAATAGTCTAGGTGATGATAGAGAAGTCGGAGAGGTTAACTTAGTAAAACAAAGAGTTTTATTAATGTTAGATGCCGATGCGTGGCAAGATATTCCTTATAAGAAATTGACGGATAATATTAGATTAATTGATGAGAGTATAAGAGCAATAAAAAGCTTTAGAACTAAATTACAGTTAAGTCTATTTGAGAATTGATTTAATGGAGGTGCAACTATGGAAGCCAAACTTATATCAGTAAAACAAGCTGCTAAGCTATACGGATTTCCTCAACAAGAGCTATATAGATTAGTAGCTAATAAACAAGTACCCTATATTGAAATAGAAAGCCTTTCAGGTAATAAGATGAAAAAGATAAATACTAGAACCTTTGAGGAATGGCTAAATAATTTATCGAGAGAAAATGCAAGTATATAGGAGGTCTAAGTAATGAATATCAAATATTTAAAGTATTATATGCAAAAATGCCTAAGGAATGGCATTGAACCAACTTGGAAATCCTTAAGGCTTTGGTATGAAACTACAAATATAAGTTTTTAGTGATAGGAGGGACAGGCGTGAAAAACTCCATAAAGGAATTGGAATTAGAAATAGAAATAGCACTTACAAAGTTAGACATCAGAGAAACTAAAATACTCATAAAGAAATATGAAAAGAAAGTATCTAAAGAAAAAGAAAAATTGAAGAAGAAATATAAATATGAGTCACAAGAAGAACTTAGAGAAGCTTTTGAGAATGATGTAATAACATTGAAGGAATTTGACAAAATACAAAATTATTTTGAATCACAAGAAAAAAGTATTAATGAAATATTTTTAGAATATTTGAAGAGAAATAACGCAGAAGATTTAAAGCATCTAAAAAGATTAGAAGATGAATTGTTAGTTGAAATTGCTAGAAGCTAGGAGGTGTAATACTTGACAGATGAATATAGACAAGCTCTAAAAGAACTTGAAAAGGCTAGGGCTAATTATGATGAAACACCAGACGAATTTGAAGGTGTAGCTTATCACGAGTTAAAGGCAGCAGAGGAAAGAGTTATGGCCATTATTAGAGAACAGAGGATGATGAGAAAATGAAAATAATATTTGATAAAAAGCTTTTTAAAAGACATGCACCTAAAAAGATACAGAAGGTACTAAGTCATTATGTAGATTTAATAGATGGAAAAGAAGTTGTTTTTAATCTGCCAAATAACGATACGTATGGAACTTTAGAATATGAATATGAAGGACAAAACTGTGAGTTGTATCCGATTCATCGAAATTGGTGCAGAGAGGAGGTGTAGCAGTGGAACACGCAGGAATGGTTAGAAGAGTAGATGAGTTAGGCAGAGTTGTAATACCTAAAGAAATTAGAAGGACTTTAAGGATTAGAGAAGGGGATCCATTGGAGATTTGTACTAATTCAAAAGATGGAACAGTAACTTTGAAAAAGTATCATCCTGAAAAGATATTTGATTTTAATGATGAAGAATTGGAGGAAATTATAGCAGCACTTAATTCAAAAATTAAGATGATAGATATTGCCTTAGCTTTTCAGGATAGAGAAGATGCGCCACAGCTAATCGAAGATAAAAATCTAAAATATAAAGAATCAAGATACTTATGTAGAACAATAATCAATAAAATTAAGTTTGAAAATAAAGTATATGTGGGTCATGATTTTTATCTTCCTAAAGAAGTCATTACTTGCGATATTGACCAGGGAGGATGTGATAAGGATTTTGTATTAAGTGTAGATAAGAAAGTTATATTAAAGACTTTTAAAATTGAAGGGGAGGAATAAATCATGGCTAAATGTTTTGCAGATAATGGAACTATATGTACAGCTCTAAGAGTAAAAGAATGTAGAGGTTGTAGTTTCTTTAAAACAATTGAACAGAAACGTAAAGATGATGAAAGAACTAAGAAAAGATTAGATTCTTTAAAAGATAAGACTGTAAATACCTATTTTTAAAGGGGGGTGTCAGTTGTGGATGGAAAAATAGAAGACTTAATAAAAGAATATAGAAAAAGGGCAGCCGGTCACTATAGAGATTTTCAACAAGTAGAAGGTTCAGAAAAACAGATAAGTGTTGGACTCTTCATTTGCTATGCATTGGTAATTATGGAACTTGAAGAATTATCGGAAAGTAATGTTAAATAATCTAAAGAGGTGATTATGTGATAGATGAAGTTATTAAAGAAGCAGCTAAGATTATGAGGGAAAATCCATCAATGAAATTTTATGAAGCAATAATTGAAGCTAAGAAGATCTTGAAAGAAAAAGACCTTCAGGACGGCAATCCTAAAAGGTTAAAAATAAAAATATCCAATTAAATTATAACATAGGAGGTATAAAAATGGAATTAGAAATTAAAGTTAACATAAATGGTTTAGATCAGTTGACAGAAGCATTGGCTTTGATAGGTAGTGCTTTAGCTTATCAGAAAGGAATGATTAATACAGCAGATGCAGCAGTAAATCTAATGCTAGATGTTACTGATAAAGTAGAGGATCTTACAGAGGAAACACCAGAACTAAAGAAAGAAGAAATTAAAGTAAAAGAGGAGCCTAAAGAAGTAGTGGCAGAAGAACCGCCTTCAATTACTATTGAACAGGTAAGAGCTGCTTTTATGGCTAAGAATTCAAAAGGTAATACTGAAAAACTTAAATCTATTCTTAAGGATTTTGGAGTTAAGAAGGTTACGGATTTAGAGGAAAAAGATTTTCCAGCAGTATTAAAGGCATTGGAGGAGATTTAATGACAAAACATGCACTATTAAGTGCTTCAAGTGCTGAAAGGTGGTTAAATTGTACTCCTAGTGCAAGACTTTCAGAAAGATATGATGACACTACAAGTACTTATGCTGCTGAAGGAACTTTAGCCCATAGTTTAGGAGAACTACAACTTCAATTAGCACTTAAATCCATTACAAAGAAAAAATATAATGAAGAACTAAAGAAATTAAAGACTGATGAATTATTTTATGAAGGTATGGTAGATGAAGTAGAAGACTATGTAAATTATGTTTTAGAAACTTATCATGAAGCAGTGGCTAAGTCAAAAGATGCTGTAATATTTCTAGAAGAAAGATTAGATTTTAGTTCTTATGTACCTGAGGGATTTGGTACTGGGGACTGCATTATAATAGCTGATGGAGAAATGGAAATCATTGACCTTAAGTTTGGAAAGGGTGTAGAGGTAAGCCCTGTTAACAACTCTCAATTAAAGCTTTATGCATTAGGAGCTTATGAGAAATATGGATTTATTTATGGAATAGAAAAAATCACTATGACCATAGCACAAGTAAGGCTCAATAATATTTCATCCTGGACCATAACTTCATCTATGTTAGAAGAATGGGCAGAAACTGAATTAAAACCTAAGGCAGCAGTAGCATTTGAAGGCAAAGGAGAAACTGTTCCAGGTAGTTGGTGTACATTCTGCAAAGTAAGACAGATTTGCAAGGCTAGAGCTTATATGAATAAAGGTTTATATAACAAATTTCAAAAGGATCCTAATCTATTAAATATTGAAGAGATAGCTGAAATACTAGGACAGGCTAGTGATATTGAGAAATGGGCAAAAGAAATAAAAGATTATGCATTAGATGAAGCTTTAAAAGGTATCAGATATCCTGGATTCAAATTAGTAGAAGGAAGATCTAATAGAAAGATTGAAGATGAAGATGCTTTGGCTACTGTTTTACTAAAAGAAGGTTATGAGGAAGATAAGATTTATAAACCAAAAACTTTAGAAGGTATTACAAACCAAGAAAAGCTAATAGGTAAAAAGAAATTTACGGAATTAGCTGGAGAGCTAATTACCAAACCACCAGGAACACCAACTTTAGTTAGTGAAGATGATAAAAGACCTGAATTAGATTCAGCTGAGGAAGATTTCTTTTAAAAATAAAATATATTTAGGAGGAAAATTAAATGAAATTTGAAAAGTTTGTTAAAAGTTTAGGAGTTAATGGTGTGATACATGAGAGAAAAAATGGAGATAGATGGATAAGTGGATTTAGTGCATCAATGAAGATTCCTGAAAATGTTAAAGGGGTTATGGGAAAAGTAATTGCGGAAATGCCTGATGTTATAGAAGAGTATATTAAATACGAACTCTCAGCTGTCCCTTGTGAGCTGTTTAGAGCTTATATGCCAGAAGCTGATTCTGCAATTAAAGATTGTATAAGAGTTTTTAAAACTCAAGATAATCAATACGAATGCGGTATACGAAACAATGATTTTGCTTTGATTGAAAAGTCTGATGTTGTTGAAATGTATATAGGAACAAATTCTGATACATTTGAATATGAACCAAAGGTCTTGTTAATTAAGAGATTTACCACAGATATAAAAGATCCTGAACTTGTGGGATTAATATTACCACATAAATTTGATTAGAATATTAAGAATTTTTACAAATAAAAATTAAAAGGAGAGATTAAATAATGAAAGCTATAATAAAAAACGAAACTAAGGTAATTACAGGAAAGGTTAGATTAAGTTATGCAAATATATTTGAACCAAAATCAATAAATGGAAGTGAACCAAAATACTCAGTATCACTAATTATTCCTAAGGATGATAAGCAGCAAATAAAAGTAATAGAAGAAGCTATTAAAAATGCTATTGAAAGGGACAAGACTAAATTATCAAATAAAGCAGGCAAGGTTCCAGCTAATTTAAAAACACCTTTAAGAGATGGGGATGAAGATAGACCAGATGATGAAGTATATGAGGGATGCTACTTTATAAATGCTAACTCCACAAAAGCTCCAGCAGTAGTTAGTACTGAAAAGGATAGAACTACAGGTAAAGCTATTACACTAGGAGAAGATGAAGTTTATTCAGGATGTTATGCAAGAGTAAGTATTAACTTCTATGGATTCAATACTAATGGAAATGTAGGAATAGCTTGTGGTTTAGGTAATATTCAGAAAGTAGAAGATGGAGAAAGATTAGGTGGAGGATCATCTGCAGAGGAAGACTTTGAATTTGAAGAAGTGGATGTTGATGATGATTTCTTGAACTAATAGGGGTTGATTATATTGACTATATTAGGAATAGATATTGAAACCTATTCAGATATAGATATAAATGCAAATGGAGTCTACAAATACGTAGACTCCAATAATTTCAAAATTTTACTCTTTGCATATGCTTTTGATGATGAAGAAGTAGAAATAATTGATTTAGAAAATAAAGAAGAATTACCGGAAAGAGTAATGAAGGCTTTACTAGATAAGAATGTGATTAAGACTGCATTTAATGCTCAATTTGAAAGAGTGGCCATAAATAAATATTTTGGTATTAAAACTGAAAATTGGGATTGTACTATGATAAAGGCTTGGTCTTTAGGTATAACAGGAGGACTTGATAATGTAGGGAAAGTTATAGGGCTTGATGAAGATAAACAGAAGCTAACTATAGGTAAAAAACTCATTAAGATATTTTGTAATCCTAAACCAGATAGAAAAAATAAAAATCAAATTGCAATGTTTAAAGAAACTGAAAGAGTATTACCTACTGATATGCCAGAGGAATGGCAGCAGTTTAAAGAATATTGTATAAGAGACGTTGAAGTTGAAAGGAATATAAGAAAGAAGCTTGAGAGGTTTGAAACTATAGATGCAGAAAAGAAATTATATGAGCTAGATCAAAAGATTAATGATAGAGGAGTATTAATTGATTTAGATATGGCTGAAAACGCTATATCCATAGACTTAGAACAGACCAATAGACTTACAAAATTATTTACTAAAGCTACTGGCATGACCAACCCTAATAGTTTACCAGAGCTTAAAAAATATATTAAAGAAAAGACCGGTAAGAGTGTGAAAAGTATTACTAAGGATAACCTTGAAAAGCTTCAGGAGAAATTTAAAAATCATGAAGATATAGTAACTGCCTTAGAGATAAGACAGGGATTGTCCAAGACTTCCATATCTAAGTATAAAAAGATGATAGAGGTTACTTGTGAAGATAAAAGAGCTAGGGGATTACTGCAATTTTATGGAGCCAGTACTGGAAGATGGGCAGGAAGGTTAATCCAGGTTCACAATCTACCACAAAATCATATTAAGGATTTAGATACTGCTAGAGAATTAGTCAAGAATGGGGATTTAGAGCTACTTGAAATGATGTATGACAATCCATCTGATGTACTAAGTCAATGTATCCGGCCAACAATTATTACTAGTCCTGGTAAGAAGTTTATAGTAAGTGACTTTAGTGCAATTGAAGCAAGAGTCATAGCCTGGATTGCTGGGGAGAAATGGAGGCTTGATGTATTCAATTCCCATGGAAAGATTTATGAAGCTTCAGCCTCTCAAATGTTTAATGTACCCATAGAAGAAATTACAAAAGGTAGTGAATTAAGACAAAAAGGAAAGGTAGCAGAATTAGCCTTAGGATATCAGGGAAGTGTCGGAGCTCTTAAGCAGATGAAAGCTTTAGAGATGGGATTATCTGAAGAGGAATTACAACCTTTAGTTGATACCTGGAGAGCAGCTAATCCTAAAATCAAACAGCTATGGTATAACACAGAAAACAAAGTAATGGAAGCTATAGCAAATAGGACTACAGTTCAGATTAATAAATATATTAAAGCTATTTATAGAAGTGGAATTTTATTTATAGAACTACCAAGTGGTAGAAGATTAGCTTATCCAAAACCAAGACTTATAGATCATGATAAATTTCCTGGTAAAAAGAAAATAGTATTTGAAGGTATGAACTCAACAACAAAACAATGGGGTTGGATTGATACTTACGGAGGTAAACTGGTAGAGAATATTATTCAAGCTATAGCTAGAGATTGTTTAGCCTATTCTATGCTCAACTTAGAGAAAAAAGGCTATGAAATTGTAATGCATATTCATGACGAGGTTGTAATTGAAGTTGAAGAAAAGAAAGATGAATTAAAAAATATAACCGATCTTATGGGTCAAGAAATCCCATGGGCTAAAGGATTACCCCTTAGGGCAGATGGTTATGAATGTAGTTATTATCAGAAGGATTAGGAGGTGGTGTTAATGAGTTTAGAGGATAGATTTTTAGAACTAATAGATTTTGATACTGTATTTAGCCAAGTCGATTATGTTGAAGAAGCAAAAGGCACTAGGCGAGTGCAAAAATTTGAAAAAATAGATTCTACTCGAGGAGTAATTGTTGGTACTTGCTATAAATATGATGGTTATTATTACCCATCTTCATTAGCAACTGCACCTTTTTATGATGATTTTGAGTCTGGTGGTTTAACTGATAGAAAAAGGGTTAATTATTGGAAAGTTGTAACTGGTATGAATAAGGAATATTTAGTTCCTATGGATGATATTGAACCTTTTAGAATCACCTTAGGAGTTGGATCAGATGAAACAAAATGACAAAGTAATTGAGAATATAAAACAATTGAATAATAGTAGAAAAATATTTATAGCTACTGGTAGAAGCAGAAAAGAAACTAAGTGGAAGAACATAGAGATTACTTATGAATCTCTTATTGATAAGCTACAGACAACCACTAGGACAAGAGAAACATTTAATGAATATAAGAAGATGAGTAAAACTCAAAGGGATGAAATTAAGGACGTAGGTGGTTTTGTAGGTGGCAGTCTAAAGGATGGTAGAAGAAAGGCAGAAAACATAGCTAATAGATCTCTATTAACTTTAGATATGGATACGGTGGATATGTCTATCAATGACTTATGGGACAGCATTACAATGTTTAATGATTATGAAATTCTAATGTATTCTACCCACTCTCATGAACCTAAAAGTCCAAGACTTAGACTTGTTATTCCTTTAGATAGAACAGTTCTTCCTGATGAATATCAAGCTATAGGTAGAAAGATAGCAGAAGAAATTGGAATAGATATGTTTGATGATACCACTTATGAGCCAAGTAGACTTATGTACTGGCCTAGTACTTCATCAGATGGAGAATATATCTTTAAAAGGCAAGTCGGTCATTGGCTAAGCCCAGATTTGGTCTTAGCTAAATATCTGGACTGGAGAGATGTATCGTTTTGGCCAGAGAGTTCCAGGCAATCGGTACGGATCCATTCACAGATAAAAAAGCAAGAGGATCCTTTAGAGAAAAGAGGAATTATAGGGGCTTTCTGTAGAACCTATTCTATAAGTGAAGTAATAGATAAGTTCTTAAATGAGGTTTATATTCCTACTAATGTAGAAGGCAGATATACCTATAGTGAAGGTTCTACTGTAGGTGGATTAGTTGTATATGAAGATAAGTTTGCATATTCTCATCATGGGACAGACCCTACTAGTGGAATTTTATGTAATGCTTTTGACCTAGTGCGAATTCATAAATTTGGAATTAGAGATGAAGAAGCAAAGGAAGGTACTCCAGTAAATAGGATGCCAAGTTTTACGGCCATGAGTGAATTTGCAAGTTCAGATGATAACGTTAAGTTAACGTTAGGTTCTGAAAGACTTAATGAAGCTATGGATGATTTTGACTTAGAAGGTATAGAAGATGTAGAAATAGACACCGAGTGGTTAAAGTCACTTGATTATGATAATAAGGGAAATCTTAGAAATACAATTGATAATGCTGTTATTATCCTGGAGAATGATCCAAGGATTAAAGGAAAATTAATTTATAATGAGTTTTCAAATAGGGCTACAGTAGTTGGGAAATTACCTTGGTCAAATAAAGAGGATGGAGATTGGTCGGACAATGATGATGCAGGAATCAGATATTTTATGGAGAGTAATTATAACCTAACTGGTGCTGGAAAAATTGATGATGCTGTTACTATTCTGTACGAAAAGCATAAATTTCACCCAGTAAGAGATTATCTTAATAGTTTGGAGTGGGATGGTAAAGAAAGGATAGAAACACTCTTGACTGATTATTTAGGAGCCAAAGATTATTTCTACACTAGAGCTGTAATTAGAACCCATCTTGTTGCAGCAGTAGCAAGAGTATTCGATCCTGGATGTAAATACGATACCATGTTAACCCTTATAGGACCCCAAGGAAAAGGGAAAAGTACATTTGTTAAAAATCTAGGTAAAGATTGGTTTAGTGATAGTTTAGATACTGTTAAAGGTAAAGAGGCATATGAGCTTTTACAAGGAGCTTGGCTAATAGAAATGGGAGAGCTTACAGCTACTAGAAAAGCAGACATTGAAGCAGTTAAACTCTTTTTATCTAAAACAGAAGATATCTATAGAGTTGCTTATGGTAGAAGAACCTCAAGATTTCCAAGGCAGTGTATATTTTGGGGAACTACAAATGATAAGGAATTTTTAAGGGATAAAACTGGAGATAGACGGACTTGGCCAGTTGATTGTATGATACTAAGTCCCACTAAAAATGTATGGGAAGAAATGCCAAAGGAGGTAGATCAGATTTGGGCTGAAGCTGTAAAACTTTATAAGGAAGGTCATATTTTAAGACTTGAAGGCGAAGCAGCAGATGAAGCCAAAAGGCAACAGAAGATACATGCAGAGGATTCGCCTAAGACTGGATTGCTAGAGGAATACTTAGATAGAGATTATCCGATTAACTGGGATGAGATGGATCTATATGAGAGAAGAACTTATTTAGATAATCCTGATGATGATTTTGATACAAAAGCCAGCGCACACACAATGAAGAAGGACAAGACCTGTGTCATGGAGATTTGGTGTGAGTTGTTTAAAGGTGATCCAAAATCTTTAACACCTATTCTGAGTAGAGAAATAAATGATATTTTAAGTACTTTAGATGGATGGGAAAGGTCAAAAAGCAATTTGAGTTTTGGTAAAAACTACGGAAAACAGAGAGCATTTATCCGGAAACAGATTTAAATTCTGTTTCCATTATAAAAATCATGTTTCCGGTACTAAAAATGAAATCGGAAACAAAAGAAACACAAGGAAACGAAAAAAAGCCGTTTTGTGTCCACATTAACGCTTTGGTATTACTAAGGTTCAAGACTACTGGAAACAATAGAAACACAATATATATAAAAGAGGTAAAAGTATATATTAGGCACGTATACGTATATACACATATGCCTAATACGTATATATAGAGTTCTTAAGCTTTTCCGTTTCCATTGTTTCCGGTTACAAATTCAAAGAGGTGATACTATCTTAGAAAATAAAATAGAAAAGGAATTAAAATTACAAGTTAAAAAAATAGGTGGTAAAGCATATAAGTTTTCATCTCCTGGTAACAATGGGGTGCCGGATAGAATTGTTTTATATAAAGGGCAGTGTTATTTTGTTGAACTGAAAAAACCAGGACAAGATCTCCGACCACTTCAAAAAGTAGTAAGAAAAAGATTTAAAGAACTAGGATTTGAAGTTTATGTAATAGGCAGTATTGAAAAAGTAGGTGAATTTATAAATGAAATTTATACCCCATGATTATCAGAAAGTAGCTAAAGATTTTATATTGGATAGACAAGCTGCAGGATTATTTTTAGACATGGGACTTGGAAAAACAGTAACTACATTAACAGCCATAGAAGAATTAAAAAATGATTACCTGGAAGATATAAAGGTACTGGTTATAGCACCAAAGAGAGTAGCCGAAGATACCTGGACTACAGAATATGAAAAATGGGACCATCTTAAGAATCTAAAAGTAATTAAAATTTTAGGAACTCCTAAGGAAAGAAAATTAGCCTTACAACAAGAGGGAGATATTTATATTATTACCAGAGATAATGTAGCATGGCTTGTAGAATTACTTGGGCGAAAGTGGGATTTTGACATTGTAGTTATAGATGAGCTTTCTAGTTTTAAAAGTAACACTAGTAAAAGATTTAAAAAGCTAAAAACAGTAAGACCTTTAATGAAAAGGGTAATAGGTCTTACTGGAACTCCAGCACCTAATGGTTATATGGATCTATGGAGTCAAGTCTATTTATTAGATAGAGGAGAAAGGTTAGGAAAGACAATAACAGAGTTTAGAAAAAGATATTTCAATACACTTTATAGACCTGGATACAATGATTACGAATTACGAGAAGGAGCAAAGGAAGAAATAGATGAAGCATTAAAGGATCTTTGTATAAGCATGAAAGCTAAGGATTATTTAAAGCTAAAAGAACCATTATATATAAATCGTATAGCCAAGCTTGATAAAAAAGAATTTGAAACTTATAAAAAAATGGAAAGAGATGCAGTATTAGAATTTGAAAATGAAGATATTACAGCTTTAAATGCTGCAGCAGTGTCGAATAAATTACTTCAGTTGGCAAACGGAGCAGTATATACGGATGAAAGAGAAGTAATAGGGATTCATAATAAAAAGCTGGAGGTTTTAGAAGAATTAATAGAAGAAGCAAACGGAGAACCAGTACTTGTATTTTATAACTTCCAGCATGACAGGGATAGAATTCTTGAAAGATTTAAGAAAGATGTTAGAATCCTGGAAGATGAAAAAGATATAAAAGATTGGAACAATAGAAAGATTAAAATACTTTTAGCACATCCAGCAGGTGCAGGTCATGGACTCAATCTCCAAGACGGTGGAAGTATAATAATCTGGTTTGGACTTAACTGGAGCTTGGAACTATACCAACAAGCTAATGCAAGATTAGCAAGACAAGGACAAAAAGAAACAGTTAGAATATACCACATAATAGCGGAAGGTACTAGAGATGGAGATGTGCTAGAAGTATTGAAAGGTAAAAATTTAAGACAGGAGGAATTACTTAGAAAACTAAAAGCTGAAATTAAAAGGAGCTGATGTAGTTGTTTAGTTATAACGTAGCAGAGGCAATACCTTATAAGAATTTTAAAGAAATGATAAATATAGTTAGTCAGGAATTAAAGAAAAATCGTTATGTTGAAGTTTGGGACAAGTTTATTTATTCAGCTGAAAAATGGGAGGATCATTATGGATACTGATTTTAGAGAAGAGTTAATAAAAGCTATTACAGTTGTAGCAACTACTACAGGAATGACAGTAGACGAATGTATTAAGCAAGCTTTAGTTTTATTAGAGGAGGAGAAGTATGAGGAGAAGTATGAGGATAATAGATGATGTAAATAGACGAAAATTTGAAACGGGAGCGGTTAGAGATATAGGAATAGATAAAGGAAGGTATGATTTACTTCCTTGGGATGCAATACATGAATTAGCTATTCATTGTGAGCAAGGAGCAATTAAATATGGTGAGAGAAATTGTGAAAAAGGTATTCCTATACATTCATTGATAGATTCAGCAATTAGACATTTAAGTTGTTATATGAGAGGAATGAAAGACGAGCCGCATCTGAGAGCGGCAATGTGGAATATAGCTTTTGCAATATGGACTGAGAAAAACAAACCAGAAATGCAGGATATACCCTTTAGATGAAGAGGTGACATTATGAAAGAACTTCTTAAACAATATAATGACTTGATTGAAGAAATAAAAGATTTAGAAAGGGAAATAGAGAGACTTGAAAAGCTAGATTTAAAACATGAAAAAGATAAAGTCAAAGGATCTAATCCATATTTCCCTTATCAACTAAGGAATTTCACAATAGAAGGATATAACATTCTTGAAGAAGAGAAAATAAATAATAGAATATCTAAGAAGAAAAATATTTTATATAAAAGAAAATCTGAGTGCGAAGATTTAAAGCTACAAATAGAGGAATTTATATTTAGAATTCCAGACAGTAGGACAAGGAGAGTTTTTCATTATAGATATATAGATAATTTAAGTTGGCAGGCAATAGCAATACGGATTGGAAAGACTCATGAGAGTTATCCGAGGAAAATACATGATAGATATTTGGAGAGTTTAGGAAAATGACAGTTATTTATGAAAAATAGAAGGGAGAATAAAGAATGATAGAAATTTTAGGTGGAAATTTAGATGTTGCTTTTAAGGAATTAAATATTGATGCAATAAAAACATATGAAGGAAATACTCATTTAAACAGTTCAACACAAGTTTGGGAAGTTAGTGATAGAGATTTTGAAAGACTTTGTAATATAGATGAAGATGATTGGGAAGACGAATGGGGTTGGTGGAGGAGTTCTGTAGGTTCTAATATACGTAATCCACTGACAATTTTCAAAATCAAAGGTCAGGAATTGATAGCATGGGATGGGGATAACCGAATAGAAGAAGATAAAGCAGAGGACGAAGATGATAAATATCTATTTGAAAGAGAGTATTGTAATTTATTAGATTATTTATGTGATGAAATAGGTACAAGTCAACCTAGAAATGTATGTGCTTTAACTGTAGATTTAGCAAAAATAAATAATATGAAATTAAGTGAGTTATTTATTAAATATCAAGATTAATAAAATAAATTTAAGTTTGGGCGGTTTGGGCGAATTAGGTATGTTAATATGGTAATAAGTGAAGATGTAAATATTTGGAAGCGATATAGCCTCCTTTCTTAGGACATACCTTTGTGGTGTGTCCTTTTTGTGGTATAATATGGAAGGAAGAGAAGGGAAAGGGGGAAAAAAATTTGAAAGGTAATTTAAAAAATAAAAAGAAAAAAATAAAAAGAATGATTATGAAATATAAAACTCTTGTCTACTTAAATAATGGAGGCTTTAGTATTTTACTGATTTTGTCACTGATAAGTTTAATATTTTTTACTAATTTACCTGCGACTATATATTTTTTTATAAGTGCAATAATCGTTAAGAACGGGAGCATTAGCTTAAATGATTTTGTATGTATTAATCCATATATAGGAGTTGTTCATATGAGATCTGATATTGATAAGAGTTATTTAAAAGATTCTAATGATAAGGAAATAGAGAGGTTATTAAAGTATAAGTTCTATGAAGCTTTAAAATTGATACCCGACAAAACCAAAAATTTTCCATTTAGATTATATAAAGATGAGATATATTTTAAAACTCATAGGTTGGTCTATTTACATTTGCTTAGAATCATAGGCAGAGAAAACAGAAATAAAATTATATATGAAAAACTCAAAGAGGATATTGTCACTGAAAAAATGTTTAAATATGATCTAAATGATGTAGATAGATTAGAAGAAAGTGATATAGATAATATTCTTACTCCAGTTTTAAAATGCAGGGTAAGAATTAAAATAAGTGATATAGATGAATTTAAGAGTCTATAGCAAATTGCTTTCTCTGTAATAATTTTAAGGTGTCTAATAAATATTCAATGTCGAAACTTGCGATAAATAAATGAAGGATTTTCTCCTTTCTTGTAGAATAAATAGAGAGAAAGGAGGGAATAAAATGGCAGAAAAACGTGAATATGCATGTCCAGAATGTGGGTACTATTTAGGAACCACAACAAATACTGGAGGAGGAGCAAGTAAAGTATGCGGAAATTGCAAAAAAAGAATAAAAATTAAGTTTACTCCTCAGGGGGTATATTGTGCAGTAGAAAAATAATAAGATAAATAATTTAAGAGCCAACCCGGCTCTTTTTTCTTTCAAAAAAACACACAAATAAAACAAACTCAAATAAGTAGGTGGTGATCATTGGATGAAATCAGGATAAAAGCAAAACAGGACTATTTAGAAGGAATGAAATATCAGGATATATGTGATAAATACAATATCTCCATCAACACCTTAAAGTCTTGGATAAAAAGATATAAATGGTCTGAGGAAAAGAAAAACTATAACAAAAAGGGTGCACACAAAAACAAAAAGGGTGCACCCTTAAATAATAAAAATGCAGAGGGTAATTCTGGAGGAACAGCTCCAATTGGAAACATAAATGCAATTAAGCATGGAGCCTATCAATCTATATATGCTGATATGCTTAGCACAGAAGAGCAAATACTATTCAATATGATCCAGCCTACTCTAAATATAGATGAAGAGATAAAAATACTTAGGTTAAAGATTGCTAGACTTCTAGGAAGAGATAAAACTTTTTTCTATAATATATTTGGAATTAAAGTTGAAAAAGATATATCAGAGGAAGATAGAATAGCTGGTATCAATGCCTGTATGGATCAGCTAAGAAAGCTAATAGAAACTAAAGCCTCCATGTCAACTGATACAGAAAAGCTGCAACTTGAGAAGGAGAAGTTTGAGTTTAATAAATATAAAGCAGACATAGAGCTGCAGCTTAAGAAAGAAAAGTTAGAATTAGAGAAATTGAAAGAAAAAGATCCTTCAAAAGATAAGTCAATAGAAATTTTAATCAAGCGAAAGGGTGAAGATTGATGGCCGTAGTTAAAGAAGTCAATCCTCACTTTGAAGATTTTATATTCAATTGGGATTATAAAACATATCTCACTGTAGGAGGGTATGGGAGCAGTAAGAGTTATCATGTGGCTTTAAAAATATTACTCAAATGCATTGAAGAAAAAAGAAAAGTACTTGTAATAAGGGAAGTATTTGAAACTATCAGAGATTCCACTTATGCATTATTTGAAGAATTAATAGCAGATCTAGAATTAGAAGGGATAGTCAAACCTAAAGTAAGTCCTATGAGGATAGACTTTCCAAATGGTTCACAGATAATATTCAAAGGGATGGATAAACCTTGGAAATTAAAGTCTATTCACAATGTAACTATTATTTGGATTGAAGAAGCATCAGAACTCAAATATGAGGGATATAAGGAGTTATTAGGTAGAGCAAGACATCCAAGTCTGTCAATTCACTTTCTGTTATCTACCAATCCCGTAGGAGAAGATAATTGGGTATATAGACATTTTTTCAAAGATGAATTAAAAGAGATATTTGTCTTAGACGATGAAGAGCTATATGAAAAAAGAGTAATAGTTAAAAATGGAGTATATTATCATCACTCTATAGCAGATGATAACTTGTTCTTACCTCAAAGCTATATAGATCAATTAGAAGAACTAAAAGTATATGATCCTGATCTATATAGAATAGCAAGACGGGGAAGATTTGGAGTAAATGGAAAAAGAGTGCTACCGCAGTTTGAAGTTAAGGACCATGAATATGTCATGTCTAAAGTTGGAGATATACCAAAAAGATATCTAAGAAATGGCATGGACTTTGGATTTGTAGTTTCTTATAACGCATTGCTAAAGCTAGCTATAGACCATGAAAATAAATGGCTATATATCTATAAAGAATATTATAAAAATGACATGACAGATGATAAGACTGCCAAGGATCTAGAGGATGTTGTAGACAAAGATGAATTAATAATAGCAGACAGTGCAGAACCTAAGAGTATAACATATTACAATCAGCAAGGATTTAAAATGATAGGAGCTACTAAAGGACCAGGAAGTAGACTGCAAAACACTAAAAAAGTTAAAAGGTTTAAAAAGATAATTTGCTCCGATAAATGTAAAAATACCATAAGAGAGTTAAAAAACCTCACTTATGCAGTAGATAAGCAAGGGAATATTATAGAAGATGAATTTAATATAGATCCACATACATTTGAAGCCATATGGTACGGGTTGGATGGATATGAAGTATCAGATTTGAAGGATAGAAAGAATTATTCAGGAAAAGGAAGAAGGTGACAGCTTGATAAATTATAATGAACTATTAAAAGCAGAGTTACAAGGGCTATATGGGAATCAATTGGAAAAAGTTAATCAAATATTAGAATGGTATAAGATATACGACGGAAATCAAGAGTGGACTACCAATACAGGACTAGACTATATACCGACCAAGAAGATAACAAACATCATAAAAAAGTTAATAGATACTAGAGCAAGGTTTATGTTTGGGAAAGAGCCTTTCTTTGATGTAAGGCCGATACAGGTGGATGAAAAAGGCAGCACTACACATCAATATTTGGCACAAGAAAAAGAAGATTTACTACACAAGATTCTAGAAGATAATAAATTTCATAGTAAGTTGCTTAAAGCTAAAAAAGACTGTAGTATAGGCGGCAAGATAGCAATAAAGCTATGGGGTCATAAAGACGTAGGATTAAAGATAGTGTTCTCCCCAGCAATGGAGTTCTTTCCGCAGTATAATTTAGATGATATAGATCAATTAGAAAAGATAGTGTTTTTATATGCATTAAATAATGAATCAGAACCCGACAAACAAAGAATTAAAAAGCAGGTATGGGAGCTAGTAAACAAGACATGTATATTAAACGAATCTACTTATGATGGCAGAGGGAACATAGTATCAATAGAGTACCAGGAGTATGATACAAAACTAGACTTTGTTCCGGTTATTGTAATTACTAATGGTGGGTTAACAGGAGAAACAGAGGGACTATCTGATGTAAAAGAGCTATGGCAAAACCAAGATGCCTATAACAAGTTAGCATCTGATGATATAGACGCATTAAAATTTCAAATGTTTGGACAAGATGTGGTTACTGATGCAGACGAGAATAGTCTTAAAAATATAAAGGTAGCTCCTGGGGCCATGATAGATTTGCAGACAGATGCAACTCAATCAAACCAAAATAGACAGGCTCAAATATATAGACTAGAATCTCAATTTAGCTATAAAGATAAATTTGAAGATACGGTTAACCGTATTAAAAGTGATATGTATGACACATTAGATGTGCCTAACGTATCCTTAGAGCAATTAAGAGGACTTATGCAGAGTGGCAAAAGTATGAAAGCTCTTTATTGGGGACTCATGGCTGCATGTGACGAAGATTGGATAGAGTGGGGAGATGCCCTTGCTCAAATGGTAGATTATATATTCAGAATGATAGATACTTATAATCTATATGGAGCTAGAGAAATTTCTAAATATGAAACAACACTTGAAATAGAAAGAGTGTATCCTATTTCCGAGGATGAAATCGACCAGAAGAGAATAAATATGGAAGAAGTACTTGCAGAATTGAGAAGTAGAAAGACATATATAGACAAATGGTCTAATGTAGAGGATGTAGATAGCGAAATAGAGGAAATATTAAAAGAGAAACAATTATTTGCAGAGGATAATTTCACCAAGGCTTTGATAGAAGATCTGGAGTAGGGATACTATGAATGAGTATGTAAAAATAGCTATGGCAACTAGAAATAAAGTATCAAGGGTAACACTAGAGCAACAAAAACAAATATTAAAGCTATATAATGATGTTATAAAAGAGTTATCGCATAAAGCTGCTGAATCAGGAGATAAGAGTCTAACGCAAAGATGGACTCTAGACTATATAAATCAATTGAAAGCAGTTAAAAAGGATTTGAGAAGAGAAATAAATAAACAAATTAGGGAATCAATAAAACAGGGTGCTAAGATAGGAACAGAAACGGAGCAACTAATATTTAAAGAAATATTTAGAATGGCAAATATAGATCCAGGAGAACATTTTACTGAAATGTTTAGTCAGGTCCAGGATAAAGTGGTAAAAGATATTATTTCAGGCAATCTTTATAAAGATAACAAAACATTGTCAATTAGAATATGGAGCTATGGAGAAGATTTTGAAAAAGATATTCAATATACTGTTAATCAAGCTATAATAGAAAAGAAATCAGCTAGTGAGTTAGCGAATGATCTAGAAAAGTTTGTAAGAGAACCAGCTAAAAGAGGTACGGATTGGGGATTATGCTATCCCAGTCTAAAAAATAAAAAAGTAGATTATAATGCTATGAGGTTAGCAAGAACATCAATTAACCATGCTTACCAAAATAGCAGTATTCAAAGTAGTAATATGAATCCGTTTGTGGAAGGGATCAAATGGCATAGTGCTATGGTACATGGAAGAACATGTGAATTATGTATAGAGAGAGCTACGGAGGATAAATATGGACTAGGCCCTGGAATATTTCCTAAAAATGATGTACCACTAGATCATGCCAATGGATTATGTACCATGATACCTTACATATCTAGATCTTTAATTGAGGTTGCGGATGAGTTAAGGGATTGGATAGATGGGAGTAACAACTCTAGATTAGATGAGTGGTATAATGAATATGGAGATTACTTTGCTTATAAAAAGATATAAAGGAGGGATGAGTATGGTACTTTGCGATGAATGTAAAAAAGATTTTACAGTCAATATCAAAACAGAAGAATTAAATGATAATATAGAAAAAGTTTATTTCGTTTGTCCCCATTGTAATAAGGAATATACTAGCTATTATACAAATGTTCTAATTAAGAAAAAGCAAATTAAGATGAGGAATATAAAAGGAAAAATAGGAGAATTCAAAGGGATTAATCCTAAAAAAGCTATGAACCTTTACAAGCAATATGAAAAATTAAAGAAAGAATTATCTGCAGATATGGAAAAGTTAAGAAAAATCGTAGAGGGTGATTAATGTGTCTGAAACTTTAACCAAGATAGGATGGATTTGGACTATATTTATAACCATACCTATAGTGGTTATCTTTTTTACATTAAAGTATATCGCAAATAGAAATATGCACTTACATAAGTAGGTGCTTTTATTATGTCCTAAATAAGACATTAAACTGTTTAATTGGTTACTCAACCTATAATGAGAAACTCAAGTCAAGGCAACGACTTAAAAAGCCTAGAGTGAAAGGAGAGTATGAGAATGACTAAGGAAGAATTGTTAGCATTAGAATTAAATGAAGAACAGATAGCAGAAGTATTTAAGATTAATGGAAAGGATATTGAAAAGGCTAAAGGAGATTTAGTAACAAAAGAAACAGAATTAGAAACTAAAACAAAAGAACTAGAAACCTTACAAGGGCAATTAAAAAAGGCTAATAAGCAGATAGAAGATTTTAAAGAAATGGATGTAGAAGGAATCAAGAAAGCGGCAGATGACTATAAGGAGAAATACGATAAGGCCATAAAAGATGCTGAAAAAGAAATAGAAACATTAAAATTCGAACATTCATTAGAGAATGCACTTACTAAAGCTGGAGCAAAGAATGTTAAGGCTGCAAAGGCATTACTTGATATTGAAAGCTTAAAAGACAGCAAGAATATCGACAAGGATTTAGAAATAGCTATTACTACATTAAAAGAATCGGACGAGTACCTATTCGGTGAAACAGATCCTACTGGAACTGGCGGTAGCTTGGGTGGTGGAGAAAAACAAAAAGGCAATAGTGACAGCAAAGCATCAACAGATGATTTTATAAGCGCTATTAGAGAAGTTCAAGCAAAAAGAGAGTAATATCAGGAGGTAAATTAAATGAATAGAGGATTAAATAATTTTAAAATGAATTTACAACTTCATGCGGCAGATGATAAGTATTTGAAAGACAATTTAACTGGATTTGTACCAGTGGAACAGGCTAAAGAGATAATGAAAGATGTAGCTAGGGGTTCATCTATACTTAGATTGTCTAAAGTAGGCCCTATGAAATCAGATACTAAGAAGTTCCCAGTCATGACAGATGGACCAGGAGCATATTGGGTAGGAGAAACTGAAAGGATTAAGACATCAGTAGCAACCTGGATATTTCCAGAGATGCATGCTAAGAAATTAGCAGTTATAATCCCTACTACTAAGGAAAAATTGAATGATACTACTATAAATGTATTTGGCGAAATGAGACCTGCGATAGCAGAAGCTTTTTATACTGCAATAGATGCAGCTTGTTTGTTTGGAACTAATTCTCCATTCGCGAAAAATATATTCGGCGTAGCAACTGATGCAGGCAATGTAGTAGCAATAGGAACAAATGGAGAAGATAAACTAGATTTAGATATATCAGATGTGATGGCATTAATTGAAGATGCTGGACAAGATGTAAATGGATTTGCTGCACATTATGGAATGAAAAATTCCCTTAGAAAGTTAAGGGATGGTAATGGTGCACCTTTATTTGCACAAGGAACTAATCAAAATGAGTTTTATAATAACCCTATAGAATTCGTTAGAAATGGAGCATGGGATAAAACTAAGGCTGAAACTATTGCTGCTAACTGGAATTACTCTCTAGTGGGAATTAGAGCAGGCATTGAATATGAAATACTAACAGAAGCTACACTACAATCCGTAACTATGGCAGATGGTAAACCACTATCATTAGCAGAAAACGACATGATAGCAATTAAAGCTACTATGAGAATTGGGTTCTTGCCTATTAAAGATGAAGCATTTGCAGCACTAACACCAAAGGTAGAGGGATAGTTCCTTTACCTTTGTCCTAAGGAGGGATTAGATGTATAACCAATACACAGATGGAAAAAGAGTTATTAACATTACAAAAAGAGCCTATGAAGTTATCTATAGATCACAGGGATTTATAGAATTAAAGTTTATTAAAGATATTGAAGAAGCACATGAGCAAGCAATTAAAGAAAATGTTATTAAATCTTTAGAAAAATTAAAAGTAGAACAATTAAGAGATCTAGCAAAAGAAAAAGGTATTGAAGTACATTCAAAGATGAAGAAAGAAGAATTAATTGCTGCTTTGGCAGGTGATTAAGCATGGATGATTTAGAAAAACTAAAAGTGATGATAGACGAAGAAAATTATCCTTATTTTAATGATGAATATTTACAAAGTAGAATAGATGAGATAGATACCGAACATGGCATCACATTAAAATCTATTGCTAAAGAACTATGTCTAGTTAAAGCAGGAATAGAGGAAATAGGGTTAGGGGATATAATTATACCTAGTCCACGAAATCATTTTTTAATGTTATCAAGTAGATTTAGAAAAAATCATACAGGGGTGGTGGTTAGAGTTGATGGGAGATAGATATTATAAGAAATATATAGAGAAACTTATTGACTCTAACCCTATAGAGATTAAATATAAAAGAAGAGAAAAAATAGATGATGGTTTTGGTGGAGAAATAACCAAAGATGTAGATAAAAAAGAAGTAGTTACTTTTTATGATAGAAAAGCTAGACGAGAAGTAGTAACTGACTATGGTACTACTTATATAGGAGTTACAGTAACTAAGATACTAGCAAAAGGCAATGCAGATATTGTAAAAGGAGATAAATTTACTGCTAATGGTGTAGAGTATAGAGTTGTATTTGTTGAACCTTTCATGGACATATGCAAGCAAATAGAGGTGGAAGTAATCAAATGAAAGTCGCTAATAATATGAATTTTAAGGCAGTGGAGAAGCAGATAAAAGCAGCTATAGGAGTATATGCTGATACAGCAGCTAGAAAAATGGAGGGACATGCTAAGGAAAAAGCACCATGGGAAGATAGGACAAGTAATGCACGTAACTCTATTCAAGGTGATTTTGGTTGGAAAGGAGATCAAGCCATTATTACTTTAAGTGGCAATGTTGATTATTTTGTATATCTGGAACTTGCTATGGCTAAGAAACATGCTATTTTAATTCCGACTATCCATCAAGTTAGTATCGAGATACTACAAGGATATCAAAGGTTGGTGAGGTAAATGTGGCAAGAGATATATACTAAATTAAAAGAGAATAATCTGAATCCATATCCACCAGGAAAGCATAAGGGATTATGTGAAGAACCCTATGTGGTTATAAAAGAAGGTACTCAAATACCTAGCATTAATTCTAATAGATTAGGGCAAAAAGTTATAGATATTATAGTCTTTGTACCTTTAGACAGCTATATCGCAGTAGATATTTATGTAAAGAAAATAAGAGCAGCATGAAAAGAGTTGTCTTATCTTAGAAAAACAGGTATGGAGACACTGATTATCACTGATGATAAAAAGGAAGCTTTTACAATGAGTATAGAGTATATATTACAAAAGAAATTGGAGGGATAGATATGGCAGAAAATATAAAAGAATTTGCTTTAGCAAATATTGCTAGAGTTGAGATTGTTACTGAAGAAGAAGAACCTAGAATATTTATATTGACCGATGTAGCTAGTAATGCAGGAGTTACAGCTCATCTATCAGAAGGTGAAGAAAAAATATTAAGAGTTAAAAATACAATAAAGGCTCAAAATAAGACAGAGGATATTGTCTTAGGGTATGACATAAGCCTTGCAGCAGCTACATTTATACCTGAAATACTAGCAATAGTAGATGGAGGTAAATGGGATAATGTATCTAAGAAGTATACGGCTCCTGTAGTTGGTAGTCCTGTAAAAAGGCTGCCTTTTAGAACTAATATCTACACAGAGGAAAAGGATGCAGATGGATCAACTATATCTTATGTAAAATTCAGCTACAAGAATTGCACTGGAAAACCTGTTAATTATTCATTGCAAGATGGGGAGTTCTATGCTCCTGAATTTCCTATTAAATCTAGGTCAAAATTAGGAGAATCACCTATTGAAATTGAAGTGTTAGACGAACTACCTGCAGCTTAATAGTAGGTAGTTCTATCTTTTTAGGAGGGATAATATGAGCGAAATATTAAGTATAGAAAAATTAAGAGAAATGGCAACACCTATTATAGAAGTACCTGATTTTGAGAATAAGGGGACAATAAAAATAAGAGTACAAAGGCCAAGATTATTAGCTATGGCATCTGAGGGAAAAATACCTAATTATCTAATGGACTCTGCAATGGCATTGGTAGCAGGAAAATCCAAGGAAAAGAAAAAATTGACAGATGCAGAGTTTATAAAGGAGATCGACAAGGGAATGGAGTTATATTGTATAGCTTGCATGGTTGAACCCACCTATGAAGAAATGAAAGACATATTAACCGATGAACAAAAATCTGTAATATTTGATTGGGGATTGAGAGGTTCAATGGGATTAGAGAATTTTCGTACAGACAAAGAAAATGGCACAGGTAATGATGATGGCAAAGAGGTATCAGAAAAGACCCAGTGAGATACTAAATATAGACAATGATTATTTAGCATATTGCTTTGATGAGGTAGCCTTGTATCTAGAACTTGAAGCGTTAGATGATAAAGGTAATTATAATTGGAATAAATTTAGATGGAAGGATAAAGAAACTGGAACAAATAAAGACTTGATCCAATTTGTGCAAAATTATGGATAATTATGGTATAATTGATGCAAAAGAGCATAGGAGGGTTTTGCATGGGCATGTTTTTATTTATGATAGGATTCTTGGGTGGAATAGCATCTATAGTAATGTTAATATTTAATGCTATTAAAAAGAAACCTAAAAAGAAAACTTTGATTAGTATAGGCTTATGTTTTGTTTTATTTGTCTCGGGTGCATCTATAATAGGATCATCTAGCAAAAGTACTCAAAGTAAAGTTGATGAAGCAATAGAGAAAGTAGAAGATGAAGAAAAAACAACAATAAAAGAGGAATTAAAACTTACTGATGAAGAAAAAGAATTATTGTCAAAGTCTTATAATGATTTAGATTCAAAAGGCAGGACTGTGTTTGCTGAAATACTAGAAAAGTTTGATGATATATTAGAAGAAGAACAAGAACAGTTTAATTCTGATGTTGATAGAATGAAAGTGGAAAAAGAAGAATGGATACAAGAACAAGAAAAGATAAGAGAAGAAAATGCAAAGAAACCCGAAAACAGAAAAAAAGATATTGAAAAGGCTATTAAAAATAGAGTTGAAGATGGTGATTATAAAAATGCAAAACTTGATAAAATTACAATAAATGAGGATCTAGGATCAGAGGAAGATGGACTTTATATAGCTTTAGTATACTTTACATTCGACATAAGAAACAAGAAAGAGACTGGGAATGAATTGATGAGAATGTATTCAGATGATCTTGTAGCAACATTAGCTGATAAAGGCATTGAAGATATTAGCGAAGCTGCCATATTTTGGGTAGATGATTACAATAATAGAAATTTAAAATATGCTTATGGATATAAAGATGGTGGGTTTTATATCATGGATATTGCAGAGTAAAATTATATAGATTTAAACAATGACATCCGGAAGGGTGTCTTTTTTATGCCTTAAAAAAGGTAGGTGAAAGAATGATAAACGCTGGAACGGTATATGGTGGCCTGGTTTTAAATGCAGAACAGTATTTTAAAACTTTAGAAGAAGCAGATAGAAAAACTAAGTCTTTCGAAAATAAGCTAAAAGGCTATGGAGATAAGATGGAAAAGGCAGGAAAGACCTGGACTAAAAAAGTATCTGCACCTATCGTAGGAGTAGGTACTTTAGCTACTAAATTAGGATTAGATTTTCAGTCTGCCATGAGTGAAGTTGGAGCAATATCAGGAGCTACTAGTAAAGACCTCGAATTACTAGAGAAGAAGGCAAGAGAGATGGGAGCTACAACAAAGTTTTCGGCTAGCGACGCAGCAGAAGGACTAAAATATATGGCTATGGCAGGATGGGAAACTAATGATATGTTAGATGCCATAGGAGGAGTATTAGACTTAGCTGCTGCATCAGGTGAAGATCTAGGTTTGGTATCTGATATAGTAACAGATAGTATGACTGCCTTTGGCATGGCTGCAAATGAAGCAGGGCATTTTGCTGATGTATTAGCAATGGCTAGTTCAAGTTCTAATACAAATGTAGGACTTATGGGGGAAACCTTTGGTTATGTGGCACCTTTAGCAGGAGCTTTAGGTTATTCGATAGAAGATACTGCATTGGCGATTGGATTAATGGCTAATGCAGGTATAAAGGGTTCAAAATCAGGTACAGCATTAAGAAGTATGATTACTAGATTAGTAAAACCTACAAAAGAGTCTGCTGAAGCCATGGAGAAATTAGGAATTGAGATGACTAATGCAGATGGAACTATGAAGCCTTTCAATGAGGTTCTCGTCACTTTGAGAGATAGATTTAAAGATTTAGATAAGGATCAACAAGCATTTTATGCTGCACAATTAGCAGGACAAGAGGCAATGAGTGGATTTCTTGCAATCGTTAATGCCAGTGATGCAGATTTTGTAAAGCTAGAATCAAATATAAACAATGCTACCGGTGCTGCAGGAAGAATGTCAAAAGAAATGCAAGATAACCTCAAAGGTAGATGGCAAGAGTTTAAGTCTGCATTAGAAGAAGTGGCTTTACAGATATATGATTTACTATTGCCGGCTTTAGAAAATTGGCTAGCTAAGGGACAAGCATTTATAGATTGGTTTTCTGCTCTAGATGATGGTACTAAGAAAGTAATTTTAAAAATAGCAGGCTTTGCTGCTGCTATAGGTCCCGTTCTATTAATAGGTGGTAAATTTGCAACGAGTATCGGAACAATAGCTGGCATGTTTGCTAAATTTTCAGGAGCAGCAACAGTAGCTACTACTGCAACTACTGGACTAACTACACCAGTATGGGCTTTGGGTGGGGCAGCTAAGGCTGGTGCATTACTATTAAACCCATGGACAGCAGCTATAGTAGCAGGTGGGGTTGCGGCTTATGCATTATATAAAAATTTAAGTCAAGATGCAATACCAGCAGTTGAATTATTTGGTGATGAAGTATCAGATGCTACTCAAAAAGCGGTTGGTGGATTTTTAGATTTGGAAAAAGAAGCTACTTTATCATTAAACCAATTATCTTGGAGTGGTCAAAGGGTGACAGAGGAAATGCGGTCTTCTATTGTGAATACCTTTGGGGACATGACTATGCAAATTGTTCATGAGTTAGAAACACAAAGGGAAGAAGCATTAACGCAAGCTCAAGCAATGTCAGAGAAGCTTACGTCTCTGTCGGAAGAAGAAAAGGAAAGACTAATAACAATTACAACTGAGAGATATAATGAACAAATTAGATCGACTTATGAAGGACAAGCTAGGATTGCAGAGATTATGAACCAGGCACAAGAAGAAAACAGAGCCTTAACAGAAGAAGAGGCAAAAGAAATTAACAAAATTAAAGAGGATATGAAAATCCAAGGAATTAAAGTGCTATCAGAAACAGAGGCGGAAAGTTTAGGAATATTAGAAAGAATGAAACAACAAGCCGAAGAGATCACAGCACAACAAGCAGCAGAGGTTGTCAAAAACTCTCTAGAGCAAAAAGAAAAAGCAGTTGAACAAGCAGAGGAAGAATATGACGAGAGATTAAAATTTGCGGCACAACTAAAAGCAGATGGAACAAAAGAAAGCGAAGAGCTGGCACAGAAAATTATAGATGAGGCAAAAAAACAAAGAGATGAAAGCATAAAAGCAGCAGAAGATATGCACGAAAAGGTCATTGAAGAAGCTCAGAATCAGGCAGGGGAGCATGTGGATAAAATAGACTGGACTACTGGAGAAATTTTATCTAAGTGGCAAGTATTAAAAAAAGAGTCTATAAAGAAAGCAAAAGAAATGGGCGAAGGTATGAAGGTTAAGTTCGAGGAAACCGCTCAGAACGCCGTAGAATGGGGGCAAAATATAGTTAGAGGTATAAACGAAGGCCTTGATTCTATGCAAAGCTGGATAGATGAAAAGACTGAGAAATTTGCATCAGGTATAGCTGGTACTTTTAAAAGAATATTTAGAATTGCATCTCCTTCAGGACTTATGGCTGACTATGGAAGATATATTGTAGAGGGATTAAATCAAGGTATAGAACAAAATAAAAGTAAAGCAACTGAAACTATGGAAGGTTTTGCTAATCTAGTAGATAGCTCATTTAATAAGGTGCAGCATACAGTTAAAACTACAGTAGGCATAATAGAAAAAGAGTTCAAGCTTTGGGAGATTCGAAATAGAGCGTTAGAGGATAGCTCGGAATATTTGGCGAAGCAATTAGAAATGCAAACGCGGAAACATGAACAGCTAACTGGTGAAATAAAAGTAGCAGAAAAAGCTATGCAAGATATAATAGCCAAATATGGCGAAGGCTCAATACATGCAGCTGAATATAAAAATAGGTTGTTAGAATTAAAAATAACACAGGAAGAATTAGGTATAAACGTAGAAGAAACTACAAAAAAAATCGAAGCCCAAACAAAAGCTATGCAGAGCCAGGTAAATGCAGTTAAGGAAGTTGGTTATAGCAGCATTGGTAGTAGCAGTAGTGGAGGCTCTAGTTCTAAACGAGATAGAGATAGGGGTAGCTACGATAACCAAATGGAAAGAGTCAGAGAACATGCAGAATATGACCGAGAAAATTCTAAAGAAATAGAGAGAATATCTCGTGAACATGATGTAGATTCTAGCACTGCACGTGAAATGGATAAAATCAACAAGCGTGAAGGTAAGCAGATTTACCATGATGGTGGTTGGGTGGGCAAACCACTATTTGATTTAGAAGGAATGTTGGTAAAAATGCAAAGCTTACTAAAGCATGATGAGATAGCGGGAGTACTTCAAAAAGGAGAATTTGTACTCAATAAAGACATAGTTAATAGAATTCAAGGAGCTATGGAAAGTATAGACATGGTGGCAATGCCTAAAAGGAACATTGAAATATCAGATATTACTTCACAAGGCAAATATAGTAAGAGTGGAGACATAAATCAAAAGATTAACATTTATTCTCCTACGCCTTTAAGCCCATCTGAAACTGCTAGGAAATATAAACAAGCATCCCAACAACTGGCTATGGAATGGGGGTTTTAATATGGAGAAAATAACATTTATAAATGGTAAGGGGCAATCGATCCAATTAGGATCTGAAGCTCCTTTTATATTGACAAGTATAGAGAATACAGGTGCTGTAAATGCAAATATACAGTCTCAAAAATCCCCATATCAAGATGGAGAGAGTTATATAGATAATACACTAGAGCCGAGGTATATACCGATAAAGATTACAATACTAGCAGAAAATATAGAAGAGATGATGAACTATAGAAGAAAAGCAATCAATGTGTTTAATCCTAAATTAGGATTAGGGGATCTGATATATGAAATAGGCGGAGTAAAAAAGACAATAAGAGCTATGTCGGAATTAGCTCCTTTTTTTCCAGATACGGGAGATTTTAAAGACACTATGCAGGAAGGACTTATTAATCTTTATGCTCCTAGTCCATTTTGGCTGGATCCACATGCTCATAAGCAAGACGTAGCTATTTGGCGTGGAAGTTTTGAATTTGTGCTTGAAATACCAATTGAAGGAATAGAGATGGGATATAGAGAGCCATCTTTGATTGTCAATATAGATAATAAAGGTGATGTTAAATGTGGAATGACAATACAATTCAGAGCATTAGCATCGGTTAAAAATCCTAGTATCTTTAATATAAACACTAGGGAATATTTTAAAATTACAAAAACTATGGAGGCCGGAGAGATTATAATAGTTACAACTCAACATGGAAATAAGAAAATAGTTAGTAATAAAAATGGAGTTATTAAGTCGGAAAAAGATTGGGATTATACTTCTACATTTCTACAACTGGATGTTGGTGATAATCTGCTAAGATATGACGCAGAAGATGGAATAGACAACTTAGAAATGTCAATATCTTATGTACCTCAATACCTGGGGGTGTAAAATGGAACTATATATATTTGATATGGAACTAAACTTTCAAGGCATTATAGAAAGTTTTATTAGCTTTAGATGGATTAGAAGATATCATAAAAGCGGTAGTTTTGAATTACATTGTAATTTAACTATAGATGCATTACAGTTATTGAAGATAGATAACATTTTATGGTTAAAAGGAGATGATGAAGCAGGATATATTGTATGTAGAAACATTAAACAAAATAGCAGGGGAGAGGAAATTTTAGTTGTAAAAGGTAGTTTTTTAACCAGTTACTTAGATAGACGAATAAATTGGTATCAGATAACACATGATGGACTCGCAATTGATTTTATGAAAAAAATAATAAACGACAACGCAATAAACCCATTAAATCCAAATCGAAAAATCCCACTATTGATATTTAATAGTGATGCAACATATAAAGATAAGATATCTTATCAAAATACCTATGGTAATGTGCTAGAGCAATTAGAAAATATAAGTAGAATAACAAATATAGGATATAGGATAAGATTTGATTATGTTAATAAAAAGTTGATATTTGAAACCTATAAGGGTGAGAATAGATCCATTAATCAGAGTAATGATGCACCTGCTGTTTTTAGTAGAGAATTTGAAAATATCTTAGAGCAAGAATATATGGAAAGTCTTGATAATTATAAGAATACCGTCTTAGTCGCAGGTGAAGGTGAAGGGACAGGAAGAAAAATTGTAACCATTGAGGAAGGTGAAGGATTAGATAGGTATGAGTTATTTGTGGATGCAAGAGACTTACAAAGTGAAAAGGAAAATGGAGAAAAAATTTCCGAAGATAAATATATTGAAATGTTAGTAAACAGAGGAAAAACCAAATTAGCAGAATTAAAGAAGGTTGAATCGTTTGATAGTAAAATAAATTTAAAAAGCAACTTAATTTATAAAGAAGACTTTGATTTAGGAGATATAGTAACTGTCTTAAATAAAAAATGGGGAGTAATAATAGATGCAAGGATAACAGAGATTGAAGAAGTATATGAAAGTAATGGTTTTAATGTAAATATTATATTTGGAAATGATGCTCCTGGGCTGATAGAAAAAATAAAACAGGTGGTGAGATAATGGCTATAAGAAGTGGATTCTTTAATTCTATAAATGGAGATAGAAGATATGATGCTAGTAGATTTGCGGAATATTTTTCTACATTCATAGGTAATGGTGTATTTCCTAATCCTTCCACTGGCTTACAGGTTGTATCAAATAATGATATGACTGTAACCGTGAAAGCAGGTAAAGCGTGGATAGATGGATATATACTAATTAATGATGATGATTACATTTTAAATATAGATGTAGCTGATGGGGTTTTAAATAGAATTGATAGAGTCGTACTAAGGTACGACGTAGTAGGCAGAGAAATAAGAATTGAAATAAAAAAAGGTACATTTGCAAGCAGCCCTGTAGCACCTTCGTTACAACGTGATGCAGATGTTTACGAATTAGGAATTGCAGATATAAGAATAAATAGAGGTGCAGTAAGTATCACACAAGCTAATATAACAGATTTAAGATTATCTACAGGACTATGCGGAATAGTTCATGGGACAGTGGATCAAGTTGATACTACAACATTATTTAATCAATATAAAAATTGGTATGAACAAATTACTGGGCAAGCAGAAATAGATATGGAAGAAATGAAACAGCAATTCGAGCAGGAGTTTTTGATATGGTTTGATGGAATTAAAAATATATTAGATGAAAATGCAGCTGCTAATCTACTTAATATGATTAATGTAACTGACAACAATCTAAATGGATTACAGGGAGACTTGAATGGGCATAAAAACAATGCCAACAATCCTCATAAAGTAACAAAAAGTCAAATAGAATTAGGAAATGTACAAAATTATGGAATTGCTACAAAAGAAGAAGCGGAAGAGGGTACAAGTAATTCCAAGTATATGACCCCTCTAAGGGCAGTGGATACTTTACCCGTGGGAAGCTTGTTCGCTTACAGTAGTGGTTATGTCAATGAAAATGAAGTTCGAGTAGTATCGATCCCCCTGGGCAAAAAGCCACACAAGTATATTCGAATTTCTGGTATGGGTGATGGTATGTATGCAGAACCCTATCAGTTGTTTGTAGGTGTCGTTAATCGAAAGGGATTTTTCAGCAAATTTGGGCATTCTTCGGAGGAGCACATTATTGCCAACTCAGAGGAATTTAACCTCAATACATCTATTAACCTCATAGGTTCGTATAGTTTTGGAAGTAGTGGCGGTACTAACAGTTTTAATATTAGAAGGGTCGAAGTCGCAGGGGAAATGCTGAAGGTTTCTTATTTGAATACTTACTCAAATGGATATTTCAATATTCCTACTTGCGTTGTGGAGGTGTCTTAATGTTAGTCAACAAAAATGGGTTATTTCTAATTTCATCCCTATATCCAGACACAAATTGGGTTGGTGATGATAGCTTATATATAGTAGACGAAACAAAAGAAGAAAACCAAGAATTAATACAGAAGATTAAAAAGCATGCTCCATATATGGAACTTGTAATCGAGGATGGGGAAATAATAGATGTAATTCCAACAGATCGACCACCTGAGCCAAAACCGGATTTACCAAAGGGGCCTACCGTAGGGGAATTACAAAAACAAATACTTGAACTTCAAGAATATATTTTAAATCAAGAATACGAAAAATTACTAAATGAAGGAGGTATGTAAAATGATTTACAATTTATTAAAAAACTTAATTGATGCAGGAAAGTATGAGAAAGAGGATATGACTAATAAATTAGATGTATTCTTTACATTTGATAGAATTACTACAGAACAGTATCAAGAGTTGTTAGAGAAAGTTAATAAATAATCCAAGAAGGGCAATAGACTAGAGATAGTCTTTTTTTATTGCCCTAATTCGTGTTGTTTTTTGAAAAACGACAGTGTTCGACATAAAAGACCCTTTTCTTTATATATAATGTAATAAAAAAGAGGGGGAGTCCATTATGATAGAAAAAAGTTTAAAGGTAACAGAAGTATTTTTGAAATATCCAATAGGTATAGCTAAGGTTATAGTATGTACGTCTTTTTTTCTAGAGTTGGCAAAAGATTATCTTATTTTTGATTTAGGTGAATTTTGTATATCTTTGATTAAATGTATGGCTTATGGTGCATTAGCGTGGTTTATTTTTGTAAATACAAAGAAGCTAGAATACGTAGATGTGTTAACTTACTTTACTTTTTTGTTAGCTTGTATCGAAACAGGACATAACTTTGCCAACTCCATTGGGCTACATACAATTGGGTTACTTAAAGCTTTGTTCAAGAAAATTATAGCATGATAATATGATATTTAAAAAAATACATTATTAGAACTTGGGTTTAAAGACCAAGTTCTTTTTATATTAAATTTGGAGGTGTAAAAGTGGATAATAATTTTATAATATGGACAAAAAGACTTCTGCTAGCTATAGGGGGTGTAATAACTACAATATTGGGAGGCTGGGACATGCTTTTAAAAACATTAGTATACTTGGTAATTGCAGACTATATATTAGGTGTCACAGCTGCAGGAATAAATAGTGAAGTAAATTCAAGAGTTGGATTTAAAGGTATTTTTAAAAAAGTTATGTTGTTTGTTCCAGTTGGAGTAGCCTACTCATTAGACCAAGTTTTAGAAAGTGAAATCTTAAGAAACATGGCTATATGGTTTTATATTGGCAATGAGGGCATTTCTATAATTGAAAACTTAAGCAAAGCAGGAGTACCTTTCCCTAACTTTGTGAAAGAGTTATTAGTACAATTAAAGGAATCAAGTGACAAAGGGGAAATGATAAAATGAAATTAATA
>NZ_DAMCHJ010000020.1:0-33776 GCF_032104385.1 Tissierella sp.
TTTTATTAACCGTAGACGGAGAAAAATTTGAACTTAAAGCTCCATCTGCATTAGCTTTTAAAGCCAATGTAGAGCATTCATATAGCAATCCCTATGATATAGAAGTTATATTTCAGAATATAGTTAAGTATTAAATTTATTCAGAATGATTAGAGCCATTCTGAATAAATTTTAAACGTTGAGTATGTTATAACGCACAATAAGTGTGAAAACATAAAAAATAGAATTAAATAAAAGGAGGGAGCATATATGATTACAGAAAGAATTGAATTGGCAAGACAGAACTATATAAATTCTAAGCCAGCAATTTCTTATGAAAGAGCAAGAATTTGGACTGAATCACACAAAGTCACTGAGGGTGAATCAATACCAATAAGAAGAGCTAAAGCTTTTAGAGATACTTGTGAACAAATAGATACAAATATCTTTGAGGGTGAACTTATTGTAGCTGCTATAGGTGAATTTAGAAAATGTGGAATTTTAACACCTGAATTCTCTTGGACTTGGGTAGATAAAGAAATGGATAATTTTGATAAAAGAGTACAAGATCCTTATGTCATGACAGATGAGCAAAGGGAATATGTCAGGAAAGAAATATTTCCTTACTGGAAGGGAAAATCGTTAGAAGAATCTTTCCTAGCACAATTACCTAAAGAAACTGCAAAGGTTGTTGTTGATACAGGTATTGTAGATAATGATTCTAAATGGAGGCAGGCTGTTGGTGAGATAACACCAGATTATCAAGATGTTTTATTCAAAAAAGGTTTTGGTGGAATAATTAAAGAAGCTGAAGAAAACCTATTAAAATTGTCCGATACCTCCGCTGAAGATTTGAAGAAAAAAGATTTCTATAAATCTATAATTATTACATCAGAGGGAATTATAACACTTGCTAAAAGATATTCTCAAAAAGCAAAAGAATTGGCAATGGAAGAAAAGGATGAAATAAGGAAAAGAGAACTTTTAAAGATTGGAGAAATATGCAATAAAGTACCAGAAAATCCTCCAACTACTTTTTATGAAGCTATCCAATTCATTTGGTTTACACAGGTAGGAGGTATAATATCCGAAAATCCATTGGCTCTTAATGTGGGAAGATTTGACCAGTTTATGTATCCCTATTATAAATCTGATATAGAAAAAGGAATCATGACTAAGGAGCAGATTCAAGAATTAATTGAAGCATATTGGATAAAACTTTCTGAATGGGTATGGACAATTTCAGCCAATACAGCGGAATTTTTTGCTGGATATAACCAATTTCAAAACTTAACAATTGGTGGTAAAACAAGAGATGGAAAGGATGCTACTAATGATTTATCCTATATGAGTTTAAAGGCTACTGAAAGGATAAAGACTCATCAGCCTGGACTTAGTGTCCGAATTCATCAGGATTGCCCAAGTGAGTTTCTAGAAGCTGTAACCCATTTAGTAAGTAAAGGCACAGGATTTCCAGCTATTCATAGTGATAATGCAGGCTATCAAATGCTTATTAATGCTGGTTATGAGCCAGAAGATGCAAGGGATTGGAATAACTGCGGCTGTGTAGTTCCCCATTTCAGGAAAACAGGTGAGTGGACATCAGCAGTTAATATTAATTTTACTGCGGCATTGGAATTTGCACTAAATCAAGGGAGAAGCAGAATTACTAAAGAGAAGATAGGATTAGATGAAAAGGATCCACGGACATTTGAAACCTATGAAGAAGTGGAAAATGCTTTCTATAAGCAGTTTGACAACTTAATTAGACATTCAGTTATTGCAACTTTATTGGCACAAAAACTTCATAAGGAAATGGTTCCAAGACCATTCTTATCATCTTGTATAGAAGAATGTATATTACAAGGCAAGGATTTAGTTGATGCAGGGGCAAAATATAATTTAGGACCAGTCCTTACTGGAATAGGTCTTGCAGTTACTTCTAATTCACTGGCTGTTATTAAGAAATTGGTATTTGAAGATAAGGTAACGACTATGGAAAATCTTATAAATGCACTTGATGCTAATTGGGAAGGCTATGATGATTTGAGAAAATTAGCCTTAGATGTTCCAAAGTATGGTAACGATATGGACTATGTAGATGATATAGCTATGAAGATGGCTAACCATTATTACAAGGAAGGACATAAATATAAGGATATAAATAATAACAATTTTAATACTGCTTTTATGGGAATTTCTAATTATTTGCCAACTGGTAAAGTTGTTGGAGCAACTCCATGTGGCAGAAAAGCTAAAGAACCATTATCAGAAGGGGTATCACCATTTGCTGGAACTGATACATCTACTCCATTGGCAGCAATGCGTTCTGCAGCAAAACTTAATCAAGATGTTCACTCTGGTGGAACATTGTTGAATTTAAGGCTAAATGAAGAACTGGTAAATACGAATAGAGGTCAAAGCAATTTAGGTGCTATGATTCAATCCTTTTTCTCCCTTGGAGCATTTCATGTTCAATTTAATACAATATCTACTGAAATATTACGTAAGGCTCAAGAGAGACCAGAGGACTATAAAGACTTATTAGTTAGAGTTGCTGGATATAGCACACAGTTTGTCAATTTATCTAGATCAATGCAAGATGCCATAATTGCAAGAACAGCCCATGAAAAATATTAGTTTGGGATGGACATTAGGTTATTCTATGTCTTTTACCTAAGTTAGAGGTGAACTAAATGAATAATATTAGAGGGTACTTTATGGAACCACAAAATTTTTCTGTGAATGATGGTAATGGAATTAGAACAGTAATTTTCTTTGCTGGTTGTCCCCTTAGGTGTAAATGGTGTGCTAATCCAGAAAGTCATGTTAATCTTAATAAGATTTCGCAGGGAGAAGAGTTAATTTATTGCTATAGTAGTGAGGAAATATTAAGTATTATAGAAAAGCAAAGAATATTTTATAGATTCTCAGGTGGTGGCGTTACTTTTTCAGGTGGTGAAGCAACGTTTCAAGTAGATATGCTTAGAGAACTTGTATATAAACTCTATGATAAAGCTATAGATTTAGCAATTGAAACCAGTGGCTATTTTGATTTTGATGAAGTAAAAGATATATTAGAGAAGTTAAATTTAATATTTATAGATATTAAACATATGGATGATGAGAAACATAAATTTTTCACTGGAGTTAGCAATAAAGAGATATTAAAAAATATAGGACGGTTAAAAGAGTTAAATGTAGCTGTAGTAGTACGTATACCAGTAATAGATGGTGTAAATTCTGATAAAGATAATATAAGAAAAACAGCTATCTTCCTTAAAGATAGTATAAAAGAACCAAAGATAGAGTTTCTGCCATATCATTCATTTGGAGATATAAAATATGAAGTTCTTGGAAAGGAAAAGCCATCAAGAGATTTTAAAACTCCATCAGATGAATATTTAAATGAATTAAAAAAGATAGTAGAATATCAAGGAGTAGAAGTAGTTAATTATAAGTAAAAAACTGGCAAATTTAATTTGCCAGTTTTTTTACTACATATATCCTCTTTCATATTGCTGAGGATATTTTAAAGGAAGTCTATTTTCATAGGCCATATTTAATACAAAATATGGATCACGAAGAAGACCTCTGCCTATAGCTACTAAATCAGCTCTGTTATTATATAGAATTTCTTCTATTTGGTCATATCCATTAATAAGCCCTACTGCAATTGTAGGTATATTACATTCTTTTCTTATGGTTTCAGCATGTAATACTTGATATCCTGGGAATATATCAAATTTAACATTAATAAGTCCACCAGTACTTACATGAACCATATCTATATTATCTTTGATTTCATCGATGATTTTAACCATTTCTTCTTTATTGATTCCGCCTTCTGAATAATCATCAGCAGATACCCTAAGAAGAATTGGTTTTTCTCTAGGCCATACTTCTTTAACAGATAGTAATATCTCCTTTAAAAATCTAGTTCTGTTCTCTAGACTGCCGCCATATTCATCAGTTCTCTTATTGGTAATAGGTGATAAAAACTCATGTATAAGATATCCATGGGCTCCGTGAATTTCTATGCTGTCAAAACCAGCTTCATTTGCACGTCTTGCAGCTTCTTTAAAGGCTAAGACCAATTCCTTGATTTCATCTATAGTTAATTCACGAGGTACTCTATATTCCTTACTAAATCTAATGGCTGAAGGAGCTACAATATATTCATCATTTGATGTACATTTCCTTCCTGCATGGGCTAATTGTATTGCTATTTTACTGCCATGAGATTTTACTTTATCCACTAAGGATTTTAATCCTGGTATATGCTCGTTACTCCAGATGCCAAGGTCATTGCTAGATATTCTACCATTTGGAACAACACCAGTAGCTTCTACAATGATTAATCCAACACCGCCTATTGCCCTAGATACATAATGTACCTCGTGAAAATCTTGAACCATGCCATTTTCATCAGAGGAGTACATACACATTGGGGGCATTACTATGCGATTTTTCAGCTCTAATCCTTTTAGATTATAAGATGTTAAGCTTTTCAAATATATCACCATCCTTAAAGATATACTTACCCATAAAAGAAAAATATAATAATAATATGGAGTTTTATTTAATAAAGTTAAATAATTTTTTGATGACACAATAAGGAAACACTTTCTACATTTTAAAAAGAACAATAGGAAATAGACTGTCCTATTGTTCTTTTCATTGTATTTTCTGCATTATTTAAAATGCCCAATTTCCATTTTGGAATACTTGTATCTTCTCTCCCTCCTTAGTTTCCCCAAGGATATTCATATCTTCTGAACCTATCATAAAGTCAACATGAGTAAGGGAGTTATTTACTCCATGAGCTTCTAGCTCTTCATCTGTCATTTTCTCTCCGCCTACTATGTTAGTAGGATAAGCCTTGCCAAAAGCAAAGTGGCAGGAGGCATTTTCATCAAATAGAGTGTTTATAAAGATAATATTAGAGTTGGATATTGGAGAGTCATAAGGAACTAAGGCAACTTCTCCTAAATACTTTGCACCTTCATCAATATCCAATAGCATGCTTAGGGTTTCCTTGCCAACTTTAGCGTCAAAATCAAATACCTTTCCATCCTTAAATGTAAGTTTAAATTCGTCAATGGTATTCCCTGCATAGTTTAAAGGTTTTGTGCTGTATACTACACCATTTACACCAGTTTTAAGGGGCATAGTAAATACTTCTTCAGTAGGCATATTTGGAGCGAAATAAGTATTTTTAGAATCTATTGCTCCGCCACCAGCCCATATATGTCCTTCTGGTAATTCAACAACTAAATCGGTACCGTTAGATGAAGTATAATGTAAAGTTTTAAATTCTTTATTATTTAAGAAGTCAACTTTATCTTTTAAATTATCCATATGATCTTCCCAAGCTTTAATAGGGTCTTCTAAATCCATACGAGTAGCATTGAATATAGCAGCCCATAATTTTTCTACAGCTTCTTCTTCACTTACATTTGGAAATACTCTTTTTGCCCAAGACTTTGTAGGAATAGATATTACACACCAAGGGTTTATATCATTCATTGTATATTTTCTCCATTCCTTTAAAGCTATGGAGGAAGATTTATTATTTGCAGCTATTTTTTTAGGGTCGATTTCTTTAAGTAATTCAGGATCTTGAGCTGATATAGAGAGGAAACCTGCACCTTTTTTAGCATAATCTTCTAAACCGTCAGCATACCATTTGGGGAAGTTTTCAAATACTTCCATAGGAGCATTTTCAAACTTTAGTTTTGTAAGTACTTCATCATTCCAATTAACATGAACTTCACTAGCACCAAGCTCATAGGCATTTTCAGCCACAAGTCTTACAAAATAAGCACCTTCAATAGGAGAGTTAATAACTAAAGGTTGACCTGATTGGATGTTGATACCTACTTTAACACATAACTTTGCATATTCATTTAACATAGTTTCAAAATTTTTCAAGATATCACCTCTTTTATGTATTTATCTATAGTTTATAGGATGTGGAAAATTTTGTAAACGGAAAATGTTCTACAAAATTTTCATATTCCATCTTTGAAGTTACTTTCCAATATAATTATTCCTTGATATTGTAATATATATTCTTGTACCTTTATTAGGTCTGCTTTCTATATTAAAGGTTGAGTTTTCACCATACATAAGTTTAAATCTTCTATAGCAATTTTTAAGACCTATGTGATTTGTAGAAGTAGTATCTTTACCACTTTGTAAAATTTTCTTAACTTCATTTAACTTTTTATCATTCATTCCAATTCCATTATCAAATATTTCGATACAATAATGTGAAGGTGTAGTTGAAAAATTCAACTTTAATTTACCACCCTTTTCTAATGGAAGCAGACCATGTTCAATAGCATTTTCTACTAAGGGCTGTAAAGAAAAATAAGGTATTATAAGTGATAGTATTTCACTATCTGTTATGATTTCATACTCTATTCTCTCGCAAAAACGGTTTTTTTGTATGACTAAATAGTTTTGAATATAGTTCAGTTCCTGCTCTAAGGTAATTTGTGAGCTTATATCAGATAAACTATATCGTAACATTTGTGAAAAAGAATCCAGCATATTTGAAGCAGATGTATACTCCTCCATAGAGATTAATCTAGATATAGAACTTACTACATTAAAAATAAAATGTGGGGTAACTTGTTTTTGGAGTGCCTCTAATTCTGCTAGCTTTAGCTGATGCTCCATTTCAATTTGTTTTTTTTCATATTCCAAGGTTTTTTGACGCTCTTTTGCTAATTTTTCTTGAAGCTTGTTATACATAGTATTTTGAATAATATAGTTTGCTATATTTTCTAGAGATACTGCTGTAGCTTCAATTTCTTGTCTAGTGAGTACCTTTATATTTCTAAAATATTCGGCGGCTTCTTCTGTATGAAGCCAAGGAAGTAATTTAAAGTCACTATCCTTTGGATAGATATCCATATCGGAACATAAGACTTGTCCTGCAGTAATTGCTCCTATGTATTCACCTCCGTAGGTCAATGGAATTTCTATATTTATAAGACCAGCATGACATATATATATACTGGGTTTTTTTGTTTTAATAGCTAAATCTATTGCTTTTCGATTAGTTAATGCACAGTAAGATGCTCCTTCCTTTGTCTTATTAATAGCACTGCAAAATTTAGAGAAATTACTTCCCTCTCCTATATGATTACCATCTAAATCTACAAAGACAACACCAAAACCCGTAGCAAAAGCAAAGGAATCCTGAAATTTTTCTAAGAAGTCTTCTGTTAGTATATCTGTTAGTTTAATATCCATTTTTAATATTTTCCTCCAGTCTGATTTGAGAAGGTTGTTTGCCTGTAACCTTTTTAAAATTTCGATTAAAGTGTGATACATTTGTGAATCCACAATTTCTTGAGATATCTTTTATTAAAAGATTAGAATTTTTTAATAGGTAAATAGCATGTTCAATTCGCTTTTTATTTAGAAAATCATTTATGGTATAACCTTTATCTTCACAAAATTTTCTTGATAAATATGAAGGATTAAAATGAAATATTTCTCCAAGCATATCTAATGAAATTTGTTTTTCAAAATTTTCTTCTATATATCTTTCAACCATATCAGTGAAATTAGAAGATAAAGATAGTTTTGCATTGAACAAAATTAAAAATTGTCTAAAGAAATCTTCAGTGACAGCTAGTATATCATACCAATATTGGGATTTGCTTATTTTTTGAAGATATTCATCACCATTTAATAATAACTGTATATTATCAGGTAAAACTTTTTTAAGGGATCTCATTATTGAAAAGATAGTATTTATTATATGCAATCTATATTCTTCTAAATTATTTTGCTGAGAATTTAAAAAGTCAATATAATTTAGAACATTAAATCTAATAAGTTCAAAATCTCCTGTAAAGATAGAATTAGTTAATCTATCTACAAGGGCATAAGGATATTTATTATTTAAAGTATTTGATATATTATTATAATCACCAATAACTTGGTCTTTGATATATTTCTTGTGAAGAGAATTAATCATTGTATCAAGTATTTCTTTTTCACTAGCAGGTTTCAATAAATATGCATCAAGATTATAATGAATAGCTTGTTGTGCAAATTCAAATTCTGAGTATGCACTATTTAAGATAATAATAGTATTATGAAACTTTTCTTTTATAGTTTTTGCAGCTATTAGTCCATTTTGAAGGGGCATATTAATATCCATAATTATAATATTAGGTTTCTTTTGAAAGGCCATGTCAACTACTTGTTCACCATTAGTTGCTTCTCCAACTAGGGTAAACTCTTCAGAGTGTTTTTTGAGAACACTTTTTAGATAGTTGCGTTCAATAATTTCGTCATCTGCTATTAATACTGTATACATTATGTTTCTCCCTCCTTGAAGAAGATAAATTTTAACAGATAAGTTTTCTAATTATAGGTTATCATTTGCTTACAGACATATCAATATATTATATATTTGCTATTTCATACTTTTGATTTGCAAAATATGATGTTAAGATATAAAAAATAAAATATATGCAAAGGATTTACTTATATTAGGAATGTTACAATATATTTAGAATAATAAAAAAATTCAATTATGTATTAGGCTAAGTATCAACAATTTGTAGTTATTTAAGTAGTAATTATATTAAAATAAAAGGAGGAATTATCTATGAGGGTAAACAATAGGCATGTATCTTTTTATTATGAGTTGGATAATGAAATAGGGGAAATTGTTATTGAACCGAAAAAAACTGCATTACTAATTGTTGATATGCAAAAAGTTTTTATTACTAGACCTTTTGCAGAAGATGTTAATGAAGCAGAGTTAGCTAATTTAAAAAGATGGGAACCATTCTATGACAAGATAGAAGAGGTAGTTATTCCAAACAATAAAAGAATTCTAGAAAGATTTAGAGCTAAGGGAATGGAAGTTATTTTTGCTAAAATTCAATGTCATAAGAAAAATGGAAGTGATAGATCTTTAGTCCAAAAAGCTACTGGGTTCAATGAACTTCTTTTGCCTATTGGAGCTGAAGATGGTGAAATAATTTCAGAGTTAGCACCTATTGATGATGAAATAGTTATTACAAAGACAACTGATAGTGCAATAACTGGTTCAAATCTGAGGTTAGTATTACACAATATGGGAATTGATACAGTTGTAGTAACAGGTGTATTTACAGATCAATGTGTTTCAGGTACAGTGAGAAGTCTTGCTGATGAGAGCTTTAATGTATGGTTAATTGAAGATGCTTGTATGGCTTCTACAGAAAGAATTCAACAAAATGAATTAGAAATCTTGAATAATATTTACTGCCATGTTATTAACACAGATGAGTTATTAGAAGTTATTAAATAATAATAGGAGGTTTTAATATGTCAGATGTAAAATTAAAAAGAAATCTATCTTTTATGCAAATGATAGCCATAGCTTCAGGCGCAGTAATAGGTGGTTGGCTTGCTGAAGCTCCTTATTGGTTCTCTGTAACTGGAGCAGGGGCAGCCATTATATTTCCCATTTTGTCTCTATTGCTAATACCTGTAGGTTTAACATTTGCGGAGCTTACTGCAATGTTACCATTTTCGTCGGCAGTTGATATTTGGACTACTAATGCGTTTGGTCACAAAGCAGGATGGGCAGCTCAATGGATGATGTTTCTAATACAAGTTGTGGAGCCGCCTATGATGGCATTTATTTTTATAACAGCACTTAATTTTTTTATTCCTATTCCAGCTGATATGGTAGTTTGGGTTGCTATTGGAATAATAGTTTTATGGTATATATTATCTAATTTCAATATTGGATTTACTGGAAGATTAGCTAGTATATTTTTCTTTACAATGGTAGTTATATCTTTAATTGTTGCAGGAACATTTTTCTTTAGTGGAAGTTGGTCTTTTGATAATATTTCTTCTCATGGTGGTATGTTTCCTAAAGGATTCAATGGAATATTTATAGCATTTGCAGTATTTTCTTTAAAATTCATAGGATTTGAAATGACTCCTACAATGATAGAAGAAACAAACTTTCCACCAGAAAAGATATGGAAAATTATTTTGTCATCATTATTTGTTCCAGCAGTTTTATATTTTATCATTGTATTTGCAATAGGAGGTATGGCACCTTGGAAAGAAATAGCAAGTATGAATTTGCCAGAGCCAGAACTTGTATCTAAATTTGGATTACCTAAGATAGTAGGTATAGCTGCTATAGTTTCAGGTATATTACATGCATTTACTACATTAATGGGATTTTGGGTATCATCTGCAAGAGTATTATATGGTGCAGCTCAGTTAAATCAATTGCCTAAAGCCTTTACTAAGCTAAATAAACATGGACAACCAATCATTGCAAACTTTGTAGTATTATTATTTTCAATTTTCTTTTGTCTATTTACTGGAGATAACTGGGTTCAATATATTTATGCGGTTTCCTGTATAGCAGCAGGATTAGTATACTTTATATGTTGTTTAGATGCAATGGTTCTAAGGAAGAAATTTCCTGAGTGGGAAAGACCTTATAAAGCACCAGGAGGGAATCTATTATTTATTCTTGGAATGATAGTATCTGTTTGGATAATCATAGGTTCAACTTTAGAATTAGCAATAGGTGGATATATCTCACTTGCTATCTATAGTTTTATTGGAGTTGCATTATATATTTTGATGGAACTTTATAGAAAAAAACATCCTAATAAGAATGAATTAATTACATTAACACCTGACGATATCAATAGCTTTGAGTAAAAAAGAGTTAAGACAGGGGAAATTTCTCCTGTCTTTTCAGAATAATATATAGATATGGAGGAGATAAATATGAAGATAGTTTCGGGAAAAAAAGTTATTTATAAGTTTAAAAACTTTATGGAGCATGTAGAGATAATTACACCTGGAGATGTAGTCAAGGTAGCAACAAATGATTGCTTTTTTCAACAAATTTATAATGAAGAACAAGTTTTAACAGAAATTGATTATGATAGATTAAATCCTGCTACAGGACCTATTTATGTAGAAGGTGCAGAACCAGGAGATTTACTTCAAGTAAAAGTTATTAGTATTGATGTCGGTGATAAAGGGGTTTCTGCAGTGGTACCAAATGAAGGTGTGCTCGGGGATCAGGTTAGTAAACCAATAATTAGAGTGGTGGATATTGAAGATGGATATGCAATATTTCATGGAATAAAATTGCCTATAAGACCTATGATAGGAGTAATAGGAGTAGCACCTGCTAAAGAAGATGGTGAATGGCCAACTGATAGTCCATGGAAACATGGTGGAAATATGGACACTAATGATATCACGGCAGGATCCACACTGTATTTCCCTGTAAATCAAAAGGGTGCCTTGTTGGCATTAGGTGATTGTCATGCAATTATGGGAGATGGAGAAATTTGTTTTACTGGTTTAGAAGTCCCAGCAGAAGTTACTCTTGAAATCAATTTAATTAAGGGTAGAACAGTAAAATGGCCTTTACTTGAAACAGACAGACATACTATGATTATTGCTTCCGGTAATAATTTAGATTCTGCTTTATATGAAGCTACTAGTGAAACAGTAAAATATCTTGAGAGGGCTTTAGGATTAGAATGGGAAGAGGCTTATATTTTAACTAGTTTGGCTGTAGATTTAAAAATATCTCAAGTTGTAGATCCTAAGAAAACCATAAGAGCTGCCATACCAAAACATATTATATCAACTGAAAGATTAATAGAAAAACTATAGGTTTTAAGTAATAACTAAAATCAGAAAAATCTAGAAGGTTTATAGAAAAAATATTATAATCAAAAAAGCCTTGCATTTTACAAATTAAACTGATAAGATAGTTAAAATACAAAAATAAATTCGAAGACAAAGAAGAGTAGTTAATTCTTATCTTTCACAGAGAGCTAAAGATTGGTGGGACTTTAGCAAAGATGGAACTAATGAATGGACTTTGTAGAAGCTGGTGGAAATCTATAGAGAGTACCCCGTGCCGGAAGCCTACCGTTAGCTAAGGACAGGATATGCTAGTATCCCATTAAGAGAGATGCATTTTTGCATAATTTAGGTGGCACCGCGAATTCAACCTTCGTCCTATTGAGGATGGAGGTTTTTTTGTATTTAATTTTAATTTAGGAGGAAGAAATATGAAAAAAGAAAGTGGATTATTTGGAGAATTTGGCGGGGCTTATGTACCAGAAGAATTGAAAGTAGTATTAGAAGAATTGGAAAGAGAATTCTATAATGCTATGGAAGATGAAGAGTTTATGAAGGAACTAGATTATTATTTAAGAGAATATGTAGGCAGAGAAAATCCTTTATATTTTGCAGAAAGACTAACAGAGGAAATGGGTGGAGCTAAGATTTACCTAAAAAGAGAGGATTTAAACCATACAGGAGCTCATAAGATTAACAATGCTATGGGACAGGGACTACTTGCCAAAAGAATGGGGAAAAAGAGAGTAATAGCAGAAACGGGAGCAGGACAGCATGGAGTTGCTACAGCTACAGTATGTGCTTTACTTGGAGTAGACTGTACAATTTATATGGGAGCTGAAGATACTAAAAGGCAAGAGTTAAATGTTTTCAGAATGGAAATGTTAGGGGCAAAGGTAGTGGCAGTAGAGGAAGGAAATAAGACATTAAAAGAAGCAGTAGATAAGGCATTAGAAGACTATGTAGAAAATAAGGATAATACTTTCTATCTTCTTGGCTCAGCAGTAGGACCTCATCCATTCCCAATGATAGTGAGGACATTCCAATCTATAATAGGAAAAGAAGCAAAAAATCAAGTTTTACAAAAGGAAGGAAGATTACCCGATTATTTAGTAGCCTGCGTTGGAGGAGGCAGTAATGCTATAGGCTTATTTTCACCTTTCTATCATGACAAAGAAGTGAATATGATAGGAGTAGAACCAGCTGGAAAAGGAATTGATACCAAAGAACATGCTGCTAGTATATGTAAAGGTAATATTGGTTTAATACATGGTTTTAAATGTTATTTATTAGACCATAGTACCCACTCCATTGCCGCAGGACTAGATTATCCCGGTGTAGGACCAGAACATAGTTACTATAACTATACTAAAAGGGCAGAATATAAATCTGTAACTGATAAAGAAGCCTTAGATGCTTTTTTTAATCTATCAAAAACAGAGGGAATAATTCCAGCTTTAGAAAGCGCTCACGCCATAGCCTATGGAATGAAATTAGCTAAGAATTTAAGTAAAGATAAGATTATAATAGTAAATCTTTCTGGAAGAGGAGATAAGGACGTGGCACAAGTAAGGGATATGATAAAATAATTAGATGTCTACATTATAATAAGTGTATAGTCAAAACTATACACTTATTATATTTACTATTCATTTTTTTTTAAGTGCTCCCGCATTATATAGAGATTTTATTAATATTTTTATAATAATGGAATATGCAGGTATATTAATAGCTTGTTTAGTTGCTGCTTTTAACATAGTAGCTACAAATGGATGACCAAAAAGTATTTGTCTAAAATATGGTACCATTATAACGCTTGTTATAACCTGTCCAATAAAAATGGATAGAAATATTTTCCACAATATTGGCTTGTTTAAATCGTTTTTTAAAATCTTTGTTAAGATTCCAGGAATGATGCCAGTAAGAGCAGATGTTAGAATAAAATGGGGCATAAATTGACCTGTTGGTCTTACAATGAAACTAACTACATCTCCAACTCCGCCTACTATTCCTCCAACTACTGGACCAAAGACTATTCCACCAAATATAATAGGAAAACCTCCAAAACTAATGAGCCCTGGTATAGTAATGACCCTAGATAATACTACGTTTAAGGCAATCAAAAATCCAGAAATAACAATGATTTTAATACTAATTTTTTTCATAAAAATACCTCCTTTCATATATGATATGACAGTCTGTCACATCAGAAAGAAGATATTACTGATAGTGGCAGCGAACGCAATAATATGCCGCAAGCATTTGCTTTTCGTTCAAGGGCGACGTTCCATCCCTTGACACTTTACGCATATTATCTACTCTGTCATTTATTTAAGCAAAGACAATTGAAAGACTCTGCCATAAATTACACATAAAGTATACCATACTATTTTTTACCATACAATCTAATAACTAGAAGTATCTATAAAAGATTAAAGTTACTAATGAATAAGAAATAGAATTCAATTATATATTAATAACTAAAATACTATTTAGGATGAAAACCTGAATTAGATTATTTAAAATTCAAACATAAATAATATTCTTAAGAAAAGGTGTTAAAACCTCTATGAAATAAATTTTAGAAAAATGATAGAAAGTTTTTTAAATAATTGGTAAAAAAAGAGGAGTTTTTAGAAGATGTGTCGAAATTTAATATATAGGTGTATAGAAAAATGTTGAGAATAACTTTCATATCCTAAATATAAGAAAAGGGGGAGATTTTATGATACAAAAAAGAAGCATTGGACTAGCAATTATATTTTCAATTCTTACTTGTGGAATATATAGTATTTATTGGTTTATAAAACTTACAGATGAAGCTAGTTACTTAAGTGGAGATGATTCCATGTCTGGAGGAAAGGCATTTTTACTTACTATAGTTACTTGTGGGATTTATTTTTTCTTTTGGAATTATAAAATGGGTAAGGCTTTGTATGAGGCACAAGAACGAGCAGGTACAGTGCCACAAGACAATTCCATCTTGTATCTAGTGTTGGCAATTTTTCAACTAGGAATTGTAGCATATTGTATTATGCAATCAGAAATCAACAATATGGTTGAATATAGCTATGCTGACTAAGAAAGAAATTAAAATATTACTGCCAGTTATAATTATCCTAGTAATATTTATATATTTTGCTGATCCTTTAAGCGGACCTATAATACCCTGTATTTTCAATAGAATTACGGGGTTTTATTGTCCAGGATGTGGAATGACAAGGGCACTGCATTCGATTCTTAGGTTTGATTTTTATCAAGCTTTTAGATTTAATCCATTAATATTTATAATACCGCCAATCTTTGTAATTTATTATATATTTGAATATAATAATTATATAAAGGTAGCAAAGATTATACTGATTTTAATGATTGTAATAGCACTAGGTTTTGGAATTCTTAGGAATACCCTAACCTTTAGCTATTTATCGCCAATTATATTAAATAATTAATATGAAATTAAATTAAGAAAAAGAAGAATACTAGGATTTAAGATGATTTTAATTATAAAAATTGGAGGAATAACAGTGAAAAAAATTATTACAACAACTATTATTTTTATAATAGTACTGTCTATGCTAATAGGTTGCAATTCAAATCAAACAAAAACAACGCCAGAAATATCAAAGAAACCATTGACTTTAATAGATCCTGCAGGAAATGAGATTTTAATTCCTAATGAGATCAATAGAATAATTTCAATGGCACCATCTATAACTGAAATCTTGGTAGAATTAGGATTTGGAGATAGAATCATTGCCATAGACAAACAATCTAAAGATGTTTCTGGCTTGACAAATGGCATACCGAATATTGATATGATGGCACCAGATGCAGAAAAGATTATTGCGCTAAAACCTGATATAGTCATTGCTTCAACTATTACAATGGCTGGTGGAAATGATCCATTGGCACAAATAAAAAAGTTAGGAATTAGTTTAGCTTATATACCGTCAAGTAATAGTATTGAAGGAATCTACAATGATATAATATTTATATCTAAGGTTCTAAACTCTGAGGAAAGAGGAAAAGATATAATAAATAATATGAAGGATAAAATTACAGAAATAAAGAAAATAGGCGATACTATTACTTCGAAGAAATCAGTATACTTTGAAATAGCTGCTCTACCTAATCTATATAGTTTTGGGAAAGGTGTATTTTTAAATGAGATGATAGACATAATTGGAGCTGTAAATATATTAAATGATAAGGAAGGTTGGTTGTCTATATCAGAAGAATTAGTTATAGATAGAAGTCCAGATGTAGTAATTACAAATGTGAATTATATAGAAAATCCAGTAGATGAAATTAAATCTCGAGAAGGATGGAGAAGTATTAGTGCAGTAAAAGATAATCAGGTATATTATGTTGATAATATGTCTAGTTCACTTCCTAATCATAATATTATAAAGGCATTGGAAGAGATGGCAAGGGCTGTTTATCCTGATTTATATTAGTACTATGGTTAAGAGGGTGATCATATGAAAGGAAAAGTATATAGAAGTAAATATGAAGCATATCCTTTTTTAAGTGATGCTTCAGATGATTTAAAATGTGATTTTGAAATACTTACTGATGAAACAGCAAGTCATATAGGACTGTTAAGGTCATTAATAGAGGATGAAAATATTAAAGATGAATTATTGCTTATTTGTGAATTAGTATATCACATTAATCCATCTCTTCGTACTTTTGTATCTGTTACAGAAGATGAGCTTAAATGGTTAGAAGAGAGAACAAATACACTATATAATGATGTCAAAAAAAGATGCAATAGATTTGTACTTACTCAAGGATGTGAATCTGCAGCTCATGCACATATTCTAAGGACAAAGTTTAAGGCAGTTGTAAGAATGTTATATAGATATTATTATGGTGGAAATGAAGTTCCAAATATTCTATTTGATTTTACTAATTTATTATCGGGGTATTTTTTCAATTTAGCTCTTAAACTTAATGAATTAAATGGAGTAGAAGAAATAGAATATATTAGTAGAAATTACAAATAATATGTTTTAAGTATTTCAAGGATGTATATGAACAAACTATAAAAAGGCTCTTTTCTTGATTTATAGAAAAGAGCCTTTGCTCTACCTAGCTAGGGTTAAAGTTATTTTTATCAGCAATTTTTCTTTCTGCCCTTTCAACTAAATTGGCAGTCATAGTTCCATCTAACTTCTCTTTATGGGTTAAATTAGCATCCAATTCGTTTGCTATTTCTGCTTTCATTTGATCTAAAGCCTTGCTAGCATTTGGATCTGATAGTCTTGTCATAAAATCACCTCTTATTATTTATCTTTAGTTTGTTCATTGAGATAAATTTAATACTAGGTAATTTAATGAAAGAATTAAATTCGGCAGTACAAATTTAATCACAGTATCTATATACCTATCATTACATTACTTGCTTTAATTATAGCAATTGCTTCATCACCTATTTTAAGATTCAAAGATTCTGCTGAACCTGTTGTAATACTAGATACTATCTCAAATCCATTAACATCTATTATAACTTCTGTTGATACAGGTCCCTTTTTAATGTTTTTTATAAAACCTTTAAGTTGGTTTCTTGCCGATAGCTGCATAGTTATCCTCCTCTTTTAACATATAATAATTACAATGATTATACCCAAGTATTGAAGATTTAAAAGTGTTTCTAAAGATATATTTTGGAATTAAAATAAAATAGTCAGAAGTTTTATATTTGTAGATTTTGTTTAATTAACTTGATGAAAATAATTTTTTATTGTATAAAACAAGTATTTATAATATGATAATCATAGAGCATATAATCTAGACAGTGTAATTTATCAACAGGGTTCTTAATGAAATGGAGGCAAGGTATGAAGAATATTAAAAAGTTTTTAGTTGCAATATTAGTGGTATCCATGATTTTTTTAGTAACAGCTTGTGAAGATTTTTTAGAAACTATTGTAACATCTGATTTAGATGTTAGTGGTGATAATCTGGAAGTTCATTTTATAGATGTAGGACAAGCGGAATCTATTTTAATAAAAAAGGGAAATGAATCTATGTTAATAGATGCTGGAAATAATTCAGATGGAAATTTAGTTGTAGACTATATTAAAAAACAAAATATCAATAAACTTAAATATGTTATAGGAACTCATCCCCATGCAGATCATATAGGGGGGTTAGATGATGTAATTGATACTTTTGAAGTTGAGAAGATTATTATGCCCAATGCAATAACAAATACTAAAACATTTGAAGATGTTTTAGATAGTATTAAAAATAAAGGATTATCTATTACTAAGGCTAAGGTAGGAAATAACTATGAGTTAAATGGTGCTGTATTTACAATTCTTGCTCCTAATCAAGAAAAGTATAAAAGTTTAAATGATTATTCAGTTGTTATAAAACTTGTAAATGGAAATAATTCCTTTTTATTTACAGGAGATGCTGAGGAATTATCTGAAAAAGAAATACTAGAAAATAATAAAGGAAGATTGAAATCAGATGTTCTAAATGTAGGTCATCATGGAAGTATAACATCTACTTCTGAAACGTTTTTAGATGCTGTTGATCCAAAATTTGCAGTTATTTCTGCCGGCAAGGATAATAGCTATGGACATCCACATAAAGAAATATTAGAGAGATTAAATGATAAAGGGATAGAAATTTATAGAACAGATTTACAGGGGGATATTATAGTGATTAGTGATGGGGATACAATAAAATTTAATGATTAGAGGTGGATTAAATGAGGTTTACTATTGATAGGTTTGAAGGGGAACTTGCCATAGTAGAATTGGAGAACAGGGAGATAATTGAAATCCCAAAGATAATATTACCGATGGAGGCAAAGGAAGGAGATATTATAATTATTTCCGTAGATGAAAAAGAAACTGAGGGTAGAAAGAAAAGAATACAAGAAAAATTTGACAGTTTATTTTGTGAAGAAGATTAAGAAAAACACCTATGAGTAGGTGTTTTTTGTTATGGCAAATAGGGTATATATAACTTATATATGAAGGGGTGAAATAATGGTAAATTCAAAAAGTGAGTTTAAAAAAGTAACTCTTTGGACTAGACAGAATATAAAAAGTTTAGATGAAATAAGGGAAAAAGGAAGATATAAGGTTGAAAGAAAATATATAGAACAGCAATTTGAAGATATAGCAGGACATTATGTAAAACTTTATGAATGGTTTGTAAGTAAGGCAAGTAAAATAATTCCTAAACCAGATGAGGTGGAATTTCCAGTGTGGTGCTCAATTAGTGAAGAAAATATTCTAAAACTAATAGAAGATACAGTAGTATATGTGTTAGAAGTAGATGAGAGTGAAATTATATATTTTGATGGAAGAAAGTGGGATTATGTATTAAATCATTTATATATTCCTAAAGATGGGGAAGATGAAAAAGTTTATATGGCAGATATGGAGAGAAAAGGATTTAAAGACTTATTTTCCTTTATAGATGGAAAATATGCAAATTTTTACCCTTTGGAAAAGAAAAGGATAATGGATAGTTGGATGAGGGTGTTTGAGATTGATGAGTGGAATATATTTAATGTTCAGGCTAATATATGGGAGATAAGAGAAGATATGATTAGGGATATATTGTATTGGAAGGAGTAAGATAATTTTCTGTAAATTAGAAGTAGACAAAAATTTAGTGCTAGAAAGTTAAGATGTTTTTGAATAAAGATTTAAATAAAAGTACATAGTTTAGACTATGTACTTTTATTAGTTACCATATAGGATATATTTTAATGCTTAGTAAGTTTTTTAAGAGATTATGATTTGCATAGAGTACTCTGTACTTATTCTCTAGTTCTATGTTTAACATATTAGTAATAAGGTTTTTGATATTATATATAAATTGTCGAAAATTGACAGAAGATTATGTAGATATTTATCAAAGAAAGAAGGAGTCTTTATATTGAATGTAGAATATCTTAAATAGTATAAATTGTAAGTAGAGGGAGGAACGATTATGTCAAGGTTATCAAATGCATTAAATATGTACATGCTTTTACAAGGAAGAAGATTGATGAAGGTTGAAGAACTTGCAGAGATACTTGAAGTAAGTCCCAGAATGGTTAAGGAATATAGAAAGGATTTTGAAAAAGCAGGTATTTATATAGGAACAAAAAGTGGAAGGTATGGTGGATATTATTTAGAAAATAAAATAGATTTAAAAGGTATAGGATTTAAAAAAGAGGAGCTAGAAGCATTAAAGATGGCTAGAGAAACTATTAAAAGTGGAAATCATATTTTTGCATTAAATTTTGAAACCTTGGCTAATAAAATATTAAATTTAGAAAAGGATTTTGAGCATATTAATTATTTTAGTAAGGATAATTTAAAACCACTATATATGGGAGAAAGAGAAAAAGATATATGGAAAACAATTAGTAAAGCAATAATTAATAAAAGAAAGATTGAGTTATTATACAAATCATTGCGACAAGATACAAGAAAGAAGAAAAGTGAGATCCGAATAGTGCACCCCTATGGAACTTTTGATCATGATGGTGCTATATATTTCTTTGGTTATTGTGAGATGAGAAAAGAAGTTCGATATTTTAAAATTTCTAGGATAGAAAATATAGAAGTATTGCAACAGAAGTTTGCCATAAATATTGAATATGATATTAAGAGTATAATGAGAAAATCATTTGGAATAATTGATGATGATATTTTTTATTTGAAACTAAAAATATCATATCCTATGAGTCAGTTGGTTAAAGAGAAACAATATTCATTGAATCAAAAAATAACTGAAATAGATGAAGAAAATATAATCTTTGAAGCAAATCTAAAGGGATATGAAGAAGTTAAAACATGGGTTTTAGGCATGGGAAGTAAGGCTGAAGTGTTAGCCCCAGACAAACTTAAGAAAGACGTAATAGAAGAAATGAGAAAATTACAAAGAATATATGAATTGGGGATTAATGATTGCACCAATGAATGATATTATTAATGTAAGAAAATCATTCGTTGGTAAGAGGAGGTTTTCTAATATAGTTCTATTAAAAGTATTAACTAAATAAAGCAATAAATTTACATTCCATATCTTGATTCTATTAAAAGTATATTTATAGTATACCATATTTATGAGAGTTTTAAATTAATAAATAATTAAATTAGTATTGACAAATTAAATATCTTACTATATTCTTAACATCAAGAGATGATTATTAACTAAATAAAGTAATAATGGGTGGAGGTGAAGGATTGAAACTTTTATTCATACTTTTAATAATAAGTAAGATATCTATTTCTGTCAAAGTTTATTTCTAGAGTTATAGAATCACTCAAATTCAACAATTCTATAAAGCTGTGAATCAAATTACAGCTTTATAGAAACAAAAATATTAGGAGGTGAAAATATGAGATACAATGTTGAGTTAGCTTTATCCAATGAAAATATACCAAAAGATAAAAATAGAATAATCCTTTCCTTTCTAAAACATATTTACGAGTCCTATGATAAAGACTACTATCAATCATTATATGAAGAGGAGGAAAATAAAAGAAAGAATTTTACCTTCTCAATGTATATGCCAAATTGCAAATTTACTAGAGAAGAGATAATTATTCCTGAAAAAAAGATAATCTTGAACTTTTCAACAGCTGATATGAAGGATGGCATTTTCTTCTATAATGCAGTATTAGCAAATAGAGGAAAATCCTATGATATTAAAGGTAACTCTATAATAGTACGTAATATAAATATGAATAAAGAAAAGCCTATAACTAATGATTATGCTGTTTACTCTTCTATGTCCCCAGTAGTTGTTAGAGAACATAATGGTGATAATGAGAAGACTTGGTACTATTCCTTGAGTGAAGAAAAAGGAAAAGAAATATTTATGGAAAACCTTAGATATCAACTATTAGACAATTTTGGTGAAGAAAGAAGGTTAGATATTGAAGAAGCAGGTTTTAAAGTGTTAAGTAATAAAGAAGTTAAAGTAAAACATTATGGAATAGAAGTCTTATCAAATATATGCAAAATAAAGATACAAGCTAAACCATATATTTTAGACTATATTTACAAATCGGGTATAGGGGCTAGAAAAAGTGGAGGATTTGGAATGTTAGATTTAGTTTAGGGGGTGATAGCGTGGGAGAAAGGATACGGCTATATATGGAAGATTGGCTTTATAATAGTGGATTAGTAGGATTTTACAATATACTAGAACATGCAGAAGATGATGTTATAATAAAACAAAATTATATAGAGTTTGAGTTGGAGCATTTGATAAGATTTGAAGAAAAATATTTTAAGTATTTTACAGACAAATATAAAGACATATTTTCATTAAATAAAATACTTTCCTTTGAAGAATTTATAGACAAGCACGAAGAAAATAATTTTGAAGAATTTGATGGGAAAAAACTTGAGTCTATGAATAAATATATATCTGATGTTGTCAAGAAACAAATAAAAAGCAATAGCTACAAATCTGCTTATGAACTAATAGATTCTCCTGTAGATGTTTTAGAACTAGAGAAGAGTTTGAAAACTATAAAATTAAAGAAAAAACAAGAGATAAGTGAGATATTACCAGAAATAAAAGATAGGTTTACTATATTAAAAGAAATAATTGAATATATGAAGCTGGAGAAATCACAAAAATATATTGGTGCAAAAAATGCCATGTATACCATAATAAAGAATGGTTGGAATGGAGTTTGCTTCTTGAATCCTCAGACAAAAGAGAAGGATATGTATATAGATTACAAGAACTATTTCATTGAACCTGCAATAGAGTATTTAAATATAGATAAATCTAAATTTAAGTATAATTGCTTTTCTTGTGATAAAAGTATGAAGGATTTTTCAAATGATCTTAGTTTCCTAAATTCTACAGGATTTGATGTAAGCAGAAAATCATCTCATGTATGGGATTTTCAAAATGATATTGCTGTTTGCCCTATTTGTAAACTAGTATATTCATGTGTGCCAGCGGGAATATCTTATCTTTATGATAAAGGAATATATATAAACGATAACTCAAGTATGAGAAATGCTATAGATATAAACAATAAAATATATATGGAAATTTATAAACAAAATAAAGGGGACAAGAAATTAACCTATAAAGCATTAGTAGAATCAATAAATGAAGAATATAACGATAAAATAAAATATGAGTTAGCGGATATCCAACTAATTAGGTATGAGGATGAGAAATATAGATTTAATATACTTTCTAGAAAATCATTAGAAATTATTAAATCCTCAGAAGATGATTTAAATAAATTGATTAATTGTGGATTTAAAGAAATCAATACTTATTTTAATGTGTATGAATTAGTCATAGATAGATTATTGAATAGTCAAAATATGTTTACATTAGTTCAAAAGATGCTTCACTATAAATTATCGCAGCCGAAGGATTCACATTATAATTCATTTCATGTGATTAGAATTTTAAGGATTAATACGAAATTTTTAAAGGGGGTAGGGTGTATGAAAGAACTAAATAAAGATATAGTTAAGAGAGGTAATATTGCTGGATACTATTTGAGAGAAAAGTATAGAAGCAAAGGCTCTATAGATAAACTTAGTGGTATATCATACAAGTTGTTAAATTCATTAAAGACTAACAATACGGATAGCTTCATGGATACATTACTAAATTGTTACCTATATGTAAAATCATCAGTACCTGAGGTGTTTTTAGATACATTAAGAAGTGAAGAAGAGTTCAAGACTATTGGATATGCATTTGTAGCTGGACTGATAGAGGGGAAAATAGATGATGAAAATGGGGGAAAAGTTAATGAAAAATAATTTAAAACCAAAGGGATTAGCTATATCAATGATATTTGAAGCAGAAAGTGCAAACTATGGTGAGGGAATAGGAAATGTAGCATCTTTGAAAAAATTGACTAGAGATAAAGGAGAGCAATATACTTATATCTCAAGGCAAGCAATCAGGTATAACATAGCTGAACAGTTAGGTGAAGAATTAGCGACAGTAAAGGCAGAAGGTAGTGGAGATAAAAAGGTTATTCAATTTTCTGAAGAAGCAACTATAAAAGACTATCCAGAAATAGACTTTTTCGGATATCTTAAAACAGAAAAAGGTACGGGTGGAAAGAAGCGAACAGCAAAAGTAAGACTATCCAATGCTATATCTCTAGAGACTTTTAAAGGTGATTTAGATTTTCTAACAAATAAAGGTTTGGCAGATAGAATAGATGAAAATATGAATATAGCTCAATCTGAGATCCATAGATCCTATTATAGATATACAATAGTAATGGATTTAGACCAGATAGGAATAGATGAGGTATATTCCATTGAGCTCGATGGTGAAGAAAAAATAAGAAGGGTGAATAAACTATTAGATACAATTGCTTTCCTATATAGGGATATTAGAGGTAGAAGAGAAGATTTAAAACCTTTGTTTGCCATAGGGGGAGTTTATGATATAAAAAACCCTATATTTGAAAATGTTTTAGATGTAAAAGATAATAGGTTAGTAGTTAAACAAATTGAAGGAGTTATGTTTGATTCTATAAAAGAAGATACAATTTGTGGATTGATTGAAGGTAAATTTATCAATGATAATGAAATAAAAGAAAAATTAAATGCATTGACTATGCCTAAATTTTTTAGTGGATTAAAAGGCAGGGTGAAGGATTATTATGAAGGAAAATAAAAAGGCAGTTAGGCTAAAATTATATCAGAATATGGTCAATTATAAGAAACCAACTAGTTTTCAACTCAAGGAAACTTATCCATTACCACCATATTCAACAGTAATAGGAATGGTTCATAGTCTTTGCGATTACAAGGAATATAAGGAAATGGAAGTTAGTATCCAGGGAAAATATCATTCTAAGGTAAATGATTTATATACTAGATACGAATTTAAAAATGGTATGAAGTTTGATCCTGCAAGGCATCAATTACAGGTAGGGGAATTTGGTATAAGCAGAGGTATTTCTACAGTAGAGCTATTAGTTGATGTAGAATTATTGATTCATATAATTCCACGTGATCAAAGTTTAGTAGAAGAAATAGAAAAGGCTTTTCTTTATCCTAGAGAATATCCTTCTTTAGGTAGGAGAGAAGACCTTGTAACTATTGAAGAAGTTAAGGTAGTGGATATTTTTGAAGAGGAAAATCTTAAGTCATCAATTAGAGCTAGAGAAGACTATAGTGCTTATATACCTATCAATCTTATAGAGGATGTAAAACTAAAAAATAAAGTACAAGGGATAGATATTTCTGGGACTAGATATAAATTAAATAAAAACTATGAGTTAATTAATTATGGTACCCGAAATTCGCCTAAAATATTTAGAAGTTGGAAAAAAGAAGAAGTTCTATATGGAGCTAATATATCAGCCCTAAGAAAAAAAGATGTTAGGCTGGATGAAGATAATAACATAATATTTGCCATTTAATATGGAGGATGATTTTATGAATAGATTTTTAGCTAAATCAAATCCTGAAGAAATGATAAATGAACATACTGATAATTTAATAAAAAATTACAATTTGTTAAAAGAGATATATCCTAGTTTAAATATAAACTGGGATATACTCTATAAATCTTGTTTATATCATGATTTAGGTAAGATGAATATAAAGTTCCAAGATAAGCTAGAAAGGAGGAAGAGACATAATAATGAAATTCCACACGGTATATTGAGTTTGCTTTTTATTGATTTTGAGGAACTAGAAGATAATGGGTACTCGGAAGATGATATAAGAGTATTGTTTCATGCTATAGCTTATCATCACGATAGGGAGTTAAACTATACAGAATCTCAATTAGAAGAAGAAATTGAATTGATAAATAAAGAGTTTATTAATTTCAAATATGATAAGTTAGATTCCAAATTTATTAATGACTATATAGAAGAAGATTTCTTTGTTAAGGATGAGAGGATTTATGAAAAGTTAAATAGTGAGTTGTTTTTTAAATATATTCTAGTAAAAGGTCTACTTAATAGAATAGATTATGCAGCTAGTGGTGGTATTGATGTTGAAAAGGAAAATAACTTTCTATTACAAGATCTAGAAGAAAATTTATTGAAAAAATTTAAAATAAAAAATCCTAATGCTGAGTGGAATGAACTCCAGAAATACATGATAGAAAATAGAGATAATAATCTTATAATAGTAGCTCAAACAGGCATGGGTAAGACAGAAGCCGGACTTCTATGGATAGGGGATAATAAGGGTTTTTTTACACTCCCACTTAAAACAGCTATAAATGCAATGTATAAAAGAATAACAGAGAAGATAGTCAGTGATGATTATGAAAATAAAGTAGGGCTTTTACATTCAGATATTAAAAGGGAATATTTAAGTAAAAAAGAAGAAATAGATTTTGATGAATATTATAACAAAACAAAGCAATTATCATTGGCACTAACCGTTTGCACAATGGATCAAATATTTGACTTTGTATATAGATATAGAGGATTTGAGTCAAAACTTGCTACTTTAGCATATTCCAAAGTAGTAATAGATGAGGTACAGATGTATTCACCAGATTTATTAGCATATTTAGTTGTAGGTTTATCTTATATAGACAAAATAGGTGGAAAATTTGCTATATTGACAGCAACCTTGCCACAGATATTCGTAGAGTTATTAGAAAAGGAAGATGTAAAGTTTCTAAAGCCTGAACCTTTTACAAATAAGAGAGTAAGACATAGTGTAAAGACAAAACACGAAAAAATAAATTCAGAGTTTGTTAAGGAGGTATATAATGACAACAAAATTTTAGTTATATGTAATACTGTAAAAGAGGCGCAAAGAATATATGGAGAGCTATCAAAAGATAAAGAGATTGTACAAAATATAAATCTATTTCATAGTAGATTTATAAAGAAAGACAGAAAAAGAAAAGAAGATGAGATTTTAGAGTTTGGAAATAAGGAAAAGGTATGTAAAGGAATATGGATAACAACTCAAGTAGTGGAAGCATCTTTAGACATAGATTTTGATATTCTTGTTACAGAACTTTCAGATTTAAATGGACTATTCCAAAGATTTGGAAGATGTTATAGGGATAGAGACTGGGATAAGGAAGGATATAATTGCTATGTATTCGATGGTGGAGATTCTAAATGTAGTGGGGTTGGGAATATTATAGATGAATATATATTTAAACTTTCCAAGGAAGCTTTAGACAATGTAAAAGGACCTATTACGGAAAATGAAAAGATAAATTTAATAGACAGTATATATACTATGGAAAAGCTAAAGGAAACAGAGTACCATGATAAACTAATAGACGCTATAAAATATTTAAAATTAATAGATCCTTATGAAATGTCTAAGAAAGAAGTTATGGAGAGATTTAGAAATATAGAATCTAAAGCAATTATACCTAAGCCTATATATGAGGATAATAAAGTTAAAATAGATGGATATATAAAGATACTAAAACAAGAATGCTATAAATATGCTACTTTAGAAGAACGAAAAAGGATGAGAGAAGAAAAATTAGAAGCAAGAATTAGCTTAGATGACTTTACTTTATCTATACCATTATATCGAGCAGAAAAGCATCTTTTGGAGAAAAAAGATATTAGCAAATATGAATTTATAGAGATATTTGAGTGTGATTATAATGATAAAGTTGGGATAATATATAAATCTAAAGATTATATTGAGAAAGAAACTAGAAGTTGTGAAGATAGAATCTTTTGAGTAAAAAGGTGATAAAATGAATAAAATAACAGGGGTAATGGTGTACTATTATTTCGTATGTAAAAGAAAACTATGGTATTTTAAGAATGATGTAAATATGGAGCATACTAGTGAATTAGTAGGAATGGGAAAATTGATTGATGAAAACTCTTATAATAGAGAGAAAAAGAATATATTAATTGATGAAACCATTAATGTTGATTTTTTGAAAGACTGGAAAGTAATACATGAAGTAAAGAAGTCAAGGAAATTAGATGAAGCTGCTAAATGGCAACTTAAATATTATATTTGGGTTTTGAGGAATAAAGGAGTCGAAATAGAAAAAGGAATACTAGATTATCCCTTATTAAGAAAACGAGAAGAAATATATTTAACTATTTCTGAGGAAGAAGAATTGATGGAGGTTTTGGAACAAATTCAATATATTATTAATATGGACTTGCCTCCTGGAGTTATTAATAAGGCATTTTGCAAGAAATGTTCTTATTATGAATTGTGTTATATATAGGAGGTGAAGAATTGGGAGAAACATTTTATATTTTGAAAGATGGGGATCTAAGAAGGAAAGATAATAGTGTTGTTATAACAAGTATAGAAGGAGATGAAAAAAACCTTAAGGCTGAGGTTGCTGATGAAGTATACTTATTTGGAGAAGTAAGCTTAAATACAAAATTATTAAATTTTATATCACAGAAAGGTATTATATTGCATGTATTTAACTATTATGGATTTTATAGTGGAAGTTACTATCCTAGAGAAACAAATATAAGCGGATATTTATTAGTACAACAAGTAAGGGCTTATGATAATGAAGAAAAACGATTAAGGATTGCTAAAGAGATATTAAAAGCTTCATCTTACAATATTTATAGAAATCTTAGATATTATAATGGAAGAGGAATAGATTTGGAAGATTCAATGAGAAATATTGATAGCTTGATAAACAAATTAGATTATGGCGAATCTATCAATGAAATTATGGGTATAGAAGGTAATATTAGAAAAACATATTATTCAACCTGGAATGATATTGTAAAACAAGATATTCAATTTGAAAAAAGAGTAAAAAGACCGCCAGATAATATGATAAATTCTCTTATTTCATTTATAAATAGTCTTATTTACACAACAACATTAAGTGAAATATATAAAACTCAGCTAAATCCAACAGTAAGCTTTTTACATGAACCAGGAACAAAAAGATTTTCGCTATCTTTAGATATTGCAGAAATATTTAAGCCTTTAATTGGAGATAGGATGATATTTTCTATGCTCAATAAGAATCAAATAACAGAGGAAGACTTTGAAAGAGAATCAAATTTTTTATATCTTAAGGAATCTGGTAAAAGAAAAATACTTATGGAATATGATAAGAGATTGGAAAGTACAATATCTCATAAAGAATTAGGAAGAGATGTTTCCTATAGGTATCTTATTAGACTAGAGTGTTATAAGTTGATTAAACACATAATTGGAGAAAAAGAATATTCTGGATTTAAAATATGGTGGTGATATAATATGTATGTGATACTTGTTTATGATATTTTGACAGATGATAATGGTTCCAGAGTATCTAGAAACACTTTTAAAATTTGTAAGAAGTATTTAACTCATATTCAAAAATCAGTATTTGAGGGAAATTTGACTGAGTTAGATTATGTGAAGTTGAAAACTGAATTAAATAAACATATTAGAAAGGATAAGGATTCTTTACTAGTATTTAAGAGTAGAGATGAGAAATGGTTAGAAAAAGAATATTTAGGATTAATAGATGACAAAACATCTAAATTTTTTTAAATTATATCTTGTCTACCTATAATAAGGTTAATATTATTGGATATTGACAAAGCGGTATATTGCAATGAGTGAAGTCTATTATTTTCAGATTTAAATAAATAAGTACATTAATATAGTAAGTAAAATTATTAATCGACAGTAATGACATATCAACATTAGTAGAATCAATGATTTGAATGTAACGCCCTTTAATAGAACTACAGTAGAATGTAAATACTTATCTTCATAATAGATTGCTTTCCCTGCTTGTTTCCTTTAATAGAACTACAGTAGAATGTAAATTTATACAACTGGACAAGCAAGAGGGATGGTACAAAACCTTTAATAGAACTACAGTAGAATGTAAATGGAGAAGAAATGGACATTAGCAAAGGAGTTTTGTTGACCTTTAATAGAACTACAGTAGAATGTAAATACAATTATCAGTAATGGTCCTATTGCCGCGACTAACCTTTAATAGAACTACAGTAGAATGTAAATGAAAAAGACTCTGTACTGCCTGAAACAAATGGGGCGGCCTTTAATAGAACTACAGTAGAATGTAAATATTAAATTTATATCTACCTTATTACCCACTAGGCACCCCTTTAATAGAACTACAGTAGAATGTAAATTCTGGTGGCAGGCTATTAAGCTGCTTGCACTTCCTACCTTTAATAGAACTACAGTAGAATGTAAATTGTTTTCTAAGAATGTAAGAAATTCTATTCAGGAGGCCTTTAATAGAACTACAGTAGAATGTAAATTTTGATTTCTGCTAATAAAATCTTTTAACAACTTTACCTTTAATAGAACTACAGTAGAATGTAAATAAAGAATTAGTAAGAACTAAAATAATGAAATATAGACCTTTAATAGAACTACAGTAGAATGTAAATATATTCACTCCACCCCTGTTCATATCCACTACAGACCTTTAATAGAACTACAGTAGAATGTAAATATTTACAGGATAATATATATGATCCATAACCCATGTAGCCTTTAATAGAACTACAGTAGAATGTAAATGTTGGTGAGTATGGAGATAAGTTAGTAGAATTTACCCTTTAATAGAACTACAGTAGAATGTAAATTTGGTTACGATTTGATAGATTCTAATTTGGTTGTTACCTTTAATAGAACTACAGTAGAATGTAAATTAACCTTACCAAATATTGCAACCTCTCGTGGTCTTGGCCTTTAATAGAACTACAGTAGAATGTAAATTTCTCCGTTTTCTATAAATTGAAAATCTAATTTATACCTTTAATAGAACTACAGTAGAATGTAAATTAACAGTAGAGCAGAGGAAGAAAATATTCGCAACTATCCTTTAATAGAACTACAGTAGAATGTAAATAGGATTTTATCGGCGAATAACTGGGAAGGTTGGACACCTTTAATAGAACTACAGTAGAATGTAAATGAAGCAATAACAATAAGGAGGAATAAAAAAATGAACCTTTAATAGAACTACAGTAGAATGTAAATTTTAAAGCTGTTTCAATTTCGCTTGCATCTTCTGTAACCTTTAATAGAACTACAGTAGAATGTAAATCAAAGTGGTACCCCCCCATCAGAGACAGAACCACTTCCTTTAATAGAACTACAGTAGAATGTAAATTAAGAATTTTTACCTTCTTTAGCACCTAACTCTTTACCTTTAATAGAACTACAGTAGAATGTAAATGAACCTAACTTTGCTATTAGATATTATTATTCAAATCCTTTAATAGAACTACAGTAGAATGTAAATATTCCATATCTGGTTATTTGCTCTTAGTGTTTTCATGCCTTTAATAGAACTACAGTAGAATGTAAATATGAAAGTGAGTGATTATGGCAGTTGGGAAAAACTACCTTTAATAGAACTACAGTAGAATGTAAATATTATTAAAATATTTTTTAATTTATTAAAATATATTCCTTTAATAGAACTACAGTAGAATGTAAATTTTCTCTTGTCATTTTATGAGCTTCTATAAATATCTCCTTTAATAGAACTACAGTAGAATGTAAATTCTTTCCTCCCTCCTTTCATCCTTTCTCTTGCTTCCCTTTAATAGAACTACAGTAGAATGTAAATCCTCTAGATACGGACCTATAATATCTTTCTCTAAACCCTTTAATAGAACTACAGTAGAATGTAAATGCTTAGAAAATCAGAACTTCTTAACTCTTTATTTACTCCTTTAATAGAACTACAGTAGAATGTAAATAGAATTCTCATGTGCTGCATCCTCCCCCAATTCTTCCCTTTAATAGAACTACAGTAGAATGTAAATGCTTTCCTTCAATGTATTTCTGTTCTAGAATAACCTTTAATAGAACTACAGTAGAATGTAAATACAGGTGATAAAAAAATAGGTGAATTTAGAACTTACCCTTTAATAGAACTACAGTAGAATGTAAATCCATATAAAGTAGGAGACATTGTATTAGTAATATTCCCTTTAATAGAACTACAGTAGAATGTAAATGTATCAATTAAAGGGTTGCTACTGCCTTTTTTTGCTACCTTTAATAGAACTACAGTAGAATGTAAATATCACCTGAGTTCCTATCACCTGAGTTCCTATTACCCCTTTAATAGAACTACAGTAGAATGTAAATAGAAGATGAATGGGAAGAATACAAAGATTTAATATTCCTTTAATAGAACTACAGTAGAATGTAAATTAAGTTTATTTATTTGCTTATCTATCTCCTTAATTCCCTTTAATAGAACTACAGTAGAATGTAAATTTCTATCATCATTAGATTGCCAACAACGACTATTCCCTTTAATAGAACTACAGTAGAATGTAAATTCAAGAACCTTAAAAGGAGATGGTGGAAGTAAGAAACCTTTAATAGAACTACAGTAGAATGTAAATTGCAACTATATCTCGTTCTTTTTTTGCTTTAATCTCCTTTAATAGAACTACAGTAGAATGTAAATTCATGAAAGGAGAAATATAATGAAAAACAATATAAACCTTTAATAGAACTACAGTAGAATGTAAATTAGTTCTTAGATGATTTTCTAGATAAGTTTTGATACCCTTTAATAGAACTACAGTAGAATGTAAATTTACTTAAATAAATAATCTTTTATATCAGTCACATCATCCTTTAATAGAACTACAGTAGAATGTAAATAAAAAACATATAAATTAAATTATATCATCTATTGAACCTTTAATAGAACTACAGTAGAATGTAAATTTGTTTGATATATGGCAAGAGATAGTTGGTTTACCTCCTTTAATAGAACTACAGTAGAATGTAAATATTCTAAAAATATGATTTCCTCTAATTAAAAAATAACCTTTAATAGAACTACAGTAGAATGTAAATTTGCTCCGCTATCCCCCCTACAAGAAACTACGCCTACCTTTAATAGAACTACAGTAGAATGTAAATTTTGCAATAGAAATATAAAGTAGAATATCAGGAGGTCCTTTAATAGAACTACAGTAGAATGTAAATCCACATAATACCAGCTTCAGTTCCAGCTGACATTGGCCTTTAATAGAACTACAGTAGAATGTAAATGGAGAATTAGCGTCATAACCTAATCCCTCTTTACTTACCTTTAATAGAACTACAGTAGAATGTAAATAATATTCCTAATGAGATTAAGTCAAGCAGGTGTGAAGCCTTTAATAGAACTACAGTAGAATGTAAATGAGGAAAGTATAAGGAGTAAATTGGCTAAGTCTGAACCTTTAATAGAACTACAGTAGAATGTAAATGCACAGTAATACTTCCTCAAAATGAGTATATTAAAACCTTTAATAGAACTACAGTAGAATGTAAATGTTCCATATATCTTGCTAATGGTATTTTTCTAACTTCCTTTAATAGAACTACAGTAGAATGTAAATAAAGGAAACTCAAGGGGGTGATGAAATGAAGCTCAACCTTTAATAGAACTACAGTAGAATGTAAATAGAAAATGAATGGGAAGAATACAAAGATTTAATATTACCTTTAATAGAACTACAGTAGAATGTAAATATGGAGATTTATGGGTCAATGACACAGAGTGGGATACCTTTAATAGAACTACAGTAGAATGTAAATCTTTATCACCTTCTTTATTGTCAAGGGGCTAAACCGCCTTTAATAGAACTACAGTAGAATGTAAATTTATTTAAACCTGCTATGAATGTAGTTGAGTTCAATCCTTTAATAGAACTACAGTAGAATGTAAATACTAAAGAACAAACAGCAAGAGTCAAAGGAACTAATCCTTTAATAGAACTACAGTAGAATGTAAATTTTTATAGTTATATTATAACGGTACTAGACGTACCACCTTTAATAGAACTACAGTAGAATGTAAATTTTTGTAGTGCTACATAATAATTAAAGTTATACGAACCTTTAATAGAACTACAGTAGAATGTAAATTGGATTATTTGAATTTTTATAAATAAAATATAAAAACCTTTAATAGAACTACAGTAGAATGTAAATATGGATTAGAAGCGGAAGACGCTAGAAAGATTGTGGCCTTTAATAGAACTACAGTAGAATGTAAATGATATCTGCCTCAGGTAACTCTCGTGGCTCAATACGCCTTTAATAGAACTACAGTAGAATGTAAATTTACAAATGGAATTTCCAGATGGGAAGATAGTAGAAGCCTTTAATAGAACTACAGTAGAATGTAAATTGGATTATTTGAATTTTTATAAATA
>NZ_DAMCHJ010000021.1:0-31949 GCF_032104385.1 Tissierella sp.
GGCCTTCAGGGACTCGAACCCCGGACCTACCGGTTATGAGCCGGGCGCTCTAACCGACTGAGCTAAAGGCCCCTACCATGGCGGAGAAGGAGGGATTTGAACCCTCGCGCCCCGTGAAGGACCTACTCCCTTAGCAGGGGAGCCTCTTCAGCCACTTGAGTACTTCTCCATATAAAAATAATCAGTTCTTACGAACAATTATAAATTTCAAATTTGGCGGAGAGGGTGGGATTCGAACCCACGTGGGCTTGCACCCTAACGGTTTTCAAGACCGCCCCGTTATGACCGCTTCGGTACCTCTCCATGGTGATCCATCCGCGACTCGAACGCGGGACACCCTGATTAAAAGTCAGGTGCTCTACCGACTGAGCTAATGGATCATGTTTATTTAATTTACAAGCAGATGACATATACTTCTACGATTAGTCTTATCAATCAAGGACTAATCGATGTACACGAAATCGAAAACCACGATTTCGATCCCCTGCTTATACCGACTGAGCTAGTGGATCATGTTTAAATATGGGGTGGATGATGGGATTCGAACCCACGACCTCCAGAGCCACAATCTGGCGCCATAACCAACTAGGCCACACCCACCATGTTTTAAATTATTAAGCTGGCGCACCTAGGAGGATTCGAACCCCCGGCACACGGATTAGAAGTCCGTTGCTCTATCCTACTGAGCTATAGGTGCTCTCACAGTTGGAGCGGGTAAAGGGGATCGAACCCTCGCAGCTGGCTTGGGAAGCCAGTGCTCTACCACTGAGCTATACCCGCATAGTTCGATACTCAGTGATTGCTTTCAACTTTTATTTGCTAACAATTTAAAATTATAGCAGGTTCTAAATACAATGTCAATAGCATATCCTTAATTTATTTGAATTATTTTTGTATCTATTGTATTTCCAATGTTTATAATGCCAAAAGTTTTTGTTTTTATAACATCTCTCGGCAGAGAAGGACTTCCTGGATTCATTATAATCATGTTTTCTATCTTCTCTATAATAGGTATGTGTGTATGGCCAAATAGCACTATATTAGCACCTAGTTCCAATCCTTTATAATATAAGTTTGTTATTCCATTTTGTACATTATATTTATGTCCATGAGTAAGGAGAAATTTCTTTCCTTTAAATTCTATAATTTCATCTTCATTATATTCAGTGTGACCATAATCCCCATTTCCCCTTACAATTATAGTTTTGATCCCCAAGGCTTTAGATATTTTAACTCCGTCATTTACATAATCTCCAAGATGAAATAAAATATCTGGCTTTTCTATTTCTGATAATTTCTCTATAATGTTCTTATTATTTCCATGTGTATCACTAACTACAGCTATCCTCATATTAATCTACCTCTAATATATTCTTTAACTCTTTTTTTAAATTTTCTAATGCCTTTGCTCTATGGCTTATTTTATTTTTTACATCTTCACCTAATTCTGCAAAAGTTTTACTATATCCATCTGGAATAAATAAAGGATCATATCCAAATCCATTCTTCCCTTTTAACTCAAACCCTATTTTACCAATACATTCACCATATACTACTATAACTTCTTTATTCTCTGTTATTAATGCTATAACTGTTTTAAACTTAGCACCCCTTTTAATTAAAGGTATATCTTTTAATTCATGTAAAAGCTTATCATTGTTTTTTATATCATTTCCTTCTTCTCCTGCATACCTAGAAGAATAAACCCCTGGCTCACCATTTAGTATATCTACAAAAAGTCCAGAATCATCTGCTAAAACCATATGCTCTAGTTTTTCTGCTAAAGCTTTTGCCTTTTTCAAACTATTTTCCTCTAATGTATCACCATCTTCTATTACTTCCAACTCACCTAAACCTACATCTTTTTTTGAAACAACTTCTATTGATAACCCTTCAAGTATATTCTTTATTTCCTCCACCTTGTGTTGATTACCCGTTGACAATATAAGTTTTCTTTTTTTCATATTAAATATATACTCCTTTATTTTTAATATCCTATTCTATCATTATATTTTACCAAATAAGAAAATTTTTATCTATAATAAAATATAAGCAATTGACTTCTTCACTTTTATTTGATAAATATAAAAGTATAGGAGGAATTCAAAATGAACGTAAGTGGAATTTTAGTCGGTATTGGATCCTTTGCTATTATTGGAATATTTCACCCTATTGTTATAAAAACAGAATATCATTTTGGAAAAGGCGTGTGGCCAATATTTTTGTTTTCAGGAATTATCTGTAATGCAATTTCTATGTTTATCTCTAATATTGCCATTTCTTCATTAATGTCTGTTTTGGGTTTTACTCTATTTTGGAGCATTAAAGAGCTCTTTGAGCAGGAAGTTAGGGTAAGTAAAGGCTGGTATCCCAAAAAACCTAAAAAACAATCAAAACCTACTGGTTCAGACTCAAATTAATAAAGAAAAAAGTGAGCAAAGCTCACTTTTTTCTTTATTAATTCATAATTAAAAATTCATATTCCCAATTAGCATTATCACCTTAGTATTCATTTGCAAAAACAGGAATTGTAGTATTTATTGTTTCTCCATCTATAAGTAACTCAACATTATCAATTTCTTCAAATTGACTTAATGTTAAACCTATATTTTTTACTATATCACTAAACATCTTATCTTCAGATGATTCCGAATGGTTGTCATAAGATATATCTACATATGCAGTACCATTCTTTACTTCTACTCCTTGAAGCATAACCCCCCTTGGAATATCTGAAGACAAACCTATATCCTGCGGCGGTCCTTCAAATAGAAGATCTAAGGCAGAATATACATTTGCTACTGGTGCTAAGGTAGGTACAGTAACTGGTATAAAATATTCAAATTCTTCCTCATTCATCCCCTTATAATAAACTACTACCTTTGACCGTCCATCTTCTAATTTCCCAACTAAATTAATGTTTTCTCTTGCTAAAGATTTACTAATATCTCCTCCATATTTTAAAGAAGGCATTACCTTTCCACCAACTAAAATTTGTACTTCTCTAATAGCTGGAAACTCTGTTAATGTATATACTACGCCTTTTATAAAATTTTCTTCTTCCTTTTCTGATTGGTTTTCTAAAACCTTCTCAGAAAAATCCACCTTACATACTCCCGTTTCATCATTTATAGATATTCCTAAAACCTCTGTACCTGCTGGGATTATAGGCAATAAACCAGTAGGATTTAAAGTTTCCCGAACTTCTGGACTATCAATCATATTATTAAGTGTTACCCTTGCAATTCCTTCTTCCCAAGGAATTTTTCTCATTACAGGAACTAAGTATCCATCCTTATCTTTAAAATACATAACTGTTCTTCGTATTCCTTCCTCTTCAGCTACAACCACTTCTTCTTCGTCAGACCTAATTATTTCTATTTCCTCTTCCTTAGCCGTTAACCTATCATTAATAAGGTTTTTTCCAATGCCTAATACTGTTAAACCTAAGACTACTATTAGTCCAAATAATATTATTCTCCTGTTCACCATCATCAACCCTCCTAAATTATACTATTATATTATATTAGAAGAGTTGTCAGACTATGATTAATTTATCTTTTACTTTTTATTAGTTGCAAAATACCCGCCGCTAATAGGATTAATATTATTTACGGTTATAAATGCGTTTTTATCATATTCATATACTATTTTCTTTAAATTAGGTAAATCCTTACGATTTATAGCTACATTGAATATCTCTTTACTACCTTCTAGTCCTTGACCTATTACAACTGTTACACCAAATCCATTTTGTCTAAGGATTTGAAGCAACTCTTTATTATCTGATTTATTTAGGATAATTTGAGTTGCCAAATTTCCTAATGCAATTTTATTTTCTATTGTAATTCCCAGATAATTTCCACAAGCAAAACCTAATGCATAAGATAATAGATTTAGTGGATTATCTAGATTGCCAACAACCTTACTCAATGCCGTTACATAAATACTTACTTCAAAAAAACCAATTAATGCCGCTTGCCATCTTCTTCCCTGTACAACCATAAGTGTCCGAATAGTAGCTAAAGACACATCTGATACTCTTGCAAAGAAAATAAATAAATACCCAAATATTAACTCCATATTTTCCCCCCTTAAAAATATATAGACAAGGTAACCCTTGCCTATATATTAATACATTTCAAAATATTTTTCTATCCCTTTTATTATAGCATCTACTATTTTATACTGATATTCCTCTGTATATAAAAGTTTTTCTTCCGCCTCATTAGACAAAAATCCTGTTTCCACTAAGACTGCAGGCATTTTTGTTTCTCTAAGAACTACTAAATTTGGTCTTTGGATTATTCCTTTATCCACTGCTCCAGTAGCTTTTAATAATTCCTCCATTATAATTTTAGCAAAAGGATGTTGATCTACTTCTTTTTTGTTTGAATTAGTTGCCGGACAATATAATACTTGAATTCCAGCAATTGACTTATTATCATGAGCATTACCATGTATACTTACAAATACATCTGCATAATTATCATTTGCAATTCTAGCTCTTTCATATAAATCAATAAATTCATCTTTATCCCTAGTCATTATCGTATTATATCCTTTAGCTTTAAGTGCATCATTAAGTTTTAAGGACACGCTAAGGCTTAAATCCTTTTCATTTCTTTTGCCAACTGATATAGCCCCTGGATCCTTGCCACCATGTCCAGCATCTACAATAATTAGCCTATCTGTAGATTTTACATTTTCACCTTTTCTCAATAATAAAGAAATTTTATCATCAAACTCTCTAGAAAGTAAAATATATTCTATATCTTTTTTAAGTTTAATAGAAACTGTAGTCTTGGATTTACCTTCATAAATTTCAACTTCATCAACTAAATTATCTTTTATAGGAATTATTCCTTCATCTAATTTTACATTTTCACTTGGAATGGTTATTTCTATTAACTTACTGCCTAGCTCATAATCTACAGAATAATCTGTTACCATAAGATTATTTATAGTAAGGATTTTATCAACACCTTCTGAAGTATAGAAAATATTTTCCCAAGAAGTTTTTTCAGGATAAATTATAATTTTATTATCTTGATTTTCTAATTTTATATCTGGATCAGTTATACCATCTTTGACATCTAATACTACTCTAACTACTTTATCAATAGAACTATAATTATTATCACCACTAAATTGTGATGCCCTGACTCCTTTAATAAATCCTAAATCATAATTGTAATTATATTGTGTATTTTCTTCAAAACTAGAATCCATTAAATCTATTACTACTCTCTCTGGATTCTTTAATTTCATCAAATTAACCTTTGGTTTAGATGTACCTTGAATTACAATGGCTTCTTTTCCATTTATTATTTCTTTTGTAATTGATTTTACCTTGTTTACAAAGGATATAACCATATCCTTTCCATCATTTGCAAGGGAAATATCATGTGTCCCTAATTGATTTAATTTTATTACAACCCTAGTTATACTAGGTTCTGAGGAAAACTGAGAATATTCAATGTTTTCAATTATACCATCATTTACATTAATAATACCTTGATTATTTTTTACATCAATTAAATCAAGTTTAGAATCCTTTATATCTATGACTAATTTATTTGAATCCTGTAAAAACATTGTCTCATATTCAATACTTTTATTACTATTTATAACTATTTTGTTTTTATCTGTACTTCCTTTTCCAATAGAAATCCCCTTTATAATACCTATACCATTTTCTTGTTTAGAATTAATATATGGAGCTTCTTTTGCACTATCCCATCCAATTTCATAACCAAATAATTCATTAACAAACCTTAAGGGAACCATAGTCCTAGTATCTTTATTTCCTAAGGTTACTAATCTAGGAATGGCATATTTATCCAATGTCTTTTTCTCACCATTTATTATAGCAATATTACTATTTATGGTAAATTTTCCTTCCTTATCCCCATAATTCACTATAGCAGTCTTAGTTTTTTGGTCCCAACCAACTTCCGCACCATAATTTTCTGCTATAAATCTAATAGGAACCAAAGTCCTATTAGTATGAACAAAGGAGGGAAATTCCGTATTAATAGCTTGTCCGTCCATAATAATTGGTACTGGCTTTACAGAAATTTTAGTACCATTCATACTTACTTGAATTGTCTTGTTACTAGCTGCATATCCTATTTGACTAAATAAAAGCAATAGTACAAACAAAGATAGCATTATCTTCCACTTTTTCATTTATCTACCTCCTTATGCCCTAACCATTAATAAAGTTTGTCTATTTTATTTATATCATTTAGTCAATTATTATGTCAACGAATTACGAATTTTGTAACCATAATGTAATATTACTTAGCAAATGACAAAGCTTTATATAATTCATCAGCTTCTGGTGGTTCTATATCATAATTCACCCCATTTTTCTCTAATATAATATCTTTTTCTATTATCTGTCCTATAACTGTAACTTTAATTCCAACCTTATTTAATTCTTCATTGATTATTGAAACCTTCTCATCTTCTGCAATAATTAACATAGATCCACTAGATATTAATCTATATAAATCTATACTAAGTATATCAGCTATTTCTTTAGTTACATCTTTTATAGGTATCAATTCTTCTATAATCTTTATTCCTTTTCCAGTAGCATTAGATGCTTCCCAAACTGCTCCTAAAACTCCTCCTTCAGTAATATCATGCATATATCTAACGCCAATTTCTCCACAAATTGTACCTTCTTTAACTACACTTAACATACTATCCATGCTTTTTGCCATATTGAGTTTATCTTTCCCTATTTTATCAGTTAATTGTTTTTCTAATTCCTTTGCAATTATGGATGTTCCCTCTATTCCAGCATACTTAGTAATTAATACTTTATCTCCAATCTTTATCTTTCTTGGATTAGGTAATTTTTCCTTAGACTGTTTTCCTATAACAGTTGTACTTATTACTATCCTGTTTACTGCATCTGTAATTTCCGTATGTCCTCCCATTATTTCAACATTGATTTCTTTTGCTACTTCTCCCGCTTCTTTCATAATATTTTCTATATCTTCTTCTGAAGTCTTAGGTGGTGCTAATATAGTAATTAAAACTCCTATAGGCTCTGCTCCACTGGTAGATACATCATTACAAGAAATATGTACAGCCAGTTTTCCAATATCTTTAGTTGCCCCTGTAATTGGATCTGTGCTGATTACACATAAATCATTATCAAAATCAATTACAGCACTATCTTCTCCTACTGCAGCTCTTACTAATACTTCATCTCTTTTGTTTTTTATATTTGATAAAACTATTTTTTCCAAAACCTCATTAGGTAATTTTCCAATTTCCATCTTGCTACCTCCTATAATGCTCAATCTATATTTTAATTAATTATATTGTACCATATGTATAACACTTTTAATACATTTTCGATACACTTTCAAAACACATTTTAATAATAAAATATGCCCCTCTTATAGTATACAGTTTTTCTTATCTCAACTGTCCACCACAAGAGGAGCATGTCTCTCCATTCACTTTGTTATATTAAAGTTTTCAATTCTGCTAATATATTTCTACACTCTTTATCATTCATTATTCTAAGTTTTGCTACATTACGAATATTATCATGTTGATTGGTTACAGCATCGTTATCTATACTTTTAACATCTTTTTTATTAAGCTGTTCCATAAAATAATCATCTGCTGCTTTCCTTAGTGAATGTTCGTCATAAGTTGGTTTATTTGAAGCATCTGAGAATTCTTTTACTACGGCTCTGGCTAATGATGCAATTCCATATACCCTCTCAACAATATGCTTTTCATATTCAGAGTATTCAATATCTCCTAATGATTTTTTCTCATAGGCACTTTGAATTAAAGGCTTTATAGTATCAAAAAACTCTTTATCAAATTTTAAATCTCTTTTATCCATAGTATCGTCATGAAAAATTGGATTAGTTATTCTAAATTCATCTCCAACAGCAACTCCATCTAAGTACCTTTCAATTACAGCATTTATCAACCTATCTAAATCTATAAAAGAATAATCTGGATTGGAATTGTACGCATAGTTATTAGTCTTTTCTACTTCTTTTCCTTTAATCTCATGATTTCTAATACTATTATTTACTTTTATTGACTCATAAGCTCTATTTATTCCATTTATCATATGATATTTCCCCTATCTAGCATCTATCATTATATCATAGCTTACTTGATCCCAAGAACTACTAAGTAAACTTAGCTTTACAAAATAATCTCCTTCTGAAGCATTTCGAGCAGTGACAACTTGTTGAATTCCATCACTATCTTCCCCAGCAATGTATGTCATAGTTCCATTACTATTTTGACGATAAATATCAATTCTTAATTTTCCCCTAGTGGATATATTGAATAAAGTAACATCTATATTTCCATAGTTTCCATGACTATAGTAATAATAGTCAACTGAGTCATAGCCTCTCTCTAAATTGCCTCTTTTCCATTGTGTATTAGCTTTTAAAGGATTATTTTGTTTTGCTTGTGCTGGTGTGTCATTTGGTTCAACTTCATACATTCTACTCATTACACTAATATTCTTATTTGTTTTACCTGAAACATTAGCACCTTCAGCAAAAACTGTTGTACTTGTTACTACTAAAATCATCGCTACTAATAAAACCATACCTTTTTTTCCCATATTCCCTTTCCCCCATTTTTAATATTTTTAAGGTTTTGTCAATGGTTTCTTCATGTTATAAATTCTCTACCCATATATATAGCTATTAATCAATTTATTTGAAAACAAAAAAATATTTTGTGATTATATTTTAATAATAATTAAATATATTTTGGAAAGAATAATTAGAGCAATGGGTAATTGACAATGCACAATTGACAATTAATTCTAAGGGAGGGTTTAGCTTTGATGATACCTTGTTCTGAAAAATGCGTATATGCAGAGGACGGCTTATGTGCTTTAGATACAGTTACTCCTCCATCGAATACTCCTACTAAAGATTGTCCTTATTTTACTAAAAAAGAAAAAAAAGAAGATTCATAAACTCTCCATAATCTAAAATTAAAAGCACTAAAAATTATTTGAATAATTTTTAGTGCTTTTAAAGTTTAAATTAATTATTACTTAACGATCACTGTCCCTGCTTTTCCTTCTATTGCATCCTTTAAAAGTTCTAAAGAAGTAATTATTACTTTTTTGCCACCTCGTACTAAATATTCAATCCCAGCTTCTATCTTTGGTCCCATACTTCCTTTTGGAAATTGTCCTTCTTCATAATACTTTTTAGCTTCTTCCAAAGACATTTTTGATAAAAATTCTTGATTAGGTTTTCCAAAATTTATTGCTACTTGTGGGACTCCTGTTAAAATCACAAGAAAATCTGATTCAATTTGATTTGCTAATAAAGATGAGGCATAGTCCTTATCTATAACAGCTTCTACACCTTTTAACATTCTATTATTTTCAACAACTGGAATCCCTCCACCTCCTACAGTAATTACTATGGTTCCATTATCGCTTAATGTCTTCACAGCTGATTGCTCAATAATATCTAATGGTCTTGGTGAAGGCACTACTCTCCTATATCCTCTCCCACTATCTTCAACCATAATATAGTTATTTGTCTTAGCAATCTCATCTGCATCTTCTTTGCTATAAAAGGGTCCTATTGGTTTTGTTGGTGAATTAAATGCTGGGTCATTATCATCAACTACTACTTGTGACAATACGCAAGTAACATCTCTTTTAATTCCTCTTTTTCTTAATAGATTTTCTAAGGACTGCTTTATCATATAACCTAATTGCCCTTGAGTTTCAGCTACACATATATCAATAGGCAATACTGGAATTTTATCTTTAGCCGCCTCACTCTGCAAAAGTAGATTCCCTACTTGTGGTCCATTTCCATGGGTTAGAATAACCCTATATCCATCTTCAATTAAATCTGCAATATATGGGCACATTTTATTTATATTGTTATATTGTTCTTCCGCTGTCCCTTTTTGTCCTTCGGATATTATTGCATTCCCTCCAATTGCAATTACTATTTTTTCCTTCAAAATAAAACCTCCTGATCTTGACATAATATTTTATAATATTATATCACTTCATCTTATCAATAAGAAATATTTTTTATGAATTGGCAACCTCCATATTAAGTTCTCCTTCTTGTTTTGCTATTACTGCTGTACATACTGCATCCCCTGTAATATTTGTAACTGTTCTACCCATGTCTACAAGCCTATCTATACCCATAATTAAACCTATACCTTCTATAGGCAACCCTATAGATTGCAATACCATAGAAAGCATTATAGTTCCAGCTCCAGGAACTCCTGCAGTACCTATAGAGGCTAAAGTAGCTGTAAGTATCACTGTTATTATCATACTTAAGCTCAATTCATATCCATATACCTGAGCTATAAAGAAAACAGCTATGCCTTGCATTATTGCAGTACCATCCATATTAATTGTAGCTCCCAAAGGAATGGTAAAAGACGCTATATTTTTTGAAATACCTAGTTCCTTTTCTGCTATCTCCAATGATACTGGAACTGTAGCATTGCTGCTAGCAGTTGAAAAAGCTACAGACATTGCTGGTAAAAACTTTTTATAAAAAGTCCTTGGAGATAAGTTTGTAAACCCTTTTAGAAATCCTCCATATACTAAAAACATATGAATTATTAATCCAATGTATACTGTAACTATATATTTTAATAAAGGTAGCAATCCAGAATATCCTACTGTAGCAAAGGTCTTGGCAATAAGACCAAATACACCTATTGGTGCAAATAACATTATTATCTCTACTAATTTCATTATAAGTTCATTCAAGTTAATAAAAAGTGTTACTAAAAATTCAACTTTTTCTCCTAATAAAGATAACCCCACTCCTGTCAGTATAGCAAATACAATGATTTGAAGCATATTCCCCTCAGCCATTGCAGCAATAGGGTTTTTAGGTACCATTTCATATAGTATTTGAATAAGTGGTACTTTTGGATTAATTGTTGGCTCTACAACTTCTATAGAAGACATATCTAACCCTAGTCCTGGTCTTACAAAAAATCCTAATAATAAAGCAATAATAATAGCTATAGCAGTAGTAGTTAAATAAAAGCCTACAGTTTTTATACCAATCCGACCTAGTTTTTTCACATCTCCCATGTTAGCGGCACCATTTACTAAGGAAATGAACACTAAAGGAACCACAAGCATCATTATTCCTCTTAAAAATACTTGACCTAATAACTGAAATATTCCATTGATTAAAATCCTGTCCTTAATTACTCCGCTAGGTAATCTGAAAACCATAATACCAATAATTAATCCTAATAAAAGTCCAATAAGTACCCGTGATGTAAGACTGATTTTTTTCTTAGCCATAATATCACTCCTTAATATATTTGATTTATTATAAAGTATTATTATTATAATATTCTATTCCGAATATTATTTCAAGTTCAAATTATCAGAATATATCCTAGAATAAAAAAATTAGAGCAGAAATCATGGTGATCTCTACTCTAAAAGAAACTTTAACTTTTTGAATCAACTTAATCCTATCTATCTTTCATTTATCATATCTATAACCATTTTATTTACCAATTGGGGATTAGCCTTACCTTTTGATGCCTTCATTATTTGACCAACTAAAAATCCAATAGCTCTATCTTTACCATTTCTATAGTCAATAATTGATTGTTCATTATCATCTAAAACTTTTGATACTATTTCCTTTAATGCCCCTTCATCATTAATTTGAATTAATCCTTGTTCTTTCACTATTGTTTCTGGATCTTTGCCTGTATCAAAGATTTCCTTTAATACCTTCTTACCAGTATTGTTATTAATTTTACCTTCTTTAACAATAGATATTAATTGTCCAAGATATTTAGGAGTAAGACTTGTATCTTCAATTTCCAATTCTTCATCCTTTAATCTTCTTAAAACGTCTCCCATAATCCAATTACTAACTAATTTTGAATCATCTATATATTTTATAGTTTCTTCAAAGAAAAAAGCTAATTCTTTAGATGCTGTTAGTACTCCTGCATCATATTCAGAAAGTTCATACTCTTTTATAAATCTTTCTTTTTTATCATGAGGTAATTCTGGAAGATTATTTTTTATTTCTTCTATCCATTCATCAGATAATTCAATAGGAGCAATATCACCATCCGGTGCAAATCTATAATCTGCTACGCCACCTTTACCCCTCATGGTTATAGTTTCATTACTTATATCATCCCATCTTCTTGTTTCCCTTACAGTGTTTTCTCCTTCTTTAAGTAGTGATATATGTCTTTGCTCCTCATATTCCGCAGCCTTTACTGCACCTCTAAAGGAGTTTAAATTCTTAATTTCTGTAATATTGGTTTTAGATCCTGTTTCATTATCTACAACATTTATATTAATATCACATCTTAAAGAGCCTTCTTCCATTTTACAATCTGATACTTCAATGTATTTTAAAATTGCTCTAAGTTTTTCAAGGAATAATCTAGCTTCTTCTGGAGTATTCATATCCGGTTTTGTCACTATCTCTATTAAAGGTACTCCTGCTCTATTATAATCAATTAAAGTATCTTCCTTCTCACTATGAATTTGTTTACCTGTATCCTCTTCTATGTGGATTCTTTCCAAACGAACCTTTTTAGTTTCATTTTCTAATTCTATTTCTATATAGCCACCATCACATAAAGGTAAATCATCTTGAGAAATTTGATAGCCTTTAACTAAATCCGAATAGAAATAATTCTTTCTATCCATTCTTGTTTTAGTATTTATCTTTGAATTAAATGCAATTCCTGCTTTTACAGCATATTCTACAGCTGTTTTATTTATTACAGGCAGTGCTCCTGGGAGTCCAATACAAACTGGACAACAGTGAGTATTAGCTTCACCTCCAAAGGCATTTATACAACTACAGAACATCTTTGTTTTAGTAGCTAACTCAACATGAATTTCTAGCCCGATTATAGTTTTATAGCCCATTTCTTACGCCTCCTTCGAATCCTAGACCTGCCTTTATAATATTTGCTTCCTTGTACTTGTCACCAATTATTTGCAGACCAAGAGGAAGTCCATCTATAGAACCGCATGGTACACTCATTGCACAAATTCCTGCAAGATTAATAGGGGCAGTAAATAAATCAGCTTTATACATAGCTAATGGATCTTTAATCTTTTCTCCAAATTTAAAAGGAAGCACTGGAGATGTTGGAGATAAAATTACATCATATTTACTAAATACATTATTAAAGTCTTCTATTAGCAAAGTCCTTACTTTTAATGCTTTTTTATAATGCTCCTCTGCATATCCTTTAGTCAATGAATACGTTCCTAGCATTATTCTTCTCTTAACTTCTTCTCCAAAGGCTTCCGTCCTTGAATTTATATATAGTTCATCTAATGTAGTATATTCCTTAGCCCTATGTCCATATCTAACTCCATCAAATCTAGCTAGATTTGAGCTAAGCTCTGATGTTGATATAATATAATAGGCTGCCAAAGCATATTCTAAATGAGGCAAAGATATTTCACTTATTTCAGCACCTAAGGATTCAAATATTTTTATTGATTTATTAATTTCCTCCTTAATATTACTATCTATGCCAATATTAAATATTTCTTTAGGAATTGCTATCTTCATTCCTTTTAAATAATTATTATAATCTATTTCTTTTGGGAAACTACCAAATATTATAGTTCCATCCGGATTTTTAAAAGACGTGGAATCCTTTTCATCATATCCAGTTATGGAAGACAGCATAAGTACTGCATCTTTTACATCTCTCCCAAACACTCCTACTTGATCCAGAGTATTTGCCATAGCAACTGTACCATATCTAGAAACTATACCATATGTAGGTTTAATACCCACAATATCACAGTAGGATGCAGGTTGTCTAATTGAACCACCTGTATCTGTACCTAAGGATAATGCAACTTCCCCAGCCTTTACTGCTGCTGCTGAACCACCGGATGATCCTCCTGGAACCCTTTCTAAGTCAATAGGGTTTTTAGTAGGTCCAAAATAAGAAGTTTCTGTAGATGAACCCATTGCAAACTCATCCATATTGGTTTTACCCATAATTATTCCATCTGCTGATTTAATTCTTTCTACAACTGTTGCATCATATGGAGGAATAAAGTTTTCTAACATTTTAGACCCACAAGTAGTTCTAAGGTTTTTAGTCATTATATTATCCTTAACTCCTATAGGTATTCCACCTAGTAATCCTATCTTTTCTCCATTTCTTATTTTTTCATCTACTTGAGCTGCAGATTCTAAAGCCTCTTCTTTATTTAAAGTGATGAAAGCATTGATATCTTTCTCCATTTCATCTATTTTATTAAAATGCAGCTCTACTAGTTCTCTACTGGATATTTCTTTTTCATATATCATTCGCTTCATTTCAAATGCTGATAATTTTGTTATATCCGCCATTTTTTTCACCCCTTCTTATTCCACAATCTTTAGTAATTTAAAATATCCATATTGGTTTTCTATTGAATTTTGAAGTATTTCTTCCCTTTTTAAACCTTCTTTTACTATATCTTCTCTTAATTTTTGATTATAATCATACACTTGATATGTGGGTTCTACATTTCCTGTATCTACCTCATTTAATTTCGCCACATAACCTAATACTTCAGCAAACTTATGAGTAAATTCATCTATTTCTTCTTCTGAAAACTTTAATTTAGCTAAACTAGCTATATGTTTTACATCTTCCTTGGAAATCATCATCTTACCCTCCTAATTAAACTTTACTTTTTATTTTACCACTTTTTATAATAAAAAATCAAACAATACTATAATGAGTCAGAGGAAACACTCCCTGACTCATATTATTATAATAGCTCCTTCAACTTCTCCTCATTTATAATTTCAACACCTAACTCCACTGCCTTAGTATATTTAGAACCTGGTTCTTCTCCTACTATAACATAATCTGTTTTCTTACTAACAGAACCTGTTACCTTTCCCCCCATTTTCTCCACCAGTTCCTTTATTTCATTTCTGCTAAGTCCCTCTATGGTACCAGTAATAACTACAGTTTTGCCTGTGAATATAGACCGTTGAACTTCTACCTCTTTAAAATACGGTTTTACTCCTTCTGATAATAATTTATCTAGACTTTCTAGTATCCTTTCATCATGGAAAAATTCTAAGATACTATTAGCTATAACCTCTCCAACTTCTCCTACTGTAAGTAACTCTTCAAAAGCTGCCTCTTTCAGTCTATCTAAAGATTTAAAGTGATTCGCTAAATCATTTGCAGTTTTTATACCTACATTATTTATCCCAAGTGCATATATAAAAGATCCCAAGGATATATCTTTAGACTTTTCTATAGCTTCAAGTAAATTATTGGTCTTCTTATCCTTAAATCCTTCCAATTTAATTAAATCTTCATATTTAACCTCATATATTTGAGGTAAATCTACTATGTCTAGTTCCTCCAAAAACTTCTCTGCAGTTTTCTCACTAAATCCTTCTATATTCATAGCATCTCGACTAGCAAAATGAACTAATCTAGATACTAACTGGGGCTTACAGGATAATGAATTTGGACAAAATATATGAACTCCATTTTGGACTAATTCAGAATTACAAGCGGGACAATGTATAGGTTTTTTAATTTCAAAGGTTTCATCATCTGTTTCCACATTTCCCAATATCTCTGGAATAACATCGTTAGATCTTCTAATAAGAACTCTGGAATTTATTCTTACTCCCTTTCTTTCAATATCGTCATAATTATTTAAAGTAGCCCTTCTAACTGTAACGCCTCCAATTTCTACTGGTTCAAGTATTGCAGTAGGAGTTACCTTAGATGTTCTTCCAACATTCCATACTACTTCTAATAATTTTGTTGTAGTCTCTTCTGCTTCAAATTTATAAGCTATTGCCCATCTAGGAAATTTATTAGTATATCCAAGAATTTCTCTAGTTTTTATATCATCTACTTTTATAACTAACCCATCTGTTAAAAGATCTAATTTATGCCTTTCTTCTTTTATTATCTCAATTTCTTTAATTATTTCTTCTATTGAATAGAATTCTTTTGCATATGAAAATACAGGAAATCTATTTCTTTTTAAAAATTCCAATACTTCAGTATGCTTTTGAAATGTCTTTCCTTCTATATATCCTATATTGTAAAAATAAGCCGTAAGATTTCTCTCCGCAGTCACCTTGGAATCTAGATTTCTCAAAGCCCCAGCTGCTGCATTCCTAGCATTTTTCAGAGGTTCTAAAGCATTCTTATTATATTCCTCCAATGCAGATAATGGCATTAATCCCTCTCCCTGAACCTCCATTGTTCCTTTAAAGTCTATCTTTAAAGGGATAGATTTTATTGTTTTAAGTTGAGGTAATATAGCTTCCCCAATGTTTCCATTTCCTCTAGTAGCCCCCTGTATCAAAACTCCATCTTTGTAAGTAAGATTTACAGTAAGACCATCAAATTTATATTCCACTATATATTTAGGAACAGGTAATTCATTGGCATTAGATAAATTATATTCATTTATAGCCTTTCTCACTCTATTATCCCAATTAATTAACTCCACTTCATTTTGGCTTTTATCCAAGCTCCACAACCTGCCTAAATGAATATGTTTTTCAAACTTATCTACTAATTCTCCACCTACTCTTTGGGTTGGAGAATATGGTCGTATAATCCCTGTTCCTTTCTCTAATCTAACTAATTCATCATATAATAAATCATATTCTTTATCAGATACCTTAGGATCATCCAATGTATAGTAATGATAATTCAAATCATTGATTATCTCTATTAAATCATCTATTCTTCTCTCATCATTCATAAAATCACCTCAATATTTCTATAGGAGCAATAGAAAGTAATAACCTTTTCAACCCTTCTCCCTCAAAGGATATAACCACTTCCTTATCATTGTCACGAGGCTTTATTTGAACTATAGTTCCTATGCCAAATTTCTTATGTTTTACTTTATCTCCTACATTTACGTCTAGATTTACATCTCCCTGTGGCTTAGGTTGAGCCTGTATTACAAATGGTCTAGGAGCAAATCTTTCTCTCTTTGTTGTAAAATCCTTTACTGATACTAATTGCTCTCTAGTATTTTTATTTTGCTTCTTTTCTATAGCATCTCCCATTTCTTCAATAAATCTAGAAGGTAGAGTATAATTTACATTTCCATAAATTGTCCTTACTCTTGCATTAGTTATAAATAATTGTTTTTCTGCCCTAGTTACAGCAACATAGCAAAGTCTTCTTTCCTCTTCTAATTCCGTTTCGCTGTCCAATGCTCTAGTTATAGGAAACAATCCGTCTTCCATACCTACTAAAAATACTACTGGAAACTCTAATCCCTTAGCACTGTGTACAGTCATCATTGTAACTACATTAGTGGTGTCAGAGGTTTTATCTACATCTGAAAGTAAAGCTACATTAGCTAAAAATTCTTCTAAATTACTTTCACCCATACGCACTTCAAAATCTATAGCAACGGATATAAACTCTTTTATATTTTCTATTCTAGTTTGAGCTTCTATGGTGTTTTCTCTTTCCAGTTCTTTTATATACCCTGTAGTATTGATAACTTCTTCAATGAAATCTTTTACTCCCATTACTTCCTTCTTAGCCATAAGCTTATTCATCATATCTGTAAATGGTTTTAAACTATTCTTTGCTCTAGCATTTAAATCTGGTATATTGTCTAAAGATAATAATGTACCATAAATAGAATCATTAGTCACTGATGCAAATTCTTCTAATTTATCTATAGTTGCATTTCCTATGCCTCTTTTAGGTACATTAATTATTCTTTTTAGGGAAATATTGTCTAAAGGATTTTCTAACACATTTAAATAAGCCACTATATCCTTTATTTCTTTTCTATCATAGAATTTAAGTCCTCCTACGATTTTATAGGGAATATTTTTTCTAATGAAAGAATCCTCAAAAGAACGGGATTGAGCATTAGTTCTATAAAGAATAGCACAATCTGATAAACTATATCCTTGAGAAATCAATTCTTCAATTTTACTAGCCACAAATAATGCTTCATCTTCTGAATCTGGTAACTCCTCATAATATATAGGTTCCCCTTCATTATTTTCAGTCCATAGATTCTTATCTTTTCTCTCGGAGTTGTTTTTTATTACTATATTGGCTAATTTGAGTATATTTTGTGTGGATCTATAGTTTTGCTCTAACATTATAGTTGTAGAATCTTGAAAATCTTTTTCAAAGTTTAAGATATTAGCTATATCTGCCCCTCTCCACCCATAGATTGATTGGTCTCCATCACCTACTACACAAATATTTTTATATTTATCTGATAGTAGCCTTATTAACTCATATTGAATCTTGTTTGTGTCTTGATATTCGTCTACAAATACATATTTGAATTTTCTTTGATAGTAGTCTATAATATCCGAGTTTGATTTTAAAAGTTGTACGGTTTTTATTATTAAATCATCAAAATCTAAAGCATTATACTGTTTAAGCTTCTCTTGATATAAAGCATATAATTCTCCAATATTTCTTAAATAAAAATCCTTGTAGTTTTGATTTATAAATTCATCTGGATCTGTCATAGCATCTTTTAATTTGCTAATTTGAGCTAAAACTGAAGATTCTTTATATGTGTCCTTGTCAAGATTTCTTTCTTTTATACACTCTTTTATTAAGGTTATCTGGTCATCTCTATCATATATTGTAAAAGACCTATTGTATCCAATTTTATCAATATCTCGCCTAAGTATCCTAACGCATATTGAGTGAAATGTCCCCATCCACATACTATCTACATCTGCAGATAGTAACCTTGACACCCTTTCTTTCATTTCATTTGCAGCCTTATTAGTAAATGTTATTGCCAAAATATTTCCCGGGAAAATTCCTTTTTCTTCGATTAAATATGCTATTTTATGAGTCACTACTTTAGTTTTTCCCGAACCTGCCCCTGCTAAAATAAGCAAAGGTCCATCTGTATGTAATACAGCCTCTCTCTGTCTATCATTCAATCCATTTAGGTAATCCACTCTCTCACACCTTTCTAAACATTTGTTTCTTATTTAATCATTATATAGTATTAAACATAAAATTTCCATTAAAAAAGCAACAATCAAAGATTGATGCTTTTTTAAATTTAACTTTTTATAAAATGCAGACAAACTAAATCTAACTCACTATATTTATTTTCATCTCATAATTAAGTTGGATTATTAATTATAACGCATATTCCTTCTCTCTTTCTAAGCTTCTTTTATAAATCAATTGAAATTCCTCAATGTTTTCATTAAATATATCTACTATAGCTGGGTCAAAATGATTGCCCCTACCTTCTAAAATTATTTCTTTAGCTTTTTCAAAAGAAAAAGCATCCTTATATGAGCGCTTTGACAGTAAAGCATCTAATACATCAGCTAATGCAGCTATTCTTCCAGAAAGAGGTATTTCTTCTTCTTTCAAACCTTTCGGATATCCTGTCCCATCCCACTTCTCATGATGGGATTCTGCTATTTCTATTCCCATCTTAAATACAGACTTCCCATTTTTAACTATATTATTTTCTGCCTCCCGTAAAACACTTGCTCCATTAATAGTATGATTTTTCATAACATTAAACTCATCTTCATCTAATTTTCCTAATTTTAGAAGTATCTTGTCTGGAACTCCTACCTTCCCTATATCATGCATAGGGCTAAACTTCTTTATATCTGCTATAAATTTAGAATCTATACTTGCCTTAAATCTTTCATCTTTACTCATTAATCTAGCTAATTTTGTAGAATAATCCCTCATTCTAACTATATGTTCTCCTGTATCTTTATCTTTTTCTTCAGATATTTTTGTAAGAGCCAAAAGAGTTGAATATAGCAAATCTTCTATATATATGTTCTTTTGAAAAGCTATTGCTATAGAGCTACTAAGAACTCTTAAAAATCTCGTATGCTCTTCTTTATATACATTTTTTCTATCACTTGAAAAAAATATAAAACCTATACAAGATTCACTTACCATTAAAGGCAATGTTATTGAAGATTTTATCCCTGCCCTTAGAAGTATTTTATTATATCCAGTTAAAGATTTTCCTTCTATATATTTTCCCAAATCATTTATGATTCTAGGTTGACCTGTTTCTATTATATCACCTAGACTTGTCTTGCATATAGAAACTTCATAGCCTAGTATATCTGTCATTTCCTTGTTTATTGTTTCATTTCTTCCAACTCCATATGAGCCTATTATATATCCCTTATTCTTACTTTTTTCTTCACTATTGAATAAGGCTATTCCTATATAAGAATAAGGGATATAATCTATAAAAGAATCATATATACGCTGTAAAAAGTCATCAAAATCAACTGTTGTATTTATTTCTGTAGTTAATTCTAGTGTTTTGAATAAACCTTGAAATATTCCCTTTATCTCACTTGCAATTCCCTTCATTCCATTGTTTTTCTTTTCCATTATATTTTCAAATCCAATTTCCTTAAATCCACTATACAACTCTCCCAAAGGCAAGAAAAGGTACTTATATACCTGAGAGATTCCGATTATTATCATTATTCCAAGGCTACCTACTATAATTGCTATTATGGTATTGAAATTAGAATATATTTTGTTGTTTGATTCAAAAAATTTATCTGATAATATACCACTAGCTTCTATTAATTGATGTGAGTTTTCATTTATATATGTGTAAGATTCTATAAATTCATTAAAATTTAAGTTTTTTTCATATATTTTTATATAATCTTTTTTTAATTCTTCCCATACTTTAATATTATCTTCTATATATGGTTCAATGATTATCAGATTTTTATCCCATATCTTGCCTTTCATAGAATCATATTCTATGGTTCCACTTTGAATTTCTTTAATCTTTATATCATAGATTTCTATATATTGTTTTAATTTTTTTTTAGTTTCTTGTAATTTGTTTTCTAAGCTAATCTTGTCTATCAATGCTTCTTCTGAATTTAAAACACTCATAATTAGATAAATTGTATCTACATCCCTAGTTATTGTCTTGGCTAATACTTTTTGTTCTATAAGAAGTTTTGATATAGTTTGCCCCTCTTTTTGCATATCCATATAATTTAACACTGAAAATATAACTACGCTTAATATAATAACTATTGAAATGATTATTGCTAAATATCTTCTTTTTAGTCGTTTTAATTTATTTGAACCTTTATACAAAATTTCACCTCTTTTAAAGTTACAAGTTAAATACACTCTTTCTTCTATTAAAAATATCTTAATAGAAAAAGAACTCATAATGAGTTCCTTCGATTATATTATCTAACTGACTTCATATTGAGACTCCATTAAATCAGCAGCTTGATCTATTACACCATTTCGCTCCATAATATCCCTAAATATAATTATATATTGCCAATAATCATTATACAATGAATTTAAATTTTACTTTTCTACCAAAAATATATTAATGTCAAATTCACCAATAGGTGTTTTTAGCGGCATAAGTAATGCCTTTTTATTTGCCATAGAAATAGATTTATACTCTCCTATGATTATTTGTGGCGGAGCAATATCACATATATAATTATGGTTGGTTAAATTGGTTACTGCATTCCCGCCAACAATATTTGCCACCTCTCCTAAAGCTGAGGATACAAAGTTGTCAATCTCATCCATTTCCATTCCTGACATTATTTTTACCATTTCTAATGTCATATCTTTTGTAAAGCTAAAAAGTATTGTACCTTTTAAGTCCCCTGTAACTCCAAGAATAATATTTGCCTCTCTACTGCAAACCATATCCTCTACTATCTGTAAATTACCTCTTTCTACATCCGTATCAAGCATTAATCGAAATACATCTTGAGTTGCCTTATAAAAGGAGTTTACATATTCTGCTTTCATTACTCTTGTCCCCCTTTTTCCCTTACATACTCTCCAATCTTCTGATCCATTTTTCCTACGTGCATGATTAGCCATGTCATTAGCTTAGCACTAAATTCCTGTATCTTTTCCTCCGTAAATCCACCCTGTTCAAAAATCCTAACATAATCATTAATACCTTCTTTAAACTTTCTATGTGCTTCCTTATGTATTTCAATATCTGGATAATTAATTTTTTTCTGATACTCTTCTTCATCATTAAAATGAAACACTACATATTCTTGCATAAATTCCATTGTTTCCTTTACCTTATCCAGTCTTTCATCCCAGTCACTTTTACTTTGAACTATTTGAATAAATTCTGATAAACGCTTAAAAAGTTCTTTATGTTGCTCGTCAATTAATTCTACGCCAACTTTATATTTATCTTTCCACATCATTTTTATCCCTGCTTTCCATCTTAGAATTTATTATCAGCTATTGCTTTTTCATTTTATATTACTATATCTAATATCTCAACTTCTTGTGGTTGAAAAAAATCTATAAATCTATTATCTATTTGTACTATAGGTTTAGTTTCATCTTGGGGATGTATATATACTATTTTTCCAATTGAACCATCACTTAATAAAACCTTATTTCCTACATAAAATGTAGATATGTTCTTTAAAAACAATTGAGTAATTTGAGGATCTAAAGAAGAAAAACTCTCATCTCTAAGATAGTCTGCGGCTCTTAGGGGTGAGTCCTTATCTCTATATACTTTATTGGATGTAACTGCATGATATATATCACATACAGCAATTATCTTTGCGTACTCATGGATTTCATCTCCTTTAATGCCACTAGGATAGCCTGTCCCATTAATTTTCTCATGATGCTGCAGAACTCCTAATAAAATATCATTATTAAATTTATTGGTTTCCAACAATATTTGATAACCATATAGTGAATGATTTTTCATTTCTGTATATTCTTCAATAGTTAACTTACCAGGTTTTTTTACTATTTCATCTGAAATTTTCAATTTCCCAATATCATGTAAAAGTCCAGCTATAGATAAATCTAAAATTTTATCCTTAGAATAATTCATCCATTTCCCTAAACTAGCAGCTAATATACTTACACCTAAGCTATGATTAAATGTATAATCATCTTTTTTTTGAAGAAGTCGCATTTGAGTAAGTATATCTCTTTCTGAGGCTATTTCGTCAACAAATGTATTCATTTCTGAAATTATCTTATCAGATTCCAATTGTTTACCTTCTTTTATTTCATTAAATACATTATCCAGCGTACTCTCTATCTTAGAATATTCCTTAGTCAATTTCTCATTTTCAATTTCATCACGTATTATTTCATCTTTTATAAATACAAAATGTATTCCATGAATATTTAATTTATCAATAAAAGCTTTTGTTATAGCGGTGTTTTCTGGTATTAACACTGCACCTGTTTTTATATCTATTACATCCCTATCTAAGAGCATTCCTATTTCTAGTTTATCAATGTTAGTAAGTTTTCCCAACACTCACACCTCCATCAAAACTAATTACTATTTATGTATCTTAGTAAGAAATAAGGGACTCTTAGTCCCTGTTTTTATTAATCTATTATCCCCAACTTCTTTAATACAATATTATATCCTTCAGAACCATAGTTTAAAGCTCTATTTATTCTACTTATAGTTGCTGTACTAGCTCCAGTCTCTGCTTCTATTTCATTATAGGTTTTATTTGCCTTAAGTAATTTTGCAACCTCAAGTCTCTGTGCTATGGCTTGTATCTCCTTTATAGTACATATATCTTCAAAAAACCTATAACATTCTTCCTTATTTTCCAGAAGTAAAATCGCCTCGAAAAAACCATCTACCTGATCAGATTTTATTTTTGAATTAAATTCCATTTTTTGCCTCCTAATAATTTATAGTTTCTTACTAACTATTCAAGTGGATAACGATAATAATAGCTGGGTCTTTGCCCAGCTATTATCTAGAATAATCCTACTATTTCTCCACTTGGCAATATATCAATATTGTTTGCAGCTGGAACTTTTGGTAATCCTGGCATTGTCATGATTTCTCCTGTTAAAGCTACTAAGAAACCTGCTCCTCTTGATACTTTTATATCTCTAACTGTAATTTTAAATCCTCTTGGTCTACCTAGTAAAGTTGGGTCATCTGAAAGTGAATATTGAGTCTTTGCCATACAAATTGGCATCTTATCAAATCCTAATTTTTCTATATTAGCTATTGTCTTTTCACATGATTTAGTAAAATCTACTCCATCTGCGCCATAAACTTCCTTAGCTATTTTCTCAATCTTAGTTTTAATTGAATCTTCTACATCATATAAAGGTTTGAAATTGGACTCTTTTGTTTCACATACCTTTACTACAGCCTTAGCCATTTCTATTCCGCCTTCTCCACCTTTGCCCCATACTTCTGAAAGAACAGCTTCTGCACCTAATGATTTACATCTTTCAAGTACATAATTAAGTTCTGCTTCCGTATCAGTTGGGAATTTATTAATCGCTACTATAGCAGGTACTCCAAATTTATTAACATTTTCAATATGCTTCTCTAAGTTTTCAAATCCTTTAGCTAATGCCTCTAGGTTTTCGGAGCCTAACTCATCTTTCTTAACTCCACCATTATATTTTAACGCTCTAATTGTAGCTACAATAACTGTAGCATCTGGTTTCAATCCACCAAACCTACATTTAATATCAAAGAACTTTTCCGCACCTAAATCCGCGCCAAATCCTGCCTCTGTAATTGTATATTCTGCCATCTTTAAAGCTAATTTTGTAGCTAACATTGAATTACATCCATGAGCAATATTCGCAAATGGTCCACCATGAATTAATGCTGGTGTATTTTCTAATGTTTGAACAAGGTTTGGATTAACCGCATCTTTCATAAGTAATGCTACGGCACCTTGTGCTTGTAAATCTTTAGCAAATACTGGACTTCCGTCAAATTTATATGCTACTATAATTTCTCCAACTCTAGCCTTGAAATCCTCTAAATCCTTTGATAAACAGAATATTGCCATTATCTCTGAAGCAACTGTTATATCAAAACCATCTTGTCTTGGCATACCATTTGGCTTTCCACCTAGACCTACTACTATATCTCTTAAGGCTCTGTCATTCATATCAAGAACCCTTTTCCAAACTACTCTTCTTGGATCTATATTTAATACATTTCCTTGATGAATATGGTTATCTAATAAAGCTGAAATTAAGTTATGAGCTGTAGTTATTGCATGAAAATCTCCTGTAAAATGAAGATTAATATCTTCCATAGGTACTACTTGAGCATATCCTCCACCAGCAGCTCCGCCTTTAACTCCAAAGCTAGGTCCAAGTGATGGCTCTCTAAGTGCTGTTATGGCAGACTTACCTATCTTATTCAATCCCATTGAAAGACCTATGTTTGTAGTGGTTTTTCCTTCTCCTGCTGGAGTAGGATTAATAGCAGTAACTAAAACTAGTTTTCCATCTGGTTTGTCTTTCAATTCCTCCAAAAGTCCTAAATCAACTTTCGCCTTATACTTACCATAATGTATTAACTTATCTTCGTCTATTCCTAGCTTTGATGCCACCTCAGATATTGGCAACATTGTTGCCTCTTGAGCAATTTGAACGTCAGTCTTCATACTAAATCCTCCTTATATTTATTTTATACTACCTATTATTTAAATTACCTAAGTAAATTATACCCTTACTCATATATGCCTCTTCAATAAAATAAATATTTTTTCAAGAATTTCTATAGATTCAATTTATTGTAAAACTATAATACTATATAGTATTATAACAGAACAACAAGATTTTGGAAATCTTTTTCAATAAAAAAGCAGGTTTTACCCTGCCTTATAAATTAATCAATCTAAAATTTTAATTTTCCTATGTCTTTCCTATACCTCATTCCATCAAAGTTAATATTATTTATATCTAAATAAATACTTTCTCTAGCTTCTTCAATAGTCTTCCCTAAACAAGTAACAGATAAAACTCTTCCTCCATTTGTAATTAAATCATTACCCAATTTTTTTGTTCCATTGTGGAAAAGGATAATATCTTTATCTAGTTTCTCCACACCTGTGATTTTGAACCCTTTTTCATAATTCTCAGGATAACCATAAGATGTAAGAACTACAGTAACACAAACATTTTCTTTCCAAATTAAATCCGAGCTATTTAAAAAACCATCTATAGTCTTTTCAAATATATCTATTATATCTGATTCAAGCCTTGGAATTAATACTTCAGTTTCAGGATCTCCAAATCTTACATTAAATTCTAAAACTTTAGGCTCACCATTCACCAGCATTAACCCTATAAACAATATTCCTCTAAAATCCATTTTCTCCTGATCTAATCCAATTCGTATATTTTCTAGAATATTCTTTTCAATTTTTCCATTTAACTCGTCATTAAATAAAGGGCTAGGAGAATAACAACCTACGCCTCCAGTATTAAGCCCTTTATCTCCTTCATATATCTTCTTATAATCTTTGGCAGATTCCATTGGAATTATTTTATCTTTAGTAACTAAACAAAGAAGTGAAGCTTCTATACCATCTAAAAATTCTTCTATAACTACTTTTTCACCTTCAGAGCCAAAAATCTTATCTCCTAAAATGTTTTTTAATGTATTTATAGACTCTTCTTCACTATTGCAAATAACTACACCTTTACCAGCACATAATCCATCTGCCTTTATGACCAATGGATAAGTAAATTCCTCAAGTCCCTTTATTGCTTCATCTAAGTTTATATAAGATTTATATTTAGCAGTAGGAATATTATATTTTTCCATAAACTCTTTAGAGAAATCTTTACTTCCCTCAAGCTGAGCACATATCTTATTCACACCAAAAATTTTCAACCCTTTTTCTTGAAATTTATCTACTATGCCTAGCACTAAAGGTAGTTCTGGACCCACCACAGTTAAGTCAATTTGATTTTCCATGGCAAAATCTGTTAATTTATCTATTTCATCAACATTTATAGGTATGTTTTGAGCCACTTCAGCAGTACCGCCATTTCCAGGTGCACAGTAAACTTTGCTTACTCTTTGGCTCTTAGATATTTTCCAACATAATGCATGCTCTCTACCACCACTGCCTATAACTAATACTTTCATTTTCTAACCTCCTAGACATTAATGTTTGAAATGTCTTATTCCAGTGATTATCATAGAAATACTATTTTTATCAGCTTCTTCTATAACTTCACTATCTTTTAAGGAACCTCCTGGCTGAATAATTGCTGCAACCCCAGCACCAGACAATAACTCTATAGAATCTTTAAATGGAAAAAATCCATCAGAAGCTAAAACAGCTCCTTTAACCTTTTCTCCCGCTCTTTCTATTGCATTTTGTACTGCCCACACTCTATTTACTTCCCCTAATCCAATTCCTATAGTTGCTTTATCCTTAGCTATAACTACTCCGTTAGATTTTACACTCTTTGCAGCTTTCCATGCAAATAGCAAATCCTCCATTTGTTTTTCTGTAGGTTGATTTTTAGTTACTACTTTTATTTCTTCATTTAATAAAATGCTATCTTTATCTTGAACTAAAAGTCCCCCCAGCACTTTTTTTATATCTAGCTCTTTGTATTTCTTATCCAGAATGCTATCTATTTGTAGAATTCTTATATTTTTCTTTTGAGCAAGTACCTTTAATGCTTTTTCTGTAAAGGAAGGCGCCATCACTATTTCTATAAAAATCTCATTTATTTTTTCTGCTACTTTTTCATCTATTTCTCTATTTGCTGCAATTATCCCTCCGAATATAGACACTTCATCGCATTCATAAGCCTTTTTATAAGCTTCTAATATATCCTTTCCACTTCCAATACCACAAGGATTAGCATGCTTTACAGCCACTACTGTAGGTTCATCAAATTCCTTTAAAGCTTCAATACAACCATTTGCATCATTTATATTATTAAATGATAACTCTTTTCCATGAAGCTGAATTGCTCCTGCTAAAGTACCTTCTTTTTTTCCTACTTCCTTATAAAAGGCTGCTTTTTGATGAGGATTTTCTCCATATCTTAATTCTTCCTTAGACTTATAGGCTAAAGTTAGTTTTTCTGGAAATATAACTTCCTCTATTTCATTAAAATAATTTGATATTAAAGTATCATAATACGCTGTATAGTTGAAAACTTTTCTTGCTAAGTATTGTCTTGTTCTAAAAGTAGTTTTTCCTTCAGATTTTAACTCATTTAGTACCTGTTCATAGTCAGAAGGATCTATTATTACTGTTACATCCTTATAGTTTTTAGCTGCTGCCCTAATCATAGATGGTCCGCCAATATCTATGTTTTCAATAATTTCTTCATGAGTCACACTTGGTTTCTTTATAGTTTCTTCAAAAGGATAAAGATTGTTAACCACCATATCAATAGGATCTATCTTCATATCTTCAATTGTTTTTATATGATTTTCATCATCCCTTCTATATAAAAGCCCACCATGAATATATGGATTTAAAGTCTTTACCCTACCATCTAATATTTCTGGAAAATTAGTTACATTGTTTACCTCTATTACTTCTATTCCTGATTCCTTTAAAATTTTATAGGTTCCACCAGTTGATATTATTTCCCAGCCTAATCTCTTTAATTCTGAGGCAAATTCTACAATACCTTCTTTATGAAAAACACTAATCAATGCCCTTTTCATTATATCACCTCTATTTAATAATCACTTTTCTTCCTTCCCTAGATATCCTTCCGTCACAGTATAACTTCACTGCTTGTACTAATAGTTTATGTTCTATTTCTAATACTTTTTCTTTTAAGATCTCCACAGTATCTTCACTATCTACATATACAATATCTTGAAGTATTATAGGTCCTGTATCTGTACCTTCATCTACAAAATGAACTGTAGCTCCCGTTACCTTTACACCATAAGCTAAAACTTCTTGGTGAACTTTTTCACCATAATATCCCTTTCCACAGAAACTAGGAATCAAGGAAGGATGAATATTTATTATTCTTCCACTGAATTCTTGAATAAAATCTCTTGATAATACCTTTAAATATCCAGCTAAGATAATTAATTCTACATCCCTTTTTTTTAACTCTTTTATTAAATATAAATTATATTCTTCCTCGCTATTAAATAATTTCCTATCTAAATAAATACTTTCTATTCCTGCGTCTTCTCCTCTAGCTAAACCATAAGCATCTTTTCTATTGGAAATAATTAGTTTCATTTCTCCATTTATATTTCCATTTTCAATATTATCTATTATGGACTGTAAATTAGTCCCTCCTCCAGAGATTAAAACCCCTATTTTTACTGGTGACATAATACTACTCCTTCAGTACCTTTCCTAACTTCACCAAGTAATACAAATTCCTCACCTTGATCTTTTAGATATTTTGTAATATCTTCTAGTTCACTTTTGCTTACTGCAATAACCATACCTATTCCCATATTAAAAGTACCGTACATCTCATCTCTTGTAATACCACCCCATTTTTGTAAAAGATTAAAAATAATTGGAGTGTTTATCATAAAAGTATCTATATAGGCTGTTAATCCTTTTGGTATCATTCTTGGAATGTTTTCATAAAATCCTCCGCCAGTTATGTGAGATAATCCTTTAATATTAAATTTTTGCACTAAATTATATACTGGATTTGTATATATTCTGGTAGGCTTTAGAAGTTCCTCACCTATTGTACATCCAAGCTCTTCTATATATTGGTCTACTTCCATCTTTTCCTTATCAAATATTATTTTTCTCACAAGAGAAAATCCATTACTATGAACTCCGCTAGATGGTAATCCTATAATATAATCTCCTTCTTCTATAGTAGAACCATTTATTATTTTTTTCTTGTCTACTACTCCTACACAAAAACCTGCAACATCATACTCTTCTTCCTTATAAAATCCAGGCATTTCAGCTGTTTCTCCACCAATCAAAGCACATCCTGCTTTTATACAACCATTAGATACGCCTTCTACAATACTTGCCATCTTCTCAGGAACAAGTTTTCCTGTAGCTATATAGTCTAAGAAAAATAAGGGCTTAGCTCCTTGACAAAGAATGTCATTAGCACACATAGCTACACAATCTTCACCTATAGTGTCATGTTTATCCATCATGAAAGCAAGTCTTAGCTTTGTACCTACTCCATCTGTCCCTGATACTAAAACTGGTTCTTCATAGGCTTTTGTATCTAGTTGAAACAAACCTGCAAACCCACCTATATCTGATAAAACTCCTGGAACGTGAGTTTTCTTTATCATTCCTTTTATAAGCTGTACTTCTTTATATCCCGCTTCTTTATCTACACCTGCGTCCTTATAAGTTAAGCTCACCATAAACCCTCCAATTATTTAGTTAATAGTGAATAGTGAGTAGCTAAAAAGCCCCTAAGAAATTACTTAAAATTATTCACTCTTCACTGTTTCTAAAACTATTCACTTTTTACTATCCGCTATATTTACTATAGGATACTCCCCACTCAAGCATCCTGTACAAAATCCTTCTCCACCTGCCGCCTTTAATAATCCTTCAAGGGATAGATACTCTAAGGAATCTACTCCTATTAATTCTTTTATTTCCTTCTTTGACATTTGAGCTGCTATTAAGTTTTTTCTATTAGGCGAATCCATACCTAAATGACATGAATAAAGAACTGGCGGCGAAGATATTCTAACATGTATCTCTTTAGCACCTGCATTTCTAAGCATTTCAATAGTTCTTTTTATAGTAGTTCCTCTTACTATAGAATCATCCACTAATATTACTCTCTTTCCTTCAACATTTTCCTTTAATACATTGAGTTTAATTCTAACTCCTTGCTCCCTTAGTTCTTGAGTTGGTTCTATAAATGTTCTGCCTACATATCTATTCTTTATTAAACCTTCTGCATATGGAATTCCTGACTGTTCTGCATATCCTATGGCTGGTATAGTACCAGAATCTGGTGCACCTATGACAATATCCGCATCTACAGCTGACTCTTTAGCCAACTCTTTTCCTGCATTTATTCTTGATAAATAAATACTCTTACTATCTAATTTACTATCTGGTCTTGCAAAATATATTATTTCAAATAAGCATGGTCTTTTCCCTCTTGTATTTTTATTTATAGATTGTAACCCATTTTCATCTATAACCACAATTTCACCAGGCTCTACATCCCTAATAAATTCAGCTCCTATAGTATCAAAGGCACAGGTTTCTGATGCCAATATATAATCTTCTCCAAACTTCCCTAGAGAAAGAGGTTTCACTCCGTAAGGATCCCTTGCACCTATTAATTTATCCGTTGTCATCATAACTAATCCATAGGTCCCACTTATAGTTTCCAAGGCCTTTACTACAGCATCTTCTACACTATCTTTATGATATCTAGCTATTAAATTAGGTATAACTTCAGTATCTAGTTGAGATTGAAATATGCCCCCCTGATCTTCCAATTCATCACGTAGTTTTTCAAAATTTACTACAGCACCATCATGAGCTAATGCCAATGCACCTCTTTTATATCCAACAACTAAAGGCTGTGCATTTGTAGTAGTTGTATCTCCTATGGTAGCATATCTAATATGTCCTATACCAATATTCCCTCTAAGTCTTTCCATAATTTTCGTTGGAAAGACCTCATGTACTAGTCCTAAGTCCTTAAAGTAATCAACAAAACCATTGTTATTTACTGCAATACCTGTACTTACTTGACCTCTATGTTGTAGTGCATATAAACCATAGTATATTATCTTTGATACGTCATTTCTTTTTTTACTATAAATTCCCACAACTCCACTCAAGATTACACCTTCTCTCTAGTTATAGTTCACAGCTTCGCAGCTCAAATTCATTTGCTCATTATCATTCGCATGAATTTGGCGTTCGTTGCCTTTGACCTACTAAAGCTCACTATCGTTCGCTAAGTTAGGTCATTTCCCGCAGTCTCACTGCATAAATTCATTTGCTCATTATCATTCGCATGAATTTGGCGTTCGTTGCGTTTGACCTACATCAGCTCACTACTTTCGCTGTGTTAGGTCATTTCCCGCAGTCTCACTGCACAAATTCATTTGCTCATTATCATTCGCATGAATTTGGCGT
>NZ_DAMCHJ010000022.1:0-29437 GCF_032104385.1 Tissierella sp.
AATTCCGAGTATTATATTTGGTTTCTTAATTAGTACTGTATTAGATATTCTATTTAATAAAGATAATTAATGAACATCATTTTAATTATGCGCAACTGACAATTTGAAAATAATGCTTATAGAGATTTAAAATACAAATCGTAAGTATATTAGAATATAAAAATTCCAATACATCTATTTTTATATAAATTTTAAAAAACTTAATAATAAAATATGAATGGCGAAGTTTTAGGGGAATTAAGACCAAGTAAACTTCACCATTTTTTATGCCTAAAAACAGAAAGAGAGTCTAGCAGTAATATGTCAAGACATAAATAGTTAAAAATTGATATGGTATTGCTAAAAAAGATCGTGCTTTAATAAGCCTTTAGAAAGCTACAAATTTTTGAAGGCGTTAAAGGAACCTACTACCTATTAGTAGGTGGTATATAACTTAGTAGTGAGTAAAACAATGGAAGTAATTTCCTTGCAGTAAGTGCGAGGGTACGTTTGTGTTGATGTTTCGGGACTTCTTTAAACTTGGAGTTATAGTAATGCTTGAATTCGGTATCATGCATGTATAACTTATCCTAGACTTCCAAAAAATAATATTTTAGGTATTTGTTGCTTGAAGGAATTAATTTTGTATTGAGGTCTTGATAATCTCTAGGTTGATATTGAGTCCATATATACAAGACCAATATAAGGAATACTATTTAAAAAGGTTAAACAGGAATGAGTAGAATTTTCCTTAATGGTTTTTACCATCATTAAACCATAGGCATTGTTATTGGTGTATACAAAGAAATAAAAAAAGAGACAATCTTATTTATGTATGGTACATCACTAGAAGAAATAGAGCAACTAGTGCATGTGGTTCCAAATTTCCAATCAAGGAGAAGTGGTATAGTCATTAACAATTATGTTAATTATAAGGGAGGTGTTAAAGATTGCAATTATAATGTGATTAATATTAGTAATGGATGCAATAGTTGTGGATAGATTAATTTGGATTTTAAAATTAAATTCTTTTAGCACTTTTACTATATATGAAATGAATTAAAAGTATTTAGATTTATATAATAGGCAAATTATGATATAATATGGATATATAAACAAAGTAGAAAGAGGTGCTAACATGGAATTAAATATTAGGCCATCAGCAGATTTAAGAAATAAATATAATGAAATATCTAAACAGTGCAGGGAAACCAGAGAGGCTGTTATTATTACTGTAAACGGTCGTGGGGATACAGTTATTCTTGGGTTGCAGGATTACAAGCAAATGAAAGCTGAATTAGAATTGCTTCGAACTCTTGCAGAAGCGGAAGATGATGTCCAAAATGGAAGAGTGGGTTCCATGCAAGAATCTTTGGATAGAATTCGTGAATCTTTGGTAAATAGGAAGAATGAAAATGTATAAGATTATGAGAACCGACAAGGCAGAAGATCAACTGAGAGATATAATCTATTATATTGCAGATGATTCAGGTAGTGTTGATACTGCTCTCAAATATTTGGATAAAATAGAAGAATCCATTAATCGTTTAAAAGAGTTTCCTAACTCAGGAAGCATACCTAGATATTCTATTTTGAAAAAACAAGGTTATAGAGTGGTCATTGTAGAGAAATATCTTATATTTTATAAAGTAAATGAGGAAAATAAAACGGTTATTATATATGCTATAGTTGATGGAAGAAGAGAATATCAAAATTTAATATAGTCAGGCTACAATAGTCTTAAGCCCTATAGCAATTAGCTTTAGGGCTTTTTTCATGTTCATTATAATTTAATTATTAAAGAAGATGAATTTTTGGGTCAAAAGTCGGCTAAAAAACACCATTTTTTGACCCTTAAAAATAGGGCGTTTGACAGATGACATTGAATAATTTAAGTGATAAGATAAAAAGTAAAAGTAGAAAAGCTAGGGTTAAAAATGTGGGGTGAATCTTATGATAATTTATTTATCCATAATTGAATCAGAAGAAGATAAAAGCAAATTCGAACAACTTTATATTAGATACAGACAAACAATGTTTTATGTTGCTAATAGGATACTTAGAGATGAATATTTATCAGAGGATGTTGTTCACCAAGCATTTTTAAGAATTATTGATAACTTATCTAAAATAGATAAAATTGACTGTCACAAAACCAAAGGATTCATCGTTATAATAGTAGAACATATAGCAATTGATTTTTATAGAAAACGAAAACGTGAAAATAGTATATCCTTTGATGAAGTTGGAATTTATATAGAAGATGTAAAAAATAAGAGTAAATTTATATTGAATGAAATAGAAGAAGCTATCCTAAAACTTCCCATAAATTATTCAATTGTGTTAAGACTAAAATATTCTCAAGGATATACCAATAAAGAAATTTCAGAGATTTTGAGAATATCCGAAGAAAATGTAAGGCAAAGATTAGTAAGAGGCAGGAATAAGTTAGCAGAAAGCTTATCTGAAGGGAGTGAGAAGTCTTATGAATAAATATGTAATGGATGATGATTTCCTATATAAATATGTAAAAAGTGCAGAAAATATAATGATTGATAGTTTGCCTAAGGAAGAAACATTATCTCATAACTTCTCAAAGAGATTTCAAAAAAAGATGAATAAACTTATAAGACAAGAAAGAAGATCTCCTTTTATAAAAATATTTGTAAACTATAGTAGAAAAGTTGCAATTATATTTTTAATATTTATATCTATAGCTTTTGCTACAACAATGAGTGTAGAAGCATATAGGGTTAGATTTTTTGAAGTAGTCATAGAAGTATGGGAAGAATTCACATCAATAATTTTTAAGGATAAACAAAATATAGATGATGGAAAATTAATACCAGTAAATCCAACTTATATTCCAGATAATTTTAAAATTATAGAGCATGAAATTAACTCTTATGAACAATTTATATATTGGCAGAATGATAATGGTATTGAAATAATGTTTGAGCAAGCTAAAATTACAGCAAATTCAATTATAACTGATACAGAAGGTATATATATAGAAGAACTTTTAATAGGAGAGCAGAAAATTATTTATTTTACTAATAAAAATGTTAATCAAATTTATTGGAATGATAGTAATTATATTTATACCATCATTTCAGAATATGATAAAAATGAGCTATTAAAGATGGTTGAAAGCATAATAAATAATAAATAAAAAAATAATTTTAAATTAGGTGTCACAAAAGACTCTTTTCATTCGTTAATATAGTAAGAACAAATGAAAGGGGTCTTTTTATGATTAAGAAAAAACTAATTAGAATTGGATTATTAAGTGTAATGTTATTGCAAATATTAACACCAACTTTTGCTGAAAAACATGCTTTACCACCAATAGAACCAGTGGGGAATATACCTATAATAGTTCCATACATGAAATATACAGCAAAAGCTTCTACAAATTTAGTCATTGATTCAAAGGGCAATGCTACAGTAACGGCATCAATTGATGGCTATAAAGGGGTTACAGACAAAGTTAGTATAAATGCTGAATTACAGCAGTATAAAAATGGAAGATGGACAAAGGTTACATCCTTCTCTGATTCTGATAATTCACATCGTATAAGAATATGTGAAACTACAAAAGTGTCAAAGGGTTATAAATATAGAGTTGTGACAAAAGTAACTGCTATACACAATGGAGATAAAGAAACAAAGACTATCAAAAGCAGTGAGCAGAAATATTAACTACCAAGTATGAGAAGAGGCGGTGGTTAATATGAGAATGTAAATTGACGTCCTAATCATATAAAAATTTGAAAACGAAAAATTAAGTAAGGAGGATAATTTATGAAGAAGCGATTAATAGCAGTTGCTTTAGTGTTATTAGGTATTTTAACATCACTTGTTTCAGTTCAAGCTCAATCCATTGAAGAACAAGTTGATATAATCAACAATGCGGTAAGTGATGTTGAATTTCATTATCTAACTGAGAAGATTTTAGAACAAGGTGTTTATAATGCCGAATTAAATCGGATGGAATACATTGTAGAATCATCTAATGAAGCTACAGTTTTTGGAAATGCAAATGACATAAGGGTTATAAGAACAGTGTATGCATATTACTATCTCAATGGGCGACAACACAAAGTTGATGTGATACACGTAAAGCGACAAGGTAATGAAACATGGGAAGAAACAATTAGAAGTTACAATGAATCTCATAGTTTCTCTAAGGAATATACTTCTAATTGTTACAGGTCTGGTGAATACGGATACTATGAATATGATTATGTTTGTTCAAAATGTAAACACAGAAAAAAAGGTGGAGTGGATAAAATTTATATTGGTCCTGGAACGGGATTGCCATTACCATACAATCAAAAATTGCAATATTAAATGAATGTTGAGGAGGTAAAAACAATGATGACAAGTAAAAGTAATAGAAATTTAAAATTAAAATTAATACCACTCTTGTTAATTTTAATAGCGGTATTTTTAATATTCAGTTATAGTGTTCACGCTAAAAGTGTAGCAAATGTTGATATGGAAAATAATTATAGTTTTGCAAAAATCCTCTTAAATAAAGATGGTGCTATTGGCAAGATTGATGGATATTTGCTACCACAAAGGAGGATAAACCTTTTAGATGTTAATTCAGAAGTTGTAGCTGAATATATAGAGTTTGAAAATGAATCGAGAGAATATGTAGGATATATAATTACAGATGTTCATAGTGGTCATATCTATGATTACAGCAATGAAGGGAATTTGTTTGAGGGACTTTTAATCAAATCCGGATTGACATATGACGATGTTTACGCAGGAAAGGTTTATTTTGTGAATCCTTTTGAAATTTATGTTGAACTATCTGATGGAAGAATTATTGACTTAATGCCACAAAGTGGTATTTATTCTTCAGAGATTAGCAGAAGTCAATTAGAGCAAACTTTTTCTTTACGACAAGTTGAATATAAGTCTCATATTGAACCTGAGCTAAAGAGTTTGGAAGTCCCAAATACAACACTTATGCGAAGTGCTTCTTTTACACCATGTGTTACATCAGATTTTGATAATTTGAAAATTGTTGATGCAAATGGAAGAAGAGTGTATCCGCATGATCATTGTTCGCCAACAGCGGCAACCACAATAATGAAATACTTTAAACACCTAGGAGAATCAAATCTTTCGAGTTCATACAGCAATAATGATGTTTTTGCAAAATTTTATATTGCTATGGACACTAATGGAGGTGCAAGTGGTACAAGAGATGAAGGTACTGCACGTTCTAAAATTGCACCTTCATACACAAAAGTTGGAAGAGATTTAGGAGCGAAACCTAGAAAATCTTCCAAACTTTCGGAGACATCATCCAATACGATGATTAATGCGTTAAATGGAGGAAAACTTCTACATGTTTCTGTGGATAAATTGGGTTCATCTAAAGGAGGACATTCAATTGCTGTTGTATCTTACTCTAATGGTTATTTTAAGATAGCAGATGGGTGGAGTGCTTATTTTAGAAATGTTTCTTATTCTGATATGTCTGTTAAACAGGTTGTAGGAATTAACTATTAATTATGGATATATGGTTATTACAAAGAAGCGACCAAGACTAAAAATCTTATTCGCTTTTTTAATTTCAAGAAAGGAGGTTGCCTAGATGGTAAATGATGAAGTTAATAATAAAGCTATAAATATTGAAATTAAGGTTGCACAGTATTCTGCAAAAGCTATATTAAAAGCAATGAAAAAGATTATGGAAGATGCTGCTGAAAAAAGTCAGCTACTTGCAGACTATCTCAGTGAAAAACCAAAAACCAATTCAAGAAAACTTAAGGATATGGTAAAGAAAGGTCAGCTTGAAAATATTGATTTACAGAATTAAGGAAAAACGCCATGAACATGAGAGATAAAAAACCAGGCATTTAAGAGAAATCTTAGATGTCTTTTTTATTGGGAAGAGGTGAAGTGAATGGACTTTGATTATTTTTATGGAAGATATAAAGATATTAATAGCATTAAATAATATGAAGAAAATGAAGTGACAATTATGATTTGCAATATTGCAACGGTGCATTTCACTTTTGTAAACTAGGAGTGGTAGAATAATGTTGCTGGGCTAGTTATAATATAAGCATAGGAAGGAAGTGGAAAGAGTGACGTTCGGAGAAAAAATTTATAAGTTAAGAAAACTGAATGGATTATCTCAGGAACAATTGGCTGCTAAACTAAATGTTTCAAGACAATCAGTCTCAAAATGGGAATTGGGAGCAATTCCTGATATGGATAATGTAATCAGAATAAGTAATTTTTTTGATTGCTCCTTAGATTATTTAATGAAGGATGATATTAGTGAAATGAACAGAGATAGCAGTATAAGTGAAAAAGACATTTCAATTAAAAAGCGTAAATTCAAATTAACTAAAAGTTGGATAATTAAAATTGTTGCAACATTACCTGTATTTTTACTATTAGCTCTGTGGGCAATCTCAAAAATTGTAGAGTTTCCAATAACACATCAAGATTCTGGTTCAAGTAACATTTATACTGGGTTTTCAGGATTCGTTGATTACTTTAGATTAACAGGAGTTGTATATGTCTGTATTATTATATGGATAATAAGCACTGTTGTAGACCTAGTATGGCGACTATATACTTTCCCTGGCAAAATAGGAAAAAAATTTTTGTTCTGTTATCTCATTCGTTTTGCATTAATAATAGTTAGTACATTTTTATTTATTTATGGATTTTTGAATCCTTGGAAATTCAACTGGACAATACAAACTGTTTTTACTTTAGTTATTTATTTTGTAACAGTGGTGTCTCTATCTATTGCTATAAATTATTTTGCAGAGAAGGAATAAGTACACAAAATCAATAAAGAGATATAGGAATTAAGGTTTGGTTGTTGTTTTTTTGAAAACGGAAATACTACATTAAAAAGACTATATCCTGATGAAGGAAATGAGTTCCTAAGGTTTCACCATGAGAATAAGAATATGTAAAATATTATAATATTAAGTTATTTGTCATAAAATAGTAATGTTATTCGTTATAATTCCGTAAAGAGTATTTTAATTATTATTAACGTAGGATTAATTTATGGAAGCAAAGGCTGGAAAAGAGTTGTTAAAAGAGATTTTAATAAATTGAACCAAGGAAAGATTACTACCTATTCAAATGGAACAAAAGTTGGACAATTACCAGATGGCACAAAAATAAATGTTAGACCAGGTAGTAGCAATATTAGTTGAGATAAACCTACTCTTGAAATTCAAGGCAAGGGGAAATATAAGATAAAAATAAGGTATTAGGCAGGTGATAAGAAATATGTTAGAAGATAATTTTGATAAAAATTTTAAAATATGGATTCCTCATCAAGATGTTGATGAAGTTTATGATATGGAAAATGCAGGCTTTCAGAGAGATGAAGGGTTTGTGGTATTATTAGTTCCAGACCATTTCGAGAAAGATAAACGTTCAGAATATAATTTAAAACTAGTGTGGGATGATGTATTTTCCTATATAGTTACTGATGAAAGTTATAGACCGGAGATGTGGAAATCTAAAGAGGATTCTAATAACAAGATATGGACCTTTTATATAAGTGAATCTTCAGATTATCTAAATAAATTTAGAGAAGAAAATTATCTTGTACCTGAAAAAACATATCATTTTCTTATAGGAGGAACAAATCGAATGATTGACATCATATCTTCTGAATATCCAAAAGTTACTTTTATTAAATAAATTAAATGTTTGAGTGGGATTAAAATAAAAAACTAAAGAAGGAAATAAAAGTATTAAAGAATTGAAAAAAGAAATAGCTGTAAAAAAGTTAGGCAGTTTAAAACAAAAGCTAAAGATTAAGAGATAGTTTTAATTGACACTCAGAATGATTTAAATAGACTTGTGGATTAGCAACTCTTTTTTAGATAAAATCCCACTTAATATAGATTTTATTTAATACTATGATGCTTTTACTAGCTTTAGAGCATTTGATTCTTTATATTCGATTGGCGAAATATAACCTAAAGAACCGTGAATTCTCAGGTTATTATATAAATAAACATCCTCTGCTAAGTCTAATTGAAGTTGCTCTAGGGTCTAAATTTTTTTCGTATATGAATTCTGTCTTCAATATTTTATTAGTAGTCTAACTAACCCCATTGTCATAAGGAGTTTCTTTATTACTTAGAGACCTTTCTATTTTAAAAAGACTCAAAATACTATCTCCTAGTAGGTTATCATAGTCATTACCACAATCTCAATAGAAAGCTTTTATATCTTTTAATGTAAGAGATTTAAAGAAATAAGGTTAGTTTAGTAAGGATAGCATAAGTGATAATTAAGAGGTAAATCTTTGCTGGAAATGAACTTTTATAAAAAGGGTTGACTTTCCACCATAAATGACTTACCCTTAAATCAATAGTTGGAAATGATAATCGTTATCAATTGGTTTCGATTTGTTTTTAGTTAGTAAAGGAGGAGAATATAGCATGGAAGTTGATTTTGATAAATTAATATGTAATTTTACAAACAACCATTTTGGCGTAGAAATCATACACTATAATTCAATAGATGTTGGAAGTAAAGGTTTTGAAAAAACTGCTCCATTACCAGGTTTTATATTTCCTATTAGTGGAATAGCTCAGTATTCTTTCAACGAAGCCTCTTATATTTCAGAAGTAGGTACTATAATACATGGAGGAGCCAATATGGATCTGGAGAAACAAGTTATTGGAAATAATAGATGTGAGAATATAGTAGTTTTATACGATGTTAATTATTTAAGCAAAGACAAGCTAAATTTACATGATCTGCATTTTAAATTAGATATAAGAAAAAACACCAATCTGATATCTCTTCTATGGAAATTAAAAAACATTTCAGAAGAAAAACATGAAATCGCTAGATTTAAAAGGCAAAATATATTTAGAGCTATACTAGAAGAAATTTTTACAAGTGTACAAGATCCTGAAGATAAAGGTACAGATTAATGTGTTCATAGATGCAATTCATAATTCAAAAATAGTAGGACAAGCATATAATGTAACACATCCTGAATCTGTTAGTTGGAGTGAATATATTGATATAGTTATGAAGATAGTTGGAAAAAAGGTAAACATACAAAAAATAGATTCTAAATTAAACATAAATTCAAGACAATATTTTCCGTTCAGAGATTGTACTTATTTATTAGATATATCAAAGCTTAGAAAAGATGGATTAAGTAATCCTAAGATAACTTTAACAGAAGGATTAAAGCGGACATATGAATGGTATTGCAAAGAAAAACCTTCTTTAAATGATAAAAAAATGATAAGAATAGAAGAGGTACTGAAAATGTAGTAATATTTAATTTGTTTTAGTGATTCATTAGTCTATTGATTTAGAAACTATATACAAATGTCAATGAATTTTTTGCACCTCCCGTGATGCTGACCAATTCGCTAGTATTACTGTAAGTGCTGAAGAACTTGTCACTAGTTATATTATCTAGAAAGATAGTAAAAATAATCGTGCTCCTGTATTTCATGCTATTAGTTTTAAAGATAATAATTTAACGAAATAATCAATGAAAAAACTATCCACCGATATATAAGGTGTATTTAGCTTGTGTAATAACTGACCTTAGAAAAGATATTTGAACTAAGTATAGTAAACTCAGGGCTAAATCCAATTTGTAGATGAATTATTACGCATAACTTATATTATGTAAAAGGGAGATATATTGTATGAATTAGACAATAAATATTGAAACAAATCGTTGTATATGAATCCCTGTACCAGAGATTCATGTAAAAGAAATATTTAAGCATTTTAATGAACGAATAATTACATATATGGCTCCACAGGTGCCTAAAAATATAGATGAGACATATGAGATTATAAAAAGGTTTATAAATAGCAGAGAAAATAATACAGATTATATCTATGCAATCACTTTAAAATCAAATGATGAATTTATTGGAATTGTTGCATTACATAATTTAAAGGATGAAATGCCTGAACTTGGTATATGGACTAAGGTTTGTTCTCATGGAAATTATTACGGTAGAGAGGCCATTGGTGGTATAATTGATTATGCTAAAACTTTAGGGATTAAGAAATTTTGTTATCCTGTTGACAAAAGAAATATTCCGAGTAAAAAAATAGCAATTTTTTATAATGGTAAATTGTTAACAGAGTGTAAAAAAATTCAAACTTCTGATGGACGAATATTTCAAGAGGAAATATATAAAATTATAATTTCGTAGTATTTATATTATAGTCATCAGTAGTAATGTACGAAGTAGAATTGTGCCTAAAGGAGGATATATAATGATTATTTGGTTAAATCGTGCATTTGGTTCTGGAAAAACGACATGTGCCTTTGAATTAAATAGAAGACTTCCTAATTCCTTTGTTTATGATCCTGAAAATATTGGATATTTTATTCGTAATAATACACCAAAAGGGATTCACAAGTCTGATTTTCAAGACCATGGACAATGGCGATTATTTAATTATGAAATGTTAAAATATATTGCCACGTAATATTGGGGTATAATTATTGTACCTATGACCATCAATAATCATCAATATTATGAGGAAATAATCCAAAAACTTATAGATGATGGTATAATTCTAAAGCATTATATTTTGTATGCTAATAAAGAAACCATATTAAAACGATTGAATAAACGACTTGAACGAGGTGAAACTTGGGTAAAATCTCAAATTGATCGTTGTATTGAAGTTTTTGATACTGAAATTACTGAAGAAAAAATCATAACAGATAATAGAAATATTGGCTATGTCGTTGAAGAAATTGCAAAAAGAAGTGGAGTAATTCTTTTACCAGACAAAAGAACATTTTTGAAAAAAGGGATTGATAGAGCAATAACCTTAATAAAACATATACGTCAATAAAGAGATCTTATTAATTACGATGCATAATTTACGTTCTGCATCGTAATTGATAAAAAATAATACTTAGTCAAATTTAAGATGAAAACTATAGATGTATTAGAATCTTTTATATTCTAATACATCTATTTTTATACAATGGATCGTCAACACTTATTTAGACAGTTTTTAAGGTTATGTAATTTATATTGTCTAGGGCTTAAATATCCTAGTGCCCCATGAATCCTAATATTATTAAACCAATTAACATAGTCTGCTAGCATAATTTCTAACTGCTCTAAGCTTTCAAAACGATAGTTATTAACAAATTCAGTTTTAAATATTTTGAAGGTGGCTTCAGCTACAGCATTATCATAAGGACAGCCTTTCATACTTAAAGAACGCTTAATTTTGAATGTATCTAGGACTTCATCTATTATTTTATTTTTGAATTCGTTACCTCGATCTGTATGAAATAAAGTAATATTATCTAACCTAGTTTTAATCTTTGAAAATGCTTTATAAACAAGCTTTGCATCCTTGTTAGTACCAGCGCTATAACCTATTATTTCTCTATTAAATAGGTCAACTAACATACATACATACATAGTTCCATATTTTATTAGCTCTAATATATGTTAAATCACTGACTACAGTGGCATAAGGCCGATTTGTATTGAATTCTCTATTTAGTTCATTGGCAACCTTTGATTCATTACATTTATCTATATGAGGCTTGAATTGAGCAACTGTATAGTTTGATACTAAGCCATTTTGCTTCATCATTCTACCTATTTTTCTTCTAGATACTATATAGCCTGCTTTTTTAAGCTTTACTTTGATTTTTCTAGTGCCATAGTTGTTTCTATTTGATTTAAATATATCTATAACCTTTGGTGCTATCTCATCTGTAGACTCTTTGACTTTTGATTCATAGTAATAGGTACTTCTAGGGATTTGTAGGACTTTACACATTGCTGATATACTGTATTTGTGAGTATTACTTTTTATCACATTTACTTTCGTCCAAATATCAGCGCCGCTTGCTTTAAAATATCATTCTCCATCTTTAATTGTTAATTTTCTTCTGGGGAACGATTATCTTTTTCCTTGAAAGATCCAGTAGTTTGGCTTCTTTTGATCCAGATATTAAAAGCGGTAGGTGTTAAGTCATATTCAGCCATAATATCTTTCTTAGGCTTACCACTTTCGTATAGTTTCACCATCTGTTCTTTGAATTCAGGGGTATAGGTTCTTCTTTCTCTCTTGTCATATAAACTATTCTCCTTTTAATATATTGATATTAGTTTACATGACCTTAATTTAGTTGTCTAGTTTATTGTAACCTATCCAGAAGCTTATCTACAACACTAAAAAACTACAATACAAATACGTCAAGGGCCAATTCGTGGATTTAATAGAAAGTATTATATCTTAGCTAAGAACAAGTATGTTGGCAATCAAACTATAGTTATGAAGGTTTTTTTAATTTTAACGGTGGAATGTGGATTTGAGTGTCATGAAAGAGCAAAAACTTTTTATAAAAGAACAATATTATTACTTAACCAAAAGGGAATATTTGAAATCATAATTATATTATTATACAATTAAATAGATAGAATAAAGTTTTGTATTGATAAAATTCTACTATTAAGAGTATTATCTGCCTAAAAATTGTAAATTTAAGGGGGTTAAAAATGATATATGAGTTATTCAATTTATGTAGCTGATGATGAAAGAAATATAAGAGAATTAATACAATCTTTTTTAGAAGATGAAGGATTTAGGGTCAAATTATTTGAGACTGGAGATGCACTACTTTGTGAGTTTGAAGAGATTCCTGCTGATTTAGTTATATTGGATGTCATGATGCCGGGAACAGATGGATTTAGCATTTGTTCATCCATTCGCAAAAAGTCGGATGTCCCGATTATTTTGCTTACTGCTCGTGGAACCGATGCAGATTATGTTACAGGTTTTACATTGGGTTGCGATGATTATTTTGCTAAGCCTTTTTCTCCTATTAAACTTACTATGAGAGTTAAAGCGATTTTTAAACGACTATCAAAAGAGAAAGAAAAAACAACAGATGACAAACTGAACTTTGGTGACATTGTGTTATATCCCATGCAAAAAACAGCATATTGTAAAAATAAAGAATTAAAACTTACTAATACAGAGTATTCACTACTAAGTTATTTAATTGAAAATAAGGACAAGGCAATTTCCCGTGAAGAGTTGCTCAATGTAATATGGGGTTATGATAGTTTTGTAGAAACAAGAGTTACTGATGATACAATAAAAAGGTTGCGAAAAAAAATACTTACTCATAATAGCAATATATCCATTGAGACAGTTTGGGGATTTGGATTTAAGTTGAATCTGAAAGATTAGGCGATAATAATGAAAATAAAACAAAGAAAAAAAGTAAAAAAATTAAAGTTAAGTCTATTTTTAATTCCATCCAGTGTAATACTTATAGCATTTTGTTTAATATTAGCAACATTTAATATTGTAATTCATCAATATATAGAGAAATTAACTGCTAAAGAAATCAATAGAGAGTTTAAAATTTTTGATATATATTACTATGGTTCTAATTACTTAAACAATCATCAAAATAATGGGAAGGATAAAAATGATTTGGAGTTTTTCATTACAGTCTACTATGCTATACTTGATGAGAACTACAATGCTCTAATACCAAATGATAAATTATATTCAGAGTTAGAACAAGAAAGAATACAAGTAATTGCAAAATACTTTAGAGAAAATCGCAACATTATTAGTAAGAATCAAGCAATTATGTTAAAGCATGATCGCAATACTTTTTACATCAAACCCAAAATTTATCATGGGAAATCTGATGGATATTGTGTTTTAAAAGATACTTCTCATGAAGCAAAGGATTTTACTGTAATCGTATATGCCAATATAACACCAATGCAAAATTTCGTGGACTTAATACACAAGATATTAGGTTTATTAATGATCTTGTCAGGAATTATTTCAATCTTTGTTATCTTAAGAATGACAAAAAAAATTGATAATTCTTTCAATAAGTTAAAAAAATATATTATAGACGTAGGGGAGCGTAAGGCTTTACAAGAACTAGATGTATTAGATTACCGAGAGTTTAACGATGTTGGAAAGACAGTACAAAAAATGTCAAAAATGATAGACCAAGCTGAAGAAAGTGAAAAACAATTTTTTCAAAATGCGTCACATGAATTACGTACTCCTTTGATGTCAATACAAGGATATGCAGAAGCCATTGAATCAGGTGTTATCAAGGACAATAAAAAATCAGCAAGTATCATAATCAAGGAAAGTAAAAAAATGTCATCTCTAGTTGATGAAATCTTGTTTTTATCCAAAATGGATATGGATCATAGTAAAATGAATCAAGAAATAATTGAATTAAAAGAGTTGATATACGACTGTTCTTGGAGAATTAAAGGTAATGCCGATAAAAGAAACCTGAATATTGAACATATTTTTCTTGAAGATAATGCATACATATTTGGAGATGAACAACGCTTGGAGAGAGCTTTTTTAAATGTTCTTTCCAATGCTACACGGTATGCAAAAACAACAATTAAAATTATTTGTGAAGGTAAAGAAGAGAATATTGTTATATCAATTATTGATGATGGAAATGGAATATCTAATAAAGATTTGCCGCATATTTTTGAACGATTTTATAAGGGAGAGGATGGGAATTTTGGAATAGGATTATCGATTACTAGGGATATAATAAATGAACACGAAGGAAATATTAATGTAATTTCTCAGAAAGGTAATACAAGATTTGTTATAAGTATTCCAAAATATAAACGGAAGAACTTCGCCTAGCTATGTACTATAGATTTAGGAGAAAATCATATAATTATATAAATTTACTTAATACAATTTTGCCACATATCTGCCACAAACTTGATACAGTTTTAAGGATATTTTTCCCAAATGTTTTGTTTATAATAAATACAGATGGTAAGTTAAGACAGAATTCTTAACAATATAAAATCATCTAAAATAAAATTAAGAGGAGATGTTAAACAAAATGTTAAATCAAAAATCAAAAATTCTAATAGCAGGTATGCTGACTGTGGCAACAGTAATGGGAGGATCTGGTATTAAAAGTGAAGCAGGTATGTTAAAAGATATGAACTCTAAAGAAACAGTATCTATTCAGACCATAGATACTTCTAGTCAACCTGATATTACAAAACGTTTCGGAGAAATGAATTTCTTGAGTCAAAGTGAAAAACAAAGGTTGATTGATGAGAAAAATGCCGTTAAACCGTATTACAATAAAATTGACAGTCTTGAAAAAGAAATTCGAAAAATAAGTGACAATATTATGAAAGACGCAAAGGAAATACTTAAAGAATATGATTCAATTTATTGGGCAAATATGACTTTGTGGATGAAGTTAGATTCTGAAGTTCCAGAAACCCCTTATGATAAACTTCCTAGCAATACAGAGCGTATCAAGACATCAAAAGTACTTACAAAGAGTGAAAAAGAAATTTTAAAAAATGATGCTAAACGCTTAGATGAAATTGATGCTGAAATCCAAAAATATTACGATAAGGTAGAAAAAGCAACAGCTACTTTGGGCAAACAAATTGATATAGAGTATGAAAAGATTGAAGCAATTAATCAAAAGAATAGTGATATTTGGCAAAAGATTCATAAAAACATGGATGGTAAATAGAATATAATACAGTATTACCTTGATAACAAAAATTAGTTACTTAGCAGAGGACTTTAAAATTATATAAAGATTAAAACAGTGAGGATGCGTATTGCTATGATTTAGGGTCATAGAAATACGCATCCTCTTTTTATAAACCAATAGATTTCTTGAAAAATGATTAATATTGAAACTTTCCTGCACAAGAACAACCAACCCATCATGAGCCTTCTAAGATTTGTTGCCCCTAATACTAGATAGATATATTCTATATAATATCTCTAAAAATATCTGGATCAAATCCTTTGGTTACTTCAATAGTTGCTTTACCTATAGTAACTTTTAATTGCGGATAAATTTCTTTCATATTCGGCTGGTGATTTTTTAGATATTTGTTCCTTAATATAGGAAACAAATAATATATGGAAATATAAGCAAGGTATTAAAAGAATACTAAGACAAATATGTGAATATAAGGGTGTAGAAATAATAGATTCAGAAGCTTGTAAAGATCTCTTCATATGCTAGTTAGTATACTATCAGGGAGGATATCTACTTAGGACATCATTATTGACCTCTCAAGCCATGTGAAGATTATAATTCTGATGACGTACTGTTGTGATAATAAGAAATAATCGAGTTTGACCACAACATATACTGGTTTGAAGACGAAACTTGGGTCGAAAAATGGGAAAATTAGGTTGATAAGTAAATGGTTGAATAATATACTATGGATGAACATAAAAGTAGAAAAGTGTGCTGCTATAATTAATAAGGAGGAAAACCTATGTATCAATATAAAAATGTAAAATTAGCTCCAAAAGGATTTGTTGTATCAGAATTAGAAAATCATAATGAGATAATTGATAAATATGCTAAAGAAGGTTGGAGATTAGTACAAATTTTCCCTATAAAATATGCCTCTAATGGTATACCAATGGAATTTGAAATTATTTTTGAACGAGAAATAGATAATTAGTATTAAGGATTTTATTTTTATATCAGTAGTATAACGTATAATAATTAAAATAAACTAATAGAGGTGAAAATATTGGTTAAAGAAAAAAATAAAGCAAGGTTACTTTTATATGGAAGCATTTTTTTAGCTATTGCATTAGGGGTATATGCTCAAGATATTGCTTATTTTTTGTATAATAATTTGGCTATACCTTTAATGGTAGGTATAAGCATTACAACAATACTTAGCATGCTTTTCTTCTTGGGTCCACCTATATTGGTATCCAGAATTAATAAACAAAATAAAGTTGGAAAGAAAGAAATTAATATATATTTAGGCATTAATGCTTTAATAGGTATAGTTATATCTACATTTTCATTAATTATTTTGATAGCCTGGTTAGGTTAATATATTAAATGCTGAACATAATTTATATTTCATTCATTTAACAAATAAGAAATAATCTAAATAATATATACAAAGATTTAGTAATGAAAGCTATAAATGTATTAGGATATCAATATCTTAATGCATTTGTATTTTTATACAAATCTAAAACTAAATATAGAAAATAAAGAGGCAAAGTTTAGGTCAATTATAGATCGATATAAACTTCATTTTGGTACTATAAAAAGTGTAAATACAAGACATCAAATAAATGACGTTGAGTATTTGCACTTGTTTTTTTACAATAAAAGAGTAATTGACCCAGTGTGGGTCTTTAGGGGTTATAACATTCGTCATAAAACTATCAGCCATCTCTTATTGTAGCATTTGCTTAAGCAAGTTTGGAATAATTTATTCTTATAAAACTCTTAGTTCATGACATTAAAATATATAATTCATGACAAATTATGGCATAAAAGTATAAAATTGTTATAATAAAAGCAAATAAATAATTAATTAACAGAGGAAGGGGGATATCACGCGAGTACTCCATTCAGATGTTACTTATTTTCTATTACAATGATAACAGCTGTACTTTGGTTAATAAAAATAATTCCTTGGAATGGTTTTATTTGTTTTATCATTACAATAGTGTTAAGTATAATTATATTACTAATTGCACCTGTGGAGGATAGCAATAAGCCTTTAGATCAAAAAGAAAAGATAATTTTTAAAAAATGGATAAATATTAATTTATGCATTTTAGCTGGATGGACTATATTCTTTTGGTTTATTGGCATGATTTGTTTTATGCTTTTATTGGGAAAAAATAAAGGAGGGGTTTTATAATTAAAAGAATATTTAGCTTATGTATTGCTGTGTGTTTGCTGCTTACTGGAATTACAGGAACTGCTTTAGCAGATAGTGGTATTGAGGTTAAATTGGAAAATCTTGAAAAACAAAAAGAAAATAATTTGATTTCAATAAAAGAACAACTAACACAACAAGATATGATGGTACATTATTATATTTACGAAGAAATAATTGAAGAAGAATATAATGCTCTGAAAAGAAAAGTTGAAAACGAATATGGTCTTCGATCACTTTACAGAGCTGATGATAAAGTTAGATTAAGAAATGGTGGGCAAATATTCTATAAAATGGGGGAAAATATAACTAATGATCTAAGAGGATACGCTTTTTTAGTGTCAGATTATTATACAAAAAGACAAACAGAAGATATAATAAGAAAATATGATAGAAATAACAGAATAACATGGAAAGATTTATCAAGATTTGTAGTTGAAACTGTTATATCTGAAAAAAGTAAAATTCCTTATATAGGATCCTTATTAATTGGGATAGAAGGTACAAAATTAGCTAGAGATTATATAACATGTGGAGTGTGTGGTAGGAATGCAGAAAATTTAACAATAGAATTAGACAGTAGGATGGCTAATTATCAACAAAAACGGTATGTTGTTATGAAATTTATTCATGACGAAAAACATATCGTTTTTAATAATATTGGGGAGGTCAAGAAAAGAAAAAAGATTTTTGATGGGGTTGAAGTTATTGGTGCTATGATTGCATAATATATAGTTTTGATTTTTAACAAAAAGGCAATATACAGTTCAATTGGTATTGTGGTATTTGATACTAGAGAGTTTGTTAAGATTATAGTGGATAGGAAAACAAACGAATTTGTCATAGGTTTATATTTTAGAATGATTGAGAAAATGACAGTTTTTGAAGACAAGGTAATAGTTGGCATCCTTGATAGAATAGAGACTGAGTTTAGAGCTGGTTGGAATTTGATGTGGTAATTTTATCAGCCTTTTATTCGATAAAATATGGAACATAACGTTGGAATTTGTCGGAAAGATATACTTGAGGCAATGTTAAATAGTGGTATAATGGTATTGCATATGGGAAGAGTGGCTATTTCAGTATTATTTATAAGGACTAAAATACATATTTTCGAATTTTTAAAGTTATTATTTACATGAGAGTATTACTATATATAGTGGGACTTAATATAATCAATACGATAAAAAACGTAATTACTTTAAACATATAGCTTGCTTTTTCTCTTGAAGCTTATTATTTACAACTATAAAGTATCATTTTAATGAGGGAGAACAGGTTATATATAGATTAATAATATTATATTAGTTAGTTATAGAATATAAATTCAAAACTATCTACAAAAATTAGATTTAAATTATCAAAAACATTAATATATTAACAAAAAAGAGAATAGAAAAATAAAAGTTTGGACTAAACTTTTAAAATTAATATTTAGATGATTGAGATTAAGCAATTAAAGATTTAATAGCCAGCGGTTTATCATAACTTTTAGTCTTAAATAAATTGGTTTAGCAAATCAAGTAAATTACTTTGATTTTGATTATAAAATTTATCAAAATTAGTAGAAATATCACAAAGATTTAACTGTTTAGCTGAAACTGGCATAGGATTCTCCTTTCTTTTTTCTTTGAGTTATATACATCTTGTTAATGAATATATACCCAAAGTGAGGGTAATCCATCCATTTCAATATAAAAAACATAGTATTAATATGAGTTGTAGAGTTTTGCGACGAGCTATAATACTATATTCAAGGGGGGGAAAATAAGATGAAAAAAAATCAAAAGATGCAAAAACCAAATTTCACAGTAGTAGAAATTACTGTATGCATGAGCAAGACGGGTTGTGGTGCAACTACAATTAACTAGAAATGTAGTAAAGCAATTTATAATGTAGTGGCAGGTACGGAAAATTGACCTGCTACTACCAAATTGCATGTTAAAAATTGACAGCTTATGCGTTTGTTTTTATGTTATGTTAACATAAACTTGATAGTTTGATATAAGTCCAAATGAAAAGATTCATAAATATATATCTTTTTCTTGCTTTTTAAAAAACATGTAGATACACAAGTTTGTAAGTAATATTTATCGTATATATGAATGAAGAAGGTTAGTTTAGTGAAATTATATTATGTTATTGGAGGGATTGAAGAAAATGAAATTAAAGGAGAATTTAATCTATAGAGAAGAAGATGCAGTTATTTTTAATACGGAAAAGGGTAAATTAATCGAGTTAAATGAATCTGCTAATGAAATAGTGAGACGTTTAAATAATAAAACAAAAAGGCAGATTATAGAAGAATTAAAGTGCCTATATCCAGATAGCCTTGGGGAAGAAATAGAAGAGTTTTTTGAAGAATTTATTGTAGGTGCAAAAAAGGAAGGTTTGTTAGATGAATAAATTTTTTTCCAGTCCACTATATGTTTGTTGGGATGCTACTTATAGATGTAATTTAAAATGTTTGCATTGCTGCTTTGGGAGCAGAAATAATAATGATAGCATAAATGAAGAACTAACAACATCAGAAGCTAAAAGGCTATTTGATGAACTATCGGATTTAAAGGTAATATCTTTTCAATTTGCCGGTGGAGAACCTATGATCAGAAAAGATTTCTTTGAATTAGCGGAATATATTTGTAGAAAAAATATCATCACAACTGTAGCAACCAATGGGCTATATATAGATGAATATGCAGCTAGAAGGATGAAAAACATAGGAATACGAGGAGTACAAGTTAGCGTAGACGGTTTTAACGAGGAACAACATGAGTTTATTAGGGGGAAAAATACTTTTTTGAAAACTATAGAGGCAATTAACCATCTGATAAATGCTAGAGTGCCTGTTTCAATAGCTACTTTGGTGTATAGGAAGAATGTTGATGATCTATATACATTAATTGATTTTCTAAATGGCATTGGAGTACCAAATATGAGATTGCAATTTCTACTACCACAAGGCAATGCTGTTGATAATTTAGATGAGTTATTTGTTGATTTAAATGAGATAAAGAAAATAATTGATAAACTTTATAATCATCCGCTTATCAAGCAGAAGAAATTTAATTTAATATTACCATGTTTTATTCCCAGCATAATTGGACAAAAAAGTTTTAATACTGGAAAAAGTTCTTTCTTAACTAATAATTGTGGTGCAGGCACATGTAATGTAAATATTAATCCATTTGGAGATGTGACAGCCTGTGGGATTTTAACTGATGAAAATTGGATATGTGGAAGTATTAGGAAGGATAGTTTGAAAGACATTTGGAATAAAAGCGAAGGTTTTTCCATATGGAGACAAGTTACGCAGTTAAAAGGTAAATGTAATTCCTGTGACATACTGGATGAGTGCAGAGGCGGATGTAGGGCTAGTGCATATCTTACAACTGGAGAGATAGACGCATCTGATCCGCTGTGCTGGAAAGGAGTAGAGACAGATGAAGCGACCTGTTAGCTGCGAATGGAATATAACAAACTATTGTAATTTAAAATGTTCATTTTGTAGTATGAATTGCACTAATCAAAAGGATTTTGAAAACCTTGATATTAGCAAAATAAAAGAAGTAGCAAGAAAAATTAAGGAAGTTGGATGCATATATGTATCATTAAGTGGTGGAGAACCCATGAGTCATCCATTGTTTTTTCATATTGTTAAGGAACTCAGGGAACAAAAACTGGAAGTTACTCTGACTACTAATGGAACCTTTATCAATGCAGATAATATCAAATTACTTGAAAAGTTAGGAGTTAAATGGATTCAAATTAGCTTGCATGGAGGGAATCCAGATATGAATAATAGTATAATGGGAGGCAATGCATATAGTGCCATTAGAAAGAGTATTGAGGTAGTAAAAAGTAGTAGTATAGGAGTATCAGTATCTTCGGTAATAACAGATGAAAATGAAGCATCCATAAGAAAGTTGAATGAAGAATTAAAATTGGAAAACATCCCTCATATTATAAGAAAACTCAAGCTAGTGGGCAGAGCTGCTTTGGTTGAAGAGGAATTAGATATAAATGAAGAAGTTGAAATAAAAAGAGTTAGTGAAAATTGTGGATTATTCTTTGCCATAGCAGCTAATGGAGATATTCAACCATGTGGGGAATTTAAAATAAGATTAGGTAATGTATTTGAAGATAATTTAATTAATATCTGGGAAAACAGTGTGATACTAAAAATGTGTAGTAAGGATTCAAAATGTTTAGCGGAAATATACGAAAATAATGGGAAATTTAGAAAACAAATAAAATCAATGATTTAGACATTAATCTATGTCTAAATCATTGATTAGAGAGGAGGAATAAGATGGATATGATAATTAATTGCACAAATATACATAAATCATATATCAAAAGGAAATGGATTAAAGTTGTAAAAAGAAATGATGTACTTAATAACTTAGATATTAAAATAAGAAAAGGAGAGATTTACGGCTTATTAGGGCTTAATGGAGCAGGTAAAACCACCCTTATTAGATTAATCACAGGTATTTTATTACCAGATCAGGGAACGGTTGAATTATTTGGAATGAGCTACGATAAACATGAGAAAGAAATTAAGTCTAGATTAGGGGTAGTTATGGGGGGAGACCGTTCACTATATTGGAAACTGTCTGCGGAAGAAAACTTAGAGTTTTTTGGTACTTTATATAATGTACCAAAGAAAAAACTTAAGAAAAATATAGAAATATATTTGGATTATGTGGGGTTAGGAGAACATAAAAAGGATTTAGTTGAAACCTATTCTAAAGGCATGAAACAAAGATTACTAATAGCTAAATCCTTAATAAATGATCCTGAAGTTTTAATTTTGGACGAACCAACAGTTGGATTGGATATACAAGTAGGATTTGAATATAGAAAGCTCTTAAAAAGGCTAAATGAAGAATTGGGTTTAACCATATTATTAACTACCCATTATTTACATGAAGCAGAGGAGCTATGTTCCGTAGTAGGTATATTAAAAGAGGGAAGAATTGTTGAAGAGGGAACAATTGACCATTTGAAGAAAAAAAATAAAGTAGAAGAAGTGATTGAATTTAAATTAAAATCTGAGATGGATGATAATATGGAAAAGGAGATTTCAAATCTTGGGATAATAAATAAATTAACTGCTGACAGCCATTTCACATATCAAATAAGGACTAGCAATACATATACGGAACAAATTATCGGCTTATTAATTTCTCAAAGCCAAATAGTTTCCTTAGAAGTAAAAGGGATTACTTTGGAGGATATAGTTTCCAATTATTTTGAAAAAGGGGTTATTTAGTATGAGGCATATATTAGCAGCTGCAAAGTCAGAGTTTTTTATTTTAAAGAGATATCCGCTGAATTTATTTTATACCATAATCGCCACTGCTTTTTCCTTGCTACCATTGTTTTATATTACAAAAACCTACGATGTTGATCGAGCGCAGTATTTGTGGATTTTATCTGGAAGTTTATTTTGGATGTATATTTCCCAGGCATTGTGGACCGTAGGTCTTTCTTTAAGGAAGGAACAAGAAATAGGTACACTGGAGCAAATCTTAATATCTCCTTCCAATCTGATTTATATTATGGTAGGAAAGAGTATAGTCACGCTTGGAATTAATAGTTTAACATTGTTTGTAGGTGTACTATTAATTAGATATGTTTTTGACTGTCAGATCAATTATATATTAATAGTACTTGTGCTAATAATTAGTATGCCAGCTGTTTTTGGATTCTCATATATAATATCTGGAATAGTAATAAAATTTAAGGAAGTATTTGCATTTTTACAGGTTGTAACTGGAGTCCTATTAATTTTTAGTGGTGTAAGTCAACCTATAACTCTCTTGCCTTATAATTTAGGGGAAATAAGTAGATTCATAGTTTTTGAAAAAATGATTTATACATTTAGACGAGTCATAATTGATTCTGCATCTTTTTCAGCAATATATAGTGAATTAATATATATATTTATTTACGGATTGGTATTGAATGCAATTGCTGTTTCCGTATTTTATTATTTTAAGAAGAAAGTGCTTGAAAGTGGGGATGTTTTATATGTTTAATAAGGCATATGTATTTTTAAAGAAGGAGTTACTTTTCCTAGTTAGGTACCCGATGCAAATAATATTTGAGATAATATTACCTGTAATTAATATGTTACCAGCCATATTGCTAGCAATATATCTAATGTCATCTAACCATATTGAAAGTTTTGAGAAAGCAACTGGAACAAAAAACTATTTTGTTTTCATTAGCATTGGGGTTGTTTTTTCTATATTTAATTCTATACAAGAGCAAACAGGATATGTATTGTCTAAGGAAATGTGGATGGGCACTTTGGAGCAAATATGGGTTACACCCATAAAAAAGTTTAACCTGATACTAGGGTGGATATTCTTTAGTTTAATAAAGGCAATATTATATACCATCGGCTCTACAATAATTTTAAAGTTTATATTTATATATTTGAATATAAGTTTTAGTGTTTATAGTCTTCCATTGCTGGCTTTATCAGTATTGCTATTATTAGCTATTTCGATCTGTGGTGGGATAATTATGTGTGGTATTACTCTGAGTATAAAACAGGTGGATTCTTTTGTGTTTTTAATAACTGGAGCTGTACCATTATTAAGTGGAATTACATTTCCTATTTCTGTTCTGCCGCCAAAAATACAAATGATTTCGAAGGTTTTACCAACAACTTATGTATTTGATTTAATTAGGCATTCTATTTTAAGGAGTACCACTATATTGGATCCAACTAAGGAATTGGTCTTGATTTTCTTGTATGTAATTATTTTGATGATTACATCTGTTTTTATTTTCAAATTATTAAAAAGAAGGGTTGAAAAATGCGGAACCATTTATATGATGTAAGAGATAATTTTTATTCACGAAAAAGTATTAGGGATTACTTGGAATTTAACCTTGACCAAGATGTAATTAAGGTATTAATGGATATCGGATATAGTGGGCCTGTTTCAGGAGGGCTAGAGTGTGTTTTTATTAAGGAGATAAGCAATAACGATGAAAAACGTATCTGTTATAAAGGGGCTTATTATCAAGAACATGCTTTAAAGGCTCCGCATATTTTTCTAATTGGATGTAACGATTCAATTATCGAAGATAATTATAATGGAGAATTTGTCAATATATTTAGCTGCCAAAATTCAACCATTACTGCTCAGAACATCATTATTGCTGCACATGAAATGGGATTGGGAACATGCTTTATAGGGGCAATTAGAAAGGATGTAATAATTAATGGACTGAAGCTAGATAAAGGTTATAATCCTTGGTGTATATTATGCTTAGGTATAGGGAGGAGTGATAATATTGGAATATAAAAACTTGGACATGCTTATAAAGCTTGATGATAATAATAAAAATCTTATTATTAAAAAGGAAGATAATGAAATAGTAATGAATGTCAAGCAAGTTATAGGATGCATTGTTATATTCAGGGAAATGCTGGAAAAAATGAAGGGTGAATAGCCTAAGAAGTTTTGGCAATATTTTTAACCAAGATGAAAGAAAAACTAAAATAGTCATATGTCTACGGAGGGATGATAATGGGCTATAGCTATTATATAAAAGATATTATTGGCAATAGGGATATCAGTCTTTTTTCAGACGAAAATACTACAAGTATGGAGCCATTTATTATGGGAAAGGTTAAGCTAATTATATCAAATTGCCAAATAAGTGATTTAAAAGCGGGAGACATCTGTGTAATAATATTTGATACGGGAGAATTGGTATGCCATAGGTTGATTTTTCATGATGAAAATCATATTATTACAAAAGGAGATAACGGAACATCCTACGATTGGGCAACATTCGAAAAGGATATTGCCGGAATTGTGGGAAAGGTTGTTTATGATTCTTATTATTTAGATATGACTAGTAGGAGAAATTGCCTATTAAATAGGATCATGGTAATATTATCAAAATTAAAAGTTTCAAAGAGCGATTATATAATTCCATTTCAAAAGGTGAAAAACAATATAATATATTATCTACAGAAATTCATAACTAAATTATATAAAAAATCGCTGACTTTTGAGCATATAAATAATGATTAAGCTATTTATATGGTATCTAGTTTATCAGTATTTAAACAATTTGATTTGTGGAGGGCATTATGAAAATTAAATGCGGAATTATTTTAGAAAATATTAGCTGGTACAATAAGGTTAAAGAATTTTTTAAATCAGAACCTGATTATGAACTTAAGGAATTAACTCTATATTATGAATATCAAAAAGTTATAAGGATAAGGTACAAAGATATACACGAATTTTATATTATAACTGGTTCTGGTGCATCAAATGCTGCATCAAATGCAGAGTTTTTAATAGGTTTTAATATTAATTTATTATTGCGTATTGGAACTGTTGGAGCCCTAACTAATTCATTGAAAGTTGGAGATGTTATAAATATTATTGCTGGAATCAAGGGTGAAGGAGTAACAAAATATTATCTTCCAGAACAAATTCCTGCAATGGCAAATATTAAATTATTTAAAAATATAGGATCATACCTCGAATCTAAGGTAACGCTAGTTGATGGTCTTGTATTTACTACTGCAGCTAGATTCAAAGAGAATATTTCAGAGTTAAAGAACATGGTTCAATACAATGTAATAGGTATTGAAATGGAGACAGCGGCTATATTTGGGGTTGGGTTGGACAAGGGAATCCCTACGGGATCATTGTGTATTGTTAGTGATGTACCCATAAATGATCAAGATGATAGTCCAGGAATTATTAATAAAGAAAGTTATAGTATCGTTGAAGAAAAGTTTCAACAATTATTTTTAGAAGTTATAAACTGGACAAACTCAATGATTGGCAATGTTTTCAAATAAAAGGGTAGATGTTTTAATGGGGGTACTAATACGCAAGACCTACCTTTTTTGCATATTTATATCAAATTTCTGATCCAACCTATGTGGAAGTCGTAACACGACCTGTGAGGGATTTGTCCTTTCCTAACTAAGTTCTGCTCTTTAAAATAAGCTCCTGTTTCTACTATAATAAAGGGCTGTTGAAATTGGTGGAAACTTAGCTGAGGAAGATCCCGAAACATTTAATAAAATGCATGAGATGGTTCAAGAAACGGTCCAAAGCTTACCTGTATATAAATATCATGATTATTATATAGCATATAAGGGAGCTGTAGCTCAGTATGGTAGTGCAGGTGAACTTATACGTGTTCGAGGTAATTACAAGTAATTTAGTGATATTGATCAGTATTTAGTAAATGGTTTTTTGGCAGATGGAAGATATGTAAGTGATTCTTCAGAGTTTTCTCGTTTTGAAGCCACACAAGGAAGTATTTTCCCTTCACAGGTCTTATTATGGTGATAGAATTGGTACACAAAATAATAAATTAAAAATAGGAGATGCTGCGTACGGTACAACTTTGACAGTTACTGTTCTTTCATCGGACACAAATGGCTCAGGAACTATTATTAAAAGTATGAAAAAGAGAGATATAATGGGTGGAACTAAACCAGTATTGGATATTTGGAGATGGAACAATCCTGAATGGTTTAACGGAACGGCACAAAATCCTAATGATTTATATTTTGGATAAAAATATAGTAAGAGTCTGTCATTTCCAAATAAAAGCAACTATTTCATATATGACAAAATTAAAAAACATAGGGTGTATTCTTTGTACTCTATGTTTTTAGTAGAAAACTTTAAAATGAAAGCAAAAATATTTACTATGATAAGTGCAATTACATTAATATCAGCAGCTATTTTTATCGGTGTAAACTCATACAAGACACAACAAATCGATGATTATATTAGTATTACTACGCAGTATACGACAACTTATGACGAAAAGAATGATTATGCTAAGTATGGGGCTACGATATATGAATATAATTTAAAAAGTAAAGAGATTTCAGAAATATTTAGTTTTCCTGACAATACACAGTATCCGTTGGGTGTATATGATAAAAAAACACATTCAGTATATTATGTAAAAGAGAAAAATAATGATTCATTTAAAAGAAAAAGAACTGGTGATCAAATTTATGTGTATAGCTTGGAAACAGGCTCTGATACAATGCTGACAGAAGACGTTTTTGCAGTTAACTACATAGTACCTGTTGATGACACAATATTTTTTTTTGGCTGTGAAAGAAAGAAGTTTAATAGTAGGCAAAATAAACTTATCTAATGGAAGCATTAAATACTGGGACGAACCAAGTGCTGCATCTACTCGAAATCTTGCTGTAGAAAAAATTAATAAACGTATATATGTAGCAATATATGATGATGCCGAAGAAGATCTTCTTATACTACGCGATGTTGCAGAACATGCCACTTCTGAGTATATAATTTATTCATTTGATTACAATTTGGGTGATAAGCAAGAAGTACTGTACAAATTTGACAGCATCAATATTTCTGTTCATACTATTTATAAAGCTATTTATTTCATTTATTTCTAATTGTTTAGCTTCTTCAATCCATGAATTTAAATTGCTGGGATTTGAACCTTTTAAAATATCCTTAAACTTCAATACAAGTTGGTAGATTTTATTAAATAATGGATATGCTGATAATACTTTATTTAGTTTTCTCATACGAGTTGCATACTTGAGCTTGAACCTGTATATCCTTTAGCATTGATAGACTCTTCTGCTTTTTATACCATTTTCTTTTCTTAAATCATGTTCTCTCTCTAATATTTCACATAAAAAAGCATCATATGTTTTATTTTCTAAATTTGCTTCATTAATTTCATCTTCAATATTTCTAATTAGATATTGTAACTTAAGCCCCTTTCCAAGAATTTTAATCTTTAATTAATCTGGAGTGTTCTTCTATTTCTCTAGTCTCTTTCTTCTCATTAGCTAAAGTTTTTTCTTCATTTCTATTACATAGAAGTTTTATTTTTTCGGTATCTATTACCAGAGGACTTGCTTTTTCTAGTTCTTTGATAATATTTCCTATTTTATCTAGACCATTTTGTGATATTATTTCAATTAACTCTATGAAATCCTTGGATTTTCTGTATAATAGTTATTATAAATTGATTGAAGTCTGGGATTCATTTGGTGCATGGCTGTGCTTGAGTGAATTGCTACAGGCTTCTTTTTTAATGTTTTTAAATAATGCTATATCTCTATATTCCATGTATGAATTCCATAATTTCTAATATGTTCTGCCACCTTAATATTATTATGATATATCAATATATTCTGTGGGTATATTTTAGCTGTTACAAATTTACCTACTAGTGCATCTCGCCAGAAAGGCTGTTAATGATTTTGATAAAAACAGGTTAAATATAGTGAATGTTGGTAATCGTTCATTCCAACCTTTGTCAAATTCATAAAAACCGAAACATAATATATATTCTTTATGGTATGTTTATAGAATCTTTAAAATTGTATTTTAAAATAGATAAGCATATATTAAAATATAAATATGTTGTAATATCTATAAAATATATAGCAATCATATCTTATGAGAGATTATGTAATAATAGTACGGATTATACATTAAAGGAAGTATTTACGATTTTGATAAAAAGTACAGAATTTATTAGCAAATGTTGAGTATTAATTAATAAATATAATACTTTCTATAGTTCAGGTAAATGGAAAAATCAAAAAATATGATAGAATTGTTATGATTTTAGAAATCTCCATTCATACCAAGGAAGTAATATCTACTTGCAACATCATA
>NZ_DAMCHJ010000023.1:0-26574 GCF_032104385.1 Tissierella sp.
AACAAAATCCTAATAACATATTTATGTTAATGGCTAAAAGAGTAGCTATTTTTATGTTGGTATGTATTCTAAGTTTCTCTGCTGTTTTGGCGGTTAATGCAGAAACACGTGAAAAGGTGTTTGCTTGGATTATTGAAGCGTTTGAAAAATTTAGCATAATCATACCTCAAAATATATATGAGGATAATAATTCAGTAGAACTGACATCACTTAAAATTAATTATATTCCAACTGGATTCAAATTGGTAGATATTCATAATGGTCATAATATACTGATTTATAATTACTTAACAGATAGTAATCAAGAGTTTGATATAAAATTATTTACTTCATCAGGCGAAAACAAATCATACTATGATACAGAAGGAGTTGAAATAGAAGAAATTATTTTTAAAGGATCTCAAGCTTATACATGGCAAACTAATGAAATAACTTATCTAATATGGTATCAAGATGGTGTTGAATGTCATATTGCAGGAAACTTAAATAAAGATGAAATTTTAAAAGTTGCAGAAAGTATTTCAAAATAATTTAAAAAAACAAGTCCCCCTTTTTCCTCCTTGTGCGCTATATAGGTAAGAACCTAAAATAATAGCTAAGACCAATGAAACTGATGCTGTTGCAAAAGGCTATATATACTTACTGTAACTGCAAAAGTGACAAGAAATGGTGTAACGGAAACAGTGAACGCTTCTGTATAGTGAAAGTATTGATTATGAGGCTAAATTTATTAGGATAGCTTGAGCTGAATGACATGTGTTATCAATAAAAGATGTAATGATTATGGATTTATTCATTCCGATATCTTATCTAATGTGGGATACAAAGATTTGGTTAAAGAATGCCTTGGAAAAATAAAAGACTATTCTTTAAAGGATAGACTAAAGTTTCTAACAAATAAATTTAAGGGAGAAATATTTCTAAATCATAATCATAAAGGGAGATTCTATAATGCATTTCATAAACAAGATATTGATATATCTCCTAGATACATTTCTATTCTTTTTCTCCTAACTGTTGACGATGCGTTATGGAAAATCTCAGAACATACAGTAAAACCAATGGACTTGATTTTAGTAAAATTAATCTTATAGAAATTAATACTGAAGGCTACACTCTGTATCAAATTGCAAAAACAATATCTACAGGAAAAGAATATATAAAAATTAATGAAATATCAGATGAAGATTTAATGTAGGCGTCTAATAATCTCATGGATTTAAAAGTATTATGTAACATGAGATGCTTAAAGCCCAGCGGCAAAAGATGATTAAAGATCAAAGTGAAAGTGTCCTATCAATTAGAGAATGGTGTAGAGAGAATAATATTTCACATGGTAAATTCTACTATTGGCAAAGAGTCATTAGAGAAGAAACTTTAATTAAAACCGGAACATTAGCTATTACAGGACAAACTCAATTCGTGGAAGTAAAGCCAAGCATTATTGAGATTAAACCTAGCAATCAAAGTACTTGTGCTATATTACGTTTAAATGGAAATGAAATTGAATTCTAAATGGGGCAGATCCAAATACACTAGATATCGCCATACGGATGGCTATAAAGGTTATGGAAAGATAGAAGGGGTTACTAGATGCATCTGTTGGAGCCATGCTAGAAGATATTTTACAGATACTCTTCCAAAAGACATAAAAAGTCTAGAAGAAATATTACCAACACAAGGCTTGGCATATTGCAATAAATTTTTTGAAATAGAAGAGAAACTAAAAAAATTATCACCAGAAGATCGTAAAGAATAGCGCCTTAAAATTGTGTATTAAATAAGTAATTGATAATGAGTATGATCTTACGTGACAGCTTATTATTTTGATGACATTTCATAATGCACAGCAATCACCAATTTTATTGCTAATTGAAACATGAGGAATATATAATTGCCGTTCAATAAAACTCTTTCTACTTATATTATACCATTATTTATATATTATTTATAGACTACCTTTTTTATAGTTTCAACACTATAATGTTATACATAAATCGAAAAAAATAAGAGGTGGTTCAGTATGAATAACAAACAAGATGTCTTAGATAAGGGACCTTTTTTTCATGGCACTAAAGCAGAACTAAAAATTGGAGATTTATTAAAACCACAACACTTATCAAATTTCCAAGAAAAAAAGTCAAACTATATATATTTTACTGCAACATTAGATGCTGCTAAATGGGGTGCTGAATTGGCAACTTCTAAATCAAAGGAAAGAATTTATATTGTAGAACCATTAGGTAATTTTGAAAATGATCCAAACTTGACTGACAAAAGATTTCCTGGTAACCCTACACGTTCTTATAGATCTAGATCTCCTTTAAAGATAGTAGCTGAATTAGGTTCATGGGAAAGACATTACGATGAAGAAATAAATCATATGATTACATCTTTAAAAAAGCTACGAAAAGAAGGAAAAGCTATAATATACGATTAATCCTGAGTGTGGGAAATCTAGGTAACCAGTTATGTAATGCTAGCTACTTTTTTGTAGATTTTCATATTATGTTGAGTATCTTGCAGAACAATTAAGTAAGGTAATCCCAACTAATATTTTTATAGAAGAAGGTGATAAGATATCTATATTTATTCTGCTTTGTTATCATTCTATTAAGAAATAGGACATGATTAGGTGAGTAATAGATACAAAGGGTTAAAAGGTGTTGCAAGAAAGGGTTATGAAAATAAATTACTTAATGGAATTTACATTTGGAAGAGTTATTTATGATGCTGTTATGAATGCTTATTTATGTTGGTTAGGTGTACATTTCCAATACAGACGTAAGGGCATTGCAACAAAAATAATAAATATATTAATAAAGTACTGTAAAGAAAATAAAAGAGAACTAGTGCTCCAAAATGAATAAGATTATTCATTTTGTGGGTAATTATTATGACCTAAATTTTTTGGTAGCATCCAAATCTAAAGTAGTACTGTCTAAATTGATTAAAATGATATTTTACATATATTGTGCTCCCAACTTATGTAGAGAGTATCCTTAGGCTCGAAAATAATAAGCTTTAGTGATACCAATAGTTAAAGCCATTGAACGTATAGATGATATTCAATGGTTTTTTGTTCGTAGGAATATGTCATAAAAAATGGGAAGATAAAAATATTAACGACGAAAAATGTAAAACAAAAGGATTAAAAAATGATAGTATTATTGAGAAAGATTTTTAGAATATTAGCATATAAAACTCGTCTATATTAATGAAGGCTAATTTATTGATAGAAAGGGGGATAATATGGATGATCTAGAATTAGTAGAATTATATTGGGAAAGAAATGAAAGAGCAATTGATGAGACTAATACTAAGTATGGAAGACTACTATACAAGATTTCCTTTAGTATATTATCTAATCATGAAGACAGTCAGGAGTGTGTAAATGATACATATATTAAAGCATGGAAGTCAATACCACCTGAAAGACCAAGATCATTTACTGCATATTTAGGTCGGATTGTACGAAACTTATCTATAGATTATTGGAGTAAAAGTAAGGCCCAAAAAAGATATAGTGGTGGTGATATTTTATTATCTGAGTTAGTAGATTGTATTCCGTCTCCAGATACAGTGTGGTCAGAAGTAGAAACTAAAATCTTATCAAAAATAATAAGCAATTGGTTAAATACTCTGCCTAAAGAAGATAGAATATTATTTGTTCGAAGATATTGGTATGGTGACTCTATAAAGGAACTAGCAATAAAAATAGGTACAACTCCAAATAAATTAGCCAGCCATATGTTTCGCCTAAGATTTAATCTTAAAAATGTTCTTGAAAAAGAGGAGGTATTGTTATGAATGAGAAAAAAATATTCAATGCTATTACAGATATTGACGATGAATTAATTGAGGAAGCAAAAGCAAATAAGGAGCCAGGGCTTAAAATGAAAAGAATATTAACCCTAGCTGCTAGTATATTAGTAATAATAAGCATAGGTTTACTAATGAGAGATAGGGGAGGTAATGAGTATATTAAGCCTATTACAGAAGTTATATATCCAAAAGCATATGCTTTTGACGATTATGATAATTGGAGAAAGATAATAGATGAAAACCCGGTGGATGACAATACAATTAGGGTAATAAATGACTTTGCCTATAAAACTGGCTCCTTAATTCTTAAGGAATCTGAAAAAAATATAAATTATTCACCTCTATCATTATATTATTCTTTGGCACTTGCAACAACAGGAGCAAAAGCTGAGACTGAAATGGAATTGCTTAATTTATTGGGTATGCCAGATAATCAAACGCTATCCGAAGAATGTGGCAATTTGTATAGATTACTTTATAAAGATAATGAAATTGGGAAACTTAAAATTGCAAACTCTATCTGGTTGGGTAAAGAAATAAATGGGCAACCTGTTGCATTTAAAGACACTTTTATAGAAAATGTGGTGAAGAATTTTTATGCCAGTTCTTATAATGTAGATTTTTCTCATAAGGAAACGGGAAGGACTATGAGTAATTGGATAGCGGAAAATACTAATGGAACATTAATACCAGATATAGAAACTAATCCCCAACAAATACTATCTATCATTAATACAGTATATTTTTATGACCAATGGATTAACCGTTTTGATAAAGAAAAGACATTAAAGGATGTATTTTATCTACTAAATGAGGGAGAAGTAAAGGTGGATTTTATGAATCAGACATTTGGTTCTGCTGGATTTTCTAAAGGAACTAATTTTACTAGAGCTGGCTTAGGACTAAAAAATGGTGGACGAATGGTATTTATACTACCAGATGAGGGAATCTCGACTTATGAACTGTTGTCATCACCAGAACAAATAAAAGAAATTTTTGAAGAAGGGAAGGATTTTCATGGGGAAGTAGTATGGAAGATACCAAAGTTTAATTTTGATTCACAACTAAAATTAAAAGATAAACTAGAAGCATTAGATATAAAACTTGCCTTTGCACCGAATGCAGATTTTACTGGTATAACAAGCCATATGGCTTATATTAGCCAGATACAGCAACAAACCCGTATTTCAATAGATGAAGAAGGGGTTGAAGCCTCTGCATTTACACAAATTAATTATGCAGGTAGTGCTATGCCAGAAGGTCGTGCAGATATGATTCTTAATCGTCCCTTTATATACGGTATAACTGAATCAAATGGTAGTTTGTTATTTGTAGGAGTGTGCATAAACCCATTGGAGTAAACTTTATTTTTATGTATAATGAAATTAATATGTTTAACAAGAACTATTGATTCTAAGATAATAATGACACAAGATATAATTAGAAAATAAGAATTAGATAAAAGTGAATAAATTGTAATTAGTAAAGCCTTTAAGATATAAAATTGATTTTGAGGATTTTATTGTTAAAATTTGTATAATTGTAGAATAAAAACATATGATTGGACTACCAAAGAGGTAATATTAACTTAGAACATCATTATTGACCTCTCTCCCAACCCATGTGGAGACCATTATGTTGCTAGCTAAAGAATAGATTGATGCTAAAGTTTTAAAGGATTTTTACTCAATAGTGAAGTTTGATTTATGTTCCCTCAAATTACAGTTTGAGGGAACTTTTAGATTAGGGGATAAGGCTGTTTAACAAAAAGAGAGTTTTGCTAAATAGTTTACTAAATTTTATAAATGACTTGAGAGGAAATATGTGGTAAAATGGGAAAAAGATTAGTGAAAACTGTTATTTAAATATTTTACTAATAGGAAGTATTTGTGCAAAAAAGCAGGTGATTTTTAAAATACAGGGATGAAAAGCTTTGAAAAATAAAATTGAGAAACTCGGAGAATTTATTAATAATACGAGAGGAATCAGAAATGAGCAGGTAAGAAGAAGGATTAAAAATAATGGAATATAATACTCAAATACCTGCGAATGTTATTTCAATAGGAAGGATGGTTTATTTTTTATGAAAGCTATAGAATTGAGTAATGATAAAATCAATGAATTTAATGATTATTGCAAAAGACATAGGGGTGATGTAGATGATTCCTTTCTATACGATGAAGACTTATCTATGTGTTAATGCTGATAATCAAAAGGCTAAATCCCTATATATTCAGGAAGGATTCAAACAGGTTCAAGCTGTAGTGTGTTATTATTTAGATTGCAACTAATCTGTAATAATAACTCCAGAGCAGAATCTAATGATATTACTGTATATATTTATTCAAAATGAAGAGGACTGACTATTTTGATAGATTGAGATGTAGTTAATATGTGGGTTTCACAGTTTTGCAAGGAGATAAGATTTATATTTATTGGGGGGATATGGATGAAGTGTAGATATTTTTATTATACTATATGTGATTTTGAAAAAAACGAAGTGTTTTCTTGTGGGGCGACATTTTTAGATTTTATGAAATTCATAAAAATTAAGCCAAACAACATTCTTCTATTAAAGGCTTCATTTGGAGATGGAAAATACAATAGAAATATTGGATTTGATTATGTAGATTCAGAGAATATGGAAGATTTGATAAATGATGATATCTATGGTTATGGGGACTTTATTTGGGTAGATTACGATAATGTTAATATAATAAATAATATGAGTAGTCTAGAGTTAGCGGAACTTCTATATATTGGACATACCTTTAAGCCGTTAAATGAGCCTTTTATGAATTGGCTAAATAATAAATATATATACCTAGCACATGATGATGATTATTGGACTAAAATATATATGAAAGATATTAAAGATTATAAGTCTGTTATGCATGGTAAAATTTTAGATGCACTTAAAGGAAGAAAAAAACATATAGAACCTTTGCCAGATGATATTATTGATTATATTTTTAAACATTCCCAAGATGGGATTTTATTTGATTTTGAAAACATTACTTTTTATAATGGAAAAACAGGTGTGAAAATAAGTAAACTTGGAAAAAACTATAATTATGATAAGATTTTTGATGTATTTAAAAGAAAAGAATATTTTACTAATATCTCCATATATCTAGAATATAGTAGCCGTAATAAAAAATGGAGTATGTCTAGAGAATGGAAATGATATAATTTAAATAAAATCCTTATTTGTTAAACGTGATATGTGCTTAGTTAGTTTTATATCAATAGTATTTCCTATAATTACATTGATGAAGATTATTAGATGATGTGTAGATTAGTTAAGATACATTACTTCTTATTTGTTCATCTAACAAATAAGGAATAATCTAAATAATATACAAAACTTAGTAATGAAAATTATAAATATATTAGGACATCAATATATTTATGAAAATCCTCGGAAGATTTACTAAGGCGAAATGGGTTTGATTTTAATAAGCTTAATATAATTAGAAAAAATAGATGGTTTAAATAAACTAGTATCAAAATTCTGATGCAGTATTGTGGTTTGAAGCAGAAAATGAACATTTTACTTATATAAAAAATAAATAAAGTTAAAACGATAAATACATTGAGATGAAAAAAACTTAATGAATTTATTGTAGAAAGACCTAAATCAAATAGGTTTTATAATTAATTCTGGAGGATTTTATCATCCTCAACATTAATTATAAAACCTATTTTTATTTATTAAAATATTTATTTAGAAATAGTTTAATATAAGATCATATACAAATCCTACAGCATCCATATTATCTAAATGATATTTTTTTGTAGACATTTCTACATCCCAATAGATAGGTTCTTTAAAATTTCTATAAACTAAAAAATCATTAGATACTGCAAGAGAATCATAAAATATCTTAGGTAATATGGTTATTAAGTCACTATTATTAGTAGATTTAATTAAAAATTCATGAGATGCTGCTGATATTACTATATTTGATTTTACATTTTTATTTTCAAGTTTTTTCTTAACAAGAGAATGAGTAAAATACTTATCACTAGGTAGTGATAGTTTGACTGAGTTTAAATCCTCCCAGTCAAGGTATTCTATTTCTGTCAGTGGATTTTTAATATCCATTATGGCAACAAAAGCTTCTGATGCGATGACTTTTTTTTGAACATTGTTACTGGATATATGATTATCAGCTATAGAAATTAATATATCAACTTCAGAATTTAGAAATTTCTTATTAAGTTGAGTTGCACTATTCTCTATAATTTCAAATAGAATATTTGGGTTTTCTATTATGAATTTAGTTATTATATCTGTAAATAATACTTCTAGAATCATAGAAGGAACACCAAATTTAACATTCCCAACTATATTTTTAGAAATTTGTTTTATAGCTTTATTCATTTCATTATGAGTAGAAATAATAGTATTAGCATATTTTATTAATATTTCTCCAGCAGGTGTTAATCCTACAAGCCTTCCTTTACGTCTTTCAAATAAATCTATTCCTACTTGGTTTTCAAATGTTGTAATCATCTTACTTAAAGCAGGCTGAGAGACCAATAGTAGTTCGGATGATTTAGTTAGATTAAAATCAGATTTTACTATTGTTAACATATATTCTAGTTGCCTAATTTCCATAAGATTCAACTCCTAAAATAAAAAATATATAACAAAAAAGAATGTATAAGTTAAGAAAATAACTATAGTATAACCTAAAGTTATACTATGAATAAAAAACAAGTATTAGTATTAACAATATTTACTAAGTATATTAATGGTAACACACAAATTAAATTTTGTGAACAAAATACATAAGAAAATTCTTAGACAAAATAATATTAAATTAACTATTAAAAATAGGAGGATAAATTCATGACTAAAGGAAGAGATAAAGTAGTAAGCCTTGAAGAAGCTATGAAGTATGTAAATACTGGAGACACTATAATGGTTGGTGGATTTGCAGGAACATCAAATCCTGTAAGATTGATTCATGGAATAGTAGACAAAGGTGTAAAAAATTTAACTTTAATTTGCAATGATACAGGTCTAGATGAATCAAATGTAGGCGCACTGATCTTAGCTAAAGCAGTTAAGAAAGCAATAGTTTCACATATTGGAACAAATCCAGAAACAGGAAGACAACTTAGAGACGGTGAAATAGAAGTAGAATTTGTACCACAGGGAACATTAGTAGAGAGAATTAGATGTGGAGGTTTTGGTTTAGGTGGAGTATTGACACCTACAGGTGTAGGTACAAATTTAGAAAAAGGAAAAGAAAAAATAGAAGTAGATGGAAGAGAGTATTTATTAGAAACACCACTAAAAGCAGATGTGACGATATTAAGGGCAAAAAAAGCAGATAGAATGGGAAATCTAATTTATCATGGAACAAATAAAGCACATGGACCTATGATGGCGATAGCAGGAAAAATTACTATTGTACAAGCAGATGAGATAGTGGAAATCGGAGAATTGGATCCAAATATGATAGAAACACCATCTATATTTATAGATTATATTGTAAAGGGAGGAAACAACTAATGGCTATTGAAGAAAAAATGTTAGATATGAGTGTTTTAAGAAATATAATTGCAAAAAATATTGCAGCAAGATTAGAAAAAGGTAGTCTTGTAAACTTAGGAGTAGGAATACCCACTTTAGTAGCTAACTATGTTACAGAAGAACAAGAAATTATTTTGCAAGCAGAAAATGGATTAGTTGGAACAGCAGGAGATGCTTCTGTAGGGGATGAAGGATATGATCCAGATATAATAAGTTCATCAGGATATCCAACACATATAATTAAAGGAGCTTCATTTTTTGATAGTTCTTTATCTTTTGGTATTATTCGTGGAGGACATGTAGACGTAACAGTATTAGGTACTATGGAAGTAGATGAAAAAGGAAATATTGCAAATTATGAAATTCCAGGAAAATTGGTAACAGGAATGGGAGGAGCAATGGACCTTTGTGTTGGAGCAAAGAAGGTTATCGTTGCAACTTATCATACAAATAAAGGAAGAGCAAAACTAATAAAAAATTGTACAATACCTTTAACTGCACCAAGAGTTGTAGATATGGTTGTTACAGAAAAGGCTGTAATAGAAATAACTAATGAAGGATTTTTATTAACTGCGTATAATCCAATGTTTACAATTGAAGATATATTAGAAGGAATAGATGCAGAAGTTAAAATTAGCGAAGATTTAGTAGAAATGATTATTTAATGAAAATTAAGGAGGGCCATTATGAAAAACAGAGAGAATATAGTTATTGTAGGAGCAGCAAGAACAGCTGTAGGAGCTTATTTAGGGGAACTTAAAACTGTGGCAGTGGAAGATTTAGGACAAATAGCTTTAGAAGGGGCAATAGTGAGGGCAGGAATAAATAAAGAGGATATTGATGAAGTAATAGTAGGTCATGTAACAGGATCACAATCTACCAATAATTTAGGTAGAATAATAGGTATAAATACAGGACTTAGAAATGAATCTACGGGATTTACAGTAAATAGAATATGCGGTTCAGGATTACAATCGGCTATAAGTGCTGTACATGAATTATTATTAATGGATAGAGATTTTATAGCAGCAGGGGGAGCAGAATCTTTATCAAGGGCAGAATATTATCTTCCAACTAAGATTAGATGGACTGGATTAAAAATGGGAGATATAAAAATGATAGATTCAAACGATGAAGGTCATAGGACTGCATCTGGAAAACCGAATAAAGATATTAATCACATGGGAATTACAGCAGAAAATATAGTTGAAAAATATAATATATCGAGAGAAGAACAAGACAGATTTGCTTATGATAGTCAAATGAAAGCTAAAACAGCTATGGAATCAGGAAGATTAAATCAAGAAATAGTACCAGTAGAAATAAAAGATAGAAGAGGAAATATAACAATCGTAGATAAAGATGGGCATTTGAAGCCAGAAACTACTTTAGAAGCTTTAGCAAAACTTAGACCAGTTTTTAAACCAGAAAATGGTACAATTACAGCAGGGAATTCATCAGGATTAAATGATGGAGGAGCATTTGAAATATTTACTAAAGAGTCTATTGCAAAAGATAGAAAACTAGATATTATGGCAAGAGTAGTAGATTATACAATTACAGGGTGTGACCCAAGGCTAATGGGACTTGGACCAGTTGAAGCAATTAAACAAGTATTAAACAAAAACAATTTAGTAATAAATGATATTGATATAATTGAAATAAATGAAGCTTTTGCAGGACAAGTATTAGGTTGTCTACATGAAGAAAATTTGAATATACCTTTAGGATCAGAAATATATAATAGATTAAACCCAAATGGTGGAGCTGTGGCTTTAGGACATCCATTAGGGATGAGCGGAGCTAGAATAATTACATCTATTTGCTATGAATTTAAAAATAACCCTGATAAAAGATATGCGGTAGCGTCTGCATGTATAGGTGGGGGACAAGGAATTGCAATTCTCTTAGAAAATGGTTGCTATTTACAATAGTATGAAAAACAATGAAGATATTAGAAATAAGAAAATTTTATTTAGTGAATTGGCCTTGATAATGGGAATTTTTTTAAATGGGTTAGCAGTAGTGATTTATATAGAAAGCAATTTCGGAATTTCTACAATCTCATCAATACCTTTTATTATGAATAAAGTATTCCAAGGTATTAGTTTAGGAAATGCTACAATCATATTTGAAATATTATTACTACTAATATTAACCTTAATAGTAGGAATGAAAAAGAGTTATATATATTCAATATTATTAGGGCTTTTATTTGGTATGATAATAGATTTGTATAAATGGATATTTTCATTTATAAATATAGGAAAAGTAAACAATATATTTTTATATATAATAGCATTTGCTTGCTTATCTTTAGGGATAAGTCTAACTTTAAAAAGTAATTTAACCGCATTACCCTTTGATCTTTTTGTAAAGGACTTTAGTGAAAAGATGGACAAGCCAATAAAACGTGTAAAGACAGTATTTGATATCACATGTGTTTTTATAGCAATAAGTGTTTCATTATTGTACTTTAAAGAAATAAGAGGAGTAGGTATAGGTACACTAATTTCAATGTTATTTACTGGTAATATGATACAAATATTTTCTAATATACTAGAAAAACAATTCGTATTTACACCAATTAATAAAATTAAATATAACAAATCATGTAATAATAAATAGATTTAGTAAATTAATTTTTTGAGTCCAATAAACAATAAATACCTTGCAAGAATTTAAATAAAAAATATATTAGAAGGAGAATAAAGATGAAGTCTCAATCAATACGAATGGATAAAAGTCATTTATTTAAAATATTAGCTTGTTTTGCAGTATTTTTTGTATTCTGGGTAATTCCACCAGTTGCACCAATAACTTCTTCAGGTATGAAATTAATAGGTGTATTTATAGGGACAGTCTTGTTGTTATCAATAGTTGATACGTTGTGGCCAGTGTTTTTATCTTTTGCACTGATTTCCCTTACAGGAATAATGACATTAAATGAAGTATTATCTTCATCTCTTGGAAATTGGATTATAACATTTGTAATAATGAGTTTTATATTAACAGAATCTTTAAATAGAGCAGGATTTACAAATAGGCTAGCAGCTTTTTACATGAGTCGAAAATTTGTAAGTAAAAGTCCTTGGGTTTTTACTTACGCTTTTATGGCACTGGGAATGATAGTTGGAATGTTTATGGATCAGGTTCCAGCAACGGCTTTCTTTTTAGGATTTGCAAATAAAATACTTAAAGAATTAGGATATACTGGAAAAGATAGATATGCAAATGTTTTAACTTTAGGAGTTGTATTTGCAATAAATATAGGTGGAGCGGCAACACCGATATCTCACTCTTTAACTCTTTTGGGAATGGGAATATATGAAACTACAACAGGTACTGCAATGAGCATGTTTGAATATATGCTTTACGGTCTTCCAGTTGCAATAGTATTATTTATAGGATTATGTATAGTAATAAAATTATTGTTAAGACCAGATGTAGAGAAATTTGAAAATTTTGATATAAATAAAGTATTAGGTGAAATACAACCTATGGATTTAAGAGAAAAAATAACAGTAGTAGTTTTCTTTGGGACTGTTATTTTATGGATGTTACCAGGAGTATTATCTCTGTTTTTATCAAAAGATTCTTCTATATTAGTATTTTTAAGTAAATATTCAATTACTTTTTGGGCGCTTATTGCAGTTGTAATATTAGCAGTACTTCAAGTAGATAAAAACCCAGTTATAGATTTAAAAAACATAATAGAAGATGGATTTCCTTGGGGAATTATATTTTTTATATCAATAGGAGTAATATTAGGAAGTGCAATGTCACATCCAAGTGTAGGATTAAATGAGTTTATAACTCAAAATCTAGAGCCAGCTATTTCTCAAATACCAGAGTATGCAATAGTATTCATATTAGCTTTAGTTACCTGTGCTTTGACTAACTTTGCTTCTAATGTTACAACAATCACAATAATGACTGGAGTAGCAATATCTTTAGCAATGAGTACAGGAATAGTTCATCCAGTAGCTATAGCAATGACAACTACTATGAATGGATCATTAGCATATGTAATGCCTTCATCATTTGCACCAATAGCAATGTTACATGCAGATGAAAATAGTAATGGTTCAACAATAATTAAGTATGGCTTATTGTTTGTATTATTATCTGCAATAATAACTACTTTTATTGGATATCCGTTAATTAAATTTATGATGTAAATATGTTACTTCAAATGCTAGACATTTTCTTGGTCTAGCATTTATTTTATTGTTTGTGAATATCCCCTGCTCCACAGGTGGTTCTAAAGATATTCTACCGATGAAATAAAGTTTTTTCTCCCCTGTTTTTAGGGATCAAATATAGGGTGAAATGAGAAAATGGAAGGTAGATAAATTTACAAGACTATAAACAGGAAATGGGAGGATAATTATGATAGGAGTATATTTTAGTGGAACAGGCAACTCAAAATATTGTATAGAAAAATTTTTACAGGAGTATGATACTACAGAAATGGCATTTTCTATTGAAGATAATGAATTGTTAAAGCAAATTGATAAACATAAAGATATTATTTTCAGTTGTCCTGTACAATACAGCAATATACCTAAGATACTAAAAGATTTTCTTGTTAATCATAAAGTCATGTGGAAAGATAAACGAGTTTTTGTTATTGCAACAATGGGATTCTTTAGTTGAGATGGGTCTGGTATATTAGATAGAGAACTCAAGAAATATGGCGCGACAATTATTGGCGGCTTATATATAAAAATGCCAGATAGCATAGGTGATGAGAAGGTATTAAAAAGATCTTTAGAGGATAATAAAAAACTTATACTAGAAGCTGAGCAGAAAATAAGAAAAGCCGTAAGACAACTAAAAAGCGACAATCCACCAAAAGGAGGAATTGGAATTTTATATCATCTTGCAGGGCTTTTTGGACAAAGGTTACTTCCTTACAAAAAAGGAGGTTATATTATGAAAAGGTTGACTACTAGGATTATGAGTCTTATACTTATGCTATCAATAGTATCTAGCATGGGGACAACTAAAATATCTATTTACATTAAAGATTCAAAGCGGTATGCAGAACAAGCTTACCGTGAGTCTATAAGATAGGGGAAGAACTATTGAATTATTTACTATAAATACTTCAAAACCCTATATGAGGAAGGATTTTAAAAGAGTTTTTAATTTAATTGTTCTAAAAGAAGGTGATAAATGTGAATATAAAGGCTGAGTTAAAACAAAATCTTAATGAAATACTGAAACAATATAAAACTAAAGATACAGTTTTATTTCAGTTAAAATATAAATATATGCTTCACATAAACTTAAGTGAGAAGTATCCGTATTTAGAAGATAACAGTTTAAATGAAGATTATGTAAAAGAATGTACTGAAAAAGCAATGGAAGTATATAAAACTATGGAATTTAGCAATAATTTACTAATTGTTTATGACGATATATATGGTATCCATGGTTTAAAGGAAAGGGAATTCATTGAAAGTATCTTAGAGAATATAACTCAACATGATAATTATAAATTAAAATGGAAATATCCTGATGATGAAGATATCTATATATGTAATAGATATATATATCAAGTAGATGAGATAGATATTAAAAATCTGTTTAGAGAAATAGCGCTATCAGATATCGGAGGGAAATTAGATTTGGTTTCATCTATATTTATCATGGATATAGATAATGGATATATTTTTCATTTATATGATGATAGGGGACTTATTTTATATGCTAAAAAAGAGGAAGATTTAATAAGTCTGTGGGAAAAGTTTTATGATGATGTATTTACAGGTTGTGAAAATTTTAAAATAAATATAAAAGATTTGTATTGGATAAACAAGTCAAAGGATGATCCTAATGATTTATGTCTACATGGAGACATAGTAGTTATCATAGGAGAAGAAAAACTATCTTATACTGAAGCAACAGTAAGTGCATCAGCCCTTAGAATGTTAAAAACACTAACTGAAGATCATTTCCCAACAGAAGGTGAACAAATGATACCTTGTTGTGGACATACTATGATAGCCAATAAAACTTTAGATGAAGTAGACATAATTGGATGTAATAATGGCATAGATTGGACTGTTTTACATGATGATGGAATTATTAAATTAATAACTGAAAGGGGAAATGCTGTTTCTCTTTATTATCTTCAATATAAAAAGGAAGTTATGAGTTTTGCCAATATAGTAGAAAATTATTATAAGGAATCTACAATTAAAACTATGCCAGAAGAAGAGTTTGAAAGAAATGGGTATATAGCATTTTGGAATGAGTGGAATAGGAGAATGGGCTATAAGAAGAGATTTTGGAACTAATGGATTTATAGAGATAACAATTGAATTATCAAAAGCAACTATACAATTTTGGAAATATTCTAAAAATATTAATGCACAAGTTTTTTAATCAAGAAGGAGAAGAACCATTAAAGGTGCCTTATTAAAGATATATGGTAGGTTACTTAAAATTCAGTTGACAAATATTAATATAGTATATTTCTATCAATATGAAAAATTATTTGGGATAAGATAGGTTATTTAAAATGGATAAAATTATTATAATTCCTAATAAAATGGTGGGGAAATTAGAACTTGGTATGAGGAGAAATGAAATAGAAACTATTTTATATAATGATATTATTTCAAAGATAAAGATTTATTCGTCTTATACTTGTGATATTGATGATGAAGAATTAGGAACTGAGTATAACTTTGATGAATTAGGTGTAAATTTATATGGAAGAAGGAGGAATATTATGGAACTAAAGTATGAAGTAACGGAAGAGGATTATATAAAGTTTAATATATATCATGCTAAGAATTCAAAATCTCATAAAAAAACATACAATATGCTTAAATATATAATTCCTATTTTATGTGGAATAGTCATATTTTTTACAGGACCAAGTTTATACAAACAACCGAAATTTTATTGGGGTATTATTGCTATACTATTTATATTAATATGGATAATAAGGTTTCCTAAAACATATGAAAAATTAATAAGAAAATCTGCTAAAGATATGCTGAACGATGGAGATAATTCATTTATGATATGTCATAATACCATGATAATAAAAGGAAATAATATAAAAGTTATTAGTGAACACTCTACTGAAATAACATCAAAAGAAGGTATAAAAGAGATAAAAGTCTATGAGGATATGATACTTATTTATCTAAGTGGATTTACTGCACATATTGTTCCAACAAGATATTTAACTGAAGAAACTAAAGAGGAACTTTTAAAGAAATTAGAATTTGTAAAAGATAATAATAAATAGTATCCAATATATGGAATAATATTTACAATTATAAATTATTTATTAGGATAAATTAGGTTGAATTTATCCTAATAAATAATTTATACTATAGGTAGACGTAAGTGAGATGACTTTATGAATATCAATATAAATAACCTAGTTTCAATATCAGAAGCCAATTAAAAATTTTTTAAAATGGTAATAAATCACCTTTGTAGAGGTTAATAGAATTGTAACTAATTGTATAGATGAGGAATTAATTGCACTAGAATTGGAACTAGCATAGGAAACAATAAATGACATAAAATTACTGATTGTGTAATAAATCATAGTTAATTTCATAGATATATTGTTTTACCAAATTATCTTTTCAAGACATATTAGGTAGTAAGATTATTACACTATCTATAAGTTGTTCTAATTTGTACTAACATTATAAAAGTACATTACTATAAATAATTAGCAATTGGGAAGGATTTTTAAAATGAAAAAATTATTAAGGATATATTCGTATTTGATACAGCCAACTATATATAAGATTATATCAAGGGCATTTTTAGGAATTACTTTGTCATTACTGTGGAATCATTTTATAAATGAGTGTGAAACATACATAATGGTTGAAAAGGTCTTCTTTTTTATAGGAGTGGTTCTATTAACTATGGCATGGTTTAACTATCTAAAGTTAGATGGAGTTAGTGTTGGTATGGCAAGGAAGAGTCGCGAGGGAAAAGATAAGTCTAGTTATCAATCAAAGAATATAATTGGTTTTTTAGAAGGAGAAGTTACAAGTGATGAACTTGAAGAAAAAGATGAAGTATTATCAGCAATAATAGCTAACATTTTAACAGGGATTTGTTTTTTAATTCCTTCAATAATCGTTATGTATTTATAAACAATAATATAAATTAGCATAAATGTAATTAAATATATATCTGAATTAATAAGATTAAATTAAATGTAAATATTTCTAATAATTTAAATTAATAAATATCAGGTTTTGAAAGGATTATATAATCTATTAGTTCTTATAGGAGTGCTGAGCTATTTCGAATCTGATTGACAATATAAGTTGATTTTGGTAAAATATTTTTAATAAATATAATTAATGTTCAGAATATTATCAACAAATTAACAAATTATAATTTTGAAATATTAAGTGTCTATATCAAAATTATGATGAAATGGACAATTATATTTTGTTATTTTTTTATCACAAAAGGGGGAAATATTATGAAAAAGGGAAATTTTAAATTACTATCATTAATTCTAGTATTAGTTTTAGTGCTTAGTGCTTGTAGCGGCAAGGACTCAAAAACTAATGGTGATAACGATGCTGGTAATAGTGGAGAAACAAAAACAGCCACAGCTATTAAGGATTTAGTAATACCTAAGTTACAAACCAGAGAGCTAGAAACATTCAATATTTTATATTGCCAAAGGGCTGAAGACTCTGAAAACTTAACTAATTTATTTGATCCATTGTTAGAAGTAGATACATATGGGGAATTGGTTCCGGGAATAGCAGAAGAATGGAATACGGAAGATGGCGGATTAACTTGGACATTTAAAATTCGTGATGGTGTTAAATGGGTTGATATGAATGGTAAAGAAAAGGCAGATCTTACAGCAGAAGACTTTGCAACAGGACTTGAATGGGTTCTTAATTTCCATAAAAACGATTCATCAAATACATCAATGCCAATTGAAATGATAAAAGGCGCTGAAGAGTATTATGAGTGGACAAAAACTCTTTCAGGAGAAGAAGCAAAAGCTTTAACAGCAGAAGCAGGTTCAAAGTTCCGTGAAATGGTTGGATTGGAAATAGATGGCAATAAATTAGTTTATAAATGTATAACAGAAAAGCCATATTTTGATACAGTAGCAACTTATAATTGTTTATATCCATTGTCGCAACAAATGGTTGATGAACTAGGTGGAGTAGAAAATGTTAAGGCTATGAACAATGAAAACATGTGGTATAGTGGTGCTTATACAATGACACAATATATTCAAAACAATGAAAAAGTGTTCACTAAAAACCCATTATATTGGGATAAGGAAGCAGAGCTATTTGATACAGTAACTATAAAGATGGTAGAGTCTTTAGACGTAGCATATCAATTATATCAATCAGGAGAAATTGACTATGTTCAATTAACAGAAAGTCAAGTAAATACAATAAGTAAAGATGAAAACCATGAATTCCATAATTATTTAGTACCAGATGTACTATCTAAGCACTCATATCAGTTCCATTTTAACTTTAATAAGAACAAAGAAGATGGAACACCTGATACAAATTGGAATACAGCAATTGCAAATAAAGCATTTAGACAAGCTTGGTACTATGGATTAAATTTAGAAAATTATTATAAGAGACAAAATGCCTTAGATCCATATATAGGAGAGAATAATTTCTATACTATGAAGGGTTTAGTATATACTTCAGATGGTACAGAATATACAGAATTAGTTAGAGAAGAAATGGGCTTACCAAAACTTAATGGAGAAAAAATGGTAAGATTAAATGAAACAAAAGCAGCAGAGTTGAAGAAACAAGCTGTGGAAGAATTAACAACACTAGGCGTTACTTTCCCAGTTGAAATTGACTACTATGTTGCATCAGGTAATCAAACTCTTTTAGATACAGCAAATGTATTAAAACAAATATTCTCAGAAGGTTTAGGAGATGATTTTGTTAAATTCAATATAAAAACTTACGTATCATCAGTTAGAAAAGAAGTTGTACAGCCGCATCTTCACTCAATAGTAATTAATGGATGGGGTGCAGACTATGGTGATCCGCAAAATTATCTAGGACAAGAAACATATGGTAATGACAATGCTTACTATTCAGCAAACTATTCATATATAAATGATATAACAAAAGAGACAGAAGCAAACAAAGAATTACTTGCAGCTTATAAAGAATTTACTGCATTAGTAGAAGCAGCAGATGCTATAACTACTGACTTAGATGCCCGTTATAAGGCTTATGCAAAAGCAGAAGCATATATGCTAGACAACGCATTTACTATACCAGCTATGTATCAACAGATGGTTGCATTGGCTAAATACGATAATACTAGTAAAATGAATGCCATGTTTGGTATACAAAATGAAAAACTTAAAAATATAAGAACAAATTCTAATGGATACACTACAGAGGAAGCTGCAGCTCTTCAAGAGGCACATAATAAAGGTAAGAAATAGGATGGTGACTATATATGATTAAATATAGTACAAAAAGACTGTTACAATCTATTGTAACAGTCTTACTAATAGCAACAATAGTATTTTTACTTATGAGGATGCTTTCAACGGATTATTATTTTACTGAAGAACAATTGATGAAATTTACAGAAGAACAGAAAAATGAACAATTGTTAGCTGCAGGATTACTAGATCCTATACCAAAACAACTGCTAGATTTTTATGGGAAATTGGTTCGTTTTGATTTTGGAGAATCCCGAAGAATTCAAAATGGGGTACCTGTAGTTAAAATCATATCTGCTAGATTTGCTATATCTATGAAACTAGGAATAACAGCACTAGGTATTTCATTAATTACTGGAGTTGCAATGGGTATGATGCAGTCAAGGTTTAAAGATAAACTAGGAGATCATATGGGTACAGCTTATACAATTTTTGCTAATGCAGTGCCGCCATTGGTATCATATTCACTGGTCTTAATATTGGGGACAAGATTATTAAAGTTGCCATCCATGTATTCTACAAGAAATCCAGGACCATCAAGTATATTACCAATTATATGTTTATGTATAAGTAGTATTGCATGGTGGGCACTATGGACTAGAAGGTATATGGTAGATGAAATAAATAAAGATTATATAAAACTAGCACGAATAAAGGGAATGCCTACTAAAAAAATAATGAGAAAACATGTACTTAGAAATGCATTTGTACCATTAGCTCAGTATTTACCAGCATCATTCCTATCAACTGTAGGAGGTTCAATTCTTGTAGAGCGTTTTTTCTCTGTACCAGGAATGGGTCCTTTATTGGTGGATTCAATAAATAGATATGATTTAAATGTTGTCCAGACAGTAACAATTTTATATGCAGCACTAGGTATATTAGGTGTGTTTTTTGGAGATATACTTATGATGTTAATTGACCCTAGAATTACACTTACCAGTGAAGGAGGCTCTAGATAATGACTACACATAATAAAACATTAGATGAAGAAATAATAAATGAAGATGAGCTTTTTCACTTTGTAGATTATTCTCCAGAAGCTGCTGAAAAAATTGGATATTCAGACTATTCCTACTGGAGATCTGTATTTCAAAACTTTTTAAAGAAAAAATCAGCAGTAATATTAAGTTTTCTATTCCTTGCATTGGTAATATTTTCTTTTATAGCTTTAAAAATAGGCAAATATGACTATGCATCCTTAGTTCCAGATACTACAAAAGGATTTATAAGTCCAAATTCTGAGTATTGGTTTGGAACAGATAACTTAGGTCGTGACTATTGGTCTCAAGTTTGGTATGCTTCTCAGATATCTATTAAACTAGCTTTAATAGTTGGTTTAGGAGAGTGTATATTAGGTGTTATTATTGGCTGTCTATGGGGTTATGTTAGAAAACTAGATAGATTTTTTACAGAGTTGTATAATTTAATATATAATGTTCCGAGTATAATATATTTAACCTTAATTGCACTTGTAGTAGGGCAAAGTTTTTGGATTATGGCAGGGTCTCTTATTGCCTTTGGTTGGTTAGTAATGGCAAGAAACGTAAGAAACTTAGTTATGATTCATAGAGATAGGGAGTATAACCTTGCTTCTCGATCATTAGGTACACCTACATGGAGAATTTTATTAAAAAATATTTTACCGCAATTAATAAGCGTTATTATACTGAGATTGGCATTGTCAATACCTAGTACAATTGCTACAGAATCAATGTTATCATATTTGGGACTCGGTCTTGATATAAATACACCTTCATTAGGTATATTGCTTAGAAATGCCAGAACATTTTTCTTGGACTATCCATATTTATTGATATTCCCTGCAGTTATTGTGTCTGTTATTTCTATAACATTCTACCTTTTAGGGAATGCATTTTCTGATGCGTCAGATCCAAGAAACCATGTATAAGTTTAAGAACAGGAGGAAGAATTAATGAAAAAGGAACCAATTTTATCCACAAAAGATTTGGAAATTCAATTTAGTCTACGCGGACAAAAATTAAAGGCAATCCGTAACTGTTCTCTAGATTTATATGAAGGTGAAGCATTAGCAATTGTAGGAGAATCAGGTTCGGGAAAATCAGTATTTACAAAATCCTTTGTAGGTATGTTAGATGCCAATGGTAGTATTACCAATGGATCTATTATGTACAAAGGAGAAGATATTTCAAAATATAAGACAGAGAAAGAATGGCTTAATATTAGAGGTAAAGAGATAGCTATGGTAATGCAGGATCCTATGACTTCACTTAATCCATTAAAGATTATAGGAAAACAGATTCAGGAAAGTGTAGAGTTACATCAAGGTTTAAAAGGAGAAGATGCTAAGAAAGTTGCAATTAATATGCTAGCGAAAGTAGGAATTGATGATCCAGAGCGTCGTTATAATCAGTATCCACATGAGTTTTCAGGTGGTATGAGGCAGCGTGTGGTTATTGCAATAGCAGTAGCTTGTCTTCCAAAAATATTAATTTGTGATGAGCCAACCACAGCTTTAGATGTTACAATTCAAGCACAGATTTTAGATTTAATCCGTAGTTTACAGAGAGAATTAAACATGACAGTTATATATATAACTCATGATTTAGGTGTTGTAGCCAATGTGGCTGAACGTGTGGCAGTTATGTATGCTGGTCAAATAGTAGAATATGGACTTCTAAATGAGATATTTTATGATGCATGGCATCCATATACTTGGGCATTATTGTCATCATTACCTCAGTTAACTGTAAAAGGTGAAGCATTGCCATCAATAGAGGGAACTCCACCAAATTTATTCCATGAAATAAAAGGTGATGCATTTGCTCCTCGTAATAAAAGAGCACTAGCAATAGATTTTGTAAAGGAACCACCATTCTTTAGTATATCCGAAACTCACAAGGCAAAAACTTGGTATTTAGATCCAAGAGCTCCAAAGATAGAGCAGCCAGAGACTATTCAGAGATTGCGTGCTCACAATCATAATATAGAGAGGAGTTAAGAGGATGTCAGAAAGAGAAAAATTAGTTGAATTAAAAAATTTACAGATAACATTTGGAAAAGGTAAGAAAAAGTTTGTAGCAGTAGACGATGTTAACTTTCATATTTATAAAGGTGAAACCTTTTCTCTAGTAGGAGAGTCAGGTTCTGGAAAAACTACCATAGGTCGTGCTATATTAAGATTAAATCCAACGTCATCAGGTGAGATTTATTTTAAGGGACAAAAGATAAATGGTAAGATTTCTAAAGAATTAGATGAAGAAGTTATCAGAAAATGTCAGATGATATTTCAAGATCCTATGGCTTCTCTAAACGAAAGAGCAAAAGTTGAATATATAATATCAGAAGGGTTGTTAAACTTTCATTTATATAAAGATGAGAAAGACCGTGAAGAAAAGGTTCGGAATGCATTACTTGAAGTAGGTCTTTTACCGGAGTTTGCTTCTCGTTTTCCACATGAATTTTCAGGTGGACAAAGACAACGTATTGGTATAGCAAGAGCCTTAGTTATGGAACCAGAGTTTATAGTAGCAGATGAACCCATATCAGCATTAGATGTTTCTATTCGTGCACAGGTTCTTAATTTACTAAATGAACTTAAAAAGGATAAAGGATTAACATATTTATTTATTTCTCATGATTTATCTGTAGTACGTTTTATCTCTGATAGAATTGCAGTTATAAGTAAAGGCAGAATAGTGGAATTAGCAGAATCTGAAGAATTATTTAGACATCCTTTACATCCATATACAAAAGCCTTGCTATCAGCAGTACCACAACCAGATCCAGAAATAGAAAAGAAGAAAAAGTTGATTGTATATGATCCGTCAGTTCATGACTACTCTGTAGATAAACCAGTTTGGGAAGAAATTATTGAAGGACATTTTATCTATGGAAATCAACATGAACTTGAACAATATAGAAAAGAAATAGATGCAATAGATGCAATTGATATAGAATAATATTGATGACTTTAAATACATCTTAGGAAGATAGATGCTTCTATTAAGGTGTATTTTTTATATTCATTAGAAATGAAGCCATCTCCAATTGGATTTAAAACTTATTTTATATTGATACTAAAGACAAGGATATAATCGAAGAACCTTCAAATTATCTCATAAACTACGGTGAACTATATGGGAAACCAATATAAAAATATTATTCATGCAATTAGTACAATAATGATGTGTGCATTTTATATATTTTAACTATCCTGAAGATTATTGTTCTATGATAATCTTAAATATATAGGATAGAAAGATTAGAAGTAAAAACTTTATTAGACTTATATTAATATTTTTTCTTTTTACAATTTGCATAAATTTAATTCAATATTGCTTTATAAATGAATATAAATTAAACTAAAGGTATATAGCATAATTGCACTTGATAATTATTTGGCAAACATTGAAAAATATAAAACAAATAAAAAGGGAGGAAGTTACCAAGGAATTAGATAATACAAAAACATTTAAATTATAGAATTTTATAAATCTTTGGTAGCGATAAAATGAATGGAAAGTTATTTAGTAAAAGTAGCGCAAGGCTATTAGGATTAATAGCTTTTATTGCAACAGGAGGGGGCTTAATTATTTCAACAGCAGCTAATGAAGAAAATTTTTATAAGACAGAAATTTTAATAATTTTTGGATGTTTCTTTGCTATAAGTTTAGCAGATCATTTTAAAAAATTAATAGGAAAAGATGATAAAATTAAGTTTAATAAGAGAAGTTTATATGTTCTAATATGCTCATTTATAGGGGTTACTTTAACATGGTTTATAAATCATAAAATGGGATATGGAGCAGTTATTGCTAATGGATTAGTAGGTGTAATGGCTGCCATATTTCTTCCAAATGATTTGGCTGGTATAACATATACATCATCCTTTGTTGGAATGAGTTCATTGGCAGTGATACCCTCTATGGCAGCAGCTGCACTAGGAAGTTTGATAGTGGGATTAATTCTTTTAACTACTGTGGAAATTTATGCAGGTATTGGTGGAAAAGGTGGAACTACGGCGGCGTTGTCTACAATAATTGCGAAAACAATAATGAGGATTTTTAGTTAGGAGGTATTTCATGGAAGAAGTAATCATTTTAATAATATCAATAGTTGCAGGTATGGCTACCTATATAGTATCCAATATTTTAAAGAGAGGAGCGGTTATTGCTTCAGCTATCATAACTTTAGTATCTGGGCTTATGCTTCCCTATTTTTTTCCTTTAATGGGGAATGTATTAGCAACAGCTGCAGCTTGTTCTTCTTATGCTGGAATGATTTCTCTTGAGAATGCACTAAATCTTTTAGAAATGGCTGTAATATCTTTAATGACAGGAATACTGTTTATAGCAGCTAGAAGTGCATATATAGGTATTGGTGGAAGGTTGGGAACAATAGCTGCTATATCATGTTTTGCATGGCTAGGTTTTAAGAAAGTGTTTGTAGGATTAGATGAATAGTCTTAGGGATAAATATTTGTTATATAAAGTGGGGATTGTAAATGGTAAAACGGAGGGAGTAATTTATGAAAATTAATAAAACAAAGTTAATAGCATATTGTGGGATGATAGCTTTATTAGCTAGTATGATTGTAGGTTTATTAGGATTTTCAAACAGTACAAAAAATATAAATGATATCAAGAATCAATTGTTAAAAAAGCATGTTGAAAATAATATAAATTTAACGATGAAATATATCAATAACTCTTACGGGACATTAACTCAAGGAGATGGAACTTTACTTGATAGTGATGGCAATAGTATAGAAGGTAGGTTTGGGGTGGTAGACACTGTATTAGAAGACTTAGGAGATAAGTCTACTATTTTTGTTAAGGTTAAAGATGACTTTAAAAGAATTTCAACAAATATTATGTCTGACGAAAACGAAAGAGCAATAGGTACATTTTTAGGAACTGATCATAATGCATATCAAACAGTAATAAATGGTGAGTTGTATATAGGGGAGGCAGAAATACTAGGTGAAAGTTATTATACTGCATACCAGCCCATAAAAGATAAAAATAATAATGTAATAGGGTTACTGTTTGTAGGTATGCCAACAAAAATATTGGATAATATTATAAAACTACATGATGCAAAAATGAGTAAAATCAACATATTAATTATTGTATTAAGGGCTATTTCACTAGGTTCATTAATTGCACTGGTCAGTGCATCAGTGGCGGGTATGAAATTTAATAGTAATAAAACACACAAATCAGATGAACTTTCTGATATATGTGAATAACTATTTCTAATTTCAGATGATATAGATAAGCAAGACTTAGGAAAAATGCAGAATAAATTAAGATAATAGTTAGCAAATTTAAAAGATTAGTAAAAACTACACCTACTGTTAATAGTTATACTAATCTTTATTATATATCAAGAATAGTTGATGAAAATGAATGAAGTAGCTAAAAAGATTTTGTCTAAATATATTAGGGATTTTTGATGTAGAAGACCATGTCTATCCTTTGACTTATATCTTTCTTGGCAGAATGGTAGCTAGTTATGGATGAGTTTGTAACAAGGTTATAAGAAAATAATGAAAACTATAATATGCTATAGATATGGGCTAAAGTGGTGCAATTGGTATAAAAATTATAGGTTGATATATTATGATTTAGATGGAAATTCTAATTTAGAAATATATTTTGCTACTAAGGGAGGACTATATATTTCCGCCATCATTATTATCTTCTCAAGACATGTTGAAGTCGTAACATGGATTGTGAGTGAG
>NZ_DAMCHJ010000024.1:0-26277 GCF_032104385.1 Tissierella sp.
TTACACCATTTCTATATCGCTTTGTCCCATATTATTTTTAGTCACATAGCCATCAGAGGCCTGTCCAGTTATATAATCCTTTATTTTCTCAAGCTCATTCTTATTCAAATGTTCATTTAATATGAGTGCTGCTACACCCATCAACTCATCTTCTACCATTTCTACTGAGAATTCATATTTGGCTACCTTGGCATTGACACTATCATGCCCATCGTAGTAATGCATAAGGCCTCTATTAATCTCATCAGGTAACTTATCCCTTTCTATGGCATCAATAATTTCATCAATATATTCAACTATTTCATAGTTACCTAACTCCAAGGGTTCATTTAGTGTTTCCCTATAACCATAATCATTTTCTATTTCATAGGTTGTAATGGTTAAGGGCATATATAACTTCATTGTTTTCTGTTCCTTTATTTTAGGAATTTCCATTCCAAGATTTTCTGATAGTATATTTGAGAGCTTTTGATTGCAGCCATGGTAGACAATACATCCTTTATTTGAAAAGGCTCCAGTTTCATTTGCCATTTTTACTTGGCCATATCTTTTAAAATCGATATAGTCTTCTAAATTATGATCATATTCAAAATGACCTGATTCACAAATCATATATCTACCATAGTCTTCAGCATCTTTTATACCATCAAATAATTCAAACTCATACATAGAATCTGCTAACAATAGAACTTCATCAGTTGTTCTAGGATTTACATATTCCATAAGTCTTTCAAAGTATTGTATATCCCCTTTCATTTCTATAAATTTACTTGCTACTTTATTTAAAGTATCTACTCTTTCCATCGATGTTATATTCTTTGGAATCATTTCTAATACACTATCAGGGTGGTTATCGCTATCAATATTAATTTCACAGTCCTGCAAGTATGATACTCCTAATCTCATTAATGCCTTTTCAATTTCAATATCAGAACAAGGAAGGTATATAAACTCACTTTCATCCTTTGCTTTTAATTCAACTGTTGCCATGGATTCTTTCCAGCCATAGGGTGGAAACTGCTTTCCATTATATACTTGCTCTACTTCATTTGAGTTTCTATATAGGACACCATAGGGAGTTACAGTAGCACTTTTATTACTTTTTATTACTTCCATTGCATATTCTTCTCCATCTAATTCATCTAATTCTTTAGTTGCTACTGCCATTTTCTCAGTTAAGTATATATCCTTTCCTATCTTATTAAAGTCACTAAAGTTATTTATAAGGTTGTAGCAATGTAAGTTAAAACTCAGGTTTATTAAATCTGCCATTGATTTAGGTTCTTCTGCAAAGGCTGTAGCATAATACTTTTCTATTTCTTTTGGACTAAGTCCATCAAATCTTTTCATTAAATAATTTAGCTCATCTATATTTACATTTTTATCAGCCAGTATATTTGAAAATCTTTCATCCCTGCTGCCTTCTACATAGCAGTTTGCCCCTGTGCTTATTTCTATTCCTAGTTCATTGCATACTTCTTGAAGTTTATCTTCCTCCATCGGAAACCATATGGTCTTTATTTTATTATCATCACTTGATTTTTTGATTGTAATATTCAAATTTTAATCCCCCCTTCTATTTAGTAATTAAAAATATCTCTGCACCATATCTATTGATTAATGCAGAGTTAATGATTGCTTTAAAAGTCATATCATCAATTAATTCTCCATCTGCAAGTTCATTAATTTTTATACACTCCTTCCCAGTTGATATGGTTTTTGCAGTTTGATATAGGGCATATGCTTCAGTATCTATTTCTTTAAGACAAATTTGTTTAAGGTCAATCTTACCTTGACTTACTATATCTTCTGAACTTTTCCATAGACTTTCATCTGCAGTTAGAAGAAAAAGAATGGTAATATATCCAAGAGATATATCATTGGTATCTAAACTTTTCTTTTGTAGAAAATTATAGAATCTTTCCTTATGGTTATGATTTAGAAATATTTCACCCTTAAATTTACTTACTAGACTTTTTAATCTTTCTTGTACATAATAATTATTTATCTTTCCAAAGCATTCTCTGACTATATCCTTATATCTACATCTATCCACATTAATTTTCAAATCCGAACCAATGTATCCACATTCATTCCAACCATTGTTAATATTTATAAGATTGCAGTTACAATCTTTAACACCTCCTTCCCAATTAAAATAATTATTAATGACTATACCGCTTCTCCTTGGCTGAAAATTTGGCACCATGACCATCAGCTGTTCTATTCCCTTCAATGATGTACCATGCATAAATAATTTTGACATTGTTCTCATTCCTTTCAATTTTATTCTGAAATAAATAAGAGGCCAAGCCTATCAATCATAAGTTGATCGAAGACTTCGCCTCTTTGTGTTTCTATATCTAGGTTTGGTTTTTCAGAAAAAATATTAATCTTTTTACAATAGTAACTTTATAATATGATTTAATACAAAGAAATTATTTCATGGATAAATCCCTTACCTATTACATCCTGAATCAATAATCAGTGTTACCAACCTGCTCAATCAGTTCATCAAGTAAAATATGTTTTACTTTAATATTTTTTACAAGCGTCCCTTGTTTTTTGCAGCTATTTACTTCTATTCAAAAGGTGCTTCCATTGAGTCACTACAACGTTTATTTAATAAGATTAGTGCAACAATAAAAATTGTTGCACTAATCTTAGCATTTTATTTCTCAATAACTTTGTAAATAAATATTACCCTAGTCCATAAAGTAATTATTGCCCCAATCCAGCTACCTTTAATATTTCAATATCAATTCCCTTGTTTTTACAACAATCAACTAGTTTGCCATCGATTGCTACTGCCGGAACAGATTGAATTCCATATTTTTTAGCCTTATCTTCACATTCATTAGTATCACATTTTTTATTTAAGTCATAAACTACCACTTGGCAGTTAGGGCATGCTAATTCTTTAATTTGCTTTACAGCATTATCACACACATAACAACCTGAAGTAAACACTTCAATTAATCTCTTAGCCATTTTTCCCACCTCCTTTCGATAAGGTTTCAACAATTGGACATTTACAAATAAGATTTCCTGATCCAGGACATTGGGCAGACAAATCTTCTAAGGCAGCTTTCATTTTTTCAAGATCATGAATTTTAAATTCAATATCCCTAATTTTTTGAGTAGTAAAATCAAGGATTTCTTTAGAATCAAAGTGCTCTTCATCTTCTGTAATTGCTAGAAGTTTTTCAATTTCATCGAGAGAAAATCCTAATTCTTGAGAACGCTTGATAAATTTAATCCTATCGACAGTTTCTAAAGGGAATATTCGATAACCTGATTCACTTCTAGGCGGTTCTGAGATTAAACCACGTCTTTCATAGTACCTAATGGTTTCAATATTCACATTAGATTTTTTAGCAACTTCACCTATTGATAAACCTTTCATTTATATCACCTTCTAATATTATTATAAGGCCTGTATCTAGGTACAGAGTCAAGGCTTTTTTATTTTATTATATTTAAAATGATTATTTACCATTTCCCACCTGACATGTTAGCAAATCTTTTAGCTCCAAAATAACCCATTATAAGTGTACTTATGATTATTCCTGAGATACTATATGTTAAATGCATATGAGTGATTTGTGGTGTTAAAACTGCCCTTAATGCTTCATTAACATATAACAAAGGATTTATTAAAACTAGCTTTTGAATAATTGGCGTTGCACTTAATGAATTCCAAGAGAAGAATATAGCTCCTGTGAAAACCAAAGGCATTAAGAAGCCTGGGAACATGGCTGCAATTTGGCTTGGTTTTATTATTGTACCGACCAAAAGACCAAGAGATGCTGAGCAAATAGCAGCAAGTATCAATATTGGAATAAGCATTAGAATACTTTGAGTGTTTATTGTTATATCTAAAGAACTGGCCATAAATAGTAGGGATACTGGTAATACTATCAACCCACCAATCCATGATTCCAAAATTCCTACAAACATCTTGGCAAATGCTACCACTCTTACATTAACAGGTGCTTGTAAACGATCCTCTATTTCTCTAGACATATTAAAATCCATTGTTAAAGGAACTGCTGTCCCATGGATTCCCGTTACCAAAATACTCATGCCCACCATCCCAGGAAACATCTGATTTGGAAAAGTTGGTGCAACAATTCCAACTCTTGGTAAGATATATCCGTAAAGAAGAATTAATACAAAAGGTAACATGGCTACACGAAAAACAAACTCCCATTTATCCCTTGCTTGAATTACTAAGTCACGTTTGACCATAGCTTTAAATGCTATCCAATTCGAATTATTATTTATCTCATTTGTTTTCATTATGCTCTACACTCCCCTTTCCAGTTAAATGCATGAATACATCATCAAGTGTACTTGCACTTAAGCTTATATTTTGTAAAGGTGAATCTAATTTATTCACCCATTCTAAAATCTGATTGAAATCAGGCTTATTATGCTTCATATATAGAAGTAGTACGCCATTTTTAATCGCAGCATTTTTTACTTCGGGTAAGGTCTTAGCCTGTTTAATAAATTTCGGATCAAGATTAGCTAATTTTATCGAAATAATATTATTGCTAGGAATTAGCGCTTTTAATTCTTCAACTCTTCCTATAGCTTTCAACTCTCCCTTATCAACAATAGCAATTCGATCGCAAAGTTGTTCCGGCTCTTCCATATAATGAGTTGTAAGAAATATTGTGGTTCCAGCCTTATTTAAGGCTAGCATTTGTTCCCATAATATAGATCTATAACTAGGGTCTAGACCAGTTGTTGGTTCATCTAAAAATAATATATCAGGGTTATGCATAATAGCACGAGCTATTTTTAAGCGTTGTGCCATTCCTCCTGAATAACTTCTCACATAATCATTTTGTCGTTCGGTAAGTCCAAACTTATCAAGGTACTCATCAGCTCTTTTATTTGCCGTTTTATCATCTATCCCAAAATACTTGGCATGATATATTAGATTTTCCCTTGCAGTTAATCCTCTATCCAGATTATTATGTTGAGCAACTACGCCTATTTTTCTACGTGCTAGAGCAGGGTCTTCTAAAATTGATTGTTCATCAATAAAGATTTTACCTGATGTGGGTTCTAACTGAGTTGTCACCATACTAATTGTTGTACTTTTACCAGCTCCATTTGGTCCTAAAAAACCAAAAATTTCTCCTCGTTGGACTTCAAAGCTAATATCACGCACAGCTTTCACTTGTCGTTCCTTTGATATTGGAAATACTTTGTGCAAATTTTCCACTCTAAGAATTACATCTGACATTTCATTGTTCTCCTTTCACTTTAAGTTATTACAATTACCACTTTAAATTGAATAGCACTATTTCATTAGCTACATCAATAGACTATATCTTGCCCTTAAATTATTTAATCAATCAAGTTATATCATCATTATAATGCCTGTACCTAAGTACAGAGTCAAGGGGTGAAAAATACTTTTTTAATGTAATAATGCCTTAGATAGAACTGATGCCATTGCTTGTTCAGTAGTTAGCTGCACCTGCAAACCATATTGCCTTATGTTCTGATGATAATTTATCCATCAGTAGCTGAAACTGACTATTCCCTTTAACCTTGCTTGATGCCATTAAGTCCTGCACCATTTTGACTACGCATAAGTTAACCTAAGACTTCGCCTCTTTGTGTTTCTATATTTAGTTTTAATTTATACAAAACAACAGCACCGAGATTTTTGCATCTCAGTGCTGTTGACGTTTTTGAATTTAATTCTAAAGATAAAAATTATGCTTATTTGCTACTAATTAAACACAACCTATTAAATGATTTTTTCACTATCGCAAATAATCAGAGCAAAATCATGTCTTAATATAAACACCTATACCTTGGTTAGGAACAATGCTTGTATCAATTTTTCTTTTGTGTTTTTACAACATCCCTCTGATGCAAAACATAAGAAGAATGAGCCTTATGCTTGCATAGGGTTTTCTTTTATCTCTAAACCTTTTTTTATTGCCTCTTGTATAATTGGACTACAGCATTTTCCTAATGGATTATTAGTTTCACATTTACCATTTTTCATTGCACCAGTTAATACTATTATATCCTTCATATTATTTGCATCTTTATTAACAACTGCATCTATAATTTGATCTTCTGTAACCTTACTACAGTAGCATGAATATTTAGGATTAGCATCAATTTTAAACCAAATAGGTTCTTTCACATCTTTTTTACCGAATTTATTATCAGATTCTTGACCATAATATACAACAGAGCAAGCTTCGTTCATACATAAATAATAGTCATTATCCCCAACATGTTCTTTAACCCCATCAATTACCATATGCTTAACAGTTATGTTTTTTACAAGTTTACCTTCTTCTCTGCACACAGGGCATAAAGTGTTTTTTTCTACCATACTAGCAGATTCTGTTTTACCCCCACAACAAGATCTACTTTCAAAATTTAATTCTTCTTTTATTTTCATTGATTATCTTCCTCCTTTACTTATTCAGCACAACAGCTAAGTTTTTTCATATCCTTATCAAAGGATTGTGCAACAAGTTTTATTGCTTCTGACATAGTAGGGTATACGTGTATAGTATTCGATATATCAGTGTTTGTGAGATCAAATTGTATTGCTAAAGTTGCCTCTTGGATAATCTCCGCTGCTAACTCACCTATTGCATGAACCCCCAAAATCTTCTTAGTGTCTTTATCAATAATCATCTTTACAAATCCTTGAGTATTTCTAATTGTAGCTGCTTTTGGAACTAATGCCATATCTAAAGACCTACTATCAACTTTAAATCCTAACTCTATAGCTTCAGCTTCCTTAAGTCCTACAGATGACACCTGAGGACTAGTAAATATTGCATGGGGAACTGCTTTATAGTTAGGCTTTCTTATATTGTTCTGAGTAGCATTTTCACCCGCTACTGAACCTTCATGGGCATTTACTGTAACAAGCATATAGTTTCCTATAACATCACCAGCTGCATAAACATTAGGATTTGAAGTTTGTAGATATTCATTAACTTTTATAAAGCCTTTTTCATCTACTATTACTCCTGCTCTTTCCAGCCCCATGTTATCAGAGTTTGGGGTTCTCCCTGTAGCTATTAATAATTGGCCACCTTCAAAAGTCTGTTCATTCCCTTCTTTTATAACAGTTACATATTTTCTATTATTTTCTTCATACACTTTTTGAAACAAAAGATCTATTACAATATTTATTCCCTGATCTTTTAGTGCTTTCTTTAGAGCCTCAGAAATTTCAGGTTCTTCATTTTTAACTATTCTCCCGCTTCTTTGTAGAATTGTAACCTTTGACCCAAACATAGAAAACATTTGAGCATACTCAACAGCGATCCAGCCACCACCTATAATAACTAATTTTTCAGGTAATTTATCTAACTCCATAATTTCAATATTGGTTAAGTATTTTACACATTCTAAGCCATCAACTTTAGCAATAGAAGATCTAGAACCAGTTGTAATTATATATTTAGAAGCCTTATATTGTTTTTCATTTACCTGGATGGTATCTTGGTTAATAAATTCAGCCTTACCTTTAAGTAAGGTGATATTTTTGTCATTTTCATAAATATCGATATATTTTTCTTTTCTTAGCTCTGCAAGCAGATTATCTTTTTGCATAATAATCTCTTTGAAATCTAAACTTACTTGTTTCATATTGATGCCCGCAAAAGGGTTCTCTTTTCCAAAATGATATAGTTCTGCTGCTCTTAGCAAGTTCTTGGGGGGCACACAACCTACATTTAAACATGTTCCTCCAACTACTCCCCTTTCAACAACTGCAACCTTTTTATTAAACTGAGAAGCCTTAATTGCTGCAGCAAACCCTGCCGAGCCACCTCCAATAATAATTAAATCAAAGTCTTTTGCATTTCCACTCATTTTATCCCTCCTTGTTTTCAACATACTTTTCATTTTTTAAAATTTCACAAGTACATATTTTATCTGTATTTCCATCAGCTATAGATTGCCCTAGCTGAACTAGTGCTATTACTCTTTCATCTGAAATAGAGTAATAAACATTCTTTCCATCCCTTAATGCTTTCACATAGTTACACCATTTTAAGCATTGCAATTGCATTGATATAAGACTTTGGGAGCACCCAATGTCCTCTGTCAATTCTCCAACATTTTTAGGACCATCTAATAAGGATAATATAATTCTATATCTCGTAGGATTTGATAATCCATGAAAAAATTTTGTATATACTTCAATTTGTTCATCAATAGATTGCATAATTTTACCCCCTAAATAAACCCAGACATACAATTAACCCAACTGAAACTATTATCATTATCCAAGTAATTGTCTAGTATTTTTTGAATCATTATCGTTTCTTGCAATAAAGTAAAATTCATCCTTAATAAGAATAAACATATCAATATATATTGATATGTTTATTCTATCATAATATGAACATGAGTACAATACAATCTAACAGTATAGATTCTATTAACTACTCATAATTTTCTACTGATGCACATTATATAAAGTTTCCTCCAGCCCATCAGATTATTATTCCATCTTTCCAAACTTGTTTTGCTATTTCTAGCCTATCATATCTAGATTAGATTTCAATAAGAAGAAGCAACCTGTATTTTTAGTATTATTCTACATTTTTAAATTCTTGAAACAAAATCATATATGATAACAATATTGTGCCTGAAACTACAAATATATCTGCAAAATTAAAAATTGCAAAATTTATCAATGTAAAGCTAAAGAAATCAATTACAAAATTTAATCTAACCCTATCAATTAAATTTCCCAGTGCGCCACATATTATAAAAACAAGAGATAAGTTGAATAGAAACATACTTTTTCTTAAGTTTTTTATTAAATAGAATATTAGACCTAAAACAACAATCGATGATATAATTATTAAAAAAGTTTGTTTGTTCTGTAATATGCTAAATGCAGCTCCAGTGTTTCTTGCATAGGTTAAGTGAAATATATCTTGTATTAAAGGATATGAACCAATTGGCTTAAGATACAGTTCTGCTAGATACTTGGTATACTGGTCAATAAATAATAATATAATAGCTAATAAAATATAAAACATAATTTCCCTCCAATTATTTTAGGTACTAATCTAGTAAATATACCCTTATTTTTTTAATAAATTTTCTAATCTCATACTTCATCTTCATTCAATATTATTACAGATATTTTAAGCGTATATACTAATTACTTATATTAACTATACTTGAATATTTGTTGTTCACATATTCATTGTATCAAAATTGTTTATTAGCGCCATTTAATTATCATAACCATTATACAATATCATCATTAATTATTGTTCTTAATTTAAACTTATAGTAATAATGTAATAGATATAAAATATTTTGGGAGTGATAATGATATGAGTAAAATTATGAACACAATACTAATTACAGTGGGTTCGGGCTATTTTACAGCATGGATGGGAATTCTTACTGGTATTTTATTCTCATTTTTTATTAAAAATAGGGGGAGACGCTTTAAAGGAACTGTAATTGGTTTTGTTGGTGGATTGATGTTATCCATTGTTTGTTTTGACTTACTTCCAGAGTCATTTGAGGCAGGCAGTATTTATGTAGCTTTAATTGGAATTACTTTTGGACTAATTTTAGCTGTATTATTAGATGGAAAACTAGATCACGTTAACATTTCTACTTTTGATAATAAAAAGAACAGATTTATGAAAGCGGGCATCTTTATGGCCATAGCTATAGGAATACACAATATCCCAAGTGGTATTGCACTAGGATCTTTATTATCAACTTCTCCAATAAAAGGCATTCATCTAGCTATAGCTTTAATACTACATGGGATACCTGAAGGACTTGCAATAGGGCTTTTTTTTAGAGAAAGTAACCTAAGCACATTTTCTCTTATTATCATATCTATTATAACTTCAATTCCGATGGGTTTAGGAGCTTTACTTGGAGGTATAATAAGTAAAATTTCACTTGTTGTAATCAGTATAAGTCTTGCATTTGCTAGTGGAATGATTCTATACATAATTTGCAGTGAAACTCTACCGAATGCCAGAGAGACATGGAAAGGTAGGCTATCTACCATCGGAATTGTCATAGGTGTGATTGCTGGTATTTTGATTACATCCTTTCTAGTTTAATATATTTTATAATTTATCTTTAGTTCTCATAATCCTCATAGCATTTATAATAGCAAGGATAGAAACACCTACATCTGCAATAACAGCTTCCGACATAGTCTGTTAACGCTAAAGTATCAACCAATAGATTTTCCTTTCACTATGTTGCCGTCTAATGGAACCTTTTCTCCAGGTTTTATGATTATTTTATCTCCAACCTTAACTTGCTCTGGGGATACCTTTCTTATCTCTTCCCCTTCCTTAAGGCTTGAGTAGTCTGGTCTCATATCCATAAATGCTGAGATAGACTTCCTCGAGCGATTAACAGCCACATCTTGAAAGAATTCTCCTACTTGAAAAGAACATTACAGAAACACCTTCAGGATATTCTCTAATAATAAATGTGCCACAGTTGTAATTGTCATTAGAAAATTTCCATCAAAAACTTCCAACTCTACCGATATTCTTAAATGCTCTTTAAACAACTTTGGTACAGTTTGCACAATTTAAGCCTTCAAGAATAAGTTCTTACTGTTTTTCTTTCATAAAGATACCACCTCTTTCTTTAATTAGTATCTTTAGTATCTCGTTTTTATTATCAATATTACAAAAACATTATATAAATCTATTTGCGAAAAGGGTTGTAGCAAAATCGCTGTTCAAGATATGTTACACTCTTAATCAGCGATTAAAAAACATTTTTTGTACTGTTATAGATTCTTTACATTCAAAGCTCTAAAAGCATTTAGTACTGCGATGATAGTTACACCTACATCTGCAAATATAGCTGCCCACATAGTAGCTAATCCAAAAGCACTCAAAATAAGAACAATTATTTTTATTCCAATTGCAAATACTATGTTTTGATTTGCAATTTTTAATGTCTTTTTAGAAATCCTCATTGCAGTAGCAATTTTCGATGGTTCATCAGTCATTATTACAACATCGGCAGCTTCAATGGCTGCATCGGAACCTAAACCACCCATTGCTATTCCAATATCTGCACGAGCTAATACAGGTGCATCATTGATTCCGTCACCGACAAAAGCAATTTTACCTTTTTTAGATTTTTGTAAAAATAATTCTTCTAGCTTTTCAACCTTATCTGCTGGCAACAGTTCTGCATAAACTTTATCAAGACCAAGCTCTTTACCAACTTTTGAACCTACACTTTTATTATCACCTGTCAACATGACAGTTTGTTTAATATTAGCTGCTTTAAGTTCCTTGATTGCCTGTGCTGAATCTGGCTTTACCTCATCAGCAATTGTAATATAACCTATATATTGCTTATTCACAGCAACATGTACAACAGTACCGATCAGCTCTCCCTTGAAATAAGGAATATCCATCATTTTCATAAGTTTGATATTTCCTGCCATAACCTTTCTTCCATCTACTGTTGCAACAACACCATGACCTGATATCTCTTCCACATCTGAAATACGTCCATTATCTATTTCTTTGCCGTATGCACGTTTCAGTGAAAGCGAAATCGGATGATTGGAATAGCTTTCCACATATGCAGTTAATTCAAGTAGCTCTTCTTTGGAAACTCCTTCTGGATGAATTTCTTGTACATTAAATACACCTTTCGTTAATGTTCCAGTTTTATCAAAAACAACAATTTCAGTTTCTGCTAATGCCTCTAAATAGTTACTACCCTTGACTAAAATACCTTTCCTTGAGGCTCCGCCTATTCCACCGAAGAAACTTAAAGGAATTGAAACAACTAAAGCACACGGACAAGAAACTACTAAGAATGCTAATGCTCTGTATATCCAGACGCTAAAGGTTGCCCCCTCTATAATAAGAGGTGGAATAATAGCCAGTAAGGCTGCAATTATAACCACAACTGGTGTATAATATCTCGCAAATTTCGTAATAAATTGTTCTGAATTGGATTTTTTACTACTTGCATTTTCAACTAAATCAAGAATTTTACTTACAGTAGATTCTCCAAATTCCTTGGTAACCTCTGCTGTAATAACTCCATTAATGTTGATGCAGCCACTTAGGATATCACTTCCAACTTCTACTTCACGAGGGACAGACTCGCCAGTAAGAGCTGATGTGTCAATCATTGAATATCCCTCAATTACCTTGCCATCAAGGGGAATTTTTTCTCCTGCTTTAATTACAATAATATCTCCAATTTGTACTTCATCTGGGTCAGTCCTAACAAGTTCATCGCCTTTTTTAACATTTGCATAATCTGGTCGAATATCCATAAGGCTTGCAATTGACTTTCTCGACTTACCAACTGCATAGCTTTGAAACAGTTCTCCAACTTGATAAAACAGCATAACTGCAACACCTTCAGGATACTCACCGATTAAAAATGCACCAATTGTTGCAATACTCATTAAAAAGTTTTCATCGAAAACTTGACCTTTAAAAATATTTCTTACAGCTCTTTTTACTACATCCCCACCTACAATAACGTAACTGATTACAAACATAGCGATCTGTAACCATTCAATATTTATAATTATTGCTGCAGCAAACACCACTGCACCAATAATTATTCTCCAAATTCGTTTTTTCATGCTACCTCAACTCCTTTAAGCTTTTTTCATAACAACATGTGATTCAATATCTTTAACGATTTTTTCTGCTTCTTGTACAATTATAGGCATTTTTTCATCCTCACCTTCAATAACAAGTTTTTGTGTCATAAAGTTTACAGTGGCTTCCTTCACACCATCAAGCTTATTAATAGCATTCTCCATTTTTGCTGCACAATTTGCACACTCTATACCTTCAAGTATAAATCTTTTTTTCATTATTAAGTCCCCCTAAATATTATTTATTATTTTGTTATATTTACTCCAAGTCTTTTTCAAATTTTCTTAAAACATTGCTTATCTTATGTGAATACTTGAATAGACATTCAATTATTCTGAAAAAACATCCTATTTTATTGCATTATTACTTTTCATTGATATGAATTAAACCTTGGTCAAATATATGCTTTATGTGATTATCATCTAAAGAATAATATACCACTTTACCTTCTTTTCTGTTTTTCACTAGAGTAGCTTGCCTTAAAACTCGTAATTGATGCGAAATTGCTGATTGTGTCATGTTAAGCAATACAGCGATATCACAAACACACATTTCAGCTTCATTCAAAGCCCATAGTATCCTGATTCGTGTTGAATCTCCAAATACTTTAAATAATTCTGCTAAATCGTAAAGGCTTTCTTCTTGAGGCATTTTATCTCTGACTTGATTTACAATATCCTCATGAATTACATTGCAGTCACATCTTTCAATTGAATTAAATTTTTCACTCATATTATCACCTCTTTTTAAAGTATTTCATTTGAACACTTGAGCAACCATTCATATATTGTATGTTTATTATATTATTATTGTTCTCATATGTCAATAGTCATATGAACATTTATTCAAGTATTTTTAATAATTATTTGAAACATTTTAAAACCACCTGCTTACGGTTACAGTACCATAAAAGAGTGGTTTTAAATTATTTCATTAAATATCGTTAAACTCAACATCTTTTTGTGTTCTATCCCTAAATAGAATAGTCAAAAAGACAGAACGAATAGTGAGGTCAATAAGAATAGATATCCATACCCCTGCAATATCTATTCCCATTTTTACACCTAAAACTCGTATACCCCACATCCCGATAGCTGTACTATAAAGAGAAGATTTAGTATTACCAGATCCTTGTAAAGCTCCTGCAAAAATAAGGCTAACTGCCAATGGAATTTGAGCAAAAGCATCAATGCGCAAAGCAGTTACAATTTTCCCTATTGCTTCTGTATCTTGAGTGAACCAAGTTGCAAACCAAGGAGATCTAAAATACAAAACTATCCCACCAAAATCCATCAGATTATTATTCAATCTATCCACCCTGTTTTCTTCATTTCTACCATGTCATCACTCAAATTACCCTATGTCATCTATAAAACACCTTTAAAAACGGGGTCAAAAAGAGGTGTTTTTTCACTCATTTTTTGCTCTAAAATCACCCTCAAACCACTATATGTTGTGGTCAAATCCTATTTCTTTCCTCTGAACCACAATACGTCATCAGAATTATACTCTCAACGTGAGGAGTCCTAGGAAACTGATCAATACATTTTACCTTCTCTACTTTATATCCTCTTTCAATAAACACTTTCAAGTCCCTTACTAAAGTAATAGGATTACAAGATACATATACAAATACCTTTGGATTAAAGTCTATAATCTTATTTATAGCCTTTGGATGAATTCCGTCCCTTGGTGGGTCTATAATTATTAAATCTGGTCTCTCTTTTAAATCATCTACAGACTTTAGCACATCTCCAGCTATAAACTCTACATTCTCTAAATTATTTAGCTTTGCATTTTCACGAGCCTTCTCTACTGCTTCTTCTACTATTTCAATACCTATTACCTTTTTAGCCAAAGGTGCCATTATTTGAGCAATTGTACCAGTGCCTGAATATAAGTCAAATACCACCTTATCATCTATATCTCCTGCAAACTCTCTTACCATTGAATATAATTTTTCAGCACCAAAGGTATTGGTCTGAAAGAAAGAGAACGGTGATATATTAAATCTTAATCCTAGCATTTCTTCAACAATATAATCCTTACCGTATAATAACTCAAGTTTATCTGCCTTTACTACATCAGACAAGCTGTCATTAGTAGTATGAAGTATGCCTGTTATTTTTCCCATAACTATAAGGCTATTTAATCTATGAACAAATCCTTCTTTATCTAGTTCTCCTTGACTGGATGTCACTAAATTTACAAGTATTTCTCCTGTAGATAATGCTTTTCTGACTACTAGATGTCTTAGGAAGCCTGTATGTGACTTTTTATTATAATAAGTAGTATTTAATTCTTGGAAGTAGTTCAGAACAGCGGCAATTATTTTGGTAAAATCACTGTCCACTATATTACAATTTCCTACATTAACTACTTCATAAAATCTACCCTTACGATGAAGTCCTAATGCTAATGGGCCATCTTTTTCTTCATCACCAAAGGTATATTCCATTTTATTTCTATATCCATTTACTACAGGACTTTTCTCTATGCCTAAAAAATTAACATGTAGACCCTCTTGTTTAAACAATTCTCTTACTTGTCTTTCCTTTAATTTCAATTCATTTTCATAGGATAAGGATTGGTAAGTGCATCCACCGCAAAATCCAAAATGAGAACAGGATACCTCAGTTTCAAGGGGAGATTTCTCAAGTACATTTATGAGTTTAGCTTCAATATAGCCTTTTCTCTTTCTACTGACTCTTGCTTGTACTTTCTGTCCCTCTATTCCACCTTTGAACTTAATATTATGTTCTTCGTATATAGCTTTACCTTTATTTGGAAACCCTACTTCCTTTATTTCAAATTCAATTAAATCGTTTCTCTTAACCATCTTACACCTCCAAAAAATATGACAGGAAGACAAATGAAAGGTCCCCCTGCCTAATACAATACTCCATCTTATTTCTTGTTAATGAAATAATTATACAAAAAACCTATGATATTTACAAGTATAAAGGCAAATTGAGAAAACTACTCATTCCCAGAATTTCTCTAAAATCTTCTCTATAGTCATATCATTCCTTACATTTTTAAATCCTAACCATTCATTGGGAAATAAGGACTTATATTTACTTGTTCCATATCTATCATCTATAAGCAAAATAGCTCCCCTATCCTCTGGAGATCTAATTACTCTCCCTGCTGCTTGTAATACTTTATTCATGCCAGGATATACATAAGCATATTCATATCCCTCACCTAAATTATGTGTAAAATAATCTTTAATTATATTTCTCTCGAAACAAATCTGTGGTAGACCCACGCCTACTACTATGGCTCCAATAAGCTTTTCACCTGTTAGATCTATACCTTCCGAGAAAATGCCACCCATTACTGCAAAGGCAATAATATTATTTCCTACTTCGAATTTGAATAAAAACTCTTCTCTCTCAATTTCAGACATATTACCATTTTGTATAATTATATTCAAATCTTGATTTCTATTAATAAGCAAATTATATACTGTGGTCATATAAGCATAAGAAGGAAAAAATATAAAGTAGTTTCCTTCTTTAGCAGAAATAAAGGTTTCTATATATCTGACAATATGGATGTAAGTACGTTCCCTATCCCTATACCTTGTAGAAACATTATTACCAACCATAAGACACAGATTTTTCCTTGGAAAAGGAGAACTAAGTTTTATATTATAATCTCCCTCTTTACCTCCAAGTAAATCCATATGATACTCTAAAGGAGTTAAAGTAGCTGAAAAAAATATGGAAGCTCTTCCTCTATCTAAAGCCTCTTTTAATAAATAAGATGAGTCAACGCAATATAGCTTTAATATTAAATCTTTAGATATTTCCTTAATACAGGTCACATAATGATTGTCATAAAGCTCCGAAATCTTATTAAAAGTTAGTAAATTAAAATAAAGTTCTAAGACTTTATCATATTCTTCATGATTCTTCTCCTCTACAAGCCAAGGTTCTAAAATTGTCATAAGCTTTTTAATGGGATAGTATAAATCAGCTATCTCCTCTTTTTGATAATATTCTCCTTCTATTTCTAAATCTTTCTTTAACTTATTCAATATACTATTTACCTTATTTAAACTCCTATAAATAGGAGGATAATCTTCTTTAAAAATATCCCTTAATTCCAAGAAACTACCTTTCCTTATTTCAGCTGAAAACATTTCCCTAGACCTATCTACTAAATTGTGAGCCTCATCTATTAAAAATACATAGTTTTCAAATGGATTTTCAAAAAATCTTTTTAAATATACTTGAGGATCAAAAACATAGTTATAATCACATATAATCACATCTGCCCAAAGGCTAACATCCAAAACAAATTCAAATGGACAAACATTATGCTTTCTCCCATAGGAAATAGCCACATCTCTAGTAATCAAGTCTTCATTTTCAAAAATATCCATTATAGCTGCATTAACTCTATTATAATGTCCCTTTGCAAAGGTACAATCTCTAGGATTACATTTAACCTCATCATTTAAACAAATCTTATCCTTTGCTGTAATTACAATAGCTTTAGCCCTCAACCCTTTTTCTGTCATCATCTCCATGGATGCTATGGGAATTTTTCTAGTTATGGTCTTAGCAGTAAGATAAAAAATTTTCGAAGTAATTTCTTCTCCAATAGACTTAATAGATGGAAATAATGTAGACATAGTCTTGCCAATTCCTGTAGGTGCCTGAGCAAATAAATTTTTCCCTTCTTCTATAGTCTTATAGGCAGCTACAGCAAGTTCTCTTTGACCTTTTCTATAGCTGCTAAATGGAAATGATAATTCTTTTATTGATTTGTTCCTAGTTTCTCCCCAATAAAAAGTAATACTTGCCCATTCAATATATTTATCCGTTAGAAAAAAGAAAAACTCTTTTAATTCCTCTCGTGTATATTTTCTTTTAAAGAGCTTCTTTTCTTCTGACTCTATATGAAAATATGTAAGTTGAATATGTATATAATCCAAATCATTCTGTACTGAATAAATATATCCATAACATTTAGCCTGAGCCCAATGAAGTTCATTATAATCCTCACCAATGTCTTCTAAATCTTTAGTAGTACTTTTTATTTCATCTATAATTATCTCATCAGAAAATGTAAATATGCCATCAGCACGCCCCTGTAATTCTATAATAAAGTCATCATAATATACATTATGTTTTAATATTACCTCTGACTTATACTCAATGCCATAGGATTTCTGCACCTTCTGATGAGCCTTAGTACCTTCTAATGCCCTTGACATAGACATAAAACTATTGTCTATATCTCCTGAACGAAGAACAAATTCAACTAAATTTCTAACAGATACTTTAATTATATTGCTCATACTATCTTCCTTTTTTATTATTTAAAATTATTATAATATCTATTATATCAAAAGACACTCCACAAAAGAGTGCCTCTCATATTATTTATTCTCTTGTATTAAAACATTTTCATAATTTATTATGCCTAAAGGACTCATTCTTGCACCAACTATATTTCTCTTTGAAGCTAATGCTGTCCTAGGATGATAAATAGGTACCCATGGATAATCATCTACTATAATATTTTGTATATCTTTATATATTTCCATTTTCTTATTAGGATTAATTATTTCTTTTGCCCTATTCATAAGTTCTACAACTTTAGGATTATTATATCTTGTAATATTTGTTTGATTGTTATAATTAAATAAAGGTTGTAAATAATTGTCAGGATCTCCTGTGTCTGCTATCCATCTACCTATAAATATATGACATTTTGCAATGATATCCGACTTTAAATAATCTTTGTTAGGAATCTTACTAACCTCAACCTTAATTCCCAATGCTTCTAGATCTTTAATTATATATTGACTTACTCTATAGAATAAAGCCGTTTCTGGTTCATCCCTTATAATTACCTTTACAGGATTTCCTGATTTATATAGTCCTTCCTTATTTAGAATATCCTTGGCCATGGAAGAATTATATGAAATGCCTTGTAAATAATCATTATCAACAATCTTAGGGGGAATCGGTCCCTTTGCTTCTTCTCCTAAATCACCTAAGATATCATTTATTATTTTCTTTTTATTAATTCCCATATTTAATGCTCGTCTTGCTTCTCTACTCTTTGCAAATATAGAGTTACCCTCTAGATTAAATCCTAGATAATATGTTCCCATTACATCGTTTAAGGTTATATTTACTTCCGATAATTTCTTTATCCTTTCAAGGTCTTCTTTATTGTTAAATGTAGCGAAATCATATTTACCTTCAATGAAACTCTGAGCTATATCTTCATTTCTGTAGTTAACAATTATTTTATCCTGATAAGGAGCACCACCATAGTAATCTTTAAAAGCTTTAAGAACACAATACTCATCAGTTATTTCCTCTAAAATATAGGGACCACAACCTGTTATTTTTCCCTTTTCAAAATCTTCTCTTGCTAAAATGCTTGTACTGAATTGACCTAGATTTAATAAAAATCCACTATAGGGACTAATTAATCTAATGGCAAGTCTATATTTATCAAGCACCCTAATACCTATTATTTCTTTTGCTTTACCATTTGCATAATCTTCTGCTCCTTCAATATGATTTAAAAACCAAGTATTTGGAGACTCAAGTCTTGGAGACATCATCATTTCATAAGAATACTTAATATCATTTGCTGTTATTTCTCTGCCATTATGAAACTTTGCTCCTCGCCTTATGTTAAATACCCAAGTAACTCCATCATCCTCCACATACCAACTTTTTGCTACTCCAGGAGAAATCTCCCCAGTTGCTCCAATATAAAGAAGGGCTCCGTGAACATTAAATAAAACTTGAGCACTATCCTGATCCTTTGCTAACTGAGGATTGAATTCCAACGGTTTAGAATCTAGAGATATATTTAAAATTGTTTCCTCTGCTTTGTGTGTTTCAATATTTTCTAGTAATTTATCCGATATAATCTTTAAATCCTTAGATACTCCTGATAACATATCTAAAGAGGTTTTAGCATATTTTGTATTTAAAGATGCAATGTCCACAAGAGATGTTACTTTATTTGAGTTATTAGTCATATCAGAAGTTAAACTAATTACGCTTTCCAAACTCTGAGTTTGCTTAGCTATAGCATTATTTATTTCTTCAGTAACCTTTGATGTATTATTAATTGCATTTATTATTTCATTGAAAACTACCATTGTATTACCAGCAATCTCCATTCCTTCTTGTATCTTAATCATACTATCATTCATTGCGTTAATGGTATTAGCAACCTCATCATTAATCTCTTTAATAACCTGAGATATCTGGTTTGTTGAATTGGCACTATTTTCTGCAAGTTTCTTTACTTCATTAGCTACAACAGCAAACCCACGCCCAGCTTCCCCCGCTCTTGCTGCTTCTATGGATGCATTTAATGCAAGTAAATTTGTATTATATGAAATGTTATTTATGACATTTAGCATTTCATTGATACGCTGGGATTTTTTATTTAAATCATTTACCACATCTTTAGCATAAGTTACCGATTTCTCTATTTCTTTCATTGCATTAATAGAGTTATTTACAGCATCATTACCAGTATGTGCAATATTCAATGTATCTGCTGCAATCTGCTTAGAATTTTCTGTACTTGCATAAACTTCCTCTGCTAGTGCTGAATAACTTCCAATTTCATCTATTACATTATGAATTGAGTCCATTTGAACTTCCACATGATCTGCTAAATCATATGTAATTTGTATTAAATTATCCGTTGCAAAGGCTGTTTCATCAATTTTCATAGTAAGCCTTTCTACTATATGTTTTTGATTTTTCTTTAAAACACTTATATCTTTTGATATTTCTTTTATCTCTGCCAAATCATCTTTGCCCTCAAATATAGAAATCTCTTGTTTTTGATTTTTCTTTATAAAATTAAACATCGTTTCCCCCCCTACTAAAATTAAAAATATAAATCCTATATCTTATATTCTACAAAAGTTTTCAAAATCCTTCTTTTTAGATGAATTTTACAAAAATAGACATCTAAAATTCAGATGTCTATTTCTACGTCTAATCATGTTATATCTAGTACTTAAATTTAGCAATATTCTCTTGCATTTCTTCTGCTAATTTTGATAATGCTTCACTTGCACCTGAAATTTCTTCTATGGAAGCAGTCTGCTCCTCTACAGATGCTGATGATTCTTCTGTTCCAGCTGCATTTTCCTGTGATATAGCAGACAAGTTTTCTATTATTCCTATGATCTCTTCTTTTTTCTTCTCCATTTCCATTCCTGATTTAGCAATAGATTCTATTGCCTTCTGTACATTTTCAATTGTATAAGCAATTCCATGGAACTTATCATTGGTCAATTCGACACTTTCATTTTGAGATTTTAAAATTTTACTAACCTTTTCCACTGTAATAACTGCATATTCTGTTTTACTTGCTAAATCTTCTATTATTACAGTTATATCTTCTGTGAAAGAATTAGATTCCTCTGCCAATTTTCTTATTTCTTCTGCAACAACTGCAAATCCTCTGCCTGCTTCTCCCGCCCTTGCCGCTTCTATAGCTGCATTAAGAGCCAATAAATTAGTCTGTTCTGCTATATTTCCAATCATCTTACTAGCATTTTTTATTTTCTCTGCACCTTCATTTGTGTTTTCAATAATTTCATATATTTCTGCAATGGATTTGTTGGTAGCATTGTTTTTTTCAACAAGTTCTTCTATAATTTCAATACCTTCATCTTTTAGCGTATTAACTTCATTAGCAGCATTATTTAGATTAATGGCGTCTTCTTGATTTTTTTCTATTTCTTTTCCCAATTTGTCTATTTCAATTGCTCCTTTTTCCGTATTCTTTGCCTGCTCACTAGCAGCTCTTGCTATTTCATCAATTGCTCTTGCTATTTCCTCCGATGCTGAAGCTGATTGTTGAGTAGTAGCTGTTAGTTCCTCTGACGAAGCTGCTACTTGATTAGAAATATCAGCGACATTTTTAATTAAATCTATAAAATTTTTATGCATAATAGATAAGGATTTAGCAATAAGTCCTATTTCATCTTCCCTATTTAAGTATTTTATTGCACTACTATTTTTATCAAATGTTAAGTCAAAGTTTGACAACCTTTCAATAGCTTGAGATAGATTTACAATTGGTCTTGTTATAGTATTAGTAATTATCAAAATAAACACTATCAAAATTATTATTCCTATAATCCCAGTAATTATAGTCCTAGTTATAGATTCTCTTGTTTTTTCAAATATTTCATTACGTGGTATGATGGATATAAAAGACCATTTCGTACTGGTTCCACTTATGCTTAAAGGAATTATAGTAAAATATTCTTTTTGCCCATTTGTTGAGGATACTCTCTCTAAATTAGCTTGCTTCCCATTTTCCACAATTTCTTGTATTTCTTCATCAGGAAACAGTTCAAATGTATTCTTTCCAAGCATTTCATTATCCTTGTGTCCTAAAATTAGTCCTTTTCCTGTAATAAGCTGAACATATCCACTATCATATAAAGTTATGTTGGATATAATTTCTTGTAGTCTATCTAATGAAATATCAACTCCTGCAACACCTACAACTTTATCATTATAAATAATAGGTGCTGTGACAGAAACTAATATAATATCTTTTCCATATAGCTTATATGTTTGTGGTTCTAACACCTCTGGTTTCTTAGAATTCTTAGAAGTCTGATACCATAATCCACTTTCATCTAAATTGTCATATGTATCATCACAAGTTTGAATGTCAATAGTTCCATTTCCTCGATTCCAATATGGAACAAAACGACCCGTTTTGTCATTTCCCTCTGTATTTGCATATTCATTATCATTTCCATCCAAAGCATTTGGTTCCCAAACTGTCCATACTCCTATTAAATTAGGATTATTCTCTATTGTGTTTTTTATAACTTGATTTATTGTAGCTCTATCTACATTTCCACTTTGTTTCATACCTTCAAATGACCTAGACAATGCTGTAGTAACTATTAATGCATTGTTTATCTCGCCTTGTGCTAATTCCACATATTTTTCTGTCTTTGCTGTTACATAATTTATTGAATCTTTCTTCTGCATATCATAAGAATTAATTGTAATAATTCCAACAACCGATGCAAATATTATTAATACAACTGATATGATACTTATTAACATTTTGATTTTGATAGACTTCATTTCTCTTCTCCTTTATTTTAACAGATATTTAATAGAATACTATTAATTCATTGTAAACAATTCCCAAGATATTATATTTATATCATTCCTCCTATATAATTACAGTTAATTTTAACATACTTCGACAAAAATCACCATATTTTTACATTTGTCTTGAAATAAAAAAACCTTCATCTTTATATAAATGAAGGTATATATTTATAGCCATTTTTTATTTACTTGTTTTACATTATAATCCCTGTTACTCACTTTACAATAAGGACATTTCCTAACTCCCAATTCCTTATCTTTTATGAATATAACAGGTTTCGAACAATAAGGACACCAAAGTTCTCTTGCCTTTAACTTGACTCCATCTGGAATATTTGTATCTGGAGTTTTATTATTTGTATTTATTATACTAAACATATCTGTTTGCTTATCCATTTTATCACCTATCTATATTATACTAATATCAGAACTTATGTTTATCATTTTACTACTGATTATTGTTTTTGTCAAAAATAATAATGTTCTTTTCTAAAAATCTAGAAAAGAACATTATTATTATAATCTTTTTTCAACAGTTCCATCAGAGTATTTTGCAAATCTAGTTTTTTCATGGGAATGTACTGGATCTTCACACTTCCAAGACCACCCACCAAAACCAGTTTCCCTATAATCCATAGACGCTTGATTAATTTCTTCCATAGTATTCATAACAAATGGTCCATAAGCTGCAACTGGTTCATTAATAGGTTCCCCTTCAAGTAGAAGTAAATTACTTTCTTTATTCCCATTTGTTATTACAATCGCTCTATCCCCTGATAACTTAATTCTATTAGACGAATTAATTGCCGACATATCTATATTTATGCTCTCTCCATCATAATAATATAGATTTCTAGTTATAGTACTAGATGATGCCGGAAGTTCAAATTTTGCATCAGGCTCCATTTTTATTATCCATATATTTACATTGTTTTTCTCATCCTTTGCCCAGGATGCCGGTGTTGGCTCCAATGCCTTTATCTCATTATATCTACCTGAAATAAGCTTTATGGTAGTATTTTTTTCATTTTCATCTATCTCTTCTATTACTGGAATGTCCTCTGCCCAAAGCATCTTATAATGGGGATCAGTAAATTTATCTTTTTTAGGTAAGTTTAACCATATTTGAAATAAATGAAGTGGATTATCTTTGTCATTGTATATTAATGGAAACATTTCTGCATGCTGTATCCCGGCTCCAGCAGTCATCCACTGTACATCTCCACTTCCGTACCTTCCAGCTGCTCCATGAGAATCAGAATGATCTACGAAACCTTCCAATACAATGGTTACAGTTTCAAAGCCCCTATGAGGATGAACTGGAAATCCTGGTATGGTCTTACCATGATACATTCTCCAACCATCCTTTAGCCTAAAATCATTTCCTATATTTCTCCCTAATAATTCTGATGATGGTGGTTCCAATTTATTATTCCCCTTGGGATAATTATCTTTATGATGAGCACAGAATAAAAATGGGTCTTCAGTTTCCCACATAAAATCTAACTTTTCAATTTTAAGTATTGAGTTTTTCGACATATTATTCCTCCAATTCATTTTCTATTAATTTTAAGATTATGTCATCTATTAATCCTTATACCCTTTATGAAGTTTTTTATCCCTTTCAATTTTTAAATATTTAATTAATTAGTATTAATATTTTTTATCACTGAATAAACATTTACATTCTACTGTAGTTCTATTAAAGGTTTCTAGTAAATCATATAATACTTTATTTTTTGTTTATTTACATTCTACTGTAGTTCTATTAAAGGTGTCAGGTTCTCTTATACCAGCTTCCCATCTACTTAATTTACATTCTACTGTAGTTCTATTAAAGGTTATATATGTTGCGGTAAATAACGCCCCTTTCTGTCATTTACATTCTACTGTAGTTCTATTAAAGGCTTTTCCTCTCCTGAATTGTTAAACCAATTATCATAATTTACATTCTACTGTAGTTCTATTAAAGGACTAGCTATAGATACTTCTATTGCTAGTTTTAACTAATTTACATTCTACTGTAGTTCTATTAAAGGTTACAAGCTGTTAATGCATTTATAGTAAGCATACCAATTTACATTCTACTGTAGTTCTATTAAAGGTTAGGAAATGGAGACATCTATATCCTTCAAGTAAATAATTTACATTCTACTGTAGTTCTATTAAAGGAAAAGTAATAATGCAAAAAGGGCTTAATGTAACGGGATTTACATTCTACTGTAGTTCTATTAAAGGTTTATATCCATATATTTTTTCAATAGCTAATCCATCATTTACATTCTACTGTAGTTCTATTAAAGGTGCTAGATGTAGGTACAATTATGGAAATAGTAACGAATTTACATTCTACTGTAGTTCTATTAAAGGTTGCTAGTGGTAAAATGGCTATGGATTTCGAAGAAGCTAATTTACATTCTACTGTAGTTCTATTAAAGGTTATAATGAAACTAAAATAGGAGAACTAACAAGCCTATTTACATTCTACTGTAGTTCTATTAAAGGGATATAACGATGGGGTATTCGCAGGGGTATTTGATGCATTTACATTCTACTGTAGTTCTATTAAAGGCATAAAAACAAAAGGTGTATCAGTGATGTATCAAAAATTTACATTCTACTGTAGTTCTATTAAAGGGTAAATATTTGAATACATAAAGCAAGCTTCCATAGTAATTTACATTCTACTGTAGTTCTATTAAAGGTATTGACATTTCTATCTATTGATAGGGGTTCTACTATTTACATTCTACTGTAGTTCTATTAAAGGTGAAAATAATCCAAATAATTCTTCTGAATTTTATGAATTTACATTCTACTGTAGTTCTATTAAAGGAGATAATCTTAATAGAACGAACAATACAACCTCTACATTTACATTCTACTGTAGTTCTATTAAAGGTTATCCCAACTTATAGAATGTTTTATCGGTCTACTATTTACATTCTACTGTAGTTCTATTAAAGGAAACTACCTGTTTTAATATTTACTTTTTTCTGCTCGATTTACATTCTACTGTAGTTCTATTAAAGGCTAGATTTATGTATCCTATTCTTTCGGATTCCCTCATTTACATTCTACTGTAGTTCTATTAAAGGAATGCTTTTCGATACAGATAAAGACAAAATAAGGGTATTTACATTCTACTGTAGTTCTATTAAAGGGGTTAAATTTTTCTTATATAGTTTTTCTAGTTCTGCATTTACATTCTACTGTAGTTCTATTAAAGGCAAACTTTTGAAGAATACAACTTAGAGAAATCTTCTATTTACATTCTACTGTAGTTCTATTAAAGGTTATGCGTCTAGTTACAGAAGATATAGAATACTAGATTTACATTCTACTGTAGTTCTATTAAAGGGTATTTCCTTGCGTTATTAATCCAGGAGCCTTGCCTATTTACATTCTACTGTAGTTCTATTAAAGGGCTATTTTTACACATTAAATGCTAG
>NZ_DAMCHJ010000025.1:0-24150 GCF_032104385.1 Tissierella sp.
GAGCGCCCGGCTCATAACCGGTAGGTCCGGGGTTCGAGTCCCTGAAGGCCCACCAAAAAAAACAGACCAAGGTGTCTGTTTTTTTATTTATTATTTAAATATATCTTTGAAAATTTCTATAAGTAAATTTTTAATATTATTAATACAATATTTTTTTTCAATGATCAATATAAAAATATTAGATGGCAATTTACAATCTAATGTATCATTTAGATTATTAAGTTTATCAAATTCAGAAGTATCTATATATATACATTGTTCTTCTTTGGTTATATAACCGCGTTTTACTTCTATATATATATCAAATTCGTTAAGGTTTTTAGTACTAACATTATAAATTTCATTATAATGTTTTATATTTTTTATTAAGGGATGATTTAAAAAGCCACTAATATTTAACATATCGCCTTTTATTCCCATATTTTCAATGGTAAATTTTATAGATTTGTTGTGTAAATTAATATAGAAACTTTTTTTATCCTCTAATATGTCTAATATCTTAATTATATCTAACATATGGGCGAGGTCATCATAATTATGTTTTAGTATATTTTCTTTCAGTGATATATTTTTAGATTTTATATAATTGTAATAAAAACCAATACAATCATAACCAGAGTATTTATCTTCCCTGTTAAATCCTAGACTGAGTTCAATAGTTTTTAACTTTAAATTTGGGAGATTTAGATAGTACTTATTTTTTTTGACTATTTGATATAAATCAAAGGATTTTGTTTTATCAAAGATATAATCAATTCCATATTTTTTTAGGCGGCACTCTATAAATGGTAAATCAAAGGATTCTCCATTAAAAGTAATAATTCTATCAAAATCACAGATATTATTTATAAACTCTTCTAGTAAAGTTTGCTCTTCATCTATACTGTTAGCAAAATATTGATTTAGTGTCCAAGTTCCAGCATTAGAATCAAAAAACAAAACTCCTATTAAATAGATCATATTGCTATTTCTATTTAATCCAGTAGTTTCAATATCAATAAAACCCACTTTATTGATGCCAAAATAATTTTGTATATTTAAAGAATGAGAAATTATATTAGTTATAGTTTCCATAAATAATTCACCCTAAGCTTTCATTATGTTATAATAATGATGTTGATATTTCCATTATACCTTTAAACAGATATAAAATCAAAGCTTGTATATAGAAGAATTTTAAGATCGAAAGGAGATAAGATGAATTATGATTAATATAGAAGATGTTGCTAAGATGTCTAATGAAGAAATAAGAGATAATATTATATTCTTAAATAAAAAACAGCTTAAACTTATAAAGGAATCTAGTTATTTAAATGCTTTTAATGGAATAAATATACTTAAAAATATGTTAAAAGATAGGAATCAAAATGAGAATAAGGGATTAATTAGTGAACTTAATGCATTAGATTATTACATAAATAAATCTATAAATTTATTGAATAAGTCTATATATGAATTAGATGAAAAAAAAGATTTACAATTAGATGAAATAATGTCTATCAGAGAAGAAATCTACGAATTATCTTCAATTATAGATGGATATAGTATAGAGTTGTCTTATATAGGAGAATTAGTTGATCAGTATGGGATTAAGATATTGTCTAAAAAAGATTATGAAAATATACCTTATAATATTAATAGAGTAGAGGAACTAATTGCTATAATAAATGATATCTTAAATAAGTTAAAAGATGATTATTATAAATATATTTATATTATTTCACAGGTAGTTTTAACACTCCCTATGAGATTAGTAAAAGAAAATTACTTTGATATACTTAAAGATACTATAATGAGAAATTTAAGATTATATACAAAAGTACAGGTTGAAACTCAAATTAATGAATACAAAAAACAGTTTGACAGTTCTATAAGAGATGGATATGGAACCAAATTTGACTATTATTTTAGAGAAATACAAAAATTACGAAATATAAAATTATCAGATAAAGACTTAGATGAATTAGATACTATAGTAAAAGAAATAATTAATTTGACTAAAGAAATCAATGAAATATTCGACTATATATTGAGATTAGGTTTGATAAGCAATATGATTATAGTCATTACTTTGGAAAAGGATATTTCAATATCTGAGGAAATTAGAGGAATACATGAAAGATGGATGGAAACCATAACAAATGAAAACAAAGAAAGTATAGATAAACTTAATAGTATAATTGAAAAAGGAATAAAAAAAATAGAAGAAGATATATTTATGGATTTAGAAGAATTTAATATTTTAAACTCTGAGGCATTAAAAAGAGAAAACTTTAGCTATGTTGAGTTAGATGAAGATTTACTTTATACTAAAAAAATACTTACTTATTACAATGATACCAAATTATTAGATAATAAAATATTGTTTTCAGAGGATGATATACAGATTACACAAGAGTATTTAGAACAAATTGTTGATTCTTTAATACAGTATATTAATAGGTCCTTGTCTAAAATGGGTAATGTTGAAAGAAAAGTTAGAATGAGGACATTATTATCTGAAATAGAATTACCTTTTAATGGTATTGAGGAATTTAATAACTATATTAGATATTCCTTAGATAATAAAGTCTTACCTAAGGAAGAAATTAATTTTACTATAGATTATTTACTTTATTTCTTACAAGACTTTATAAATGAGCAGTAAAGATATAATATTTTCTAATAAGAAGAGGTTGATATAAGTGAGTATGGATAGTACAATAAGGGGATTTAAAAAGGGGTTAATTACCTTATGGAAATTGACAAAAATAGTAGTTCCTGTATATTTTTTTGTTACCTTTCTTAAGATGACACCAATATTAGATATGATTTCAATGTGGTTTGAACCTGCTATGAAATTATTAGGGCTGCCTGGAGAAGCATCTTTAGTTCTTGTATTGGGGAATTGTATTAATTTATATGCAGGAATAGGTGCAATTACAAGTTTAACTTTGGATATTAAACAAATAACTATCTTAGCAATTATGCTATCATTTTCTCATAGCCTATTTTTAGAAACAGCTGTTGCTAAAAAAACCGGAGTGAATTTATTTGTTGTAATAAGTATTAGACTTGCATTGGCAATAGTTTCCGGATTAATATTAAATATTCTTTTATAGGAGTGAAATAGATGAATTTTTGGTTATATATTAAAGACAGTTTTATGGGGGCATTGGGATCAGTAATTACAATGGCTAAAATTGTTATTCCATTGATGATATTTATGGAAATTCTTAAGGATTCAAAAATATTGGATAAATTATCTCGAAAGCTGGAGCCTATTGCTAATTTTTTTGATATATCCAATGTAGCTGTTTTTCCTTTAATTATAGGATTAATATTTGGATTGTCTTATGGTGCTGGAGTTATTATAGAGAGTGCAGAAGAGAATAATCTAAGTAGAAAAGACTTATATACCTTAATGATATTCTTAATCGCTTGTCATGCAGTGATTGAAGATACACTATTATTTGTAGTAGTGGGGGCTAATCTTTGGTTTTTACTGAGTGTACGAGTGGGAGTAGCAGTAATTATTTCTTTATTTGCATCGAGAATATTAAAGAAAATGGAGATTAGTGGTAATTTGATTAAAGGATAATAAAAGAGGTGCTGATAGATAAGCACCTCTTCTATTTTTATTCAATATCTACGTCTATTTCTTCAACAAATTCTTCTGTGTCTAGGGCTCTAAATCCTCTTCTGCAACCAGGACGATTAGGTTTTCCTGGGTCTTCAATTCCACCTATACTATCTTCATCGATTTGTCTTGGGAATAAAGTTGGGAATGTTGTACAAATTGGTGAAGTTTCTGGGGATAGTTCAGTAAATCCTGTTGAAAGTACACACAATTGAACTGGAACTATTATTTTCTTTTCACAAGATATACAAATTGCAATGATTAAATCTATTCTTACTTCTCCAGTTTCTGGATTTATACGTATATCTCTAGCAATACTATTGGTACCTAGTCTTGTTTCACATAAGATATTACAGAATTCGGCAAATCTTGGGAAGAAGGCAGAATTAAATACTGAAGGTATACATAGCTCGAAAAAGTTAGTTAGTATTATAGGTGAATTAGCTGGTGCGATAGGAACATTAGCTGATAATGTAACAGTACTTCTTCTTCCATTGGCACTTAAAACTAAAACATCAATTTCTACTAAAACATTTCCTCTTAGGCAAATTCTTTGAGTACCAAATACTGGAGTACCTCTACCTTCATCATCACATACAGTTGTATCAGCAAATATTAGTTTTTGATTTTGAATTCCATCTGGTCCTACTACTTCTACAAAATTACCTTGTGCATCTCTAACAAATTCTCCACCTGAAAGAACTGTTTCTGGATTTACAACTAAATTGCGAGGGTCATTTATATTAGCAGGATTAAAAAATCTTCTGCATCTAATATCTAAAACTCTTATGATTCTTGAACCTTGGGGTAAATTTGGTGTAAATCTTACATTGCTAACAGTACTTAAAGCTTGTAAGTTCACAAGAGTTGCATCATAAACTTTTTGTACAAATATAGGTTCAGTTACTACTCTTCTTAGGGTACCATCCCATTCACAACCTGTAGTTCCAACACAACATCTATCAGTAATATTTTGATTAAGTTCTTCTGGTAATATATTTGAATGCATTATATTTCCTCCTTTTTAAATAAGATATTTTCTCTTCTCACTGATAATATATTCTATTGGTTATTATTCTGTTACAAATAAAAATGGGAATATAAGACATAGAAAGATAATATCTATTAATAGAGAGAAAGTTTAATATTTTATTAAGAATGATAAAAAGGTGGTGTTTAAATGACTTTTTATACTGATAAATGGACTATTGCTGAAATGGACTCGAACAATATTATGCTATTTAGAAAATCAAAGGAAGATATTTTATTAGAAAGAATTACAAGTGATATAAATATTAATAGCAAAGAGATTATAGTTAAAGATGCACTTGAAGAATATGATATAGCTATTGATTTGAAAAATAATATTTATATATTATACCAAAATAAAGAAGGACATCTTATTTTGAATATATTAGGAGAAAAGAAAAAAGAAGAAATACAGCTTACATTAGATGGATTACCAGAAGTATTTGATTTAAATATTATAATAAAGGATGAAGTAATTCATATATTTTATTTAATAAAGGCATTAGATGTTGAAGAAAAATATAAGATTCATCATTATTATTATAAGGGAAACAAGTGGAATGATTATATGGTGGGAGAAATTACTGTAAATAAGGTTCTGAATCCTATTAAATTAATTCAAACTGATAATAATATTTTATTGTCATATTATAGCAACAATAAGGTAATAGAATTGAAGGAATTTAGTGTTGATAAATTAGAGTGGAGTAGTAAGAGTGTTTTAGTTGATACAGAAAATGATAAACTGTTCTTAGATATATGTATAATGGATGATATTATTCATTTAATTTATTGTGAATATAGTTTTGGTAATTTAGTAATAAAATATAATAAGTTCCATTATGATAATGGAAAATATATAAGATATAATGAGGAAACTATATCAAATGAGGGAAGTTCATCTCATCCAAATATAATATTTTTTCAAAATAAGCTATGGATTACTTGGGTAGAATTAAATAAAATAATGAGTAGATGCAGTGAAGATAAGGGTGAATCTTGGGAACAAATCTTATATATGTGGAATGAATCAAGGGATATAGACTTTGTTAGATATAAGTATTTAACCATAACTCCAAAGGATGATGTTCAGCTACAATATTCTTTTGGCAGTATATACCCAGAAATAAGATTTATGGGTTTTGGACCTTTAGATAATGTTGTAGAAGTTCCCGTAAAAAAAAAGAAGCTCATGAGTATTCCAAGAATTTAGAAATAGTAATAAATAGATTGGAAGAAAAGGTTAAGGAATTGGAAGATAATATAATTGAAATTGAAAAATTTTTAAATTATAAAACTAGAGGAAGATATAGAAAGGAAGGAAAAAGGCTATAATAAACCTTTTTCCTTTAAGATTATTAGTTAAATAGATTTTGCTCTATTATTTCCTTAATTTTATGCATATCTTTTGTTGACCCTAAGGCAAGCATAAGTTTTATTCTTATTTTTTGTCCTGGCAAATTACCTCCAAAGATTATACCTAATTCACGTAAATGTTTACCTCCTCCTTCATATCCATAGGAGTCCAAAACTCTACCTGTAGGACATCTAGATACCATGACTACAGGAATATTTTGACTAATTGCCTCTTTAATACCCGATATCATTTGAGGAGGAAGATTTCCTCTACCTAGGGACTCAATAACTATACCCTTATATCCAGAGTTTATGTAAAAATCCAATATATCCGATTCCATACCAGGAACAGATTTTATTAATCCTACTTTTTCTTCTATAATATTAGTATCAATGAATTGGTGGGATATCATGTCTCTGTAGAATATAACTTCATCATTATCTACAATTCCCAAGGGACCAAATTCTGGAGACTTGAAAGTATCTAAAGATAATGTATTAGTCTTAGTAACTTCGCTAGCAGCATTTACTTCATTGTTCATTACTACTAAAACACCTTTATTTCTAGCCTTATTAGAGATGGCAGTACATAAAGCAGCAGAAAGATTGCTGGAACCATCATATCCAAGTTCAGAACTATTTCTCATGGCACCGACTACTACTATAGGTTTTTCTGTTTTAATTATTAAATCAAGAAGATAAGCAGTTTCTTCAAGAGTATCTGTACCATGGGTTACTATGACACCTGTAATATCATCTCTAGTTATGGTTTGTTTGACTAAATCAGCTATTTCCATCATCATAGATGGAGTAATATGAGGGCTAGGTATATTTGCATAGTTAATTACTTCAATTTCAGAAAAATTTTCGATGTTTGTAACCATACTAATAATTTCTTCTGAAGTTAATGCAGGTATAGCAGCATGAATACGAGGATCAATTTTCATAGAAATAGTACCACCAGTAAATATTATAGCTACCTTATTTTTATTAGACATATTATATACCTCCAATTAATTATATTAAAATTTAAGTACAATATTAATATAGCATACTTTAAGATACTATAAAATATAAAGGGGAAATAATTACATAAAAAAAAGACTCCTAATGGAGTCTTCACCCGTTTTGGATGTAAATAAACCGTTCAAAAGGGGTATTGGGAATAGAGATCTTATTTGAGGTTACCAGGGGGATAACCACATATAAATTATAGCAAATACCGACAAAATATGCAAGGGTTTTTTTAAAAAATTCATTTTACGACATAAGGTTTACATAATGCTGAAATTACTCTATATTGTATTTTAGATTTATAATTTGGCTTTAATATAATATATAAATCTTGTATAATAGTATAATAGGATATAGTTAATATAGGAGGATTTAAAAATGGATAATAGATTTTTGGAATTAGAAAAGGTATTATCAAAAAATGGTTTTATAGTAAAGATATTTAATAGCACTTTGGAAGCAAGAGAAGAACTACTATCTCAAATAGGAAAAGAAGAATCTATAGGTATAGGTGGTTCTGTGACAATTCAAGATATGGGAATATATGAGGATTTAAAAGATAATGGTAATAAAGTTTATTGGCATTGGAAAAAGGATGTTGAAAACGCAGTTACAAAAGCTATAAATACAGATACTTATATTACAAGTACCAATGCTTTGACTATGGACGGTAAGCTTGTGAATATGGATGGAAATGGTAATAGAGTTGCATCTATGATTTATGGACATAAAGATGTATATATAGTTGTCGGAAGAAATAAAATATGTAAAGATTATAACGAAGCTATAGAAAGAATTAGAAACATTGCTGCACCAATGAATGCTAAACGACTAAATCTTAGTACTCCTTGTACTTATACTGGAAAATGTATGGATTGTGATTCACCACAAAGAATTTGTAAAACAGAAGTTATAATCCATAAAAAACCTGGAGCAACTAATATTCATATTTATTTGGTAGATGAAGAATTGGGATACTAATTAGAAGAGGTGTATAATATTTGATTTATTTGGATAATTGTTCCACTACAAAACCAAGGAAAGAAGTTATAAATATTGTTAGTGAAAGTATGGAGAAGGATTTTGGTAATCCTTCATCTCTTCATAGACTTGGTATGAAGTCGGAAAAAAAAATAAAAGAAGCTAGAGAATATATTGCTAAATATTTGAATGTAGATAATAATGAGATTTATTTTACTTCTGGAGGTACAGAAAGCAACAATATAGCTATTCAAAGTATTGTAAATAAATTTAGCAAGAGAGGTAAACATATAATTACTACGAAGATAGAACATTCTTCCGTATTAAACATAATGAGAAACTATGAAATTCAAGGTTTTGATATTACTTATCTAAATGTGGATAGCCTTGGTTATATATCTTTGGAAGAATTGAAAAATTCTATTAGAAAAGATACTATTCTAGTATCTGTAATGCATGTTAATAATGAAATAGGAGCTATACAGCCTATAGCAGAAATAAAAAAGATTATCAATTCAGTAAACCCCAGTACATTATTACATGTTGATGGAGTTCAAGGATTTGGGAAAGTAGGTTTATCCTTGAAAGCATGGGGTATAGATAGCTACTCCTTTAGTGGACATAAGATTTATGGACCAAAGGGAATAGGTGGTTTGTATATAGATAAAAAACATATTCTTTCTCCTATAGTTTTTGGAGGAAACCAAGAGAAAGGATTAAGATCAGGAACTGAAAATCTGACTGGTATTATTGGATTTGGTGAGGCTGTAAGAATAATGACAAAGAATTTCGAGTATGAATCCAAGCATGCGTTTAAACTTAAAGAATATCTTGCAAATAGGGTGAAAGAAGAGATCCAAGATATAAGACTTAATACTTCATTAGATGAAAGTTCTTCTCCATATATATTAAATATATCTTTTAATCATGTAAGGGGGGAGGTACTTTTACATTACTTAGAGGATAAAGATATTTATGTATCCACTTCTTCAGCATGTTCATCTAAAGGTACAGAAAAGAGTCATGTGCTTAAAAGTATCTGCCTAAAGAATGAAGAGATAGAAGGAGCCATAAGATTTTGCTTTTCATATGAAAATACTATTGAAGATATTGAATATACAGTTCAGATACTTAAGGAGTCAGTATCTGAAATTAGACAAATAACTATGAGGTGATTGAGTGGATAAAGTGCTATCTGTAAGTTTAGGTGAGATTGCTTTAAAAGGATTAAATAGAAAATATTTTGAAGACCAATTAATTAAGCACATGAGAAGATCAATAAAAGATTTAGGATTTGAAAAAATATATAAAGAACAGGGAAAAATTTATATAGAAGCAGAAGAAACTAAATTTCCGCAGATGATTAATAGATTGAGAAAAGTATTTGGACTTGTATATATAAGTCCATGTATTAGAGTTGGAAAAGATGTAGAAGTTATTGAAAAAGCTGTACTTAAAATGGTAAAATGTAAGATTGAAAAGGATAAGATAAAAACATTTAAAGTCGATACTAATAGAGCAGATAAAAACTTTCCAATAAAGTCTCCAGATTTCTCTAGGCAGATGGGTGGGGTTGTACTCAAAACTTTTAATGAATTAAGTGTAGATGTCCATAATCCAGATACATTAATATATATTGATATAAAACAAAATGTATATATATATGCAGATAAGATTAAAGGATATGGAGGTATGCCAATAGGTACTAATGGTAAAGGTCTACTGCTTTTATCCGGAGGTATAGATAGCCCAGTAGCTGGATTTTTGATGGCGAAAAGAGGGGTTGAGATATCAGCAGTTCACTATCATTCCTATCCTTTTACATCTGAAAGGGCTGAAGAAAAGGTTAAAGATTTGGCTTCTATTCTATCTAAATATACTGGTAAAATAACTATGTACAGTGTAAATCTATTAAACATTCAAAAAGAAATAAATGCCAAATGTCCAGAGAAGGAAATGACGATTTTATCTAGAAGATTTATGATGAGAATAGCTGAAGGAATAGCTGAAAAACAAAAATTAAATGCTTTAATAACTGGGGAGAGCTTAGGTCAGGTAGCTAGTCAGACAATTGAAGGTATTAGTGTAACAAATGCAGCAGTGAAATTACCTGTATTTAGACCTTTAATAGGACTGGATAAAATAGACATTATAGAGATTGCAAAAGATATAGAAACCTTTGAAACATCTACTCTTCCTTTTGAGGATTGTTGTACAGTTTTCTTACCTAAGCATCCAGTTACAAAGCCAAAGATAGAAGATATTGAAAGGTCAGAGGAAGCATTGGATATAGATTATCTTATTGATAAGGCAATAGAAAGCATGACAATAACTACAATAGAATAATAAATGAATTTAATAATTTATTTGAATAAACTAGCATTTAATGCTAGTTTATTTCTTTTATACAAAAAACTTAGTATATTAAACTTGAAATATTCTATATACTATATAAGTGAGTATAATACAAAGATAAAAGACAAATAAAAATTATAAAAAGCTATTGACTTTTATTGTGGATTTTGACTATAATATGATAGTTGGAAAAAAAGTTTAGTAAAGATAAACTAATTATTTAATATATAGTTAGTAATACAGGGGGCGTATTTATGAAAATTGGTGACAAAATAAGAAGGCTGAGAATACAGAATTCACTTACTCAAGAAGAGTTAGCTGATAGGTCAGAGTTGACTAAGGGATTCATATCTCAAGTAGAAAGAGATTTAACCTCTCCTTCAATAGCCACTTTAGTTGATATCTTAGAGGGACTTGGGACGAATTTACAAGAGTTTTTTAATGAATCTGTTGATGAAAAAATAGTTTTTTCAAAAGATGATGCTTTTGAAACAGAGAATGAAGAATTAAAATATGTTTTAAAGTGGATCGTACCTAATGCACAGAAAAATAAGATGGAACCAATTCTTCTAGAACTAGAGCCTGGAGGACAGTCAAAGGAAGATACACCTCATGAAGGTGAAGAATTTGGATATGTAATAAATGGAAGTATTTTTGTTAATATAGGCAGAGAAAAGTATAAGGTTAGAAAAGGAGAAAGTTTTTATTATAAGGCTAATTCTAATCATTATATATCAAATGAAGGCAAGACAAAGGCCTCAATTATTTGGGTGAGTACACCGCCTAGTTTTTAAAGATAATGGGGGGGAATAAAATGCACGCTATAGAATTAAAAAATATTAGAAAAGAATTTGGCGGAATTACAGTTTTAGAAAATATCAATTTATATATTAGACAAAATGAATTTTTAACACTTTTAGGGCCAAGTGGTTGTGGTAAGACAACTACCCTTAGAATAATAGGTGGATTTGAGGAACCAACTAAAGGTACAGTTTTATTTGAAGGAAAAGATATTACAGGACTACCGCCCTATGAGAGACAGATAAATACAGTATTTCAAAAATATGCTCTTTTTCCACATCTAGATGTATATGATAATATTGCTTTTGGATTAAAGATAAAAAAGATACCAAAAGATGAAATTAGTAAAAGAGTTAAAGAAATGTTAAGACTTGTGAATCTTCAAGGATTTGAAAATAGGACAATTACTTCATTAAGTGGTGGACAACAGCAAAGGATAGCCATAGCTAGAGCATTGGTAAATGAGCCTAAAGTTCTTTTGTTAGATGAACCCCTGGGAGCATTGGATTTGAAACTTAGAAAAGATATGCAAATGGAATTAAAAAATATGCAAAAGAGGGTAGGTATAACATTTATATATGTTACACATGACCAAGAAGAAGCATTAACTATGTCCGATACAATAGTTGTAATGGATAAGGGAAAAATTCAACAAATTGGTACACCTGTTGATATATACAATGAGCCTAAAAATGCATTTGTTGCGGAGTTTATTGGTGAAAGCAATATTATAAATGGAATTATGCATGAAGACTTTTTAGTTGAATTTTCTGGAGAAAATTTCCAATGTGTAGATAAAGGATTTGACAAGGATGAAGAAATAGAAGTAGTAATAAGACCAGAGGATATTGAAATAGTTTCGTTAGAGTCTGGGAAACTGAAAGGAGTAGTTGATTCTGTAACATTTAAAGGAGTTCATTATGAAATGATAGTTAAATCTAATGATCTTGATTGGATGATACACAGTACTATAATGAAGCCTGTGGGAACTGAAATAGGAATGATGATATTACCTGAAAATATTCATATAATGAAGAAGGTGAGGGAAGAATGAAAATGAAGAAGGTGGCGTATCCCTATATTCTTTGGATGGTTATATTTATTGTAATTCCACTTTTACTCATAATGTACTTTGCTTTTACTAAGGGAGATAGCCAAAACTTTTCTACATTTCAGTTTAGCTTAGATAATTTTAAAAGGTTTTTCACTCCAACATATTTAAAGGTATTGGGTCGTTCAGTTAACTTAGCATTTATTTCAACAGTTATCTGTTTAATACTTGGGTATCCCATGGCATTTATTATCTCAAAAGAAAAAATCAGAAAAAGGAATATTATGATTTTAATGTTTGTTATACCTATGTGGATGAACTTTTTATTAAGAACTTATGCATGGCTTACTTTACTTGGTAGAAATGGGTTTATAAATTTCTTAGTTACAAAATTGGGATTTAAACCACTTGAGTTAATGTATAATGATAAGGCAGTTTTACTTGGGATGGTGTATAATTTTTTACCATTTATGGTTTTACCTATTTATTCAATATTGACTAAAATAGATAATAGTTTAATTGAAGCAGCAGAGGACTTAGGTGCTAATAAGGTTAAAGTATTTAGAAAGGTTATACTTCCACTTAGTATTCCAGGAATTATAACAGGTATAACCATGGTATTTATACCAGCTGTAAGTACATTTATAATATCAAGCTTGTTGGGGGGAAATAAATATAATTTAATTGGAAATCTTGTAGAGCAACAATTTAGATGGACAGGAGATTGGCATTTTGGTTCTTCAATGTCTATAATATTGATGGTATTTATCCTTATAACAATGGCTCTTACATCAAAATTTGATAAGGAAAAAGAAGGTGGAGGTGGGGGATTATGGTAAATAAAGGAATAAAAAAACTATATACATTTTTGATATTTTCATTTCTATATGCCCCCATCATTGTTTTAATAGTATTTTCTTTCAATAACTCTAAATCAAGAGGAGTATGGGCTGGTTTTACACTAAAATGGTATATAGAATTATTTAAGGATGCAGAAATTTTAAAAGCTCTTTATTATACTTTACTGGTAGCAGTACTTTCCGCAATTATATCTACAGTTATAGGCACATTTGCTGCGATTGGTATCTATAATATGCCAGGTTTAAATAAAAAAATAATTTTAAACTTAAATTATATTCCAGTATTAAATCCTGATATAGTTACGGCAGTATCCCTTATGGCCTTATTTAGATTTCTAAGAATAGAATTTGGGTTTGCTACCATGCTTTTATCCCATGTGACATTTTGTACACCTTATGTGATACTATCTGTACTGCCTAAATTAAAGCAGATGAACAAACACTTAGCTGAAGCAGCTATGGATCTTGGAGCAACACCATTTTATGCCCTACGAAAGGTAGTTATACCTGAGATAATGCCAGGTATAATAACAGGTGGACTAATGGCATTTACACTATCAGTAGATGATTTTGTTGTATCTTTTTTTAATACAGGGAATAGTGTTTCCAATTTAAGTATTGAAATATTTTCTATGACCAGACGTGGAATAAATCCTGTAATAAATGCATTGTCAACTTTAATGTTTGTTAGCCTAATGATAATGTTGTTAATAATAAATAAGAGAACAGAAAAAAGTGAAATGGAAAGAGGTGCTTAATTTGAAAAGAATAAAATCAAAGGTAGTGATTTTACTTGTAGTTATAATCGGAATTGTTTCAGTTGGGTGCGGGGATAAAAGACCAACAATTAATGTATATAATTGGGGAGATTATATAGATAAAGATGTAATTAAAGATTTTGAAGAAGAATATAATATTAAGGTAAATTATAGTATGTTTGCAACTAATGAGGACTTATATGTAAAATTAAAGCAGGGCGGAAGCAGCTATGATGTAATATTTCCGTCTGATTATATGATTGAAAGAATGATAAGAGAAGACATGCTTGCTAAATTAGATAAGAATAATATATCTAATCTAAGCAATGTAGATGATAAATTCTTTAATTTGGATTTCGATCCAACAAATGAATATTCTGTACCTTATATGTGGGGCACAGTGGGTATCATCTACAATAAAACAATGGTATATGATGTAGTAGATAGTTGGGATATTTTATGGAATAAAAAGTATAAGGAACAAATAATTATGTTAAATAGCCAAAGAGATACCCTTGCAGTTGCATTATTAAAACTTGGATATTCTATGAATACAAGGGATGTAAAGGAATTAGAAGAAGCAAAACAAGAATTAATTAAGCAAAAACCATTAGTATATGCTTATCAAGGTGACGAAGTGAAAGATGCTATGGTAGGTGGAGATGCAGCTTTGGCTGTAGTATGGTCAGGAGATGCAGTAGCTATGATTAGGAATAATCCAGATTTAGAGTATGCAATACCAAAGGAAGGAACAAATCTTTGGTTTGATAGTATGGTGATACCAAGTACAGCAAAGAATAAGGAAGGTGCTGAGGCTTTTATTAATTTTATGTGTAGACCAGATATTGCAGCAAGAAATACAGATTATATAGGATATTCAACTCCTATACCAAAGGCAATAGAAATGTTACCAGATGATATAAAGAATTCTAAAGTTGCGTATCCTTCTGATGAAGAAATCAAAAATACTGAAATATTTAAAGATCCAATGGATATCATACAAGAATATGATAGAATATGGACTGAAATAATGTCAGGAGAATAATAAAAAATACTGGATTACAGCAGAAAGTTGCAATCCAGTATTTTTTATGGTTGATTTTAAGAACAGAGAAGTCAAGAAATTATGAGAGAAATGAGAATTAATTTACAATGTCTATCACAGGATAATGAAAATACTTCGACAAATAAGTGTCGAGAAATGATATAATATGACCAAGGGATATTTAAATGGGGTGATAAAATGTATAAGGCTTTTTTTGATATGGACAGAGATGGGGTAATGAAAAAGGCTTTCTTAGATATTAGTAAACAGGGAATTATCAAAAAATATCCGAAAAACAGTATAATAGAAATACAGGATAAAAAATTTTACATAGTGACAAAAGGAAGAATTTGTTATTCATTCTATAGTATAGAAGGTGGAGAAAAAATCTTCTATTTTGTTAGTGGCGGTGGGGTGTTTGGGGAGTTAGAATATTTTGAAGAGTGTAGAAGTGAGCTAGTAGTAAAAGTCACAAGAGATAGCGAAATATCAATATTAGATGAAGAGCAATTAGAGCAAATTTTTTTGGAAAATCCAGAAATACATAGATATATTATTTACAATCTAATAAGAAAGCTAAGAATATTAATGTCTGTAATGGTAAATATGACTTTTGGTGATTCTAATGGAAAGGTAGCTGACACTTTGATTAGATGGTTTTATCAAGAGGGGTCAATAGGTGATCAAGACGTAAAAATAAGAAAGCGATTTACACATGAGGAAATTTCTAAGATACTTGGATGTTCAAGGGCTACGGTAACTAAGGCTTTAAGTGAATTTCAAGATAAAAATTTAATAAAAATCAATGGTGACCAAATCACAATACAAGATATAGAAGGATTGTTAAAATATGTAACATGGAAATAAAAAAATAAATACCTATCATAAAAGTAAATTGAACTTTTGTGATAGGTATTTATTTTGCAAATATTTAAGAGCCTAATATATTTAACAAAATAATTTAACAATGTAGTGTGGAACACAGAAATAAATATAAATATAGACCATAATATTAATTAATAATTCTAAAAATATAATGAATATTAAATTCAAAGGGGTGATGGTTATAGAAAATGGAGTAGTTACAAAACACTATTAATCAAAATGGGAGGTGAAATTAGTTAATATTTTTTTTGTATATTAACTATAGGGGTTATGGCAAAGTATATTATAAAAAGGATAGGCTATTTAATCTTTACCTTATGGATTATTATAACAATTACGTTTTTTCTAATGCATGCTGTTCCTGGTGGACCCTTTAGCATTGAAGATGGAGATCAATGGATGTCGCCAGCAGTGCAAAGGGCAATATTAGAAAAATACCATCTTAATGAACCTATATCTAAACAATATTTTGATTTTTTAAAAGGCATAGTAAGATTTGATTTAGGACCTTCATATGCTTATGAAGGAAGAACAGTAACAGAATTAATAGCCAGAGGATTTCCAGTTACTATAAGGATGGCGGTTCTTTATATTGTTTTGATTATAGTATTTGGAGTTCCTTTAGGAGTAACAGCTGCCTTAAAAAGGAATAGTTACTTCGATAGAGGAATTATGTTTATTACAACTTTAGGCAAGACACTGCCAGGGTTTGTGAAGGCTACTCTGATTTTATATATATTTGCTTTTAAATTAGGTTGGTTTCCTATATTTGGAATTAATGATGGATTTAAGAGTTATGTACTCCCTTGTATAGCCATGTCATTAGGCTCAATTGGTTCAATGACGAGATTAAATAGAGCATCAATGCTAGACGTTATGGGACAAGATTATATTAGAACTGCAAGGGCAAAGGGATTAAGCGAAATAAAGATTAAGTATAAACATGCATTAAGAAATGCATCTCTACCAATGGTAACAAGTTTAGGTGGGAATATTGCCAGTGCTTTAACAGGTTCTTTTGTAATAGAGAAGATATTTGCTTTACCAGGCGTAGGTGGTTATTTTGTTAAGGCAGTTGGAAACAGGGATTATACCACGATTATGGGTGTTACAATATTTTCTTCTCTGATTTCATTAATTATGGTACTTATAGTTGACATATGCTATGTAGTTATAGATCCAAGGGTTAGTATAGATAAATAATTAGAAAGGGAGGGAGAATACAAGTATGGAGAAAATAGATAAAACCTCTCAAATAAGTTCAGAACTATGGAAACCGATTGAGAGGCGTGAAGTGGTACAAAGTATAGCAGGCGAATCTTTGACCCACTGGCAGGATGTAAGAAGAAGATTTAGACAAAATAAGTTATCTGTTCTTGGTGTATTTATAATGATATTTTTAGTACTTGTAGCTATTTTTGGTTCTTATATATCACCTTATAACTATTCTGATCAGAATATTGATTTTAAGTCAATACCACCAAGATTTCCCATACGAAAGCTCAATGAAGATACATATTTTTATCTGGATCCAGTTATGGGAGCTTTTACAGTTACAAAAGATGGAAGATTACTAGAAAAGGTAACAGATGTAAGGGAAAACATTCAAGAAAAAAAGAGAATATATAATATTGAGGGAACAGAAGTTATTTTTGATTTTAATGAAAAGCCTTATGGGATAAAGAATTCTCAAGGTGAAGAAATTAAAGTTTATAAAAAGGTTTTTAATAAATTATATGTATTCGGTACTGATGATTTAGGAAGGGATATATGTGTTAGGGTAATTTACGGGGCTAGGATATCAATGATAGTTGGTTTAGTTTCTGCTATATCAAATTTGACTATAGGGGTTTTATATGGAGCTATATCTGGCTTTATAGGCGGAAGAACAGATATGATAATGATGAGAATAAGAGAAATTTTAAGCTCTATACCTAGATTGCTGTATGTCATTATTTTGATGCTTATATTTGGTTCTGGAGTTAAAACCGTTGCGATTACCATTGGATTAACTTCTTGGCTTGGCATGGCAAAAATGGTAAGGGGACAAGTCTTATCTCTCAAAGAAAGTGAATATGTTCTTGCAGCTAAGACCGTTGGAGCAAGTACCTGGAGAATAATTACAAAGCATCTTATACCAAATACTCTTGGTATAGTAATCATAGAAGCAGCTATGAGAATACCAAATTCAATATTTACTGAAGCTTCTTTAAGTTTTGTTGGGCTGGGAGTATCTGCACCTCAAGCTTCTTGGGGAACTCTTGCTAATGAGGCTTTGCCAAGTCTTATGATTCATCCATATAAATTGTTTTTTCCTTCACTGGCAATATGTTTGACGGTTTTATCCTTTAATTTTGTTGGTGATGGATTAAGAGATGCACTAGATCCAAGACTACGTAAATAGAGAAGAGGTGACTAAATGACTGAAAGACTATTAGAAGTTAAAAATTTAGAAACATCGTTCTACACATATTTAGGAGAAGTAAAAGCTATAAGGAATATTAGTTTTGACGTGAAACCTGGTGAAACTTTAGGAATAGTAGGAGAGTCTGGAAGTGGAAAAAGCGTAACAGTATTGTCTATAATGAATCTTTTACAATATCCCGGTAAAATAAAGTCAGGTGAGATTAATTTTAAGGGGCAGAATTTAGCCCTCAAAAACCAAAGAGAAATGAGAAAAATTAGAGGTAAAGAAATATCTATGATCTTTCAAGATCCTATGACATCTCTAAATCCAGTTTATACAATTGGAAATCAGATAGTTGAAACAATAATGGAACACCAAAAGATTAGCAAAAATAAAGCAAAAGAAATAGCAATTAATATGCTTGAATTGGCTGGAATACCTTCTCCAGAGAAACGATTTTACAATTATCCACATGAAATGAGTGGTGGAATGAGACAAAGAGTTATAATAGCTATGGCATTGTCTTGTCAACCAGATTTATTAATAGCTGATGAGCCTACTACTGCATTAGATGTTACTATACAGGCTCAGATTTTAAGGTTGATGAAAGAATTAACTACGAAAGTTAATTCATCTATAATATTTATTACCCATGATTTAGGAGTAATTGCAGATTTGTGTCAAAGAGTAATTGTAATGTATGGAGGATTGATAATGGAAATTGGAACAGTGAGGGACATTTTCTATAATCCTCAACACCCATATACAAAAGGACTATTAAAAGCAGTACCAAGTATAGACTTAGATAAATCTGAAAGATTATTTACTATACATGGTAATCCACCAGATTTGTTAAATCCACCTGTTGGATGTCCTTATGAGGAAAGATGTGAATATGCTATGGAAATCTGTTCTAAGTATCAGCCTCCTTATTTTGATATTACTAGTGAACATAAGGTAATGTGTTGGAGATTACATGAAGATTGTCCTAGTACAATTAAAATTAATTAGTGAAGGAGGGATTGATATGGAAGATAGAGATATTGTATTGCAAGTTAAAAATTTGAAAAAATACTTTCCCATAAAAGAAGGTTTTTTTACTAGAAAACCAATTTATCTAAAGGCTGTTGATGGAGTAAGCTTTGAAATAAGAAAGGGGGAAACATTTGGTTTAGTAGGTGAGTCTGGATGCGGAAAGACAACTGCAGGAAGGACGATTATTAAACTTTACGAACCTACGGATGGAGAGGTGATATTTGAGAATCAAACCCTTAGTAAAATGAATATGAGGAATATAAGAAAAGATATGCAAATGATTTTTCAGGATCCTTATGGTTGTCTTAATCCTAGAATGACAGTATCTGAAATATTAGCTGAACCTTTAGAGATTTATAAAGTAGCTAGTGGTACGGAAAAACAAAATATGGTATATGATGCTTTAGCCAGAGTAGGATTAAGTAAAAAATTTGCTAACAGATATCCTCATGAGTTTAGTGGTGGACAAAGGCAGCGGGTAGGTATAGCAAGGGCATTAATGCTAAATCCTAAATTGATTGTTTGTGATGAGCCTATATCTGCTTTAGACGTTTCTGTTCAAGGTCAAATCGTAAATATGTTGCAGGATTTACAGGAAGACCTAGGATTAACATATTTATTTATAGCCCATGACTTGGCTATGGTTAAGTATATATCTGATAGGATAGGAGTTATGTATCTTGGGAAAATTGTTGAGATATCTGAAAGTCATGAGCTATATGATAATCCAATACACCCATATACTCAAGCTTTACTTTCATCAATTCCTATTGCAGATCCTGATGCTTCAGCAAAAATGAAGAGAATAGTTTTGCAAGGGAGTGTACCTAGCCCTATATCGTCACCATCAGGATGTAAATTTAGAACTAGATGTAAATATGCCAAGGGTATTTGTGAAGAAGTAGAACCAGAATTAAAGCAAGTATCTAAGGGGCATAAAGTTGCTTGCCATTTAGTTAATGAAGATAATCGAATTTAGTATTTCAGTTATATTCAAATATAAAGAATTAAAGGGAGTGTGACTAATGAGTAAAAGATATTTAGCTATTGTTATGTGCATAGTTTTAGTTTTTACTGCATTGACAGGATGTGGCAATAAGACGGATGTTATCACTGATAACTCTGTTGAAGGAGGAACAAAGGGAGCATCTAATTCTAAAGAACCAGAGAGATTTACATGGCGTATTTCTACGGATCCACCTACTTTAGACCCACAAATTAATAATAAAAGTGTAGGTAATACAGTTATTGACAATATATTTGAAGGACTAATCAGAGAAAATGAAAAATTAGAAATTGAACCTGCTCTAGCTGAAAAATGGGATATTAGTGAGGATGGTCTTATATACACTTTTCATTTAAGAAAAGATGCAAAATGGTCAGACGGGCAACTAATTACAACAAAGGATTTTTTATATTCTTGGAAAAGAGCGTTAAGTCCCGAAATGGCAGTACCAAAAGCAGGAGATTATTTCATCATAAAAAATGCAGAGAAATATTATAAAGGAGATATTGAATTATCAGAAGTAGGGTTTGAAATGCCTGATGATTATACAATAAAAATCGAATTAGCTTTTCCAATTCCAGAAGATGAGGTATTATATGACCTTACATCCTCAGTTTTCTTTCCTCTAAGAGAGGATATAATAGCCGCAAATCCTGATAATTGGACTACCAGCCCTGAAAAAATTGTAACTAATGGACCTTTTAAGATGAAAAGTTATAAGATGAATGAGGAATTGGTATTAGAAAAAGATGAAAATTACTGGGATAAGGCTAATAAAGCTATGGTAAATCAATTGCGTTTTGTATTTATTGATGATGGATTAACTACATTAAGAGCATTTGAAGCAGGAGAAATAGATGGATTTACTGGAGTTCCGTCTGAGGAAATACCAAGGCTTGCAATGGAAAGTGACGAGTTTTATCTTTTACCGAAAATAAGTTTTTCGTTTTTTGCACTTAATGTAAATAAAGAACCTTTAAATAATAAAAAGGTTAGGGAAGCCTTAGTACTAGCAATAGACAAAGTAAAATTAGCAGAAGCTTCAGTATCAGGATTATCTAAGGCTGCAACAGGACTTGTACCTTATGGGGCTACATCAATTGGTAAAGACTTTAGAACAGAAGCAGACAAGAATGGGCCATTGTCACCACCTAATGGTGATATTGAAAGAGCAAAAGCTGCTTTAGCTGAGGCAGGATATCCAGAAGGAAAAGGTTTTCCTAAGATAGAATACTTATATAATGCAAGTCCGTCAAATAAGCAAATGGCTGAAATGTTACAGGAAATGTGGAAGAAAAATTTAAATATTGAAGTTGAGCTTACGAATGTTGAATATAAGGTAGAATCAGAGAGAAGACATAGTGGAGAATTTCAACTGGCTAGATCAACTTGGAATGGAAGTCGTTTCCCATTTTCATTCTTAAGTATTTATGCAACTGGAGATTATAATAATAATCCTCATTATAGCAATCCAGAATATGATGCATTAGCAAATAAAATAAGAGGAGAAATAGATTTAATCAAAAGAGATGAATTGCTTCATCAAGCAGAACAATTTATAATTGATGAGCATATAGTTTGTCCAATAAGTTATGGTACTTCTTCCATGCTATTGAGTAGTAGAGCTAAGGATATTAGAATTACACCTACAGGTGGAGTAATATTTTATCATGTATATATAGAGAATTAATTTAGAATTAGATTAAGATACATTTTAAGCTTATAATAAAACCCAAAAGGAGAAATTTTTTTTAACTTGCTAAAGGAAATTTCTTTTTGGATTCACATTAAAAAGGTAAGGTGAAAATACATTGAGAGATTATTTGAAAGTAATAGACTTCATTAATGAAACCAAATCTAAATTTTTAAATAATAGATATGTTAATGTAGATGAAGTTATAAATGATTATTTCAAGACCATTAGTCTAGTATGGGAAGAAATAGATAATGTAAATGAACAAGATTTAACAAATATGTACAAAGTACATGAGTTTTTAATTAATGAGGTTTGCAATATTCATGATAGAGAAAATAGTGATATTAATGAAGAAGCTTTTAAACAAAACATTAATATCAAAATAGCTAGTGCAAAACTTGAAGATGGTAAAAAAGGCTGTAACATATATTCATTTAATGACATGAATTATGAATATTATTTAATAGGTGATATACATTCGGATACTATTAGCCTTAAAAGAATTTTAGAAAAAACTGATTTTTTCAGCAAAGTTTTTAGAAAAGAAAAGGTTAGGTTAATTTTCTTAGGAGATTATGTTGATAGAGGAAAAGAGCATCTTAAAACTTTACAATGTCTTTTAACCTTAAAATATATATTCACAGAAAACATATTTCTTCAAAGAGGTAATCATGATGGAGGCTCTTTTATAGATGGAGAAGTAAAAATGTGGGTTAGAAAACCAGAGAAAGATTTGGAAAAAGATTGGTTTCTTCTATACCTATATAATCTAGCAAAGTTAAATAAAACTTTTAATATTGATATTATTGATAAATATTTAGGTTTATTTGATAGTTTAAGTAATATTTCATTTATATGTAATGAGAATACAGTATTAATGGCAGTTCATGGAGGAATATCAAGACCTAGAAAAAGCGAGGGGAAATTCTTCGGATACTTAAATAGTATTTCAGATCTTACTAATGAGAATATATTAGATTATTTAGATGGCTCCATAATAAAAAACATGATGTGGAGTGACCCTTCTGTTAGTAATGAGAATCTTAAAGAAGATAATGTAAGATTTAGATTTACTGAAGAGCATTTCAAAGAGTTTAGAGATTTAATAGGATTTGATATTTTTGTCCGTGGACATCAGGCTGAACCACTAGGATATCATAAATTTTTTGGTGATAAATTAATTACAATTTTTTCAAGCGGGGCTATTTTAAATAATGGGGAAAATATAAACAATGAAACTGCCTATGGAAATGTATCACCAAAAATATTAAAGATAGATGGAAAAGGAGAAGTTCTGATTTTAAATATTAACTCTTAAAACGAGTTATTAAGGATTTATAAAATGAATCTTAGTCCAATAAAGAGGTAGAAAATTGTGATTGATAATGTAGAAATAATATTAAGAATTATATTATCCGCTATAATTGGTGGTTTAATTGGAATGGAAAGAGAAGCAAATAATAGACCAGCTGGATTGAGGACTCATGTTTTAGTGAGTGTTGGTTCTGCGTTGATAATGCTTATTTCTATGTATGGATTTTACGATTTAAAAACTGGATTGCGAATTGGAGATCCATCAAGATTAGCAGCACAGGTAGTAAGTGGAATAGGTTTCTTAGGTGCAGGAACTATAATAAGAACAGGAAGCCATATAAAAGGACTTACTACTGCTGCTAGCTTATGGGTATGTGCTGGAATAGGATTAGCTATTGGGAATGGTTATTATTTGGGAGGATTATTAACGGCAGCTGTAGTGCTTCTAACCTTAGGAATATTGAGTGCTTTTGAGAAAAGGATATTCAAAACAAAATATAAAAATTTAGAAATTGCAGCAATTGATAGAACGGGGCTTATTGGGGAAATTGGAGTTTTACTAGGTAGATATAATATTGATATTATTGATATTGGGATTGTAAATATAAATGATGATGGTAGAAACAATGATATACTAACATCTTGTATCAAAGTGAGACTGCCAGTTTCCATAAATCTGGATAACTTTTTCCAAGATATCTATAATATTAATGGAATATTAGAAGCCATATTTATTGAGGAAAATTAAGATTAAGTATAGGACTAATTTTAAAAAATATATAAGATAATGAGAGGAGAGTAAAATAAAATGGATTTTTCAAATTTAACTAAGCATGACCCTGAAGTGATGAACATTGTTGAAATGGAATTAAACAGGCAACAAAAACATATTGAACTTATAGCTTCAGAAAACTTTGTAACCCCACAAGTAATGGAAG
>NZ_DAMCHJ010000026.1:0-22757 GCF_032104385.1 Tissierella sp.
TGAGAAATCGCAGATGAATAAAAAATTTTTCATCATCTGAGAGTCTATCAATACAGGAAAGTAATTGTTCTTTATTTACTGTTTCTAGATATTCTTCTTCAATATCATAATCTCCTTCGTTGTTATCAAAATAGCCTACATCCTCTACATATACAATTTTCTTACGTTTTCTTATGATGTTCATTGTTTCATTCTTCAATATTATAACGCAGTAGGGTTCTATTTGGGGACATGGCAAAGCAGATATTTTTTCTATATTGTCAATAATCTTTAAAAATGTTTGTGATACAGCTTCTTCTGCATCAAATTTATTTTTTAATATATTAAAAGAAATATTATACATTTTGACATTCATTTTTGAAAAAGTCTTATTAATAAAGTCTACTTCATCTTCTGTCATTACACCAAATAGTATAATTATCAAATTTTTCACCCCCATGAGCATTAAGTAGTAACTCAACTATAACATGAATTTATCTAAATAATAACAATTTTATTTTCTAATAAATACTGAATTATCTTAGATTTTAGGGTATCATCTCTCTAATTATCCAATATCATCTATAAATCATCACAAAAATAAAGGCCAAAAAACGGTATTTTTTCTCCGATTTTTGACCCAATTTTCGTCCTTAAACCACTATATGTTATACTCAAACCCTATTATTTCTCCTCTGAACCACAATATGTCATCAGAATTATATTCTCAGCCGTAGAATGTATCAATCAGCCTTCGCTACGCTGAACTTCTTGGGCATTGACGCATATCTACTTACAACTCCTTTCACTCCTTGTAAGCAGGATTACGACCTCCACATGCCTTGAGAGGTCAATTCTGATGTCGTAGTGTGACATTGCCCCCTTGGTGGTAGGATATAAATTTTAATCAAAAATCTATATTACTTCAAAAATAAAGTGACAAGCAACCAGTCAAGCAGTTAATTGAAAAGGTTGCCGTCTATGAGGATATCTCCACTGTGAAATTCAAATCCCAGATTTCTGTGAAGTAGAGCATAAGGTAAAACTAATAGGCACACTACCGAATTATGCTTAGTCAGCTTTGATTTATTGATATAATTTCAACCCTTTAGATAGAGTTTTAAGATAGTGAATATAATAATGGTAAAACATTGGGTTTGCCTGTTTTAGAATTTATTCCGATTCTTTGTGCTGGTAACCTATTGAAAAAATCAACTTCAGTATCCCAGTAATTCACATAAAACACCTTGTTATCTGCTTTCTTAATATCATTCTCATATTGAGCAATACTTTGGATTTCTAAGTTATTGATTAACGTAATATCTGCAAGTTTCAGACGAAATTGCAACGATTTAAAACTTTCATAGCTTTTCCATGTTTGTGTTGGGCTTGTCGTTGATAATACAATAATTTTTTGATAATCCCAGTACATTTCTAGATCTTTACGAACTTTCAACTGTAAAATTCCGTAAGGAATTGATATTACCACCCGAAAACCTTTTGAAAGTATTACTTTAGCCAGTTCTGTCTCATAGCTATTACTCAATCCAAGTATAAAAACAAAGTCACTAGTAGGTAATTCATTTATGACCAGTGATAAAGCATTTTTTTCTCTATCTGTTGATTTGCGATTTACAACAATAGCAACACTTTTACTTCTTAACAATTCAATGTTGCCTTTATAATATATTTCAAGCGCCGAACGCCCAATTAGTTTTGATGGATAAAATTCATCATGAGGCAATAGTTTATGAATGCCTCGCTTTTCAAGCTCTGCATCATAAGCTTTGTTATTAAATGAATTTGTTGAACTACTTGGTTCAAAAACTAGTATCTTAGCGTCTAAATCACCTAAATACTTTATAATCATTTTTTTTACTATTTCCCACTTAAGACCTCCGTGACCACAGCCAAGGGCTGGTAATGTAACTGTAGAGTTTCCCTTGTTTAAAAGGAATTGTCTTAACCAAGTTAAGCCTTTATTAATATATTCATATTCTGATGGGTTTTTCCAATGCACTTTCGTTGGAAAGTTAATAATGGTACATTGGGAAATTAAGTCGGAATGTTCCCATACATGAGGCTTACCTGGTTTAACCTCATTTCTTTTACATGCATCAACATAATCAATAAACATGTCGGGATACCTATTTTTAAACATTAAAGCAACTCCCGCTCCCATTACACCAACACAATTGACGGTATTTACTCGGATGTCAGCGTTATAATCAAAAATATTTCCTGAAACAAATTCTAACATTTTTTAGGAAATCTCCTTTCTTATCTTTTCAACAAACTCTTTGAGTTTTTCTTGTATTGTCCAATTCCATGATATATTAATAGCGGATATATCTGCTAAGGATAACGCAATTAACATGTTAAAATCATTGCAACTAACTTCTAGGTTCAATAATTCTTTTTCACTTCTGCCATTATTAAGAATATCACCAATTAAATCATGATAAATCACAAGTAAACAAATCGTTTTAATCTCATGATATGAAAGCACTTTAAACTCCTCAGCTAATATTCTTGTTACCATCGGAATTGCATCCGCGGGGTGATCAGAGTATACAGGTTGAATACCATCCCTCCACTTGGACTTTGGGCCTTTACCAATATCATGCAAATATGCTGATAATTCGACTATTTTTTTATCTTTATCAGATAGGTCATTAAAATATTCATTATTTAGATTTTTTACAACCTCCATTGTATGATCACTAACATTTTGGCTATGTGCTCTATTATTAGTTTCTAATTCAAAAATATCTTCTAATTCTTTTATTACACAAAAGTTATTACCAATTTTGTCCAATGCATCGTCAATATTTATAAAGGAACAGCTATTATAATCCATTTTTTCTCTTTTATCTACTATAGTTTTAATTGCTTCTCTATAATAGTGCTCGAGAAAAATTGGACCAGTAATGAGTGTTTCGTTTTTTCTTTCCGGTATGAAAAACTTTGTAAAATAAAAGTAACTCCCATTAAACGGTTCATATGCTATTTTGGGCTTTTGATGCCCATTTTCTTCGTAAATTCTTAAGATTTCTTTCCTACAGATATCATTAAAAACAATATAACTTTCAATCCAGTCGATCGGCACTTTTTTGTATATTAATACTTCGGCCATACGTGAATGCAATTCATCATCTGTACCTCGTTGCCATTTATTGCTGTCTATTAATTTCCAATTTAATTTATTCAAATCTTTTGGATTTTGATAAAAATTTGGGAGTATAACTGTATTGGCTGATGCATCGGTGAAGATTGCATCGCTTTCTAATAGTTTGTTAATAGATATGGCAATGAATACAACAAATGGTTGATCGATATTTTTTCTGTTTAGCACTCCTAAAAGCATAGGATTTATGGACGAAAAATAGAATGGTACATAATCATGAATTGTGCCAAAAGGTTCGCACGGAACGTCCATTTGACTTCTTCTCATTTGAATGCTTTCATTGGCCAAATTGATGTGTTCAATGCCATTTAAATGCTTTTTATTTGTAGATAAAAGTCCATTTTTAACAATTGATTCGATATTTTCAATGTGGGTAAAATGATAAAAGTGCCTCTCTATATGTTCATTTGGTATTTTCATAACACAAACTCCCCCTTAGCGTATTAACTTGTATAAATAGTTATATCATTTCCTACATACAACCTGCTCTATCACCAACTTATCACATCTAATCTGATTACTCAACTATTAAGTTTTCTTTCTTGGATATGTTTCCATGAAGGAATGAAAACGATTTTTAGCCTCAGCATATACCACATGTTTTCCATGGATATGTTCTCATATCCAGAAAACCATCGAATGTCATCTACAGACCCAATGGCTTAAACGATTGATATCACTATGTTTTATTTCTTTTCTAACTTCACAATTACTTCACAATGCCTTGAGAGGTCAATAAAGATGTCGTAGATTGATATTACCTCCTTGGTGGAAAGAAGTATTTTCAAATATACTATATCTTTTTCAAGGAGGATAAATTAAATAAATACCCTTGTTTTACAATTTAATATGATTCAAGCTACTAAATTGCAAACAATAAAACCCTCAAACTTTAATATTTGAAGGCTTTATTGTTTGTAATTTAAATTACTTTTCATAATATTCGTCGTATATTACCTATAGTTTTCTAATCAATAATTTGTATATAAGGATTTCTTGTATTCAACTCCCATTTATCTTGAGATACCTTTTTAAAAAACAATCCTTGTACATCAGCATATTCTTTATATTTATCATAAAACTCCTTCCGTATAGGAAGTTTGATATTGTAATTATACGAACAAATGTATATCTTATTATTATAGTTTTTTATAAAAAGCTCATTATATTTTCCCGTTTTCTTTTCTGAAATATTGATAACTAATCTTTTTATTTTTTTTGTAACATTATATTTATTTATCTCATGTAGTAGCACTAACCATTTATAAGTTCTTTCAGAGCAATATATTTGTTTATTTTCTAAAGAAATAAAAAAGTCCAATAGTTGATCTTTAATATTAATTTGAATATCGGCATCTATAAAAGTTGATAATTCTATAGCAGACTCTCTTGATCTTATCCCAGCCAAATATATTTTAGCACTTTTAATGTTTGGAACTCCTATTTCAGAAATTAACGAAATTTCTTCTAAAACTGTAGCTTCATCAATTTTACCCAATAATTTAAATTTTTTTGAAATTGCATTAATAATCCATGGAAAATGAAAACCATAATATTGATTACAAATCATATCAGCTTTCTTATCAATCTTTCTAATTTCATTTATTGGAACACCTTTATACCATTTTTCAGTAACAGGTAAGAAATTATCTACTTCAATAAACTCAAAATCTATGTTTATAGGTAGTTGCAATATAAGCACATTAAGATATTCCAGAAGACTTACTAAATCAGTAAATTCCTGATCTGAATATATATATTTTGAAACAAATTCTATTATCTCTTCAAGGTTCTCATCAATGAATAAACTTGCTCTAACTGGAACACTTGAACATACAATATATTTACATTTTTGATAAGTCCCAGCTAACTTAATAACACCCTGGTTTCTTGCCTTTAATATTTCTATAACTTGTTCTTGAGTAATATTCGTAGACTCTTTAGCTTGTATATAGGCTAAAGACTGACGAAAGATCTCCTCTATCCAACCTGCATTATCCTGTAGGCATTGAACATCATTTTTTAAACTCATAGAAATTAAAGTATCATCTATTAAATCTAGCAAAAAATTACTTTTCTCATAAAAGACTTCAAATTGCTCTATAGGTACTATATCTACATTTTCAGATAATACCTCTAAAAAAGATTCATAATCTATCCCACATTCTTTTGCTATCTTATATAATGCAGTTAATAACATCAGAAGACCACTTTCTGCATTTTCAATATTATCTTCTTTAAAATATTGTCCCTTTTGATTTAACTGATTTTGAATTGAATAATTTCCTTTATGTTTATCAATTGCAAATAGAACTTTACCTTCCGTATCTGCAAATGCTCGACCGGCTCTACCAGATATATTCCAAAAATCTTTTACATCTAAAGTCTCATTTCGATTAAAATATATATTGGATATAATTGCAGTTGAGACTCCAATATTTACACCTTGTCCCAATGTGGATGTTGCAATTATTATTTTAGGATTACCATTTGACATTAACTTCTCAATGCCTTGTCTCACATCCCTCGGAATTTTAGAACTATGACAAACTATCCCTTGTAACAAAAGAGAATATATCTCACAATCTTTTCCAAAGGCTTCCTCGCAGGTTAGTTTAACATAGTTTAGATCATTTTTATTTTTCCAATAGTGAGTTATGTTTTTTTGCTTTAGTAGTGTTGAAACTACCTTAGCCTGAGATAAAACCATATTTGTTCTTCCTACATATATTAAAACAGAACCCATTGATAGCATTTTTACGGCCGTTGCACCTACAGCTTCCTTTTTGTCGTTAGGAAAATAAGTTGCATTATAGACTTTTCCTGTTTTTGTTTTTCTTCTAGGCTTTACTATTTGTGAATCTATAAACCTAGCATTAAAAGAAGGAGGATCTCCTTCCCATTTTAGGTTTACTATATTATTTATAAATTCGAGTTCGCCAAATCGCTGTGCAGATGGTCTCCATGAAGACTTCGCTATTTTTTCTTTACTCCCTCCTACCCATTCTCCAAAATCTGATAAATTTGGTAGAACTGCTGATAATAATACAATCTTCCCATTATTTTTCTTTATAGATATTTTTATTTCTTCTATTAATAATTCTGAAGTTATATATCTAAATTCTCTTCCAACTAAGTGTCCTTCATCTACAATTAAAAGCTTTATTCTTTCCTCTATATCTGAATTAGCACGTAATATTGATTTAATCTTTTCAGGTGTCGCTACAATAACATTAGATTCATTTATTAATTGTTTGTCAATTTGTGTAGCTTGTCCACTTCCATACAAATTAGATAATATGTATCCCATAGAATTAAGCGTCTTAGACAAACTATACTCTACTTCATTAGCCAAAGAACGAAATGGAGCAATATAAATACAAAGACTGTTAGGATTATCAATTAGGGACTTTATAATCGCAATTTCAGCAATTTTAGTTTTACCAGAACTAGTTGGCATGCCAATTGCCACGCCATCACTATTATTTAAACTTTTATACATACAATCTCTCTGTGATTTAAACAACTCTACAACTGGAGGTTGCTTGTAAATATTAGTATGAATATATTCATCGCATTTTTCTTGATTTTCTATAATCCGGGGGAGTATTGTCCATAGCGAAGCTTCTTCATATTCTACAAACACCAGGTATAATAAGCGAAATATCCACCATAAATGTGATTCATTATTTATTTGTGATAATTCAATTAAATCTAATAATATTTGTTTTGCTTCTACTAATTTATCTTTATTTCCATTAATTATAAACTGTATCATTTCCGATATAGATTTAGCCAGTATCTTCGTGTATACTTCTGATTCCATCTCTTTAATAGTAAAATCAGAAAAAGAGACAGAAAAAAATTCTATGGGTTTTAATATTTCTTCTAATTCTTCAAAATTTCTTGTCAGGAACATCTTTAATATTTTTGCTAGTTGTGTATTATTGCTATAATATTTAAGAACAATAAATGTTTTAGAATATTGTGATGATACATAGTAGGCTAATGCACAAGTTAAATTATAAAATTCCTTATATTCTTTTCTGCAGTTTATATAAGCATAAAGATGCTCCAATATCTCTGCTGCCTTTTCAATGCAATAAATTGCTTTATTTTTTTCTTTTCCTACAAAAAAATACCACCCCAAACTCAAATATGAAAAAGCAATGTGAAGACATCTTTCATCTAAATTACTTGTATATTTAGGAAAATTTTCAAATGGCTCATTTGCATTATAGAGAATAAATCTCGAATTTGCCTGTGCAATATAGTTCTGTATTGTATTATCTTCTTCATATTTTTTAAAAAGTCTTGTGGCTGTTTTAATATCCATTACTAACCGCCCCCATAACAAGTTCCTCTGCTCGTTTAAAGGCATCTTCCATAAAATCTACAGGATTATCCATGCCTAGTGAAATAAAAATAAAGTTTTTGTTAGTAGAACTCATATTTCTTTCAACATGATTTTTGATTAATTTTGTTGATAATATAAAACCAATATTTCTTATATCAAAAGTAGACTTACTCATCATATATTGTATATCAAATACTTTACTTGCAAGCTCATCCTGACCTTGTTCAAATAATCTATCAGCTATAAAGCCCAAAGAAATTGGTAACAATAACTCATCATTCATTGAGTTTGAGGCATCTTCTACAGACTTCTTGGATGGGGTAGACCGAAATTTACTCTCTCCTACTATAATCCTATCCTCATCAACTAATAGTACATCATCACCTTTCATTGACTGATCTACATTTGGATTATAATGTAGCTTAAATACTAATGTCTTGATTCCTGATACCTGACTTAGATATTCCGTTAAAATTATTTCACCAAAATTACCTTTTTTCGTTCTGTCTGACTTAGGAAAAACTTGAAAAGATTCTGCATACTTTTCAAAGTTGTATTTTCCTAAAATTTGTTGTTTCCTATATAATAACTCTTTTTTGTTTTTGGAAAGATGGTGTAAAACTAACCAATTTGCTACTGTTTCGATAGCTTTTTCTTTACTTTCATTTCTTTCTGATAAGTAACGATGTCTTTTTTTGTCAGTACACTCTGTATCTTCACACTTCAACCATTCAAAAAATAGTCCTTCTGTTGGATGTTGCCCTATCAGTTCACTTTGCAATGACATTATATCACCTCTTCTAAAGTCGGCAGTCCAATATATCTGTTAAAAGATAATATGTTTAAATACTATTTTAAATTTTTACTATTACCTTTATTTCTAATGTTTTTTTAAATACTAGCCTATAAATATAATAATATTAAAATCCTAAATACTAGTATATTGCAATATTCCCTAGTAAATTAACTTTTATTTTATTATTCATTTTAATGTCATCTATACTTTTCTTGCTTATTAGAATATATCTTGAATTACATCTATAAATGCTATATCCCAAAAATATCAAAATTATATTTAAATATAATTTGTTTCCTTTTACTTGGTAAACTCCTATTATTATAAATATTATTATATTAATTAATATGCTAACTTCATTTCCTAATTCAATTTCTAATAATGGTATCAAATAGGTTATAAAATATTCTAGTATGCTCTCATCAGCTTTTTCAATTTCCTTTATTTCCAGGGATTTGCATTTTTCTGCTTTGAATAATATTATAGTTATTAAACTAGATATAGTGGATAGTATTAGTAACGCTAAAATAAATAACCTGTTTCCTTGAAAAGTAATCTTCAGACTATTTATAGTCAAATCCTTAAAATCTTTTATTATAATCAAAATAAATAAAGGAATATATGATGTTAAAAAAATCATCCATTTAACTAAGGTTGAAAATGCCTTTTTCAAATATTTCACATATTCCCCCTCCATTTCTATTTTAATTTATCAATCCCTGGAACCCCGGCTATTATAGTTTCATAGTATGAATCGTTCATTAGTAATGTTATATCCTCAATTTGAGTCTTATCAACATAAATGATTTTATCTTGGGATTGATTCAGCTCAATATTTAATCCAAAATATTCTATTACCTTAGGTACATTTTCAAAGTTGTCAAAAATTTTGGGTAATGTTTGATTCTCCTTTATTTTAGTTAATCTTTTTATTACATTTAAATTATTTAATGCATCTTCCTCAAACTTATCAAAATTATCTATAATATCTTTATCTTTTATATCTTGAATAGTTTCTTTTGCTTTCTCTTTAAATTGTATTCCTATATCGAATATTCTTTCTAAAGCAATATGATTTAATGTAAAAACATCATTATTAAATATAATTATATCTACATCATTATATAATCCTATTAACTCCCCATCCAAGGATTTGAACCTACCCTCAACTACGGTTCCAATAAATCCTGCTCTTAATTTCCTTAGCTTATTAAATCTTCTAAATGATATAATAGATATGTCACCTTTTGTTATTTTAGTACAGTAACTGTGTATATCTTTTATTTCAGGTAGTGACTCCAGTCTATTTGGAGAATCATCCTCAATTGAAGATAAAACATTCTCAGCATTTTTTATATAATCTAAATTACATTTCTCTATAACCGAATCAACCTGACCTATAGGATTATATTCACAAATATTTTTATCTTGAATGTTACAAATAGCTGTTGAAACTATCTCTATCAGTTCTTCCTGAAGCTTTTTTTCCACCGTTAACCTATATGAGTAATATTCTTCTGTATTCTTTTTATTTATTAAATATAATTCTACAAAATGATCATTTTTTTCTAAATCTATATCCACTAATATTTCATGTATCTCTTTTAAACTCATACTTACCTTCCCCCTTAGAAGTCTTTACAAACTAAAGCATGCTTGTGGAAATAAGTAGTAATTATTCGGCTTGCTTAGAGTTTGATATAATATTGGATCGTTCTATATTAATTTTATAGTATAATCTCCCTTTTCTCAACTCAAAAACCCATTATTCTCCAAATATATAGATTATTCAGTCGACATATTTCTACAAAATATACCAACACTAAAACCCTCAGCCTTATCTGAGAACTTTAATCTTGGCATATTATAGGCATCAGAGTAGTAACTTCTCTTATTCTGTTACTGCTCTATCCTGACTCAAATTGTATCTCTAACCTTTCTTCTCGATTTACTTTTATGGTATTAATTAATCTTCTTACTAGGTCTTCATCAAATTCTCTTACCTAGAGTCTTACTGTCCTTATGGTGCTTTCCATTTCATCTAGTTGTTCTTCTCATATCTATCCGCTTGTTTCTTCTCCTGTATTAGCCTTAATTTTGCCTTTTTAAGCTGGTTTATTTCCTCTGATATTCTTTTATACTCATAATCAAAGTTATCTTCTATTTCTTCTATCCAATAAATTCAAAACACTTAAAATCATCCTTAATTATTTCCACCTTGTAATACTCATATATTTAATGAACATTTTCCCGAGTACAAGAAAGGCATTGAATGTCATCTGTCCATTCAACGCCCTAAAACCTTTCAATTCATTGGTGTTACTAAGCTCTATTGTTTTTCTAACTTCACAACCGTCTCAACGGTATTAAAATTTGAAAACATATCCCCACAAACCATCATCATGAAATCTTATTAAAGTAGATCCATAGTTTTATAGAAGAATTGAAAACATTTCTACTAATTAATAAAATGTAAAGTACATCTTACTTTTACTTTGAAATTATCACAGCGAATTTCAATAATGAATCATCCTCTATAGTAGAAATTAGCTTCCAGTTTCAGCATTTACCCCTCACCTTCCTGTCATATAAATTTACTGTCGATTATTTCGCCTATTGTATAGGTAGAATTTAAATATCCTCTTTTTTGAACATGTACTTAAATAAATCCTCAAAAGAATTGTCATAATTATTTTCTTCGAATGCTTCTTCTATTTCTTCATCATCACATCCATAATATAAATATAAAGCATTTAGTCTTCTCTGAAATGGTTCTAATTTATTTTCAGCAACTCTATATAACATAGGCAAAGCAGTATCAACACAACAACTTACTACATCAAGATATCGTTCCCCTAATGCCATTGGCCCATAAAAATCTTCATCGTCAATAACACATAATAATTTATATAATTCTTCCTCACTTATACTTGAGCAAATCTCACATGCATAGTCGATAGTGTTTCTTTCATTATAATTACTAGGATTCCAAGACCATCTATTTCTTCCTGCTCCATACCCCAGCAGCCACAAAACTTCTTTTAATAATTCTTCATTATTATGATGTAATAAATGTCGAGCAATAAATAACGTCACTTTATTATCTCTTGTGTATGGGTGATTAGATAAAATTAAAAAGGCGTCTAATATGTCTTTTTCATCTCCGTATATACACTTATCTAACCATGTAAGTGAAAATTTATAATCATAATTCATCCTAGTGTACTCTCTCAACTCAGGAAAGCTATTACAATTCAGCTCTCGATTAATTGAAACCTTAATTTTCGTTATAGGCATTCTGCCATGGTATTCTTCATGTTCAATAAATTCTTTAATTGGCACCCATGCACCCCTTTCTTCGAGTGGTAGGTAAAAGAAGATAATTACAGGCAACATATAATTTTTCCAGTAATCAAGTTTATCTTTATCAATATACAGTTCAAACTCATTATTTGTTTTATTAAAGTACGAATTACCTGTCTTAACTTGAACAGCAACTATTTGACCAGTAACATTCTCACTGTCAACAAACTCAATAAAACCATCTATGCCAGTATCTGTTTCTCCTGGAACATCTCTATAAATACAGTTATTTTCATTTACTATTTCTTTTAACTTAATAATCCCTTTATTCTCTGTTTGTTTGCTTGTTCTCCACTTCGGCATTTCGACCAGCCCCCATTAATATATTATTTTTCAGTTTCTGTTAATCTATCAGATATTATAATTTATATCCCTAAACTCATCAACTAAGAATTAATTATCTCCTTCACTCAAGTAATTTCATTTCCATATCTCCTAATACCTTAATATATTCTTTCTCCAACTTAGAAGCATTTTCTATATGCAAAACTCTATATTTGTTATATTCTTTAAGTCTGCTATATGCCCAAATTCTAAATTGTGTTCGTCTTAGGAATTTACACAATATCCTACATATAAATTATAGTTGTCAACTCATCACCGGTTTAATACATTATAATTTCAGAGCTTATATTCATACTCCTTATTCACTTTACATTTATTATACATATCTCAACAAATTATTTCCATTATGTTAATTTTTATTATATCTACCTTCTTCAGTTTTTCTTGCTATCTCATCAATAGGAATCTGCCCTTTATCATCACCAAACTCTACATTTATGTTGATATGTGTGTCTGCTTTTTTGTGGGAGAGAGATACAACCGTCTCAACGTGCCTTGAGGTGACAATAAAGATGTCGTAGGTTGATATTACCCCCTTGGTGGAAGGTATATTTTCAATAATTCCAGCACATATCACTTCATTTTTTGATTAATAACTATGTCAATTCTAGCATGACAACTCTTATATATCGATGTTTAATTTAGTAAAGATAAAAGCTGCCAACAATAAAACCCCCAGCATACTGAGGGCTTTAGTCTTAGCAGTTTTTTGAAGAATGTTCTTATGTATCTATTTCTAATTGGATATATTCCTCATACAAATAAATTGATCTTAGGTGAATTATAGTACGCGTCATCAGATTTTTGATGAAAAGCATTTTTCAATCGAAAACCTATTCCCTTTCCAATCACCACAGCATCTTTTCCTTTTAGATTTGCATAGTAAGTATATGCCATTTGGACTTCATCATCCCATGACTCCCATAATTCCGTACTTAAAACCATATTTTCTGAATATAATGGCAACACTAAATTGATATAAAATTTCAATTTGGTTAATGAAGCTGTTTTAAGTTGCTGAAATAATTTCTCATAGATAAATTGTTCACTTTTGAGGCAACTTACTAATAACCACGATTGATTTACTTCTGGGAAAATGGTAATAGCCAATCTATGCATAATCCCCTTCACAGTGTGCATTATTTTCTTTCCATTCATATCATAATCCGGTGCAATATATGCATAACCTGCAAATCTAATCTGCTCTGGAATCTTTATTGCACATGTAACTACCCCATCAAATGTTCCAGCCATTATCTGTTCATCAAAGTGGGATTTGATTGGTTTAAATTCTTGCTCTTTTAGTTGGAGTATTCGATACATCCCCACCATATTCAAAGACAAGAATATTGCAGGATTCTCCTTAAAATTGTCTCGAAAAATATCAAACGCTATTTTTTGTTTATAATATTCAAAAATAAATGCCTTATAAGCATATATAAATTTCATTTGTTCACTTGTTTCATCAAAATCAGGCGCACCTTTTTCGATAACTGCAAAAGCAATATTATCATGTAAGTCACAAAAACAAGTTTCTGTGGTAGCATCATTCGCACTTGTTTTGCTCAACTCAACAATAGGAATTGTTTCACCATTAGGCATAGGTATAAGTAATGGTTTCTTTTTTGCATTTAACATATATACATGACGTTCAGAACCTGCTAATAGTGAAATAATCTTATTATTTTGTAATGCATGAGCTCCTTTTATTTTCCCTTTACAATTTGCTTGATCGGGATGCATACAGCATCTTTTCATCTTAGAGCGCATCTTTTCCATTATTTGCACATCAGCTGGTTTTGTAGATTTATTAATCGCCTTCAAAGGTTTCCCTTTGCAACAAGACACAAACTCGACTCCACTTCCACAAGGGCAGCTCTCATTATCTTTTATTTTTCTATTTTTCCAAAAATATTTAATTTCTTTCAATGTACCTGCTACTTTAATCATTCATTTTAAACCTTTCTTTTCTCTGCCCATTTTTCAAACCCTGTGTTTGACGGCATCTCAAAATACTCTGAGAACAAGTGTCTGTGCCATTTATAAGCTTGTCTAAAAGCTGATATATAGCTTTTAAGAGTTGCATCTTTATAACCTTCTCCTCTGAAAAGCTCTAAAAGCTCATATATATGTTCTGTCTTTATTTGCTTTATAGACTTAATTCCGTATTTCCACTCCATATATACAGCAAGCCTTGCAAATTGCCTTTCACTTCCACCAGATACAATATTGTCATAAAATTCATTCATAACTGTGTTTCCTATACCACCTTCGGTATAAACTTCTTCGAGTGCATCAAAATAGTCTTTTTTCAATGATTCATCACCTCATTTTTCTTTTCAAATTGGACTTTGTATTAATCTATCTCATTGTCAAATTAGAATTCATATTTCATCCTGCTCTTTATCGTCATTATCATCACCTTCATTTAACCTATCAATACCAGCAAGGAATGCATTTACTCTTTCAAATTTTTTATAAGTATATTCCCGTACATCGATTGAACCCGTTTTTAAAAGTTTATTTATAAGCAGCGGATAAGATACAATTTTATATTTATCTCCAACACAAGTTACTTGCCTAAATGTGCTGTCTTTAAATTTATCTTCTTCATCAAAATATAACAACAAACTTTTTAGACTGAGTCCCTTTTCATTCCTCAAATATAATCTCGCTTCTTCCTTCTTCATATCTTTTATTTTGTCGATATTAAAATAATCATAACCCAATTTTGCTGAAAGAACATCAGACATATTCTTCTTCAAAGATTCCTTTTGTACTGCTACTTCAACACGCTTTTTGAATTCTTCCAAATTCATACAGGGCTCAACATTAAAAAACATTGCATAAGCAAGAATATGTTTCGGTTTCCTTATATACAGTTCAGGCTTTGTTCTATCAATTTGTTGAAGAAGTTGCAGATATGTTTCAAGAACAGGTTCTTTTGCATCCCATTCATTAGATAAAATCACATAATATTGAAAGGTATTAAACAAATCCACATAGCACCAAAGATTACTATCTTGGCTAAATAAAATCAAGTTATGATACAACTCCATCCTTGTATTCAATTCTATATAATCATCCATCGGGTTTAGCGCAACAAACGGGATTATTGGGAAGCTGAATAAAATACTGTCTACTTCTCCATCTTTTTCTTTTATGCTTATACCTTTACTTAAGATTTCATAGTCTATCCCTTTTTCCATGGCAAAATTAAAAGCAATTTTACCAATTCCACTTTTAAACGAGCTATTATCAATCTGGAAATCATATGCTACAATTTCAAATTTCAATTTTGAGATATCACACTTTAATTTTCTACCCAACTCAATGCAGCTAACTACTTTTCCATCTTTTATCACAACATCATAAATCTCATTATCATAAATTGCTTTTCCACTACATGATGGATGTGATTTTTTGTTATTGGTTTTCGTAAAATTATCAATACGACTTATTATTGGATTAAATATCTTTGTAAACGGTGCATCAACATTCTTACTAAGAAAGTTATTGCACTTCTCACAACATATTTCTTCGGACTCATATAATCCTCCAAGAGCATTTTGCACAATATGTTCTTTGCTCCTTTTTGTAATAACTTTACCGCAATAGACACAGTCCATCTCGCTCATTGTCACCTTTATCTCCTTTAATCAATCTTTTATAATTTTTTTGTCTGTAATTTAAAGACTAATCTTCAAATCTATTTTTTATAAGTTTGATGCGGTGTTTGTCAAGTAAGTTGTCAGCAATTCCACGTAACAATAATGTTTTTTCTATTTCATTGTTCATAAAATCTTTAATTTGATTATATGCATTTTTTACATCAGACATATTCTATCCACCCTTCACTTATAAAAAAATCACTACTTATTTTTTGAATATACCCAAAATAAAATGCTATCCGTTAATCTCAAACAAAACAGTGCATCTTCAACTGTTGGCGATTCAATAGTATTTTCATTTCTATGGGTCCCATAATCAGACATCATAGAGTAAATCATATAAATTGTTTTTGTCTTTGTCAGCTTACCATCTTTATTTTCATTAAAAAAATCAGCTAACTCTTCTTTTTTCAAATCTGACTTTAAAGCTCTATCTAAGTCAGCGACTGATGCAGTTGCACTGTCTCCGCTAGTATTAAAAACACCTCTCATCCACTTTGCAAAACTTTCAGTCCCCTTATATTTTGAAAATATACTTACAATACATGTTCTACATGATTCAATACAAGCTCCTGAATGGCCATGTGTATAAGCATCAATTGCTGATTTATACGCATCATACACCTCTATGTGGTTACCTTTTATCCATGACTCTACAGAAAACAACTCACTTACTCTGGTAAAATCACTTTCCATACAAACAGAAACTTTAACTTTATCAAATTCAATGGCTATACTTAAACCTAAAATCTCGTATAGTTTGGCTAGCTCTTCAAAGTCTTCATCAAGATCTTCAGAAATATATCTCACATTGAAAGATTTAGTTATTTCTTTTAACAGATTGATAATATCCTCATGCCTATTTTCCTTATATAAATCTGAAAAAATACTATCTAAACCTAGAAATATATCATATTCCTCGTTATTATTCTCGAATTTGTGTGCATAACCTTGATTGTAAAAATAAGGCACTAGATAATCTACATATTCTTGATAAAAATCATTAAGTCCAGTGCATTTTAATCTAGCCTTAAATTCTGAATTGTTCTTTATAAAAAAACCTGGTCTGTTAACAACTTCTGCAATTTTTGAAAGAATTATTTCTTTATCATTCATTTTTTCACCCCGTCTAATATGTAATTACCTATTTCTTTTTTAAAGCAGGCAACACCATCTCCAAATACTCATTCCAATAATAATCATCACCTTCCATATCATGAAGCCAATAGTACATAAACAGAATTTCAAGTTCCTGTTTTCTTCCTTTAATGAAAGATTTTTTAGGCATTTTTCTATACAAGGAGTCGAGATTAAATAAGTTGCTTTTTTGCTTATAATCATAGTCATACTTTCTAAATGAATGCTGACTTTTTTTCCTATGGTAAGCAGGCCACATACCTTCATTATCATAAAACCCGTTAATCCAATTATAAGCAAATGCAGCAAGGTTTACCTGGTGCTTTGTCCATGTGTTTTCGAGCCAATCACTAATCTCTTCGCTTATTGTTGGCACTCCAAAATCAAAATGTTTTTGACCTTGAACCCTATGATATTCCTTAATAAAGAGAAAAAGCATTTCCGTCTGTTCCTTAATAAATGGAAGCTTCTTAATAAGTTTAGTATAGCAGCCATATGAGACACTTCTAAATTCGTCATCAGTATTATATATATAAAATAGATCATCTTCCTTCAATATATTACCTATATACCTGTGAACCTGCTTTCCATATTCATCATACATACTAACGGCCCAATTTTTAACTTCAAACTCATATTCATCTAGCTGTTTGCGATACTTTTCCAATTTCTCGCTATGAAGTACTGTTTTTTCTTCAGCTTCAGTAGTGTTAAGATAATTATTGAAGTACTCAAAGATGTAGTCTACACATATTTTCATATTATGAGTGCGTGCATCAAAATCGAATTCATTAATCTTGTCTTCTTTTTTTCTGCGTGCAATATACTCTTCAATGCTTAACATTTAACCACCCCAATATCTAATCTAACTTCAAACTTTTCTATATAGCTAGCTGTTGACCGAACTCCGATTCTATCAAGATACTTACCTTTTAAGTTCTAATACTTAAAAAAGATTAATCATTCCCTTTATATTCACTATATTATCACTGTTCCGTGAGATATTTAGCTCCTCTTTTCAAAATTCTTGTAAAAATTGATTCTCGTTAATCTCATAACCTTTCAATATTCAAATAGCTAAATTTATCGAATAATTTTTTTTCCTCCTTATCACTTAGTTCTTCCATCTGTATAAACAATCTTCTCCTTGCCCTGCTCATCGCCACATAAATTATTCGATGCTCTTCATTATTATGCAAATCAGGATTTAACAGAAAGTTTTTAATATCCTTGTTATTAATTAAAATAATATCCTCATATTCAGCCCCTTTTGCTTTATGAATTGTTATATGATTACTAATATCTTCTGTGATATTAATACAGATTGCCAAGTTTTTATACAACGTGTTCTCATAGAAATCTTTTGCAGCACCTTTTCTAAAACCTGCTAAGTTAGCACTTAGCGTTGAGCAGGTTAATTCATAAAATTTCATTAACATATCATCACAATATTGATTATAAATTTTAAGCATTGTTGTTAATGAAAAAAGTGCTGTTTTCTTTGGATCCTCTTCATTCCTGAAGATCCACTCTATGCTCTTTATGGCTTCTTTATATTTGCTGTTTATTGCTAATTCCACAGCTTGAATAAAAGACACTATATAATTCCTTCGTTCACTATTACTGTCTTGTTCTGAGTACTTTTCGAGTAACTTTCTATTTAAGTCATTCCCTTCAATTTCTTTTTTCATGGCATTCGAATTGATATTATCTCTAGAAAGGGAGACCATCGTTTCTCCACAGCAGAGTTCACATGCCTTGTTATATGCAACACTTCTATTTCCCACATATATAACAGCTTCAATATCATCAATATCTTTACATGACTCTTGATTTATATCGTTACGTATATTGTTCAGAAGCTTTACAATCTGATTTGTACTCCTGTGATTATTATTAATAGTATAAACATTATTTTCATTGACTTCAAATGAATCAAATAAGGAAGGGTCTGCACCTTGGAACTTATAAATTGATTGTGCTTTGTCACCTATTACTCCTACTACAGTATCTTTTTTTCTTATTTCATTTACAATGTATGATTGGATAGGGTTGGTGTCTTGGTATTCATCTATAAACATATACGCAAATTTTGCTCTAAGTACATCTAATATAAAAGGATACTTCTCAATAAGAACAAATGAAAAAAATAATACATCATTATGGTCAAGCTTCCCTTTTCGCCAATAGATTTTCTTTAGACCTATTATTTTATTAGATAATATTCTTAAGTTACTTGCACTAATCCTTAATGGGGTATTGCTAGCTTTATCATATCCGACAGCCTTTGTATTATTGCACTCAAATAAAATAGCCCCCTCTTTATAAACACATTGCATTGATAATAACCAATTTTGTAGAGCTTGGTTATATGCTGGCATTTTAAGAATCTGATTTTTGGTATTAGGATGCCTTAATTCACTTAAATCTTCATTATCAAACCATTCGTTAATATATCTATTGCTGATATAAAATTCGTCATGACCATTCACCTTGCTAGAACATAGTTCATATTCAGTTGGGATAAATGAACAATAAGGTTTTACAACATTTCTATATAAATAGCTATGAATTGTTGATACTTCCACTTGATTTGAAACTCCTTTTCCTATCCTTCTAAGGATAGTTTCCACAGCTGTATTGGTATATGTTATGCATGCCACTTTTCGTGCACAGGATAATCTTGTTGAATTTTGAAGAACATTCTTAATGTGATTTACCAAGAACTCAGTTTTCCCTGCTCCCGGCCCAGCCTCAATTTTGAAGTCTTCTTCAATACATATTTTATCTTTCGATGTAATGATCATATATCTTCACACATCCATTCTATTGCCTCTTTAATATATATCGGTACATTAAAATCAACGAATCCTTCCGTATCCTTTTTCGATAGATTCTCTCTCAATTCAGATGACAATTCCAAAGCATTCTCGCCTTTCCCAACAGAGTTTAAGTATCTTGAAGCAATTATCGCTTTTTTCTTCATCTCATCACTCCAAGAATCTCCATTAGATTTTGTTATAGAATCTAAAATTCTATTATTTTCATCGCTTCCCCGCAGTTTAGCCAACATATCATCTAATGGCTTATTCTCCTCAATCATAGTCATTAAATCATTTAACTCATCTTTATTCTGTAACGATGGAGTTAATAGTAATCTGCATTTCTCATTTTCAAAAGCCAATTGGTATTCAAGAGTCTTCCCATAGGTTTTGTCTTGCATAAAGGATCGAATATTTGGATGTTTTCCTTCTTCATACTTTTCCATATTTAAGTTCAACTCATAATCGTAGCTCGATGAATCAGCACTCATTTCAAAAGGATAACATTTTTTAAATTTTGCCTTTTCTTTATCTTTTTCTTTTCGGGTAGGATCTAAATCCGTAATACAAGCAATCTTCCGTTTAATTGTATTTTCCTTGTTACTATCAAATAAGTAAAGAAAATGCTCAAAATAACTCCCACCAATGTTAATAACCGAAATATGATTATCTTCTAAGGATTTACCTATGTAATCTGCAAAAATAGGCATCAATAGTTGTTCGGCAATCCCTTCTACAAAAATTACTTTTTCTGCGAATAGCATATTCGATTTAGTTGCATCAAGAAATCTCTGAACATATTTCTTACTATCAGGCTTATCTTTCTTTGACTCATCTGATTCAATATCAAAGAACACTCTACCAGGGTATGCAACTTCACACCTTCCATTTTCTTTGTACAAGCAAATGATATCGTCTAACTGTGTTGACGAAGTAATGTGTGTTGAATGTGATGTTATGAAAACTTGCTTTACTTTATTTTCACTAATGTTTTTCTTTAGAAACTTAATAAATTGAAATTGCATAGTTGGATGTAAATGGGCTTCTGGCTCTTCTATTGCCAATATAGGGAAAACCTTAGCATTACTTCCTAAATATCTTCCGTCTGAATCAACTTGCATTTTAGCCAATAACAATGACATGAAAATCAAATTATTATAACCAAGTCCATTGTTTGATATTGGTATACTCATGCCTGTATTTTGTTTTACAATTAATTGTAAAACGGAATATAATTCACTCTCCGTAATCTTACCTTCAAAGTCAGGTTGAGATTTATCAAATGATGCCCCTATACCATCTGCGTATGATAATATTTCCTTATTTCCACATTTAAGACGTTCTTGAAGTTTCTCTACAAGTGATTCCGATATATCTTCAAATCCTTTTTTTCTACTAGCTATTTGTTCAAATTGCTGCTCGTCTGTAAGATTCTTATCAGATTTAATATCGTAATCGATAAAAAAGTCAATCACGTTCTTTAGTAGTGTATTCCTACCAGAAAACATATCTCGTTCAACATCACGAATAGCATCTAAGAATTGAAAATCGAATTTGTTAAGACTTTCGCCATCAATTTGTACTTGATTTTCAGGATTACCAACCCATGTTTTATTAATATATAATCTTATAAAGTTATCATTGATAATTTTCCAAGCCTCTTCTTTGGTAGATACACTTTGCATATGATCTTTATATTTTGCTTCATGAGCCTCTGGTAAAAAGAACTCGTATTGTACTTGTGCTAAATACGGTTCCTGTAAGGAAATCAGCCAATTGCTGACAGTAACCAATTCGTCTCCCATCAAATTTTCATTTTCAGATTGTGATAAAAGCACAGTTATTGTTACCTTAGGAGAATGTAGCTTTAATTCTTCCAAAGATATGTTATTGTAAATATCATTTATTGATAACTGCTTCTTCGAATAACTATCAAATATAATTGCTAGTGCTCTTAGAAGATTAGATTTTCCTGCATTGTTTTGTCCAATAAGCAGATTAATTCCATCCCTGAAATCAACCGAAATACTATCGAAATTTCTAAAGTTTTCAATACGAATATTTGATATAAACATCATCATTTCTCCTTTATATTCCATTAGTATATTTGTTCTTTCAATTAAGAAAGCTGGTATATTAGTTTTATAATATCATTACTATAAGTTTATACCATATCTTAGCATTTCTCAACATAGATTCGTACTACTTACCAAATATTCTGTTTTTTATCACAAATAAATCCACCAACACTAAAACTCTCAGCCATTCTAAGGATTTTAGTCTTAGCATATTCAATTACTCCAGGAGCAGTTAATCTATCTTCCATCATACTTCTGACCGTTACTGCTCCTATTCCCACTCTCCTTAATCATAGTAATCTACTATTTGATCCATCACTATCCCTGATTCAAACTGTATCCCTAATCTTTCGCCTTTGTTTACTTTTATGCTCTTAATTAGTCTCCTTACCAAGTCCTCATCAAATTCTCTTACCTGTGGTCTCACAGTCTTTAAAGTGCTGTCCATCTCCATTAGCCGTTGTTCATATCTATCTGCTTGCTTTTTCTCCTGTACGAGCCTTAATTTTGCCTTTTTTAGCTCATTTATCTCTTCTGATATCCTTTTGTACTCATCATCAAAATCTTCTGCTACAGCTCCTTGTTTTGCGTTTTCTTCAATTAAGGATAGCATCTCTTTTTGTAAGGATTCTATTTGATCATCATATTCTGTCGGGATATCTTTGGTGGAGTATCCACCCATTACTCTTATGACATTTTCTCTGAATGCTCCTATAAAATCTCCATTGTTTTCTACTACATTATTAATAGCTGTCATTATAGCATTATGTAGTGGTTCTTCCTTTAGTGTAGGTGAATTCTTACAGCTTGCTTTCGTTCCATTTTTTAATCTATTTTCACATCGCCATACTGCAGATTTTTGCCCATATTTGGACCAGACCTGTCTTCTGTAGGGATGTCCACATTCACTACATACCAGAATTTCTGTTAGTGCATATTTAGAGATATGTGACATGTCACATATTGATGGCTATGTGACTAAAAATAATATGGGACGAAGTGATATAGAAATGGCATAAACA
>NZ_DAMCHJ010000027.1:0-16785 GCF_032104385.1 Tissierella sp.
AATTCCGAGTATTATATTTGGTTTCTTAATTAGTACTGTATTAGATATTCTATTTGATAAAGATAATTAATGAACATAATTTATATTATGCATTGTATCGGTAGTATTAAATGAGGCAAAAAATACAATTTAAAACTACAATTAGTTTATTTATGGGTAGAGATGTAAAAAAACTTTTCAAATAGAGAGGCAAAGCAAATTGACGATATTAGTGAAGGAGAAGGTACAAAAGTTGATGGAGAGGGAGATATAAACAAACAGATAGGAGATATGAATTAAATATATATGAATGAGGTAGACACTGCTATTATGCAGTGTTTTTCTTTGTAGAAAGGAGAATCAGATAAATTTCCAACTAATGTTCGCCTTCACTTTGGTAAGGTTTCTAAAATAAGCTATAACGGTGTAAGGGCATTGTCACCTAGTACATCCAGTTATTCATTTGTAAACCTAGGACAAGAAATGCCTAGAATATTAAGTACAAATGGAAGTAATAATATATAAGCTATAAAGAAGTATTTTTGTTCTGAATATACAATAGAAAGAATTGAAGATATAACGGGTATGAATTACGATACTCTAATCATGGAGAGTATAAATTATTTCTCGAATCCATAGTATATTACATATTTCAAGATATAATGATAGCTACAACTGGCTTGGGTAAAGTGGACAACTCCAAGTACAGAGCAAAACATGACAATACATGTAAATTTTAATGGTTCCGGTGGAACCGCTAAATCAATTATAAATATTAAAATTGTAGATTTAGATAAAAATCCTTCGACGAATCCAGTAACTAATGACAGAAATGATACCTTCTCTTAAGTACCTATTCCAAGAAGAGAAGAAAAGACAAATGTATATGGAGTCCTTGGTGGCAGGAATATTGGGTATGGTATAGTACAGGAGAAGACTCAGGATATTAAAAGACTCCTTGGAGTTTACTATGAACAAAATGTAACTACAGAAAAACATGAAGATTATGATGGGGAAAGATGGGTTGTATTTGGTGATGAGTAAAATAAGGAAATATAGGTTTATTTGATAAAATCTATATGATAAAATAGACACAACTATGAATTAATAATTATATTTAAATACAAGAATATGAATACAGGCATTTAATAATAGTAAAGTTTGCAGCAATTCTTTATAAGTTAGGAGAATATAATATGGACAAAATAAGTATAGATGACTTTATAAAAATATTAGATGAAGATGTCGTAAAAAATAATTCATGTATAGAAATGAATTTCTATGTAGAAGGGGACAAAGATTATACGGATTGTTGGCTAGGTAAAATGTTTAATAAATCTAACTTAACAGAAGAGGTATACTGGTATGGGTTAGTAGATAATGGGTCGCAAGCCTATGATTATGATAACCAAAAAGATTTTTTAGAAACCAAAGTCTTTAATGGGAAAAGTATTTATGAAATATTTGAAAAAATACACTGGCATTCATTAGATGGTTGTAGCCTAAAAGAAAGACTAGGTTATTACCTAAATGATTAGTAAAATTTTAATAGAGCTGAAGATACAATTTTATTTAGATTAAGAAATAAATATATGCTTCACATAGACTTAAGTGAGAAATATCCATATCTAGAAGATGATTCTGATAGAAATGGATATATAGAATTCTGGAATGAGTGTAATAGGAGGATAGGCTATGAGAAGGGAATTTGAGATTAATGGATGTATAGAGGTGCCAATGGAATTATCTGAAGATGAGTTTTGGGATAAATTTATTGATTTTGTTGAATCAAATAATTGGTATTTTGGAGGGGGAATAAGGGAAATTATTGATGGATTCTATATTAATGATGATGGTACAAAGGGTGAAAATTGCTTAGATGAAGACTTTAGAATACTTATTTTGAAAAATCAAAGAGATAAAGCTTTAGAATTATATATGGGTATAATAAATAATGATTTAAATGAGGCTAAAATATATATTGAAAATCTAAGCAAAAATATGTAGATTTTACTTATTATTAACATGATTTATGGCATATATGAATAATTATAATGAGTTGAATAACATAAAATGAGGGGAAGTTATTAACGTGCAGATTGTGATATCATTTATAATTTTTGTTATTGCTTTCATAAGCTTTAATTGGCTAATGAAAAAGATTGAGATTCGGGAAAAACTCTTGAAAAAAGCTAGAAAGGTCAAATATTATAATTTTACCTTGGCTTGTATGTTCTTTTTATTTATGTTTTTATTAGAATATGGGAAATATTCACTATATGAATTATATGGAAGAAGAAATTGGATAAGTATTGTTTTTGCAGGAATTTTAGGTTCTATTTATGTTAACTTTGTTCCATTTATATTTAAAAAGGACTAATGAATATAATCTATATTTGGTGATTTGTGAGATGCAAATATAATTATTTAAGTATATGAGATTATTTGATAATGTATGCTTATAGGGACAAGGGGAATGGACACGAACCTTTGATTAATAAGAAATTAAAAAGATATATTATAGATTTAGGGGCAATATTGTAATAGTCTACCATTTATTGTCTTGTCACTATATAGTTACAGTATAGTAGATTTATGTTCAACTAATTTATAATTAAAGGGAGGTTTATTTCATGAAGAAGAAAAACAAGAATATATGGACTGTGATTATAATTATAACTATAAGCATTATGATATTATTTTCATTAAGCTATCTTAAAAAAGATATTTGGGATGTAAATGCTGAACAATTGAGACATTCATTTGATATTATAAGTGGCACTGCTGTCATTGATGACTTATACAAATGGACACCTTTTGATTGGGATGTGATGTATAGTTTTAGACCATATGTATCAAAAGAGAGAGTGTATGAGGTTGTTGGATATAAATGGGACAATATAAGTGAAACTGTAAATGAGAATATGAATCAAATAGTATTTCTTAAAGATAATGAGGTTGTATGTTATTTATACGGATACCCTAATAATACTGAATTAGAATTTGACTTTGGTGAATATGAAGGTGATTATATAAAATTTAATTCAAATGATTTGATACCTTTTAATAGTACATTTGATGATGAAAATCAGATTAGATATTTTAATTATATTGAAGAGTAATCACTTCGCATTCTTTATATACTATACATTAGCCATAGCCTTACATAGAGCGTGTATGGCTTTTTAATTTGAAAAAAATAGTTTTTAATGTGTAAAAAGGCAATCAATAATATGTATATAAGGTAATCATATGGAAAAGTTGTGTTTAAGGATTAAGTAGGATGAACCTTAAAAGATAAATATAATAAAAATCAAAGGAAATCCATAAGAATGAAAATTCATATTACTAAACTCGTGTAATCTTTGTGCAATTACATATCCTATAGAGTTGATGTAACGCTTATAGATACTGTATTAGAATTAGTCAAAAAACTATACTAAAGGTATTAGAGTAACTCTATTAGGAAGGTGAAAAAATGGATTTATCAAATATAGGAAAAAGAATTCAAAATCGTAGAGAAGAATTAGGGATGAAACAAGAAGAGTTAGCAGAGTGTGTGAGCTTAAGTCCTAATTATATGAGCGCTATTGAGAGGGGTGTTAAGATCCCTAGATTAGAAACATTTATACGGATTGCCAATGCCTTGGAAGTATCGACTGATATACTACTTGAGGATGTTTTAGTTAAGGGTAATGAAATAAAAGCCTCTAATCTTTGGAAGGAAATAAATCACTTGCCAAGTAAAGAGCAAGAAAGGATCCTACGTGTGATAAAAGTAATGGTTGAGATGGAAACAAATAACTAAAATAAAATTTTCGACAAATTATATCATTTTACAATAAATATTAACTCTAACAGTGTTATTATAACTCTATATGTGTTATAATAATATCGTTCTAGAGAAGTTAGACATATATGCTACGGCTCTTCAGGGAACCTTCTCTGAATAATTTTGTAGTTTTCTTATTCTTAAATGAATAAAAGCGCATGCTTATTACTATTTTCTACAATATTTTTTATATTTTAAATTATAATCTATAGAAATTTAAAATAAATTTAAAAATACTTAAGAGATAGTAGAAGTATGTATTTTATAAATTATAGATAACAAAATACAAAATGAAAGGGTGGAAAACTTGGAGAGCAAAGGTTTAAGAAAAAATTTAACAAAAATTTCAAGGGAAAATACAAAAAAAGGTTCAATTAAGAAGAAGTTAATTTTAATGCCATTATTAATTGTGCTTATAGCCATAGTAGGAGTGACGATTACTTCTTCTTATATGATGAGGGAAGGCTTGCAGGAAGAAATTAAGCACAATATAGAATTTATATCTGAAACTGTTATAGGAAGGCTTATACAAAATTCAAAATTATTAGAAACGCTAAATTCAATGCTAGAAGTTAGAATCAGTGATGTGGGAAAAGCTGTTATTAAGAATGAAGATAATATAAATAATGATTTATTACGAAAAATATCTAATGAATTAGGGGTTAATGAAATATCTTGGTACGATAAAGAAGGTAGAATTATTTATTCTACCATAGCTGACAATATAGGATGGGTAGCAACAGAAGGGCATCCTGTATATGATTTCATCAAGAATAATGAAAATGAAGTATTTGAAGATATTAGAAAAGATACGTTGTCAGGTGATTTTGTAAAATTTGGATACATTAAGGGATCAAATGGAAATTTTGTTCAAGCAGGGATAACCGCCAATGAAATCAAGAACATTGAAGATAAATTAAGCTATCAAAGTGAAATAGAAAATATAATGTCTCATGAAGACATAATTGATGCAATCCTGCTTAATAGGGGCATGGAGATAGTTGCTAGTAGTGATAAAACCCTTATAGGAGAAGTATTTCAGGATGAAGGAATCAGGATAGCTGCAGAGGAAGGTACTATACATTTTAGTGAATATTTTCATCCTGAGAAGAAAGAAAAAGTTTATGCAATAAGCATTCCTTTAATCATTGAGGGGAATCATATGGGAGCATTACATCTAGATTATTCCGTGGGAGATATGCAGTCGATTATCTATAAAAATGTTATTACACTTAGTATTTTAAGTATAATAATTTTCATTTTCTTAGGAATTGTTTTACACAGAATGTCAAATTCTGTAGTAAAAACTATAGATAAATTGAAAGAAAAATTAGGATTTATAGCATCAAGAGATTTATCTAATCCTATACCAAAAGATTTAATGAATCAGAATAATGAGCTAGGTGAAATATCTGAAGCTATAAATAAGACGCAAAATGCTATGAAAAATGTTATACAAAATATATTAAATATGTCAGGGCAAGTGGCAGCTGCTTCCCAACAACTCACTGCAACAAGTGAAGAAACAACTGCAGCTGCCAATGAAGTAGCAGTAGTCATTGAAGATATTGCTCATGGTGCAAGTGAACAAGCAAAAGATATAGAACAAGGGAACTTTTCTATTTTAGAACTTGGAAACTTAATAAGGGATAATAGAAATATGATGAAGGAATTAAATACCTCAGTAGGAAAAGTAAATAGTTTAAAGGATGAAGGACTGGAAATCTTAAAAGATCTCGTAGAAAAGATGGATATTAGCAGCAATTTAGCTGGTCAAACTCAAGAGGCTATTCAAAGCACTTATGAAAGTACAGAAAAAATTGCTAATTATAGTGAGATGATTGAGAGTATATCTGAACAAATAAATTTATTATCTTTAAATGCAGCTATAGAAGCAGCAAGGGCTGGGGAATTAGGGAGAGGTTTTGCTGTAGTCGCAGAGGAAATAAGAAAACTTGCAGAAGAATCCAATAAGTTTACAGGGGAAATTACAAATCTTATAAATGAGCTAACAGCTCAAACAAGGAATTCGGTTAATATTATGAAAGAAGTGGGACAAATTGTTTTTTCTCAAGCAGAAAGTGTGAATACAACGGACGATAAATTCAGGGGAATAGCAGAAGCAATAGAGATAATGAGGGATATAACTCATAAGGTTAGTAATTCTAGTGATGAAATGGAACAGAAAAAAGAAAGCATTATATCTATAATAGAAAATTTATCGGCAATCTCTGAAGAAAATGCGGCAGAAACTCAGGAAGCATCAGCCTCTGTAGAAGAACAAACTGCTTCTATGGAGGAAATAGCTAATTCAAGTGAAGAGCTTGCAAAAATAGCAGAAGATTTAGATGCACAATTAAGAGTGTTTAAGCTATAATAAGATGCTAGGTACTCTTAAAACTTATTAAGTACAGCCTTACACACTGTGTAGGGCTTTTTTGGTACTATAAAAGTTTAAAGGTAAACAATAAAATAGAAAAAGGTATTTCATGGCTAAAATTAATTAGTTATAAAACACCTTTTTTATTTTAAATTATTTCTCTTTTATAGTTATTATACATTTTTGATATAGATACATATATTAGAGCAATATATCCAAGTATAAATATATAATTGATATTTGTTAATATATCTATAGCAGTAAAGACTTTTGAAGACTTAGATACTATAATAGCTAATATAATTAATAGAATAGGCATTGAAGATATAAAACTAAATAGTATCTTGTTTTTTTCTCGCTTTAATATATTCTTCAGTAATGTCTCATCCATTCCTATAGATTTATATAGTATTAATTCATTCTTTCTTTTTAAGAATAAATTATAAAAGGCAAAATAGCAATTAGAGAATCCTACTACAATAAAGAATACACTAAAGAACATAGCTAGTACATTTCCTATTATAGTTCTTTTTTGGATTAAGTTATCTTCATCAACTTTTGATACCAAACTAAAATCTCTATCTTTAAAATAATCAAGAGACATACCATTTATCATAGTCTGGTCTTCTTCAATATTAGCAGATTTAATAGCAATATATTCAAATTGATCTAAATCAGCAATTCTTTCAAAGTTGCTAAATAGTTTTATATACTCAGATTTAGGCATATAACAATTTAATCTATTTTTATATATAGGATAATCAAAAAGTGGTGTATAAATTTTATCTTCTACATTTAAAACAAACTCATATCCTCTAGTATCTAGAACATTTCCATACTCTGAAAGGGAAAGAGTTTCTATATCTTCTTTAAGGAATTGTTTATCTGTAATCCTTGATGCTGGAATATTAAAATTATCTCCAACAGTATTTAATAATAGAACTCTGTTACCCTTATATTTACTAGGATCTAATCCTGTTTTAGCTACCAATTCATTGAATTTATTATCTTCTAATCCAATTATATTAAGCCGTGTATTTTCTAAAGATATAATATTTTCTTCTAGATTATTTAAACTGCCAGAGTTTTTAAAATCATCATCAATTAAATTTTCATTATAATCAATATATACTGATTGACTTCTAAAGTTTACAAAATCATCTATATTAAGTGATTTTATATTATTAATTAAATCTTCATTTAAAGGATTTATAGTAGCGTATTCTCCTTGGATACCATAAGTTGTATATCTATCAACATTATTATATTTTTCCTCTAGAGAATAGTATGTTATTATTGTCATAATAAAAGCCATTAAAATAAATCCTAATTTTAAAGTTATTCCTGTAAATTTAAAGCTTTTCTTACTATTTTTATAAAATTGTTTAGATAAATTTTTTTCTATATTACCATTATATTTAAGATCATGTTTTTTATAAGATTTAGAGTCTATTTCTCCTTTTAACCCATTTAAAATAGAATTTTTCTTAAGTTTCTTTATAGGTTTCTTTGTACTTAGATAGATTATTGCTGAGCTTAAAATATAAATAAGTATTGCAAATTTAAAGTTTAAGCTTAGATTTAAATTCATAGTACTTTCAAGAATTTCTTTAGATTTAGAAAAGTACATTTCAACCTTATTTATAGCAAAAAATAGTAGTTTCACTATTCCAACAGATGAAAACATACCTAAAAGTATTCGTATTTGAGAGATATATAATGCTTTTAGTTTTATTATTTTATTAATATCTCCATTAGTTGCACCTATAGCTTTTAATTTGGAATATTCTTGTATAGATTTTGCTTCTTGTACTAAAAATAAGTTTGTAATAATAGAGTGAAAAAGTATTATTAATATGAAGAATAAAATCAATACAATTACTTGGAAAGTATGATCTTTTAATAAATTATCTTCCGGATCAAAAACAAAGGATCGATCTAAATACATTAAATTGTAGTTATACGTAATATACTCTGTTTCTAGATTGTTTACTATTTCTTCACTTAAGCTATAAGTTTTGAATATATTTTTATACCATATAAATGGAGAAAGTTCTTCTCCACTTTCTAAAAGTTTATCTTGTTCTACATTTAAAAATATATTATAGAAATTTTGATATTCATAAGTTGTATCGTAATAAATACCTGAAATTATATAATTATTACCATTTACTTCAAGGGTATCACTAACATTTTTATTAATCTCTTTTGCCATATCATTACTTATCATAATTTCATTAGGTTTAGGAAGATTACCTTCTTTCAACCAAGATTCAATAGTAGAAAGAGCGTTATTATCCATTTGGGATAATTTGGTTTTCTCTTTGGATCCAAAACCTTTGTCTATAACTTTATTATTAAATAATCCTAGTTTCTTTATATATCTGTTTTCTCGTAAATTTTTTGCATCATTACTAGAAATACTATTTACAATTCTGAAGTGATAGCCTCCTGTGCTTTTACCTATTATATCTCTATAACATTTGTAGTATGATGAAACACCAAAAACAAAAGTAGAAAGAATAACTACAGCTAGAAATATAGTAATAATTGTTGAAGTATAAGATTTTTTATTTAAGCTTATATCTCCTTTTACATATTCACGTAAAATCATCTTATCACCTCGTTACTAATGATTAGTCCATCTTCCATACGGACTATTTTATCAGCAGATAGAGCAACTTCTTCATCATGAGTAACTATTATTATAGTTTGATTGTATTTTAGGTTTGAAAGTCTAAAAATTTCTATTATATCCCTAGCATTTTGTTTATCTAAATTACCAGTTGGTTCATCTGCTAATATTATACTAGGCTTATAAATTAAACTTCTAGCAATTGCTACCCTTTGTTGTTGTCCGCCAGAAAGCTTATCAGGGAATACTTTTAATTTAGATTGAATACCTAAGCTCTTTATTAGATCATCAAAATATTCCTGATCTATTTTTTTATTATCCATTAAAACAGGTAATTTTATGTTGTTTTCTACAGAAAGATTAGGAATTAGATTGAAAAACTGATAAACAATTCCCAGCTGTCTTCTTCTATAAAGAGCAAGACTATTTTCATCTAAATTTGAGATATTTGTATTTTCAACTTTAATTTCTCCAGATGTAATGGTGTCTATGCCTGATAATAAATTTAAAAGGGTGGATTTGCCACAGCCACTAGGACCCATTATTGCAACCATTTGACCTCTTTCAATAGAAAGATCTATTCCTTTTAATGCTTCAACCTTAATTTGTCCCTCTCCATACATTTTTTTTAAATTTTTAATTTTTAATATTTCCATATATCTTACCTCCTAGAAAGAGCATACAATATGAAAATGACTTTTACGTGACAATTAAATAATTTAATCTAATACTTACCTTAAATTTATTGTATACTAGATTTATTGATATAATAACTTTGAGGTGATATATTGAAAATATTTTTACTGGAAGATGATGAAACTTTAGGATTTGGAATAAAAACATATTTAGAGAATAGTGATTACAATGTGACACATGCAAGCTCTTTAAATGAAGCGAAGGAAAGATTTAATTATGATTTTGATTTAATAATACTAGATGTAAACTTACCAGATGGTACAGGCTTTGATTTTTTAAAATTATATGATATAAAAACTACTCCAATAATGTTCTTAACTGTTAATGATTCAGAAGAGGATATAGTTAAGGGATTAAATATTTCTGATGCATATATTACAAAGCCTTTTAAGTTATCAATATTAAAAGCTAAAATAGAAAGTATTTTAAGAAGAGTTGAAGAAAAGGATGAAAAATTGAATTATAAAGGATTAGTTTTAGATGAAAAAAATTATATATGCTTTTTAGATGGTATAGAGATAGAACTAACTGTAAAAGAATATGAACTATTAAGACTTCTTTTAAAAAATCGTGGTAATACATTAACGAGGGAAAAAATATTAGAAGATATATGGGATATAAGTGGAAACTTTGTAGAGGATAATACCCTTTCAGCAACAATAAAAAGACTTAGAAAGAAATTAAAACAATATAGCTACACTATAGAGACTATAAGAGGAATAGGCTATAGATTTGTGAGGGATTAAATGGCTTACTGTATAATGGTTTTTTTAATAATTAATATATTAATATTTGTATTAGATAGACATTTTTATATAACAATTTCTAATATTTTAGAATTTAAAAATATAAATAGCGAAGAAGTTTTAAATTCATTAGGTTATTATAACAAGAGTATATTTACAAATAGAATATATGGTGTATTACTTAGTATATTCATATTCTTCCTTATATACGGGCTATATAGCTATAATGAAAAGAAAAAGAAACTTGAATATAAAGAAAAAATAAAAAAACTTGAAGATGATTTAACTAGAATAAATAGTGGGGACTATTCAATAGATATTAAAGAAGATGATGACGAATATAGTTCATTAAGAGGTGAAATTTATAAAATAATTATAAACTTAAAATCTCTAGAAGAAGAAGCTAAGAGGCAGAAATTAACATTAAAAAAAGATCTTTCAAATATTGCTCATCAATTGAAAACACCAATAACATCTATTGGATTTATGGTGGAGTTAATAAATGAAGATAGAGAAAATACAGAGATATATTTAGAGAAACTTTATTCAGAGTTAGAAAAACTTAAAAACTTTACAGAGGTACTTCTAAAGCTTTCGAAAATAAATTCTAATGCTATAGAGTATAAATTTAAAGAACTATCTATGCTAGAGATAATAGAAGATATATTGAATAGTTTAAATAGAGATGGAAAGATAAATATAGAATATCATGGAGAAGATTTTTATGTATTAGGAGATGAAGTATGGCTTTATGAAGCCTTTTTAAATATAATAAAAAATTCTTTAGAACATACACGAAATACTGTAAGTATAGAATTGACTTCTAATCCTATTTATAAGGTTATAAAGATATCTGATAATGGTAGTGGAGTACAAGAAGAAATATTAAAGAGAATTTTTGATAGGTTTTATAGAGGTGATACATCCTTACCGGGATATGGAATAGGATTAAATCTATCAAAATCAATTATAGAAGAACATAATGGAGATATAATTGCTTTTAATGATAATGGATTAACTTTTGAAGTGAAATTCTATAATGTCACGTAAAAGTCACTTTCATATAGTAATCTCTTATTAGAGGTGATTTAAATGAAGAAAAAAAGATATTTTAAAAAATTGGTAATGGTAATCTTAACTATAATTGTATTATTTAAATTAACTACATTTTTAGATTTAAGTAATCTTATAGGAATTGAGACAGAAAAAAGCTCTATTGAGCCAAGTAGTGAATATATTAGTATAGAAGATATTGTGTCTAAAAATGCTGTAGTAATAGAGAAAGATAAAGGAAAAATAATTATGGGAAAAAACTATAATGAAAGAATCCATCCCGCATCAATGACTAAGGTGATGACAGCAATGGTAGGTATTGAAAATATTAGGAGTTTAAATGAAAGAACAAATATTACACAAGATATTATAGATTATTGTATTACTAAAGGATTAAGCGTTTCAGGTTTTGAGCCAGGGGACAATCCTAAAATAATAGATTTATTATATGGAATACTTTTAGAGTCAGGAGGAGAGTCTAGTATAGCTTTAGCTAGATATGTTTCTGGTACGGAAGAAGAATTTATTAGTTTAATGAATGAAAAAGCAAATGAATTAGGAATGAAAAATACACATTTTTCCAACTCTACAGGAATAACAGATAGTGAAAATTATAGTACAGCTGAAGATATAGGGATACTTTTTGAATATGCATTAGGAAATAAGCAATTCAAAAAGATAGTTGAATCAAAAGAGTATGAGGCTCGTGGAGTAAAGGGAGCTTTTACTAGGCATACTGTAAATAACCATCTTTTTTTAAAAAGAAGTGTGTTAGATATAGATAAAAATTATATTAAATGTGGTAAAACAGGATATACGGAAGCAGCAGGATTGTGTTTAGTAAGTTCTGGAGAAGTAAACAATAGAGAATATATAGTAGTTACAGCACATGCAGATGGAAATAGTCAAACTGAACAATACAATTTAACCGATACAGAGAAAATTTATAATAAATTAAAAATATCAGACTAAAAAGATAAAATTTAAATTGTATCTTTTTTAGTCTTCATCATTAAATAAAAAGAAGGTTTCTTTACATAATAAAAGTAATTGAAAATCTTCATAATCAGAATTTGGTTCTATGTTAGATTCTATAAATTGATCAATTACATTACCAAAAGAGTATTTTTATCTATAGCAATTACTCCCTTCATATATTAATACGAATGAAATTAATATATGTCATATATTATGTATAAAGTATCATAACTCTTAGAAATTATGGAAATTAGTGGGAGTACGCTTGTGAGAAGGCAAAATGAAAGTAATAATTGTTAAAAATAATAAATATATGAATAAGATGGCTATCAAGAGGGGGTGTTATTTTGAATATAGAAGATAGAGATTTTAAGATAGGTTTATTGAAAGAGTTTTGGGATAGAAGAAATCAAGAATTAGTACCAGCTTGTGATAATGAAATGAGAATAAAAAACAAAAATTTTTAATATTTTATAATTTGATAGCTCAACTTTAAAAAAATTTAAGATTGATTTGCAAGATATTTTAAAACCATGACCTATACTTACCAGTATCCGTCCATAAGTCTACATAAATCCAATAGTTAGGAGAATCACTATGAAAATTATTCCGAAATCATTCGTTAGTAAACACAGTTGCGCCATATTGCTATCAGTCAGCCTAACTCTGTCAGCCTCGACTTCTGCCTTGGCATCAGTAGTTAATGAAGGAGTAGTACCCAATGCTGTTGCTGAGACAGTAACTCTATCTAGTTCGACATTCGACCCTACCATTTTAGGAATTGATGTAACAAAATATGGATTTACATTTGTTAAGAAACAACAGTTAAATAATCAACAAACCGCGTATTTATTAATGCATAGCTCAGGTGCACAAGTGCTCTATTTAGACAATAACAGTAAGGACATGTCCTTTTCCATCGGATTCAAAACACCGCCTGAGGATGATAAGGGAGCGAACCACGTACTAGAGCATGCGCTTCTTTGCGGCTCAGAGAAGTATCCATCGCGAAATATCCAAATTTACTTTCAGGGTAATTCCGTGGCTAGTTTATTGAATGCTTTTACGACTGATGATTATACCATGTATCCCTTTATGACCAGGAATCAGAAGGATTTTGAGAATTTAGCCGATGTGTACATAAATGCTTTATTAAATCCTATGCTTTTACATGAAAAGAACATTTTTCTGCAGCAGGGCGTACGCCGAGAAATCAAAAATGGACAAGTTCAATATAACGGGGTCGTATACAACGAGATTAAGGGGAGTATGAATAGAGGTGGCGACATCAATCAATCCTTGATGGAACAACTTTATAACAGTCTTTATGGCGGAACCTCTTTCCTTTTTACGAGTGGGGGAACGTTAGAAGGGTTAGAGCAGCTCACCTATAATGATGTCCTTAAAGTATATCACCAATACTATAAGCCTTCTAATGCGCTCATATACCTCTCAGGCAATCAGGACTTGAATTGGACATTTGATGCCATTCATTCTTATCTGTCCCAATATAAACCTGAGCCCAATAAAGATATCAGCTTTAACGCAAAGCCTAATATCCCTTTAGGAACAGTAAATATAGCCCTTCCAGGAGAGAATAAATCAGATTCGTACGGTGTCGGTCTGCTATTTGCAGGTCCTTCCATGAAAGATTCAAAGGCTGTGGCTGCAATGAACGTTATATCAAGCCTAACGAATAAGAAGGTGTCGAAGGTTTACCCAAGCTTGTTAGAGTTCATTGGGAATGGGAGAGGAATATTTACACAAGGAATTCTTTTTCCAGATATTACGGCTGCTGAGAAAGAGCAAGTCATCACGGATTATATGCAGACGCTGAGAGACTTCGTGGAGTACGGCTTTAACCGTGAAGAGCTTATTGCCCAGATAGATCAAAGTATTGAAAATTCAAGCAATAGCAGTGATTTGAACAATATAAGTAATGTGATGGATGGCTTTACATACGCTGGTAATCCGTTGCTTTATCTGAACCAAGCAGCTTACTATAACGAGTTTAAGAAACCAGAAAGTGAGATCTATCTGCAAAACATCGCCAAGCGCCATCTCCTTGATAACCCATATAAAAGTACGGTTATAGCAGGCGGCAGCCAGACTAAGTCAGCTGCCAAGAAGGACACCTACAGGAAAAAATTCAGCAAGGATGAACTGGAGACCATTGAACAGCAATCCAATGCCTTTGAGAAATGGTTGGCGACGCCTGAATCTGCTGAAATTTTACAAGTCAATCCCAGACTCGAACTTGAAGATTTCAGACAGTTCTCATTTGAATTCAATGTTACGAAAGAGGTCAGCCATCCAATTGTTTACACACATACTAACTTTGACATGAATGGAGAGTTCGCCATCATCTTAGGGTTTGATCAATCTGTTCTGGAGACTTCCCAGGTGGTTGAAGCCAAATTGCTGGCTGATGTCTATAATCAGGTTCTACAGGAACGAAACATAAAAGGAATTAGCTTCTTCACCACAACCTATGGCAAATATAACGACAATGGGGAATATCATCCTACGTTAAATGTTATGATTCGTGGCAAAGAAACTGAATTCAGGGATCTATTGAAGTTATTGACAGCGGTCTTAAGTGATTCAAGCTTTCTTAACTCTGGCAAATTGGAAGATCATCTGAAGGAAATTGAAAAAAATGTACACTACAATGTGGTAGACAAAGCTTTCATTTATAATTATGCCATAGCTGGTCAATCTGCAGCTAATCGGTATAACACCTTGGCCGATGGTCCTACAGGTATTGGCTCTATGTCATATTTACGCTATCTGCAAGGAGTTAATTCAAGTAAAGACAAGCAAAAAGCAGCATTGAAGAAAATCTCTGCTATTGGAGAGAAGGTATTCAATCGCAATGGTTTAGTGATAGATATAAATGGCAGCAGTTCCTTATACAGTCAAGCTAAAGAAGCGATGCTGCCAGTACTATCTAAGTTGAACGGCAAAATATATCCTAAGCCAACTATCGAATTGCCTGCAGTTCCAAATTCTGTAGCTCTTGTCGACCAAAGCCGTAAGGAGAATGTAGCTACTCTTATGCAGGTGGGCAATCTCACTAATTCCAATATTTCCTACTCAGGCAAATTGAGAGTTCTGGCCAAATACTTAGAAACGTATTATCTGATGCCGACGATGCGTGATGCAGGCGCTTATGCTGGAAGCATGCAAATCTACAAAGATAATAGTGTGCTGCTAAATGCTGCTCGAACTCCGGATATCGTAGCATCCATTCAAGCTTTTGAAGGGCTCGGCAAATTTCTGTGTGAATCGAAGCTGACTAAGCAGGAACTAGATAGCATTATTATCAGTACTGTAAATGAATTTGATTTATTCAATAGTACAGAGAAACGCTATGTACAAGGCATCGGTGCAAAAATGTATTACGAGAAATATTCTAAAGCTGACCTAAAGCGTGAACGTCAGGAAATTCTCTCAACAACCTTAGACGATTTGAAGTCTTATGCACCAGCCCTTGAACAATTGATCACTGAGAAACAGGTTTTTATTCAGGCCAATCAAACGATGATTGATAAGTCAGGTATCAAATTTGAGAGCATCATCAATTTAGATAACTTGAAGTAAGATTTACTGTCCTAAATGTTCCCGAGACACAACTTTATCTTTATGTAGATTGTATTTTTGTAAACTTAACTTTCGCAGAGCGAAAATCTGTATACAACATATAAGAGATAAAGATAAATGTAGTATGAAAGCAGTAAGAGATGATATTATAAAAAATGTATTTATGACTATGTGGAATAAATTAATAAGCAACTATGAATACATTTTGGAGCTATTTCTAGAATTCTTAAGAAACTTAAGAACTGATAAAGAAGAGTTAAGTATACTAAATAATAAAATAATGGAACTAATAGAGCAGAGTCAAATCCTAAGTAGAGTAGTATCGAAAGGGTATATTGAGTCTGCTGTTTTTATAGAAAGACAAAATCATTGTAAGGAAAAATCAAGAGATTACCTTTAAATTAATTAATAATCTAGAGTTAACATAGTATGCAGGAAAGTGAGGTGACAGATGTGCAAAGACATATGCCAATAGGATATAAGTTAATAGATGGCAAAGTGCTTCTTGATGATAAGAAAGTAGAAGTTGTACAGAAAATATTTAGAGATTACTTAAATGGAACATCTATGATTGGCATAGCAAAAGAATTAACAGTAATAGGATTTCCTAATGCAAACAATAAACTTAGTTGGAATCATGGCTCTGTAGGAATTATATTAGAAAATCCAAATGAATTGTTTAGTGAATTTTTGGATAATAAAAAGATAATTGAAATACAAGGTAGCATAAAGAAGATACAAAATAAAACAACTCAAATAAAAGTTGACTTGGTTCAAGAATCATATCGGGTTTATTATGGCTATGTAAATAAAGAACAATTACTTTCTTGTATTGATAGACTCTCAGATGATGAAAAATTTTTTATTCATCTGCGATTTCTCA
>NZ_DAMCHJ010000028.1:0-10745 GCF_032104385.1 Tissierella sp.
GGTTTAGTTCTTTCAAATTTTGCTTTTGCCATTTCAATTTTCCTCCTTAATTATAGATTATTTCTTGCCTGTAATTTTTTCTGCAATGCTATTTGGCACTGACTCATAGTGATCAAATTGCATAGAGTATACTCCTCTACCTTGAGTATTAGAACGAAGGTCTGTTGCATAACCAAACATTTCTGACAGCGGCACAAAACCTCTAATTACTTGAGCACCACTTCTTAGTTCCATTCCTTCTATTCTACCTCTTCTAGAGTTTATATCTCCTATAACATCACCCATGTACTCTTCTGGTACTATTACTTCTACCTTCATCATCGGTTCAAGTAATGTTGGCTTAGCCTTTGAAATAGCTTCTCTAACACCCATAGAGCCTGCTATCTTAAATGCCATTTCTGAAGAGTCTACGTCATGGTATGATCCATCATAAAGAGTAACTTTTATATCTAACACTGGATAACCACCAATAACACCTGATTCTAAGGCTTCTTGAATTCCATTATCTATAGCTCCGATGTATTCCTTAGGAATTACTCCTCCTACTATAGCGTTTACAAATTCATAGCCTCCACCTGGTTCTTGTGGTTGTACTTTTAATTTTACGTGACCGTATTGTCCACGACCACCAGATTGTCTTACATATTTTCCTTCTGCTTCTGCAGGAGCTTGAATAGATTCTTTATATGCTACTTGTGGACTACCTACATTTGCCTCAACTTTGAATTCCCTAAGAAGTCTATCAACAATTATCTCTAGGTGAAGCTCACCCATTCCTGCAATTATTGTTTGACCTGTTTCTTCATCAGTATAAGTCTTAAATGTTGGATCCTCCTCAGCTAATTTAGCTAATGCAGTAGCCATTTTATCTTGAGATGCTTTTGTCTTCGGCTCTATAGCTACGTGAATAACCGGCTCTGGGAATTCCATAGTTTCTAAAATTATTGGATTTGTATCATCGGACAAAGTATCACCTGTAGAAGTATCTTTTAACCCTACAGCAGCTGCTATATCTCCTGCAAATACCTCATCAACCTCTTCCCTTTTATTAGCATGCATAAGTAGTATTCTACCTATTCTTTCCCTCTTGCCTTTACTAGTATTTTGTACATAGCTACCTGATTTAAGGCTACCTGAGTAAACCCTAAAGTAAGCAAGTTTTCCTATAAAAGGATCTGATACTATTTTAAATGCTAATGCTGAAAATGGTTCTTTATCTGATGCTAATCTCTCTTCTTCTTCATCCGAGTTTAAGCTCATACCTTTAACTGGCGGTATGTCTAGCGGAGAAGGCAGATAGTCGATTATGGCATCTAAAAGAGGCTGTACTCCTCTATTCCTATAGGAAGAACCACAAAGGACAGGCGTTATAGCAACTTTGTTAGTTGCAGTTCTAATACCTCTCATAAGTTCTTCAGTAGTTATTTCTTCACCTTCTAAATATTTCATCATTAGTTCTTCATCATATTCAGCTATATTCTCAAGTAAATTTTCTCTATATTCTTTGGCTAAATCTAACATATCAGATGGTATTTCAGTTATTTCATACTTTTCACCTAAATCATCATGATAAATTCTAGCATTCATATTAACTAAATCAACTACTCCTAGAAAGCTATCTTCTTTTCCAATTGGTAATTGTATAGGTACTGGATTGGCTTTAAGTCTATCTTTAATCATTCCTATTGCCCTAAAGAAGTCTGCTCCAAAAATATCCATCTTGTTAACAAATGCTAATCTAGGTACATGATATTTATCTGCTTGCCTCCAAACAGTTTCAGATTGAGGTTCAACTCCACCTTTAGCACAGAATAAAGCTACAGCTCCATCAAGGATACGTAATGACCTTTCTACTTCTACAGTAAAATCCACGTGTCCTGGCGTGTCTATAACGTTAATTCTATGCTCTCTCCACATACATGTAGTTGCAGCGGAAGTAATAGTGATTCCTCTTTCTTGTTCTTGCTCCATCCAATCCATTTGGGCACCGCCCTCATGGGTCTCTCCTACTTTGTGTATCTTACCAGTGTAAAACAAAATTCTCTCTGTGGTGGTTGTTTTTCCTGCATCAATATGAGCCATTATGCCGATGTTTCTAGTTCTTTCCAATGAAATTTGTCTTGGCACAATTTTTCCTCCTTCTTCTTGATTCTTAGTCCCCCTCCACACAATAAAAACGATATATTACCATCTGTAATGTGCGAAAGCTTTATTAGCTTCAGCCATCTTGTGAGTGTCTTCTCTTTTCTTAACGCTTGCACCCATACCATTTGAAGCGTCTAAGATTTCTTTTGCTAATTTTTCAACCATAGTTTTTTCTCCTCTTTTTCTTGAATAGTCTACTAACCATCTAAGACCAAGAGTTTCTCTTCTCTCTGTTCTTACTTCTATCGGCACTTGATAAGTTGCTCCACCAATACGTCTTGCCTTTACTTCTAATACAGGCATGATATTGTTCATAGCTTTATAGAATACTTCTAATGCATCTTCATTAGTTTTTTCTTGAATATAATCAAAAGCTCCATAAACTATATTTTGGGCAATTCCTTTCTTGCCGTCTAACATAATCCCATTAATTAATTTAGTTACTACCAAATCATTATAAATAGGATCAGGCATAACTTCTCTTTTTGGTACATGTCCTTTTCTTGGCACTTTACTTCCCTCCTTAACTATATAGAGTTGATTCATTGGTACTCGACAATTATATTGCCGTACCGCGCCAAAATGCATATATATAAACGGATTATTAATCCTGCATTTTAAGCATTATTACTTCTTGTTAGCCTTTGGCTTCTTAGCTCCATATTTAGATCTACTTTGCATTCTTTTGTCAACGCCAGAAGCATCCAAGGTACCCCTAACAATATGGTATCTAACACCTGGAAGGTCTTTAACTCTTCCACCTCTTATTAGAACAACACTATGCTCTTGTAAATTGTGTCCAATTCCTGGAATATATGCTGCAACTTCTTCACCATTAGTAAGTCTTATCCTTGCAACCTTTCTTAAAGCTGAGTTAGGTTTTTTAGGTGTAACTGTTCTAACAGCAACACATACCCCTCTTTTCTGAGGTGAATTTACTTCAGTTTCCTTCTTTTTTAATGTGTTTAGATTCACTCCTAAAGCAGGAGATTTTGATTTGTAAACAACTTTATCTCTGCCTCTTTTAATTAATTGGTTAATGGTTGGCATCAAGGCACCTCCTTCTATTTTTTATATATTATTTTACTAACGCAGCAGTTGCTGCATTAACATCAATACCACAAGCATCTCCTAACTTCTTCATATTATCTACATAAATAACTTGAACATGCTTGTCAATGCAAATTTCTTTGATTTCGTCTGTAATCTTATTTTCTGCATCCTTAGCTATAAAAACCGCTTCAATTTCCTGGGAATTCAAAGCTCTTTTTACCTGCTTGGCACCAACAATTTTATTGTTAGCATTAAGTTTTGATAGCATAAAATCTTCCCCCTCCTTTAAACACTTTAAAGATTATGTGGGCTAAATCCCACATAATCTTTATGTCATCCAGAGTATTTTCTAAGTTTACACACTAATACATTCTATCATCAGTTATTTTCACTGTCAACATTTAATTCTTCTAAAACTTGAATATTTTCATCTCCTGAAATTTCAATGTTCCTATATCTTCTCATTCCTGTTCCTGCTGGAATAAGTTTTCCAATAATAACATTCTCCTTAAGTCCTAGAAGAAAATCTTCCTTACCTTCAATTGCAGCTTGAGTTAAAACCCTAGTTGTTTCTTGGAATGAAGCTGCTGATAAAAACGAATCAGTGGCTAGGGAAGCCTTTGTAATTCCCAATAAAGTTTTTCTTCCTACTGCTGGTTCTAGTCCTTCTTCTATAGCTTTTCTATTATTTTCTCCAAAATCATGTGAACTAACTAAAGAACCAGGTAACATATCTGTATCTCCTGCATCCTCTACTTTTACCTTAGATAACATTTGCTTTACAATTATTTCAATATGTTTATCATTAATATCTACACCTTGTAACCTATAAACCCTCTGAACTTCCTTCACCAAATAATTTTGAACACCTTGTACTCCTTTGATCTTAAGTATATCATGAGGATTTACTGAACCATCAGTTAACTCATCACCTGCTTCAACTATATCTCCAGGCCTTACTTTCAATCTAGACCCATAAACTATATTATAATTCATAGATTCTCCATTTGATGAAGTAACTATAACTTCTTTCTTTCTCTTACTCTCTTCTATACTAACTACTCCTGAATTTTCTGTAATAACTGCAAGCCCTTTTGGCTTTCTTGCTTCAAATAGCTCTTCAACTCTAGGCAAACCTTGGGTGATATCGGCTCCAGCAACTCCACCAGTATGGAATGTACGCATTGTAAGCTGTGTACCAGGTTCACCAATTGACTGAGCCGCAATAATTCCAACTGCCTCACCAATATTTACCTCATCTCCTGTAGCTAAATTTCTACCATAACAATGAGCACAAACTCCATGTTTAGCCTTACACCCCAATACAGAACGTACTTTGACTTCTGTTATTCCAACATTTTGGATTAACTCTGCCTGACTACCTGAAATCATTTCATTTTCTCTAACTATTATTTCTCCCGTTTCAGGATTTACTATATCTTCAAAAGCATATCTTCCATCAATTCTATCATGTAATTCTTCAATTACTTCCCTACCATCCTTAAAAGGTTTAATCAACAAGTATTCATCCGTTCCACAATCCACTTCTCTAACTATAACATCTTGACTTACGTCAACTAATCTTCTAGTTAAATACCCTGAGTCTGCGGTTCTAAGAGCTGTATCTGCTAATCCTTTTCTAGAACCATGTGTTGAAACGAAGAATTCCAATACACTAAGTCCTTCTCTAAAGTTTGATTTAATAGGAATCTCTATGGTTCTACCGGATGCAGATGCCATAAGCCCCCTCATACCTGCTAACTGTCTAATTTGGTTTACACTACCTCTAGCACCAGATAAAGACATGATATAAATATTGTTCATTGGATCTAATCCATCCATCAATATATCAGTTAAATCATCAGTAGTCTTGTTCCAGATTTCAATGACCTTTTCATATCTTTCATCATCTGATATAAGCCCTCTACGATAAGACCTTTCAAATTTATCAACTTGTTCCTGAGCCTTTGCCAATAGCTCAGGTTTTGATTCCGGAACAAATATATCACCCATAGAGATAGATATCGCTCCTATTGTCGAGTAGTGGAAACCAGTTTCCTTAATATGGTCTAATACTGTTGCAGTAACTGCATTCCCATGTTTTCTAAAGCATTTCTCTATAATATTTCCTAATGTCTTTTTATTTACAACTATATCAACTTCTAATGAATATTTATCTTTAGTTCTGTCTACAAATCCTAAATCTTGAGGTAAATGTTCATTTAATATAAATCTTCCAACTGTAGATTCAACTAAATGACCTTTATCATTTTCGTCTAATCTCATTCTAACTTTTACTTTGGCATGTAATCCTACAGAACCATTATAGTAAGCATGTAGCATTTCATCAAAATCTTTAAATATCATACCTTCTCCAGGTTCACCAGGAGATTCAAGAGATAAATAATAAGCTCCTAAAACCATATCCTGAGTTGGAGTAGTAATTGGCTTACCATCCTTTGGTGCAAGAATGTTATTTGTAGATAGCATTAAAAGTCTTGCTTCTGCTTGTGCCTCTGTTGATAAAGGTACGTGAACAGCCATCTGGTCACCATCAAAGTCAGCATTATATGCTGTACATACTAATGGATGTAATTTAATGGCTTTTCCTTCAACTAATACAGGCTCAAATGCTTGTATCCCCAATCTGTGAAGTGTGGGAGCCCTATTTAGAAGTACTGGATGGTCTTTTATTACAGCATCTAATACATCCCAGACTTGCGGCTTTACTCTTTCAACCATTCTTTTAGCAGATTTTATATTATGAGCATGCCCTTCTTCTACTAATTTCTTCATTACAAATGGTTTAAATAACTCAAGAGCCATTTTCTTTGGTATCCCACATTGGTAGAATTTAAGTTCTGGTCCAACTACGATTACTGAACGTCCAGAATAATCTACCCTCTTACCAAGTAAGTTTTGTCTAAATCTTCCCTGCTTACCTTTAAGCATATCTGATAGGGACTTCAATGGTCTATTACCTGGTCCCGTTACAGGTCTTCCACGACGACCATTATCTATAAGGGCATCTACTGCTTCTTGAAGCATTCTTTTCTCATTTCTAACAATAATATCTGGTGCCCCTAGATCTAAAAGTCTTTTAAGTCTATTGTTTCTATTTATAACTCTTCTATACAAATCATTTAAATCAGATGTTGCAAATCTTCCACCATCTAATTGTACCATCGGTCTAAGGTCTGGTGGTATTACTGGAATAACATCTAATATCATCCATTCTGGTCTATTCCCTGATTTTCTAAATGCTTCTACCACTTCTAATCTTCTTGTTATTCTTACCTTTTTTTGACCTGAGGCATCTTTTAATTGTTGCCTTAACTCATTTGACTCTTTATCCAAATCAATCTTTTCCAATAACGCCTTTATTGCTTCTGCACCCATCATAGCTCTAAATTTATTATGATATTTCTCATAGTTTTCCCTATATTCTGTTTCCGTTAAAAGTTGCTTTTCATAAAGAGAAGTATCTCCTCCATCTATAACAATATAGGATGCAAAATATAGAACTTTTTCTAATGATCTTGGTGACATATCTAATAAAAGTCCCATTCTGCTAGGAATACCTTTAAAATACCATATATGAGATACTGGGGCGGCTAACTCAATATGCCCTAATCTCTCTCTACGAACCTTAGATTTTGTAACCTCAACCCCACATCTATCACATACTACGCCTTTATATCTTACTCTCTTATATTTCCCACAATGGCACTCCCAGTCCTTTGTAGGTCCAAATATTTTTTCACAAAACAAACCTTCTTTCTCAGGTTTCAATGTTCTATAATTTATTGTTTCAGGTTTCTTTACTTCTCCTTTAGACCATTGTCTGATTTTTTCTGGTGAAGCCAGCCCAATTTTAATTGAATCAAATGTATTGAATTCAAACAAGGAGCGTTCTCTCCTTTCTATAATAAAATTAAATTAAAAATCATCATAATCTTCTTCTTCATCATAGTCATCTTCTTCAAAGTCAATGTTAACATCCATATCTTCATCTTCTTCTAAAATAAAACCTGTAGGTATAGCTCCACTTATGCTATCTACAATTTCACTTTCATCTTTTTCTTCATCTTCATCATTAGAAAACACCTTTTCTCCTGCTAATTCTTCGCTTATAGTTTCTAAATCTGATAATTCGTCGTCAACTGACTCTTGAATTTCTATTTCAGTTTTATCTTCCGATATAATTTTCATATCTAATGATAAACTTTGAAGTTCTTTTATTAATACTTTAAAAGATTCTGGAATACCAGGTTCAGGAATGTTTTCTCCCTTAACTACTGCCTCATAAGTTTTAACCCTACCTACAATATCATCTGACTTAACTGTTAATATTTCCTGTAGTGTATGAGCCGCTCCATATGCTTCGAGAGCCCAAACTTCCATCTCTCCAAATCTTTGCCCACCAAATTGAGCTTTTCCTCCTAATGGCTGTTGAGTAACTAAGGAATATGGTCCAGTTGATCTAGCATGAATCTTGTCATCAACAAGGTGATGTAATTTCAACATATACATATATCCTACGGTTACTGGACTGTTAAAGTTTTCCCCAGTCCTTCCATCTCTAAGATAAATCTTACCATTTTCTGGATACCCTGCATCTTTTAAAGCTTGAATGATATCTTCTTCATTAGCACCATCAAATACTGGTGTAGCAACATGCCAGCCTAGTTTCTTAGCAGCAAGTCCTAAGTGAACCTCCAACACTTGCCCTAAATTCATACGTGAAGGTACTCCAAGAGGATTTAATACTATTTCAACCGGTGTACCGTCTGGTAAATAAGGCATATCTTCTTCTGGCATTATCCTAGAAACTACCCCTTTATTTCCATGGCGTCCACACATTTTATCTCCGACATTTATCTTTCTTTTCGTAGCTATATATACTCTTATCATTTGGTTAACTCCTGGAGGTAGTTCATCTCCATTTTCCCTAGAGAAAATTTTAACATCTACTATGATACCAGCTTCACCATGAGGAACCCTAAGAGATGTATCTCTAACCTCTCTAGCTTTTTCTCCAAATATAGCTCGAAGCAATCTTTCTTCAGCGGTTAATTCTGTTTCTCCTTTAGGTGTTACCTTTCCAACTAATATATCCCCAGATTTTACTTCGGCACCTATTCTGATAATTCCTCTTTCATCTAAATCCTTTAACATATCATCTCCAACGTTGGGGATATCTCTAGTTATTTCTTCTGGTCCTAATTTCGTATCTCTAGCTTCTGATTCATACTCCTCTATATGAACTGAAGTTAAAACATCTTCCATTACCAATCTTTCATTAATTAAAATAGCATCCTCATAGTTATAACCCTCCCAGGTCATGAAAGCTATTAGAATATTTTTACCTAATGCAATCTCTCCTAGGTTTGTACTTGGACCATCTGCTATGACCTGACCCTTTTCAACCCTCTCGCCCTTTGCTACAATAGGTCTTTGGTTTATAGTAGTACCTTGATTAGAACGCTTAAACTTCAATAATTTATATCTTTCTAATTTATTATCTTCATCTTTTCTTACAACTATTTCAGCAGAACTTACCTTTTCTACAATCCCAGAGTGATTAGACAAAACTACAGTTCCAGAGTCTTTAGCCGCCTTATACTCAATTCCTGTTCCAATAACTGGAGCTTCTGTTTTTAAAAGCGGAACTGCCTGTCTCTGCATGTTTGCGCCCATCAATGCCCTGTTAGCGTCATCATTCTCTAAGAATGGAATCATTGCAGTACCAACAGACACAAGTTGCTTAGGGGAAACATCCATATAGTCAACTTCATCAGTTGGAAATATATCTATAGCTCCACTCTTACCTCTTGCTATAACCCTTTTGTTTTGAATTTCTCCATCATCTGTTAATTTTTCATTTGACTGTGCAATAATAAATTCATCTTCTACATCAGCAGTTAAATAATGAATTTCTCCTGTGACTTTACCAGTTCCCTTTTTTATTTTTCTATAAGGGGATTCAATAAAACCATATTCATTGATTCTTGCATAAGTTGTTAGTGAAGTTATCAGCCCTATATTAGGTCCTTCTGGCGTTTCAATTGGACACATCCTACCGTAATGTGAATTATGAACGTCCCTTACCTCAAAACCTGCTCTATCACGGCTAAGTCCTCCTGGTCCTAATGCAGACATTCTTCTCTTATGTGTTAATTCTGCCAGTGGATTTGTCTGATCCATGAATTGAGATAATTGGCTGCTACCAAAAAATTCTTTAATTGAAGCAACTACTGGTCTTATATTTATTAAATCTTGAGGTGTCACAACATCAATATCTTGTATAGTCATTCTTTCTCTAACTACTCTTTCCATACGAGACAAACCTATTCTAAATTGATTTTGTAATAACTCTCCAACAGATCTAAGTCTTCTATTTCCTAAATGATCAATATCATCTGTACTTCCAATTCCATCAAATAAATTTAATTCATAATTTATAGATGCAATAATATCATCTACAGTAATATTCTTTGGAGATAACTCCTTTATCCTTTCACTTATAGATACTTTTAATTCTTCCATATCATCATAAGTATCCACTAGTTCCTTCATTAAAGGATAATATACCTTTTCTTTAATCCCCAGTTCATCCAGTGAAAATGGTAAATCAAATACCTTGGAGTCAACAAAATTATTCCCTAAAACCCTTACTGTTCTTCCATCTTCCAATAATACATCCACCATATTTATACCACTATTTTCAACTTCTATAGCTTGATCTCTAGTGATTTTTTCACCTTTGGGTACTAATATTTCCCCAGTTTCTAAATTATATATATCATTGGCTGCCCTTTTACCATATATTCTATTATATAGAGCTAGTTTCTTATTAAATTTATATCTTCCTACCTTAGCTAAATCGTATCTTTTAGGATCAAAAAATAAATTAGTAATAAGAGTCCTAGCACTATCTACTGTAGGTGGCTCTCCAGGTCTAAGTCTCTTATATATTTCGATTAACGCTTCTTCTTCATTAGTAGTGTTATCTTTTTCTAATGTATTTAATATTTGCTCACTTTCACCAAGTAGTTCAATAATTTCCGAATTACTTTGAAGTCCTAAAATTCTAAGCAAAGTCGTAATAGGCACCTTTCTTGTCCTATCCACTCTTACATATACAATATCATTAGAATCTGATTCGTACTCTAACCAAGCACCTCTATTTGGTATTAGTGTAGAAGAATACAATCTCTTTCCTGTTTTATCAATTTCCTCTACAAAATAAACACCTGGAGACCTAACTAATTGGCTAACAACTACTCTCTCGGCACCATTAATAATAAATGTACCCTTATCAGTCATTAAAGGCAAATCACCCATAAAAACTTCTTGCTCTTTTACCTCACCAGTTTCCTTATTAATGAGTCTGACCTTTACCTTTAGTGGTGCTGAATAATTAGCATCTCTTTCTCTTGCTTCATCCTCATCGTATTTAATATTTTGTCCAATATGGTAATCAACAAACTCTAATATAAGATTACCAGTATAGTCTTGAATGGGAGAAATATCTTCAAAAACTT
>NZ_DAMCHJ010000028.1:10755-14807 GCF_032104385.1 Tissierella sp.
CTAAGACCCTCCTTTAAAAACCATTCGTAAGAGGACTTTTGCACCTCAATTAAGTCAGGTAAGTCTAGCACTTCATCAATGCGTGAATAACTCATCCTAACACGCTTTCCGTAGGTTACAGGATGTACCATCAACAATTCACCCCTTATTAAACTAAAATATCCAAAAGCATTTAATACTTTTGGTAAAACTTTTCCAAAACAAATATATTATAATATTGTCATATATTTGAAAAATTATACAATAGACAATATTTTTCCCTATTATGCATTTAATTATGTTACCATAATGCATTTCCTATGTCAAGTTATTTCGTATGTATTTTGAGAATTTTAAAAGGCTTTCAATATAATCGAAAGCCTTTTAAATTTAACAATAACTATTTTACCTCTACTTGTGCTCCAGCTTCTTCTAATTTAGCTTTGAAATTATCTGCTTCTTCTTTAGAAGCTCCTTCTTTAATTGCTTTTGGAGCATTGTCTACTAATTCTTTAGCTTCTTTTAATCCTAAGCCAGTTAATTCTCTAACAACTTTTATAACTTTGATTTTTTCTCCTCCAGCTGATGTTAATACAACATCAAATTCTGACTTTTCTTCTGCTGCTGGAGCTGCTGCTCCTCCTGCTACTGGAGCTGCTGCTACTGCCATTGGTGCAGCTGCACTTACTCCAAACTCTTCTTCTAAAGCTTTAACTAATTCTGATAATTCTAATACAGTTAAATTTTTAACCTCTTCAATTAAATTTAATACTTTTTCACTTGCCATTTAATATATCCCTCCACAATAATTTTGTTTTTAAGCTCCTTGTTTTTCAGCAATAGCATTAAGCACTACTGCAAGACCCCTAATTGTACCTTGAAGTACATTTGCAAATCCTTGAATTGGTGCATTTAATCCACCAAGTGCTTGAGCAACAAGTACTTCTCTTGGTGGTAAGCTAGCTAAATCCTTAACACCATTTACATCTATAACTTTACCGTCTACAATACCAGCCTTTATCTCTAGCTTATCATTTTCCTTTGCAAAATCAGATGTAATCTTAGCTACTTGAACTGGATCGTCATATCCAAATGCAACAGCATTTGGTCCTTTTAAGAATTCATTAAATTCTTCTAATCCAGAATCTTTGAAAGCAAATCTCATCATAGTATTTTTATAAACTTTATATTCAACACCTGCTTTTCTATATCTGCTTCTTAACTCAGTTAATTGTTCAACATTAAGTCCTCTATAATCAACAACTACAACGGATTGTGCCCTACTAATTTTCTCTTTTATTTCTTCTACATTTTGACTCTTAGCCTGAAGGGTTTGTTCCCTCACTGACTTCACCTCCCATAGGACGAATAAATAAAGATCCCTCCGTAGACACAGAGAGATCCTAATTTCAATTTTATAAATTAGATTAATCTCAACCTCGGTAGGAAATTAAACCTTTAGGTACCTACTGTCTACGGCAATCTATTTAATTAACAACAAAATTGTATCAGTAATAATAAATTTTGTCAACTATTAGTCCATTAATTTTTGTCCATTTATTTTTATTCCAGGACCCATTGTACTGGATATAGCAACAGATTTTAAGTATCTACCTTTTGATGCAGCTGGTTTTGCCTTAATTATAGCATCCATAACTGTATCAAAGTTTTCCTTTATTTTTTCTGTTCCAAAAGATATCTTTCCAATAGGTACATTTATAATACTTGCTTTATCAACTCTATACTCAACTTTACCAGCTTTAATTTCATTAATTGCCTTCGCAACTTCAAAAGTTACAGTTCCAGATTTTGGATTTGGCATTAATCCTTTTGGTCCAAGAATTCTACCAATTCTACCAACAACACCCATCATATCTGGTGTTGCAACTACTACATCAAAATCTAGCCATCCTTCATTTTGAATTCTAGCAACTAATTCTTCTCCACCTACATATTCTGCTCCAGCTTCTTCAGCTTCCTTAACTTTATCACCTTTAGCAATAACAAGTACAGTTTTAGTTTTACCTGTACCATGTGGCAACACTACTGCGCCTCTTACTTGTTGGTCAGCATGTCTTGGATCAACTCCAAGTCTAACTGATAAATCTATAGTCTCATCAAATTTAGCCTTCGCTGTTTTTTGTACTAATTCAACAGCATCACTTACATCATAATATGTTTCTCTGTCTACTATTTTTAAACTTTCTTGATAATTTTTACCTCTTTTTGGCATAACTTTACCTCCTTGTGGTTATAACGGAATTTCCTCCCACTAATTTCCTAAAATTATTATTCTTCTACTGTAATTCCCATACTTCTCGCAGTTCCTGCTACCATACTCATTGCAGCTTCAACCGAAGCAGCATTTAAGTCTTGCATCTTTATTTCAGCAATTTCTCTAACCTTAGCTTGAGAAATCTTAGCAACTTTTTTCTTGTTTGGCTCAGCTGAACCTGATTCAATGCCTACAGCCTTTTTAATCAACACTGCTGCTGGCGGTGTTTTTGTAATGAAAGAAAAGGATCTGTCTTGATAAACTGTAAGAACAACTGGTATTATCATTCCTGCTTGATCTGCAGTTTTTGCATTAAACTCTTTTGTAAATTGCATAATATTTACTCCATGAGGTCCTAATGCAGTTCCTACAGGTGGCGCTGGAGTAGCCTTTCCAGCTGGTATTTGTAACTTAACTAAAGCCATGACTTTTTTTGCCATAAAACTTCCACCTCCTTGTATCCTTTGTGGTTTGGCGGGATAAACCCTCCCACTTAATTATATATATTTAAAAAGCAATTTGCTTTAAAAAACTATAACTTTTCTACTTGGTCAAAATCCAATTCTACAAGAGTTTCTCTCCCAAACATGGAAACAAAAACCTTAACTTTTCTCTTTTCCATATTCAAACTATCTACAGTACCCATAAAATTTTCAAAGGGTCCTGAGCATACCTTTACTGCATCGTTTACCTTTAAATCTATATCTGGTAAAATGGTCTCTTGTACACCTAATGCTTTAACTTCTGCATCTGTTAGTGGAACTGGTTTAGAACCTGGTCCTACAAATCCTGTAACTCCTCTTGTGTTTCTAACTAGATACCATGATTCGTCATTGATAATCATTTTCACAAGAACATATCCAGGGAAAAGTTTTCTTTCCTTAAGTTTCTTTTTCCCGCCCTTATTATCCATATATTCTTCAGTAGGCACTGCTACTTCAAATATATCATCTCGCATTCCTCTATTCTCAACCATCTTCTCAAGGTTAGCTTTAACCTTGTTTTCATGACCTGAATAAGTATGGACTACATACCATCTTGCATCCATAGCCCTTTGTTCTCTACTTCTATCCGTCATACAATTGGGAACCCTCAGGTTCCTCCCTCCCTCTTGTACTAAATAATAAATCGTAAAACACCATGTATTAATAAGTCTAATACCCAAACAACAATAGCTATAATTGCACTGATCATTATAACTACTCCAGTATAGTTTATTAGTTCCTTTTTACTAGGCCAAATTACTTTCTTCATTTCGGCCTTAACACCCCTGAAATATGTGGCCATCTTTGCCTTTTTTGTACCATTTGTACCAGTTGGTGCTGTCATAACACTCACATCCTTACTTGTTATAATATTATTTCGTTTCTTTATGAGTAGTATGAGTTTTGCAGAATTTACAATATTTCTTTAATTCTATTCTTTCTGTATTGTTCTTCTTATTCTTAGATGAATTGTAATTTCTTTGTTTACACTCTGTGCAAGCTAATGTGATCCTATCTCTCACTTAAAACACCTCCTACAAAAATCATATATATATTAAACTATCGTTTTCGGGTACATCGCCCCACTATTAACAATGTTACTAATATAAACTATCACAAAATAAAATTTATGTCAATAAAAAAGTATTCCTTCCAATTGCAAAATTATCTGTTATTTATATCATTATTCCTATTTAATTAATTATTATTCCAGTTTCATCCAGAAAAAAGACTAGGCCAAAAGACCTAGCCTTTTATTATTATTCAAGAACTTTAGTTACAACTCCAGATCCTACTGTTCTTCCACCTTCACG
>NZ_DAMCHJ010000029.1:0-10074 GCF_032104385.1 Tissierella sp.
AGTGATACTGCATATATTGATCCGCTTCCTCCTGATATTCCTACCACTATATTCAATATTATCTCTCCTTATACTTTTCCTTTCATAAAACTATAAATCACTCCTCCACAAGAGCAACAGCTCTAATAGGTGATCCTGTACCTTCTCGAATTTTTAATGGCAATCCAATATATAAAAATCTTTTGTTTGCCACCAAATCTAAGTTACATAAGTTTTCTGTATTTGTAATATTGTACTCTCCACATACTAAATGGGCAGAGAAATCAGTATCATCTGGAGTTAAATCTATGGCTGGTGCATCTACACCAATGTTTACTACACCATTTTCAGCTAACCATTTAGCTGCATCATAGCTTAACCCAGAATAATCTGTCTGAAACTTTTCTGTGCCAAAGTTCCTATTGTGATGACCTGTATATAGTAGTACTATATCTCCCTTTCGAATTGATTGACCTGATATTTCCAAAGCATCTTCTAAATCCCTAGGTCCAATATAATTAGGATATCTAATATGACTTAAATCTAAGCATATGGCACTTCCCCAAAAATATTCTAACGGCATTTTATCTATAGTAGGTCCATTAGGGTTATATTCCCACACCCCATCACTATGGGTTCCTCCATGCTCACTAATCAGAAGGTTTCTTGCCGAAAATCCTAAAGTTTTACTTCCAGTAGCCTCCATATTCTCTTCATGTGTCATATTGGTCATTATAAATGTCCTTTGATGCATAGGAAATACTGACATACCTTGATATATTTCTTGTGACAAATCAATAAGTTTATATCCCAAGGCTATTCCTCCTTGTATAATATATTTATAACTTCTTTTACAACTATACCCTTAATATATTTAATATCCTCATCATTTAATATTCTATATAATCTTTACAATACTAGGGCACAGAAAAGCGCCCTAGTATTGTAAAGTCTATTATAAAGTATCCATTAATTCTTGTGATGTAACTACATCTCCAATGACATAATCAATGTTTTTTAAGAATGCTTCATGTAACTCCACGCTTGTACCTGCTACGCAATCAGAAAGAACTATTGCATTCATATCTCTTTGCTGCGTATCTAATGCAGTAGCATATACACAAACATTCGTTGCCGCTCCTGTAATTATTAGGCAATTCTTTTTAAGACCTTTCATCAATATTTCCAGATCAGTAAGATAAAATCCACTATATCTCCTTTTAATAATTACATAATCATCATCCTCTGGTTCAAGTTCATCTAATATCTCAATTCCTGGTGTTCCTTCTAGACAATGTTCAGGTTCACTTCTTTCCAATTCTAGTCCAAAATCTACTTTTTGTGTTCTATGGCTTTCCTTAGTATAAAATACAGGAATATTATTATTTTTTGCCCATTCTTTTATTCTTCTGATATTTGGAATTATTTCTCTTCCACCAGGACATTCTATTGGTGCTCCCTCAGAAATAAAATCATGCTGCATATCAACAATAATTAATGCACAGTTCTCTTTTTTTATCTTCCATAAGTTATTAACAGACATAGATATCCTCCTCAAATTAATATTTTAAAATATATTCATTAAAAACCTAGTAGCTATACCAGCAATCATACCTACAAATGGATCAGTGACAGCTGTTACTATAGCTGTTACACCTCCTACAATTGGTGTACCTTCTAATCCTACACCCATATGAGAAGGAAATACGACTATGGCTCCTAATACAAATAAAAAACCTGCTATTGATTCACTAGGCACATATTTAGCAACCTTCGGCAATAACCTAGTAAGAAGAATTGCTGCCATAATAACCATCATTATGACCCCACTTATAACTGGACTAGGGGCTACAGCTGTACCACTTATTATTGCCTCAACAGGTCCACCACCAAAGAATGCACTTGCAGCATCAGCAATACCTGAATATAGTGTTACAGCATCTACATTAACTGGCTTGTTTGCTATACTTCCTGTTATACTTGAGTAAGCAATATTTCCCCCTATTTGAAGTGTTACTACAGCCAAAGTACTACGAATTACATTTTTACTAAAATTAAATTTTAGTGGTATGAATCTTTCATATTCTAGGTTCACTTCTTCATTATTAGATACATTGTTTTTTTTATTTAAATATAGCCATAATAGCGAACTAGCAAAAACACTTATTACTATGGTATATACTAAATTGCTAGTTAGAAAGTAAGTAAAAATAGCTGTTAACATAGAAACTCCACCTGCTGTCTTATCTGCCTTAACCATATCTATTCCTACTTTAGCTAATAAAAACCCTACTCCTGCCATCATTCCATTGAGAATAGACGATCCTATAAAATCAATTGTTGGCTGTAATAGTCCTATCCCACCAATTATAGCCATCAAAATACCAGTAAAAAATACAATATTTAATCTTTCATTTCTATCTTTACCCAAAGTTCCAGCTAATACAATTGCTTCAGCTTGAAATGATATTGGTGCAACTTGACCAAATAATAGCATTCCTACAGTACCTGCAAGAAAGCCTAATGCTGTGGGAAATGCTCCAAATCCAAAATTTAGTGCAAGTAACCCTTGTGGTAACCCATTAATCACTACAGCTATGGCTGCTAGGAAATCTTGAAAAGTCATTTACGACCACTCCTTTAATAGTAATAGATATCATATTACAATATCACCAATCATTCTTAATACGTAATACTCCCATAGTAAGTATAATAATTTTGGTTAATATAGATATTATCCTACTTACTTATCCAACAAATTCACATCCACTAATATATGGTATCCTAATTATTTCATCTATCCCCTCCTTATATTAATTTAGAAGCTTATTTTTTTGTTTACTTAGTCACTAAGTATTAGGCACTCCCCCTTAACTTGTAATATTTATTCTTTATAATCTATTTAATATACATTGCAAATACTATACCAAAACTTTACTAATTCTAACCCTATAAATTTAGCCATTCATAAAATAGATTGAGAAAATAAAAACGATATCTGCGGAACTTTTTTCCTTAGATATCGCTTATTCGACTTTTTTCTACAAATTGTTTGAATTTTCAACATTTATATGGGTTTTAAATTACAGAAAAATTTTCCTCTTTATTGGTAAGGGGAAATATTTTCTTAATTTCCATTATGGATTCAATTATTCTTTGTATCTTTTTCTTCCATATATTTTTTAAATTTATTTCTTATAGTTCTATCTGTTATGCCAAGCATTTCAGCTGTTTGTTTCTGATTATGGTTACATAATTCAAAGGTTGATAAAATAACCTTTTTTTCAATATTTTCTAAAGTATCTCCTATGAATACTGGTATCAATTTCTTACCTGCCATTTTATTGGGTTTTTCATCTGGATTTAAATGCGTTAAAATATCATTTTTAGTTAATACTCCCCCTTCTGAGAGCGCTATTGCTCTCTCTATTAAGTTTTCCAACTCTCTAATGTTTCCATTAAACTCATAATTCTCCAGTGCTTCAATAAAATCATATTCCACCTTATCAATGTTCTTATTCAGAATTCTACTATATTTATAAATAAAGTGATTGACTAAAAATGGAATATCCTCTTTACGTTCACGTAAGGGTGGCAAATTAATATTTATAACATTTAATCTATAATATAAATCTTCTCTAAATTTTCCTTCATTAACTAAGCTAAATAGGTCTTTATTTGTAGCTGTTATAATTCTAACATCTACGTCAATTTCTTCCTCTGCCCCAAGGGGTATTATCTTTTTCTCTTGAATTGCATGTAAAAGCTTGCCTTGTAGTGAAATATCCAAGTCGCCTATTTCATCTAGAAAAAGTGTTCCTTTATTTGATAATTCAAAATATCCTTTTTTATCTTTTATTGCACCAGTAAAAGCACCTTTTTTATAACCGAATAATTCACTTTCCAATAACTCATTTGGGATGGCTGCACAATTAACTGTATTCATCCGTTCTGTCCTTCTATTTCCCATTTCATGAATTGTCCTTGCTAATAAACCTTTACCCGTCCCACTCTCACCAGTTAATAATATATTAGAATCCACATTTTTTATTTTCTCCACAGTATTTAACACATTTTTCATACTTTCAGATTTAGATATTATGCCATATTCATAATATTTTCCCCTTGTTTCTTCCTCTAAAGTATCTAACTGTTTATATAGATTATTTACCTCTACTCCCTTTGCAATTATGAATTCTAATTCCTTTAAGTTAATGGGCTTTGTTAGATAATTGAATATTCCACTTTTAATAGCTTCTATAGAAGATTTGATTGTACCAAATGCTGTTATTATTATTACCACAGCATTTGGATTAATTTCTTTAATCTCATAATATAAATCCATACCATTTTCATTTCCAAGCTTTAAATCTAATATGGTCACAGATATATCATTGCTAATAAAGTAATACAAAGCATCTTTGGAATTATATGCTAAAAATAAATTATATTTTTTCTTTAAAGCAAATTTAAAAGTTTCAACAATTGATACATCGTCATCTACAATCAATATATTATCCATTATTACATTTCTCCTTTATTGTTAAATATCAAAGAAACCTTCGTACCATTTTGTATATTGGTTATTTCAATATTACCATTATTTTCCTTTATTAATTGATAGCATATAAATAAACCTAATCCCGTACCACTTGGCTTTGTCGTAAAAAACGGATCAAAAACTTTTGATAAATCTGATTCAGCTATAGGCTCTCCATCATCTTCAATTGCTATTACTTTAGTATCTTTGTTCTCAAATGAATATATTTTAATTATCCCACTTTCTTTTATAGAGTCACTTGCATTTTGAATTAAGTTTATTAATACTTGTTTAAGCTGATTAGGATCTGCAATAATTGAAAATTCTTCTGCTATATCTATACAAAAGGTGATATTCTTCTCAGATTTTATCAATTTATAGAATAAGCTCAAAAGTTCATTATCAAAAAATTGCTTAACATTAATTCTTGTCAATTCTGCTTCTTTTGGCTTTGAATATTCCAATAGATTAGAAACTAATTTATTTATATAATCTACTTGTTTTGGTACATGGTAAAGTAATGATTCCCTAAACTCTTCTTCATGAATATGTTCTGGCATCAACTCAGTAAAATTTTTAATGCTAGTTAAAGGATTTCTCAATTCGTGAGCTACATTTAATAAAAGAAATCCTAGTGATTCCATTTTATCTTTTCTTATAAGAAATTCTTCTAGTTTTGTCTTTTCTGTAATATCCTTAAAGTTAATCAATACACCCATTAACTCGTTCTTCTTATCTAAGAGCTTAATATAATTTACTTCAAGGTAATAGTATATATTGTCTATATTAATCTTGATCTTACCGTAATATGCATCTTGATAATAATCTAATATCCCTTGAATAATATTTATATTAAATATATTAGCTATTTCAGTCTCATAAAAAGATTTAAAAATTAAATCTTTGGAATCAATATGCAGTAGTTTTTCTGCAAAATTATTAACAGCACTAATTCTACCTAATTTATCAATATAGATTACTCCTGTATCCACATTTTCGATAATTTGCTTACCATAATAAACAATATTTTGACCAAACCATTTATCATAAATACTCTCATAAACTCCATTTGCTTTTATTCTATCCATACCAATTTTAAATTTAAAAGCAGTATTTGAATTACCTTTATTAAATGCAATACCATATCTAGTTATATTTATTGGCTTTCCCAATAGCTTAAAACCGCCTTTAATTCCTAGCTTATCCATATAATAAAGTAATGTAAGCTTATTCCCAATAACTATATCTACTTCTTTTGACAGTAACAGTCTTAAATTATCTTCATGGTTTGTTGATATTAACATTGATTTATTGTTACCACGGGAGCGAATTTTTTTTATTAATTCATATCCGTCATTTTCTTGTACAGCAACTTTATAATCCTTTAAGTCTGTTAAATCATTTAAGTCATTTCTATCAATCAATGCAATGGCTGAATGAAATAACGTTATATATTCCGATGCAAAAACATATTTTTCTATTCGTTCTCTACTAATAGACATGCCTTGAATGGCATCACATTCTCTACGTTCCATTTTTCTTATTGCATCATCCCATTCTAATAGTTCTATATTTATATCAAATCCCATCTCTTTAGCAATACTTTTAGTTATATCAATATTAAATCCTTCTATAGCACCTTTTTCATTAATAAATTCAAAAGGCGGATGTTTTATACTAGCACAAATCCTTAATTTGTCCATTTGAATTCTCCTTTTGTAAGTTGCCGTTTTCCCTATATTATCTACATATAAAATAAAAATAATCTTATAGAATATTCTTAATATTATTTTTATAATATCATACTAAAGCTATTTTGTGGACATAAAATTATTCAAAATCACAACCACCAATAAAACCAGTAAATAGCCTCTAAAATGATTCTATTGTATCTAGTTTTTATTGTTTTTACTATCTACTTGACAGAGTGGTATTCATTAATAAGAAAAAGACCAATGACTTAAATATGCATTGGTCTTTTTTCATAAATGTATAAAATATATACAAATTTATTATGTCTTCATTTTTTATAAAAACTCCAAACTATCATATTGGATATGATGATAATTAATGTGAATGATATAAGTTTTTTCATTTTCATCCTCATTTTCTAATATATTAAATAAACAAACTAATTCATATTAATATAAATTATAGATCATAATTATATATAAATTGTTGTTCTTCATGCCATGGCACATTATAAATTAGTTTTAATTTATTTATAGAATTGCTTTTAAGGTATTTTCTAATATATTCGTCATTAGAAAACTTTTTTATTAAGTCATCATTTTTTAAATTTATATTATTAACATAGGTATCAGCATTCTTCACTTCAAAGACATTTAACTCTATAATATAGTCATTAGATATATCTTCTAGCCCCAGCCTAAAAATATCAATCTCATCATTCTTAGAAAGTTCATTAAATACAATTGTTTGAACCTTAAAATCTTCTTCTGATTGTTTTAGACCTAATATGTTTATATCTTTATCAATCTCTTTAAAATATAAATTTTCTTCTGCTCTTTTATTAAGATTTTCAAATTCAAATATTACAGATATTTTAGAAAGTCTAAATTCTCCACCTTTTCTTTCACTAAAGGTATCCATGAGTTTATCAATATATTCTTTACTCAAGTTAGTAGATTCTTGAAAATCTAAACTTTTATCTAATTTTAAGTATATATTTATAAATATATTTGCAAATTCTTTCTTATTTTCATTTGATCTCATTAACAGTTTATCTTCATAGATATTTAATTCTTTTAGTTCTATGTTATCAACTTCTAAAATAGACATCTGAATTTTGTTTTCAAGTTCTTTTACAATCTTATCTGTTGGATAATCTTCAATATAAGCAAGTTCAGTATCAGTTAACTTTTTATATCCATTATCAAGTTTATCTTTTTCTGAATTTGAGCATGAAGTTAATATTAAAATAATTGAGGGAAGTTTTTTAATTTATATATTTCGTTTTCTTCTGCTCTTCTTTTAGTTTTTCTGGAGTAACATCATTGCCTTCCTCATCTACTACCTTTACATTAATAAGAGTATTCTTCATATTTCCCCTAAAAATCGCAAGATATTCTTGACGCAAATTTTGTTGTTCTTCCTTTTCTATTTCTGTTAATCCAATGGTCTTTCCCTTATGTGCAAGTTCATTTATTCGTTTTATTAAATCCTTCATTATATCTCTCCAATCTAATTTACAAAACTCTATTAAATTGTAACATTTAGCAAATATTTATTCAAGAAATAAGTCTTTCTTCATTAATTATATAATAAATTTTATTGATACATTCCAAAAACTTATAGAAACAGACCACTATGCTGCTTGGAAACACTCGAAAGATTTCCCCATATATGATTAAAGATGTATATCTTAATTTTGATTCAGAACCATATCCCCATGTCAATTCTTGAGAATTATTCAAATACTCTCTTAAATTCTATCTCTCTAATTTATTCATAAAGACTTTCTATTTCAATAATAAAAGTATATGTGTTATATATTCAATAAGTTTTACTAATATTCAGTATCTACAATAATATCACAATCTAAGGCTGAATTTATTCCTTTTATGATTTCTGCCAATTCTTCTTTATATTTTTCTCCTGAAAACTGTCTATCAATTTTATTCCCATCGACTACTACATGAAATACAACAACTTTATTGTCATTTTGTTCTATAATATTAAAATCATGCATTGATTTAATAAATTCATCCTTTTTTATTCTATTTTTTATTTTATTCATAATGTCAACAGTTTCCTTTGATTGAAAACCTACTGGATCCATATGAATTACTAAATGTAAGTTAAACCTTTCACTTAATTCTCTTTCTGCCTGATCAATTATGTCGTGAATAGTAACCACATCTATATCAAAGGGTATCTCTACATCTATAGTTGCCATTACCTTACCAGGTCCATAGTTATGGACTATAAGATCATGTGCCCCTAGTATATAATCATAGGAAAGGATTTCATCCATTAATTCATCTATTAAGTCTTTATCTGGAGCCTTACCGATTAAATGACTAACTGTTTCCTTTACCAAAGAAAATCCTGAATATAATATAAAGGTAGATACTAAAATACCTATATATCCATCAATAGGGTAATTCGTAAATAATGATAAAAATAAAGAAAATGCTACTACAGAAGTAATAATTACATCACCTAAAGCATCTGTAGCCGTTGCTTGTAAAGCAGCTGAGGAAATCTTGTTTCCAAGTTTCCTATTAAATATACTTAACCATATTTTAAGAGATATTGATATTACCAGTAATATAAAAGGAATTACTTGAAATAATATTACCCTTGGGTTAATTATCCTATCAACTGAAGATTTAACAAATTTAAATCCTACTAAGATAACCATAAATGCTATCATTAATGCGGTCAAATATTCTATCCTTCCATGGCCATAAGGATGTTCTTTATCTGGTGGTACATTTGAAAGCTTAAATCCTATTACGGTCATAATAGATGAGGCAGTATCGGATAAATTGTTAAAAGCATCGGCAGTAACAGCAATAGAAGATGTGATTAATCCTACAGCAAGCTTTAATATAGATAGTAACAGATTTACAAATACTCCCACTAAACCAGCAGTATATCCTATTCTCTCCCTTACATCTTTATCTGAATAATTATGATTTCCTTTGGTAGCAAGATCTAAAAAATATTTCGTAAACATATGTCCTCCTTGAAACTTATAATAATACTCCTAATAATTATACTCTATTTATTCATTATACCCAAATATATAGTTAATCCCTAAAACAACACTCAATAAATTAAACTGACCCCAAATTCCTTTAGAATTTTGAGGTCAGTTTAATTTATCTCAGTTTATAGCTATTCCTGATCTTTTTATTGCAATTTTAACTAAATTATATACAAAGACTGTGCCTATGGAGTTTACTATAATTGTAGGGATAACTATTCCAGTTATCAATGCTCCCATTGGTGCTGGTAGACCTACAATAAGAGCAGCTGAAGTCAAAAATACCATACCACTTATAAAGGTTCCAATACCACCTAATATTCCTACTATTAAAAAATTAATATTAAACTTACTAAGATATTTTATTAAAACAAACAATATTAAAGAAGTAACTATTTTATCTAGTATATTAGGTATTTGCCCTCCTGGAAAAGTAGTAGTCATAGCAGAAAGCAAGCCACCTAGTATGCCCGTTAATATAGCATTTTCAAATTTATAATTCAATAAAAGTGATACAACCATAAAAATCAATAGAAAATCAAATTTCATACCACCTAATATCCCTGGTGTAATTTGATGCATAATAAGACCTATGGCTAATAGCAATGTTGTAAAAATATTGTTTTTTAATTTCATTAAAAACATCTCCCTTTTCTATTTTATTTTTCTTATTCCAGTCACTTGGTTCAGTTCACAACATTGTATTCACCACCCTTCATTCATTGCCTTTGACCTACATCAACTCACTAACGTTCGTTGTGTTAGGTCATTTCCCGCAGTCTCACTGCACAAATTCATTTGCTCGTTATCACTCCCATGA
>NZ_DAMCHJ010000030.1:0-8615 GCF_032104385.1 Tissierella sp.
TATGACTCCAAGTTTTACATTAGATGGGGAGAATTTATTATATTCAGCAACTAAAGGACAAGATGAATCTTGGAATTTTGACTATAACAAGGCTTTTGAAGATTGGGAGGTTCAACCTCACCATATTTATGAATATGATTTAAAAAGCTCTCAGGTGAAGAAGATAACAGAAGGAGATAATTTTGACTTCATGCCTATAAGTATATCAAAGGATAGCATATTATTTTGTAGATATAAAGGCAAAGGATATCATAGTTTAATAAAACTAGTTAATGGAAAAGAAGAAATATTAGCTGATAATATCATCATTGATCATGAACTTGAAGGAGGAGTTTTTGGGTTTTATGGACATTTGGATACAGAAAAAGGAATAGACTTATATTTGAATAAAAGAAAAAATGGAAACAAACATTCTAAATTTGAAGGTCAATCTATAAATAATGAAATTGTCTCCAATAATCAAATAGAAGATATATTAAGCCACCTTGAAAATAAGGAATTTTATATTCAAGGTGAAAGCGGAGATAGTGATGCAATTACAGAGTTTGGTAAATCATTTGTAAATTTGTTTAATGGTGCAGTTGCGAAACAGAAGATGGTATCTTTTGATAAATATATATCTAATAAAAATCTTCAAAGATTTACCGATAAAATGTTAGAATTAACGCAAAGACAGGATATGCAAGGTGGTAATGATGTTAATTATGGTTTTGAAAATGAGTTTAAACAGGCAGAACTACGACAACATCCAGTGGATAAACTATGGTATCTTGAGTTGCCATTTGAATTTGAAGGTTCCGGAATGGTAGCCAAAATGTTAATAACTAGTGAAGATAAGGCATTAAAACTTGTTGATCTGTATTTTGGAACTAAAGATGGAGTTGATACCTTTGCCACAGGTCATCCGGCTGATAGAAAGATAAGAGACCCTCATTTATGGGAAAACGAGGATTGGGTAAAAGATGTTTTTATCAAGTTAGAAGATTTTGAAAAAATGCTAGAGGCACAGAATGATAATACTCTATCTACCAAGGATATTAATTTAGAACTTATAACATATGAAACTATAAATAACCTTGTAGTGTTACCATGAAAATTAAAGAAGGAACTTTGTCTACTGTGGGAGTAACCGTAATACTTGAAAGCAAGTTAGACAATGAATATATTTACGGTGAATTCTTTTCATTAGAAAAGAAAATAAATGACAGATGGTATCAACTGCCTGGAGCTTATGTTTTAATGATATAATACTTAAACAATTTAAAAGAGATAATTTTTAATATAGATGGGGAAATTAAATTTTCTTCGACATCTCATTGGTTAAATGATCTATTTGGATGGAAGGAGGATCAAGTATGGCAAGGATTTTAATAGTTGAAGATGATAGGTCAATAAATGATCTGATAGCAATGAATCTTTCTGTCATTGGTTATGATTGTGAAAAGGCATTTGATGGTTATGTGGCTGCGGAAATGATTAAGAATACTAGGTATGATTTAGTACTACTTGACATTATGCTGCCAGGAGTTAGTGGTATTGATTTATTAAGATCAAATATATGTGAAAATACTAAAGTAATTTTAATCACTGCAAAAGGAGGATTAAATCATAAATTGGAAGCTTTTAACCTTGGGGCTTATGATTATATAGTAAAACCCTTTGAAATGTTAGAGTTAGTTGCAAGGATTAAGGTTGCATTAAAAAATGATGATGTTCAAGAGAATATAAAGATTAAGGATGTAGAAATTAGGCTTAGAGAACACAAAGTATTAAAATCAAGTGAAGAAGTTGATTTAACTATTTTAGAATATAATTTATTAGAAACACTTGTCATAAATAAGAATATAGCTTTATCCAGAGAAAAACTACTAGAATTTGTCTGGGGCTATGATTTTGAAGGAGATACCAGAACAGTTGATGTCCATATTATGAAACTACGAAAGAAGTTAGACTTTGATAATATTATTAAAACTATTTATAAAATGGGATATAGACTTGAGGTAAGCAAATGAAAATAAAATATAAATTAATTTTAGTAACAGTATTAGTTTTTATAGTTACAATAAATATTGTAGCAGGTATTGCTATAAGTCAATATAATTCATTATTTATAGAGAGAGAAATAAAATCGGCAAAAAATGAAATGAGTTTTATTAAAAATAGCATTGAAAATTATGCAAAAGACTTACAAGCAAGAGGGGGAACCTATAACAAAGACAGCTTAGTTTCAATTATTGAGATCTACAAAAAATATTATATAAATCAAGATATTATTTTAGACTATAGTGATGATAATAGCAAAAATAATGTTTTCCTAGATACTGAAGAAGGAAGTATTATAATTCAAAATAGATTCAGTGAGCCTTTTGAAAATATTTCTCTTGTTTTCAAGAAAAGCTTTCAAGATATTTATGATTTACAAAAAAACTGGAATAGTTTCTTTATAAAGATATATCTTCTTCTCTCAGGAATATTAGCAATTGCTCTAATGTTTATAATTAGCAGGTTATTCAAACCCTTAGAAAACTTAATCCACAAGACAGAGGAAATAATAATTGAAAATTCCAATGAAAAGATACCCGTAATAGCCAACGATGAAGTAGGAGAACTTAGTATGAAATTTAATGTAATGTTAGATTTACTAAATGAGAATATGGAAACTATTAAAGAAAGCTCGATTCAAAAACAATGGCTTTTAGATAATTTAACCCATGAAATGAGGACACCGCTTACAAGCATTCAAGGATTTAGTGAATATCTAATGAGAACAAATGCCGCCGAGGAAGATAGAGTTGTTGCACTTACTCATATTAATGAAGAAGCAAATCGTTTGAAACAGCTAATTAATAAAATGTTTGATTTAATGACATTAAAAAAGGAAAGTTTAAATATAGTAAAATTAAATTCTGGTGAAATATTTAATACAATAAGGAAGATAGAGTTTCAAAAATTAAAAGAAATGAATATAGACCTTAAAATAAATATTGAAACAGATTATTTTTATGGTGATGAACAATTAATTTTAGTTTTGTTGACAAATTTAATAGATAATGCAATAAATGCCTCCAAGGATAATACTAGGATTGAAGTTGCTATTTATTCCAAGGATGAAAAAACCATTATAAAAATATCAGATCAAGGCCAAGGAATAGACAGCAAGGATCGCCCTAATATTTTCCAACCTTTTTATAAATCAGATAAAAATAGACCTGCTATTTATAGGGGTGCTGGTTTGGGTTTAAGTTTATGCAAAAAGATTGTTGACCTACATAATGGAAGTATAGAAGTAAAAAGTCAAAAAGATATAGGTACTAAAATATATATTTCATTAAAATCAATCTAAAATTTACAACTTCATTACAACTTTATAACATCTTAATAAAATAACAGTGTTATTATTAAGAAAAAAATAAGGGGTGTTATAGCAATGAAAAAGATTAAAATTTTCAAATCAATGCCAGTTATTGCTGTATTAATGTTATTGTTAGTATCTGCCATAGCTTTTCCTGTACTAGCAGAAAGATTCCAAGTTGAAGGAATGGAGAATGGAGCTAGAAATTTAGAGATAAGCTCATTAAAAATGCCGGATTTAGTTGTAGAGAAAAAACAGGATGAAACTAAGGTAAAAGATATTATAACTATGACAGAGGAAGAAGAAAAGGTTTTTGATGAAATTGTTTTACTACTACAAAAATCTACACTATTAATATCACCAAAAAATCGGGAGTTAAGTGAGACAGAATCAAGTAGAATGATAGAGTTAAGAAAGAAGTTTAGGGCAGGAAGTATTAAGAGTACAAAGACATTGCCAATAGGAGAAAATCTGAAAAAACCATATTTTAACCCTGATAATGAAACATATTATTATCCTGAAGTAGAAATGACAGAGGAAGAACTACTTCAAATCATTGATTTTGATGCAAAACTTGATAAAGCATTCTCCAAATTTTACGAGGCATATATACAGAATGCTATGGAAAATACAGACATTAAAATTTCAGAAGAAGAAGCCATTAAGTCGGCTAAGAATACTATTGAAAGAATATTTGATGTAGACCTTGAGAATATGGATATTAATTGTCATTTCTCCATAGATGAATATCGAAATCAAAGATTTTGGAGGATTATATTTCAACCAGAAAATATAGATATTTTAATAGAGCAGGAAAAACTTTATTGGATGTACTTTTCAAAAGTTAATATATATACTGGCAAGGTAGAATATGTAGACACATTTTATAGTGGACAGGTGGAGGAAGTTGGGAATTCACCAGTAACTGACTTGAAAAACATAGATAATCACAAAGAAATCGCTGAGGAATTCCTAAAAAACAAACTCAATGGAAAAAATATAGAATTCCTTAAAGCTTATATACAAAAGCATAGCAATGCGCCATTACTTAGTAGAAAGGTTCACCTTGTATATAAAGCTGAGAATAAATATATTGAGTTTGAATTTATATATGGAAGCAAAAGAATGATGGCATTATTTTTCCATGATAATCCAATAAGGTTAAATGAGAAAATTAATGGGATGGAACAAGAACCAATAGGGACTATAAATTAGGAAAAGAATGCAGATTCGGGGTAACTTTTTTGACAGTTATCCCATTTTCATTTTTATTTGGAATAATTGATCAGATTTAATAAAGAAAAATAATTTTACATACTATGCAACTTAAAGCGAGGATGAAACGTTTTATAGTTAAGGAGGTGGTTTTGTGGCCAGTGAATCATTGAGTGAAAATGATAAATATGTCAAAATTGTAGAAAAATATTCTGATATGGTCACAAGGATATGCTACATCCGTTTTAGTTGTCTTGCAGATGCAGAAGATTGTTGGCAAAATGTATTTATTAAGCTTTTTAACTCAAGAAAAATGTGGCAAGAATCTGAAGACTATCTTAGGTACTGGCTTGTAACTGTTACTCTCAATGAATGTAGAGATATGCATCGAAAGCTGTTTCGTAGAAATCACGTGGATATTGATATATTAGTGATCCCAGACATAGAGGAGTTTGACAAGAACCTTTTACATGCCGTAAAATCTCTTCCGCATAAATACTCTGAAGTAATCTATCTCTACTATTTTGAGGGATACAACATTATCGAACTTTCCAAAATTCTCGGTAGAAAAGAAAATACCATCAAGTCTCAGCTTAAGCGAGGCAGAGAAAGATTAAAGGATGTGATTAAAAGTGAGTGATTTTAATGATTTTAAAAAAATCAAAACACCGATAGAATGGAAAGAGAGACTATACGCTAAAACAACTGAGAGACAAATAAGTTCTGTTCGCCGAAAGAGACTACCATTGACTATAACAGCGGTAATTGTATTAGCAGTAATTTTATCTACATCAGTTCTTGCAGTTTCACTTATTGGAGGGGATTTTTTCAGACAGATGTTTATTAACAAGGCTGAAACAACGAAGAATTCATATGGCTATATGAATGTTGACCAACTTAGATCTATCGCAGGCACTACCATAGGAACTGTATTAGATTCTGATGAACTAAAAATTGAGATTATGGATGTGATTTCTAGTGGAAATATGGCAATGGTAATGTTAAGAGTTACCGCAAAAGAACTGGAAAGTGTACTTTTTGATACAGGATATGAAACACTAATGAATTATAGGTTTGGATCTGATAACGATGGAAGTTTATTCGAAAATATGGACCAGACTTCAATACGGTACTATTACAGTGATAATGACCCGACTTTAGCAAAGAATCAATTTGAGATACTTTACACCATTGTAAATCATCATATATTTAAGGCTGGTACTTATTCTATAAAGCTCAAAGATTTGGGGTATTACTTTAGCAATGGAAAAACCCTCGTATTGAAACCGTTGCATAAGGGCAATTGGGAATTTCAGGTGGAGTTAGCAGATGGAAATGAATACAGTCATACTGCTCTTATACGACAGCCGGTTACAACTGGTGGATATAATTTCATATTTGAAGATATACGAATAACCCCTATTAGTTCTACAAGTGTTTTTTCATATAATTCCAATGATGAATCTTCAGCTATTTTTAAAGCATTTTCATCTAATGTAGAAAGTTTAACCATTACACTTTCTGATGGTACTATACTTACAAAAGATGATTTCAGTTATAGCATTAGTAGTGGTAGTAATGGAACGGGTAATCCTATTTCAGCTATTGTTATAAACCTCACTTTCAATCTTCCAATTACAGCAGAGTCTGTAAGGGAGTTCTCTATCTTTAATAAAACACTTTCGATTTCCAATTGGGAATAAATACATTTTCCATAGGAGGACTTGTGATCTAAAAGGTAAAGATAGCAGTATTGATATTTTTATAAATGAAAAGTGGATTAGATTTGAAAATGAGTATTAAGGCACAAATGATATAATCACTAATAGATTCTAAAACATAGAACACAACAGGAACAAGGGAGAATTTTTATGAAGAATTAAACAATATTTAAAATAAAGAGTTGGTGGAATACATACCAATTCTTTATTTGTGTAGAAACTATTTTTTTCTGTTGACATATATAGACTATCTATATATAGTATATGTAGATAGTCTATATATGAAAGGAGATATATCATGAGCATAAATAAAAACTTGATAACTGGAAGCACAGCCATGCTTATATTAAAATTGCTTGACGATGAGGATATGTATGGATATCAGATGATTGAGACATTAGCTAAAAGATCTGATGATACATTTTCATTAAAAGCAGGTACGCTTTATCCACTGTTACATGATCTTGAAGAAAAGGGTATGGTAAATTCTTATGAGAAAAATGCAGATAGTGGGAGAGTAAGAAAATATTATAGTATTACTAAAAAAGGAAGAGGGGTTTTAGCAGAAAAGGAAGATGAATGGAAAATTTATGTTAATGCAATTAATCAAGTTTTAAAAGGGGGGGAAAGCTATGCAATATTCTGCTAAGATAAACGAGTTTCTAGAAACTGTTTGTGAACAAATAAGATGGAAAAAAGCTCACAATATGGTTTGTGAAGAAATAAGAAATCATATTATTGACCAAAAAAATGCCTTTGTAGATGAAGGAATAGATGAAGAGATTGCTATGGATAAGTCAATTAAAGAAATGGGAGATCCTGTTTTAATTGGAACAGAACTGGACCGCACTCATAGACCTAAAACTGAATGGAATATCATTTTATTAACAGGGATTATGATTTTATTAGGATTTGCAATTAGGTTTCTTGCAAGCAGTGAGCCTCATACCCCTTTCATGCTAGAAAGAAGTTTGATGACTACTTTAATAGGGATAGCTTGCATGGTAACTCTATACTTTATTGACTTTACAATTATAGGAAGATATCCAAAATCTATTTTTATAGGGCTTACTATTTTAACTATAATTTCAATATTTTTATCACCAGTTATTAGAGGGAAACACGCATATGTTCAATTTATTATGATTTTATTTCCAACCGTCATGTCTGGAATAATCTATAATATGAGAAATAAAGGATATTTAGGGATAATCTTAAGTGGAGCATTATTTATTATTCCTGTATTTATAGGATTTATGATACCAAGTATATCAGTGGTAGTTTTGATATCTTTACCTTTCCTAATACTTATAACGATGGCAATAATAAAAGGATGGTTTAATGTAAAAAAAATTTATGGAATTCTTCTTATATACATATCCACTATTAGTGTAGTGGCTATAGGCTTTCTGAAGCTAATGTCATATAGTTATCGTCGCGAAAGATTATTAAATATTATAAATCCATTAAGAGATCCGCTGGGATATGGATATACTGGTGCAAAGATGAGGGATATGTTATCCAATGCCAAGCTTATTGGGAGAGGTACATTAGAAATAAATCCTTATATGATACCTGAGATTAATACAAATTATATATTGACATATTTAATTCATAGATTAGGTTGGTTATCATTTATAGTGGTAATGGGGATAATATTTCTTTTTATAATTCGTTCATTTAAGCTATGCTATAAACAAAAAAGCATTTTGGGGAGATTAGTTTCTACAGCTGTTGTGCTTACATTCACAATGGAAGTCCTTTTTTATACTATAAGTAACTTAGGTTTATCAATAACTAATTATGCTTTACCTTTCATCTCCTATAGCGGAATGGCCACAATTATAAATATGACCTTAATCGGTATAATGCTTTCTGTATTTAAATCTGGAGATGTGGTAAAGGATAATTTGTTGTTGCAGAAGAATGATTAAAAGTAGAGTTTAGTAAATTTTGTTTTGTTGAATATTTATAAACGGATATCCTACTATTACATTTACCACAGGAATAATAGATGATGAATTTCACAATAGAATAGATAAACAAAATGCAAGAAAAATATAAAACCTAATAATGAAATTAAAGTAATAGCGAAAAATATAGTGAAAAATTCAAATACTAAAAACAAGGATGCATTACATTTTGCATTTGCTATACACAATAAATGCGACTATTTTATTACAGGTGATGATAAGTTTATAAAAACAATAGAAAAAATAATGATAAATTAAAAGATATTATTGGAGATATTAGATTATATAATCCTATAGATTTTTTTAGGAAGGAGATGGATATTGATGTTATGGAATGAAAGAGTTAAATATACA
>NZ_DAMCHJ010000031.1:0-7967 GCF_032104385.1 Tissierella sp.
ATTCATTTGCTCATTATCATTCGCATGAATTTGGCGTTCGTTGCGTTTGACCTACTAAAGCTCACTATCGTTCGCTAAGTTAGGTCATAAAAAGTCCCTAAGTCTTTGACTTAGGGACGAAATTTCCGCGGTACCACCCAAATTACAGAAAGTAAATAGATACTTTTTGTCACTTAATAAGTATAACGTCTTCACGTAATACCCTACTCCATTCAGGTATTATGCTCAAAGGTGATCTTCACAAAACTATTTATAATAATCTTCCACCAAATGATTATCTCTCTTTAATAAACATATTTTGCTACTATCCTTGTCAAAGCATATATTTTCACTTGTATATTAATATACTCAATACTGAGCCATCTGTCAAGAGAAATTATTCCTTTAAATAAAAGGGCTTATATACTATATTTATCCTATTAGTTTCCTGTTCTATAGATATCTTTGAATCTACACCGTATAATTTTTTTATTAATTCTTCAGTTATAACTTCTCTTGGTGTACCATGGTTGACCACTCTACCATCCTTCATAGCATATATCTTATCACAATATAAGGCAGCTATATTTAAATCATGAATAGCCGATATAATTGTGATATTAAGGGATTTTGCTATAGACATAAATTGTAGCTGATATTTTATATCTAAGTGATTTGTAGGCTCATCTAAAATTAAGCATCTAGTTTTTTGAGCTAAGGCTCTAGCTAAAATTATCCTTTGTTTTTCTCCGCCAGATAAACTATTATATTTTCTATCTGTGAAATCCTGCATATCTACTTTTTTCAGACAATCCAAAGCTATTTTATAGTCCTCCCGATTATCCTTTTCTAGGAATTTTTTATGAGGTGTTCTGCCTATTAAAACCATATCCAATACTGAAAAGTCAAAATCCTGATCATTATGTTGAGAAACTACTGCAATGTCTTTTGCAGTTTCTTTTAGTGAAAGCTCATCTATATTTTTATTATCTATTAATATGGTGCCCCCTTTAGGTTTCAATATACGATAAAAGGTTCTCAATAAAGTGCTTTTACCACATCCATTAGGTCCAATTATTCCAACAAATTCTCTATTACTTATATTCATATCTAAGTCTTTCAATACTTCCTTGCCACCTAAAAATACATTTAATCCTTTAGAGTTAAGTTCCACTATCCCTTACCCCCAAAACCATATGATTTATTAATAATTAAATAAATAAAAGTTGGAGCACCTATCATAGATATAATGATACCTATTGGCAACTCACTGCCTGGTATTATTATCCTAGTTAAAACATCAGCCCATATTAAAAATATTGATCCCATTAAGGCAGTAATTAAAATATTCTTTTTGTGGTCTGTTCCAAATAATATTCTAACAATATGCGGAATAATAAGCCCTACAAATCCTATAATGCCTGATGAATATACTGTCAGTCCTATAACTAAGGATATTATAATTAAATATACAAGCCGATATCTATGTAAATCTTTTCCCAATGTAATAGAAACCTCATCACCAAGAAGCATTAGATTTAATGTCCTATACTGGGTTATAAAAAAAATAGTAGTAAGTATTACTATAGGTAATATCAATCTTATGTCCTCCCATTTAGCCCCTGCAAGACTACCCATTAACCAATAGCTAATAGTTTTTATACCTTCCTTATTCTTAGAAAAATATATTATAAAACTAGAAAAAGCTGAACATAATGTATTAAGAGACATACCTGATAATAATAGTTTTGTTGAGTTAGGTCTTCCATTGACATTAGCCATAATCATTACCAGTATAGATATAGTAAATGCTCCTATAAAAGCACATATTCCAACATAATTAGGTCCAAGGAAAATGCCTACTCCTAACATAATAGCTAAAGTTGCACCTAAAGATGCACCAGAAGATATACCTAAAATATAAGGATCTGCCAGTGGGTTTTTAACTATAGCTTGCATCACTATTCCCGATATGGATAAACCCATACCAATGCAAATAGACAATATAATTCGTGGAAGTCTTATAAACCATATAATATCTATTATAGCATTGCTAGGAAGTTCATTTTGGTTTCCTATAGAGAATATCTTAAAATTTATAATCTTATATATATCTTTTATGGAAATATGAACTGAACCCATAGCTATAGATAACAACATAGAAAATATTAATACTATAAAAAGCATAGTAGAAATACCTATATAAATAGGCCGCCCTTTAAATAATCCTTGTTTAATTTCATTCCTGCAATCCTTTTTCATATCCAATTACTCATTTCCATATCTTTTCCTCCTGCTAATTCAAAAAACAACCCTTTAACTAGATAGTAATAGGGTTGTTTATAAACAGATAATTTTGACCTACTCTTTATCTTCCGTAAAGTCATAGTAATTAAAAATAGGCAGGTATTCTGACTTAAGCATTAGCATCTTTTCCACCTTCCCAGTTTCCCAGTGGTATATGGAAAAGACTACACTATCACAGCGGCGGGACCGTGTGGGATTTATACCCATCTTCCCTTTTAATCTATAGACCAGTAGTCCGTAGAACCTATTTTTGATTATTAAATTACAGTCATCATGTTACCATTTATATTAGTTTATGTCAAACTGAAGGTTAAATTTCTTCCTGCATCTTCCTTAATTTATATATCTCTGTAGATGCATCTAATTCCACCATATCATAAGTAATAAATTCACCTTTTTTAATATCTTTCTTAACTATTGCATTGTCATTTATAAGACCTATTGGTACTAAGTTTTCTTTTTTTGCTACTTCGTATGTGTCTATACTTCCCAGTACTGTATATTCGCCTATGCCATCTAGTTTTTCACCTTTCTTTAAGTCTTTTTTAGCCATTGTAATTACTTCAGCTACTGGTCTGTCATAAATAGGTGCAATTGTAGCCTCATTATAAAAATAAGCCTTTGCTATTGATATTGGTGTTTCTAAGCTCGTTAAATGATATGGCCTATAAAGTACATAATTTGGTCCCGATCCCATCTTTAAAAACTGCATTTCATGATGAACTTGCGGAAGTGATGTAGTCACAACGACAAATACTCCTGGAGCTATACCATGGGCATAATCTACTATTTTATATTTGTTTAATATTCCACCATCTTCTTTAAGACTATATATCTTTGGTAAATTATTTACTTCAGCTGTTGGTCCATAACCACCTCGTATATCTGGTATAAATCCTGTAGCATTTGCCATTGCTGCCATTTCCACCATAGTATTGGTTCCATCTATAAAGGAAGCCAGTCTAAGAGGTTTAAGTTTTGATTTTAATGCCTTTTCTTTTACAGTATCAGGAGTTGAATCATAATCTATTGGATTATTTTTGCCTTTACCAATTGCTAATACTTCAAATCCAGTAGCTTCTGCAAAATCGAAGATTTCTTTAACTGCACCTGGCTCATCTCCTGCTGTACCTGTATATACTACTCCTGCCTTTTTAGCCATTTTATTAAGTATAGGCCCTACTACCACATCTGCTTCAACATTTAACATTATAATATGCTTTCTATTTTGTATTGCATCCATTGCTATCTTTGCACCTGCATTTGGTACCCCTGTAACATCTACTGCTACATCAACTAAATTTGCCTTAGTAGCATACTCCGTTATATCTGTTACAACATATTTATTGTTTTCCATAGCAATATTAATATCATCAAGAGTTTTAGCTATTACAATATCTGCTTGAGATACACCTGCTAAAGTATAAGCCTCTAGAGCGTCAGATATTTGATTGCTAACAACTAAAGAAGGTTTCATACCTTTTACCAACATCATTTGGCTTACCATACCCTTACCCATAAGTCCTGCACCAATTATTGATACTTTTATATGCTTATTATTCTCATCTAGTTCTTTCAATTTATTATTTAAATTTAGCATTTAGCTTCCCCACTTTCTTAGTTCTTAGCTGCATTTAGTCCTGCAATATAGCCTGATGACCAAGCCCATTGAAGATTAAATCCTCCACAATCTCCATCTATATCTAACAATTCCCCTACTATATATAGTCCTTTAACAATTTTTGATTCCATAGTTTTATTATCTACTTCCGCAGTATTTACACCACCTGCTGTTACTTGAGCATTTCCCCAAGACTGAGATCCTATAACTTTAAAACTCCAAGAAGTAAGTATTTCTGAAAGCTTTCTCATCTCATCTTTAGACAAAGATGCTGCATTTTTATTCTTATCTATATTTGTTTCCTTAAGTAGGGGAATAATAAGTCTTTTATTTATTAGTCCTATTAGAGCGATTTCTATAGTTTTATTTGGCATAAGTTTAAATCTATTTACTAAGTATTCCAATAATTCTTCTTGGGTTTTAGTATGAATTATAGATACTCTTAACTCTACATTTTTTTCTTTATTCATATAATCTAAAGCAGTTCTACTCAATTGAAGTACTGGTGGTCCTGAAATACCATAGGAAGTAAAAAGAATATCCCCACTATCTTCTAATATTAACTTATTATCTATATATATCCCTGCTACTCCAAGAAATTTTACTCCATCTAATGCTCTAAGAAATTTACTCTCCAGTTTCAATTGTACTAAACCAGGAAATATCTCTGTAATTGTATGCCCTAGTTTCTTACATAGATTATATCCATTACCGTCAGAACCACTAGATGGTAATGCCATACCACCTGTTGCTATAATTACCCTATCCCCTTCAAATATTCGTTTATCTTTAAGTGTTACAGTAAATTGATTTTTCTTTTTTATCTCAAATACTTGGGCTTCCGTAATTAATTCAATTCCTTGAGTTTCTATTTCATATCTCAGTACATCTAACATAGATGAAGCTTGAAAAGACAAAGGAAAAACCTTTCCATTATCTTCTACGGCTGGTGTTATACCTAAGCTTTCAAAAAATTCTATAGTTCTTTCTACATTAAACTCAGATAATGCACTGTATGCAAACTTTGGATTGTTTCCATGATAATTATTTATATTTAAGTTTTTATTTGTATAATTACATCTTCCATTTCCTGTGGCTAAAAGTTTTTTTCCTACTCTGTCATTTTTTTCCAGTATTAAAGCATCTCCGCCATTTCTCTTTACCGATAAAGCCGCCATCATTCCCGCTGCTCCACCACCAATAATTATTATTTTCTTACTCATAGAAAAACTCCTTTTTCAAATTTACTCTGTTATCTATTTTATACTTTATTAGTAGTTTTGTCTATTTTAACAAAATAGTTTCATTAAAAATTTCTTATATAATAATATTCATTCTAAACCATCTCAATAATATAGAAAAATTATCTGTCACCGCATTAAAGGTCTTTTTTAAACTCATATAGGAAAAGTTACAAACTAAAAAAGATAAGGCAACACTTTCTTATTAATTATAAAAATTCCTCTCTAAAATAAGAGAGGAATTTTTATAAATTTTTATATATAATATATTAAATTCTATTTTCTATTCAATACTGCATTAATTATTATACCAATTAATGCTGCAAAACTTAGTCCTGCAATCTTTACATTTTCATTTATTGGAATTCCTATTGTAATTCCTAACTTTTTAGATAGATACTCTCCACCTAAGCCTAAAGCAAGTATTGTGCCCATTACAATAATATTTTTCCAGTTAAATTTAACTTCTTGATTTCTTATAGTCTTTACTCCTATTAAGGATATCATACTGAATAGCATCAAAGAAATTCCGCCCATTACAGCCGTTGGTATAGTTGATAATGAAGCTCCTATTTTAGCTATAAAAGCTAATCCTACTGCAAATACTGCTGCAAGCCTTAAAATTGATGGATCATAATTTTTAGTTATGGCAAGTACACCTGTATTTTCTCCGTAAGTTGTATTTGCTGGTCCACCTATTAATGTAGCTACTGTAGTAGCCAATCCATCTCCCAATAATGTTCTATTTAAACCTGGATCTTCTATAAAGTTTTTACCTACTACTTGACCATTAGTAGTTATATCTCCTAAATGTTCCATAAATACCGCTAGTACTACTGGTGCAATAATTGCTATAGCACCTAAGTCAAATTTGGGTAGTCTAAAACTTGGCATTGCTAGTATAGATGCTTTACGAATTGCTCCTGTGTTTACTATTCCTATTTTATATGAAACTGTATATCCAACTATAACTGCTATTAAAATTGCTAATTGTTTTATAAATCCTTTTCCTTTAAAATTTATAGTCAGTGCTGTTCCTAATGTTATAGCGGCTATAAGAAGATTTTCCTTTGCCATACCAAAAGCCACTGGTAACATATTCATACCTATTACTATAATCATAGGTCCTACTACTTGAGGAGCAAGATATCTTTGTATTCTTTCCACACCTATTTTCTTTATTAGGAAAGATACGAGCACATAGATTAATCCTGCTACAACCATTCCTCCTTGAGCATAAGATAAATCTCCATTATAAAGTTCTTTTACTGTTAAAATCACTGGAATAAATGCGAAGGATGAACCTAAGAATACGGGAACTTTTCCCTTTGTACAAGCGTGAAATATAAGTGTACCAATACCTGCCGAGAATAGAGCTATTGATGGGTCTAATCCTGTTATTATAGGAACTAAAACTGTTGCCCCAAACATAGCTATAAGATGTTGAAGTGCTAATATTACCTTTTTTGAATTACCTAATAATGACATTTCTTCGCCTGTTGAAGCAACAGACTTCTTAATTACGTTATCAACCATTTATTTTCTCTCCTTTCCAGCCTCACAGGACTGATTTAAAAGTTTATGACCTAACTTAGATGTAAGTGAGCTTTAGTAAGTCAAACACAGCGAGATCCAAATTTGCACAAATGTTATGAGTGAACAAATTTGTATTTCAAGACTGCGTAAGGTCTATATACAACTCAATAAGCTAGTCAATTTTTCCTTCAGTTATTATATCATTGTTTCATTAATTATACAATGTTTTTTTATAGAAACTTTTCCATAAAAAAGAAGACTTGCTACAGTCTTCTAAATAAATCTTTTTCTTCTAAATTGGCTATCTCCAATCCTTCTTCTATCTGAGATAGGATTATATCTTTATCCTTAGGTAAGGTTCCTTTTAATGCTACATAATTCGAAGCATGGTTAGACCTAAAAATACAATTCTCTACATTAAGATTTTCGACCATTTTCTTAGTTTCTAGAAGAACTTCTTTAGGCGTTAAGAGAGTAAATTTACCATTTTGTACATCCTTATAAAGAGGAGTGCTTTCTTCAACTAGCAAAGTAAGAAGTCCTACATAATTGGGATTTATCTCATTAATTATTTTAGCAGACTCTACTGCATGTTCATAGGAGTCTTTCTGTCCTCCTATTCCAGAAATAAGAGTTACGGAAAGCTCTATACCCGATTTAACCACCATTCTTCCCGCCCTAATCATTTCTTCTCTAGTAACACCTTTTTTGATATCTTTTAATATTTTATCTGACCCCGATTCTACCCCAAGATATATAATTCCTAACCCTAAAGATTTTAATCTATCTAATTCTTCATCACTCTTAGATAATATGGCCTTGGGTGAACCATATATCCCTACTCGCTCACATTGTGGAAAAAACTGTTTAATAAAAGAAAAGATTTTTACTAACTCTTCAGTCTTTATTGCTAGTGCATCTCCATCTGCAATAAAAATTCTTTTCACATATTTATATTTTTCTCTTGCTATCTTAAAATCCTCTATTATTTCATCTGTATTTCTAATCCTAAATTTTTTATCCTTATACATAGAACAAAATGTACACTTATTGTGAGTACATCCTATAGTAGCTTGAACTATTAGACTATAGGCTTCACTAGGTGGTCTATATAGCGAACCTTCATATCTCATACTATCACCTCATATCACAAATTTACGCAATCTTGCAACTCAAATCTATTTATTCACTGTGCTTGTATAGATTAACGCTCCCTAAGTTAGGTTATAAAAAAGCCCTACTACGACCAACGTAATAGAGCTTTTTATTAATTTTATGTAGCC
>NZ_DAMCHJ010000032.1:0-7422 GCF_032104385.1 Tissierella sp.
AGATGCCTATGTATCTATTCATTTTAATGCTTTAAATGCAATATGGGGTACTCATGGAGGAATAGAAACATATCATCACCCTAGTTCAATAAAAGGTAAGGAATTAGCGGAACTAATCCAGGATGAATTAATTAAAGAAACTGGACTAAGAGATAGAGGAGTTAAATCAGCTAATTTTCAAGTGTTAAGAGAAACAAAGATGGTGTCCATATTAGCAGAATGTGGATTTATGGACAATTTAGAAGAAGCTAAACTAATGCTAAATGAAAATTATCAGATGAGATGTGCTAGAGCTATAGCTAAAGGAATCTGTAAATATTTTGGTGTTGAGTATAAAGAAGAAAAGAAAGATGAACCTTCCCCATGGGCAGCTGATGATTGGGAATGGGGAGTTAAAAATAACATAGTAGATGGTAAAAATCCTCAAGGTATACCTACAAGAGAGCAAATTATATCTATGATAAGAAGAAGTAAAAATATTGACTAGAATTAGTTTTAGCTTTCTTATTGGAAATCTTATTGTGGATTTTAAAATAAAGAGATTCGATAGGAGAAAAATTTAGATAAGAACAAATAGAATAGAACCATTAGTTTCTGTTTTTTTAACGTCAAAAATAGTTTTACTTATTTGTCTTTAATAGTTGTTTTAATTTTTATAAAATCGTGTGAATATGTGTATTTAATGTCATTTGCATTTATAATGAGCAATAGAGAATTAAAAATACTATAAAAAAAAGAGAAGTGGAATTCCACTTCTCTTTTTTTCTTGTTATTCTAATATTATTTTCCAGCTAATTGATTTTGAGCAGACTCAACTAATTTTTTTACCATATATCCGCCTACATATCCATTTTGTCTTGAGGTTAAATTTCCTTTATCCATAGAATTATAATTTGTCATACCTAGTTCATTTGCTATTTCTAATTTCATTTGGTTTAAGGCTGCTCTAGCTTCTGGAACAACTATTCTGTTACTATTATTAGCCATTTTATAAACCTCCTTTTTCAACAACAAAATCTGTCGTTGTAATATTAATATAACCTTTAGAAAAAAATATATTCTGGTAAATAATTATAAATTGTATAAGTATAGGTAGTTTAGTTAATAATTATAATTTAATTTAATTTTATAATTAATGGATTACATTGAGGATATTTTGTAATATAAATTTAAATTTGGAATAAATTATATAATATAAGTATTTGGAGGGGGTGTAGTTGTGAGGAACAGATATTATAGGAATGATATTAACATTACTGTTAGATTGTTAGTAATTTTATGCGTATCATTAGTTTTTTTGGTATACGTTACGGTTAAAACAACAGGAAATATAGCAGCCGTATTTGCTCCAACAAAAGAACTACCTATATATAGCGTTGAGATACCGGAGAAGAAAATTGCCATAAGCTTTGATGCAGCTTGGGGCAATGAATACACCAATTGTATATTGGATACACTAGATAAATACAATGTAAAGAGTACATTCTTTTTAGTAGGATTTTGGGTAGATAAATATCCGGAAGATGTAAAGGAAATCGCAAAAAGGGGTCATGATGTAGGAAATCATTCAACTACTCATCCAAATATGCCCCAGTTAAGTCAAGAAAAAATATTGGAAGAAATTAATACAACAGGAGAAAAAATTGAAGAACTAACAGGAAAAAAACCAATATTGTTTAGACCACCTTTTGGTGATTACAATGATAATCTTATTCGTATATGTAGGGAGAATGGATATTATGCAATACAGTGGGATGTTGATTCTCTTGACTGGAAAGAGTTAGGGGTGCAGCCTGTCGTTGATAGAGTAACAAGGAACGTAAGAAATGGTTCCATTGTATTGTTCCACAACAATGCAAAATATATTAGTGAATATTTGCCATTGGTTATTGAAAGATTGCAGGAAAATGGTTATGAAATAGTACCTATTTCTGAATTGATATATAAAGAGGATTTTACAATGGATAATACTGGAAGGCAGATTTTAACAAAATAAATAAGGATTTGGGGCGATATAGTGAAGGAGCAACAAATGATAATAATTGGGATAGTTGAAAATACTTTAGAAAGAACAACTTTTAAACTCTTAAAAAAGATATTTTGCATATCCAATTATGTTATATATTATGAAAATCAATATGGAAATATGGCAATATTGAATAAAGAAAATAATATTATATTCATAATTGATATAAGTCCTAATTTAATAATGCCTTTGAAGGAAATCGGAATAGACTTTAATATATTAATCCATACCTTCCTAAATACGGAGGATTATGAAAATCAAAATTTACAGCAATTATTTAGTAAATCAGAATATGTAGTAATAAATTGTGACGAGGATAAGTGGAATTATCTCTTAGATAATAACATTAAATCAATAGTTATAACTTATGGATTTAATAATAAAGCGACTATAAATCCATCTAGTTATAATATTGACGATGTAATGGAGTTAAACATATGTTTTCAAAGAGAAATAAAAGGAATAAATAGTACTACAATCGAACCATTTGAATTGCCTATAAAGATTCACTCCACAGAGAAACTAGATATTTATCCAGTTATAGCAACTATTACCTGTATTTTACTTCTAGGTATAGATGAATTTTCTATGGATAATTTTATGTATTCCAATGTCAATTTAATAAAATGAAGAAGATGTACTGAGCAAACAATTGAAAAAGTTTTAACAAATTTTCTATAAAAAAGAAGGAGTTTTAAAACTTTTGTCTAATAATAGATATATACGAAAGATGAATTTCTTATATCTATTATTTTTTGTTTTTATTCATATTACTTTTCTATGTGGAATATATTAGATATAGATTAAAAAACATAGGAATAGAGGGGGACAATAGCAATGCTTGATAAGATTATGGATACTAATAACGTAAGGTTAGTAGGGAAAGTGGTAAGTGAAAAAGTTTTTAGCCATGAAATGTACGGAGAAGGATTTTATAATATTGACTTAGAAGTACCTAGGTTGAGTGATTCAGTAGATTTGTTACCTGTTACAGTTTCAGAAAGGCTTATGGTAGATGTGGATTTGTCTATTGGGGGGTATATTATAGTAGAAGGACAACTGAGATCTTACAATAGATATATAGATAATGGGAATAGATTAGTTCTAACCATATTTGCAAAGGATATATATATGCCAAATGAAGATGAATTAACAGAAGCTTTGAAAAAGCCAAATGAAATTTATTTGGATGGGTATATATGTAAAAAACCAATTTATAGAACGACACCTTTTGGCAGAGAAATAACAGATATCTTAATGGCAGTCAATAGATCTTACAATAAATCTGATTACATACCGTGTATTTCATGGGGAAGAAATGCACGATTTTGTGAGAAGATGCTAGTAGGAGATCATATTAAACTTTGGGGAAGAATACAAAGTAGAGAATATCACAAAAAATTTGCTGATGGGGAGTTAGAGAAAAAAATTGCTTTTGAAGTATCAATATCAAAACTGGAATATGTGGAAAATGACAATAACAGATTGGCATTATGCGAAGAAGAATTATAAGATAATTTATAGATACAAAAATGATATTTAGTGCTATAATATTGATAATATTAATTTAATAGAGAGGAGAGAATTAGCTTGGATAGTAACAAAAGAGAAAGAACTCTTTATAGTAAAGAAGATATAGCTACTCGCGTTAAAGAATTAGGTAAAATCATATCTAAGGAATACAAAGATAAGAATCTATTAGTGATATCATTGCTTAGGGGTAGTTTTATTTTTGCTTCGGATTTGGTTAGAGAGTTATCCATACCAGTGGAGATTGATTTTATGACAACTGCTAGTTATGGACATGATGAAATATCATCAGGTAATGTGGAGATTGTACATGATATTAGGGCAGATATTGAAGGAAAAGATATTTTAATTGTAGATGATATTATTGATTCTGGATATACATTAAATAAGGTAAAGGAGATTTTAAGCCTAAAAAATCCAAATTCTGTTAAGATATGTGTAATGTTGGATAAGCCTAGTAGGAGAAAGGTAGATATAAATCCAGACTTTGTAGGATTTAGTATACCAGATGTCTTTATTGTGGGATATGGGCTTAATTATGGTGATCACTATAGGAATATACCATATATTTTTACATTTGACTAAAAATTCACCTACAGAATTATTCTGTAGGTGAATTTATTGTCATGAAAGTTATTTGAATGGAGATGAAAATATGAAAGAATCTAAAAGAAATTATATTCTAGAAGTTAATTTATTATATTTATTATTAGGACTTTTATTGTTTTTTCTTGGTTCAGTAGTACAAGACAGAGAAATATATTCAGGATTATTAATTACAGAATATATAATAATACTCATACCTAATTTAATCTATATGAAATCAAAGAAGATACCTTTAAAACAATCCTTAAGACTAAATAAAATTAGTTTAAGGCAAATAGGGTATATTATTTTGATTACGATTTTTTCTTATCCCATAGCAATATTTTTTAATACTTTAGTAATGACTATATTGGGTTTTTTTGGAGAATTGATACCTAGTTCTGTTCCTTTACCTGAGAATATGGGATTATATTTTTTAAGTATTTTTATTATAGCTTTAGCACCGGGTATATGTGAAGAAGTCATGTTTAGAGGTGCCATGATGGATGCATATAGTATAATGGGAAAAAAGAAAGCAATAATTTACTCAGCTTTCTTATTTGGACTTTTCCATTTAAACCTTCAAAATCTATTGGGACCTATATTTCTTGGGATAATATTCGGAATCATAGTATATAAGACTAACTCAATTTATTCTTCTATACTTGCTCATATTTTAAATAATAGTATAGCCATGACAATTGGATATTTTGGAATGAAGGCTCAAAGTGAAATTGGGGAGATTAAAGCTTATGAAGTGCCAAATCAAATCCAAATGTTAATTTTACTCTTGACAATAGGTATATTTGCTTTAATATCATCTATTATTCTTATAAAATTAATAAAGAAATTGCCACCAGGAGAGATTATTATAAAAGATGATGTGCAATATGAAGATACTAAGTTTGTATACTATCTTCCAATAGTAGGTATCATATTTTTATTTATAATCATAAACATTAAATATTTATTCATTTAAGAATAATTGAAGGGGTTCTTTCTCATAATAGTATTAGGAGGAAGATAATATGAAAAAAGAAAAAATAGAAACATTAGAAGATAAACTAAAATATGAAATAGCTGAAGAGCTTGGATTAACGGAGAAAATTAAAGAAGTAGGATGGGCAGGATTAACTGCTAAAGAATCTGGTAGAATAGGTGGATTAATTACTGTAAGGAAAAGAGAAATGAATAAGAAAAACAAATAAAATAAAAAGGGGGGGCAATATGTACGATAAATTTGCTAATATTTATGATGAATTAATGATGGATTTTAACTATGAGGATTGGTTTAATTATATAGAGGAAATATTTAAAAGGTATGATAAAAAACCTAATAGAATTATAGAGATGGCCTGTGGAACAGGAAACCTTTCCTACTATCTAGCTAAGAAAGGATATACTTTAACTTGTTTTGATTTATCAGATAATATGCTATCTCAAGCTTATGAAAAGCTAAGAAGATTTAAAAATGTAAAATTAATAAGGCAAAATATGATAGACTTTAATTTAAAGGGGTCTTATGATTCGGTTATCTCTATATGTGATAGCATAAATTATATAATAGATGAGGAAGAACTAGCTAAAACATTTAAAAATGTCTGGAATCATTTAGATGATGGTGGTATATTTATATTTGATATAAATTCTTTTTATAAATTAAAGTATATTATAGGGAATAATATTTTTGTAGAGGATAGGGAAGAAGTATTTTATACTTGGCAGAATTATTATGATGAAAATAAAAATATTTGTGAATTTTATTTGACATTTTTCTATAGTGAGGATGAAGAATTATATGAAAGATTTGATGAAGAGCATAGGGAGAAAGCTTATGAATTAGATGAAATAATAGGATTGCTTAAGAAAGCAGGGTTTACGTATATAGACTGTTTTCAAGCATTTGGATTTGAAAAACCAGTGGAAAAGACAGAGAGAATAAATTTTGTTGCAATAAAATGATAAATATAGATTTTGGGAGTGATTAGGATGAAAGATTATTTAATAAGGGGTATAGATAAAACGGGTAATATTCGAATATTTGTAGCTACTACAACTAGTATGGTAGAGAAGGCAAGGAATACTCATAATACTTCACCAACAGCTACAGCAGCATTAGGCAGAGCATTGACAGCAGCAGCTATGATGGGAGTAATGATGAAAAATGAAGATGATAGACTTACATTAAAGATTTCTGGAGACGGACCAATAGGAACTATTATGATGGTAGCAAATAATAAAGGAGTAGTTAAAGGATATGTAGATTACCCCTATGCAGATGTACCTAGCAGAGAAGATGGTAAATTAGATGTAGGCAGACTTGTAGGTTCAAATGGTACTATTACTACTATTATGGATCTAGGACTTAAGGATCCTTATGTTGGACAAGCTAATTTGGTAACAGGAGAAATTGCTGAGGATCTGGCAATGTATTATGTATTATCTGAGCAGCAGCCATCAGCTATAGGTTTGGGGGTATTAGTTGATAAAGATATATCTGTTAAAGCATCTGGTGGATATATAATTCAATTATTACCAGATGTATCAGATGAGGATATAAATAAAATCGAAGAAGCAATATCAAAAACACCATCAATATCTTCTTTAATAGATAGAGGATTATCGCCAGAAGATATTATGGAAGAGCTATTAAAAGAATTTGAGATGGAGATTTTAGATAAGGTAGACATTAGCTATAGTTGTGATTGTTCTAGAGAAAGGATTGAAAATGTGCTACTTAGTGTAGGAAAAGAAGAAATAAAAGCTATGATAGAGGAGGATGGTAAGGCTGAATTAGTTTGTCATTTCTGTAATACCAAGTATTATTTTTCAAAAGAAGAATTAGAAAAATTGCTAGTTGACAAATAGAGGAAATTATTATATACTATGTGTTGTTGTGTTTGCAGTAGCAAACATCACGCTCGGATAGCTCAGTCGGTATAAGCAGGGGACCAAAATGGTGGTTTTCGATTTTGTGTACATCGCTTAGTCCTTGATTGGTATATCAGGTCAGAGAAGTAAGCAATATCTGCCAATATGGCAGTTATCATGCCCGGATAGCTCAGTCGGTAGAGCAGTAGACTGAAAATCTACGTGTCGCTGGTTCGATTCCGGCTCCGGGCACCAATTATACTTTATAGAATATAATTTGAAAAGTATAAAAGAGTTATTGACAATTTATAGTAGTTTGTGTTATTATAATAAGGCAGTGAAAATCTTGCGGAAATGGCTCAGTGGTAGAGCATCGCCTTGCCAAGGCGAGGGTCGCGAGTTCGAATCTC
>NZ_DAMCHJ010000033.1:0-4419 GCF_032104385.1 Tissierella sp.
GATATTGTAGTTGTCAATTAGCTTTTAAAGTTAATAATGAAACTGGTGAAAAAAAATTAGATAGTATGATTTCCTGCCAAGTGAGGTTATGCCCTATGTGTAACTGGAGAAGAAGTTTAAAAATTTATGGCCAGACATCAAAGGTTATGAATAAAGCTCTCGAAGATAAAGAGTATAGGTTCTTATTTTTAACATTGACTTGTGAGAATGTAGTAGATAAAGATTTATCAAAAACTATAGATAAATTATTTCATGCATTTAAAAAATTAAGTGAAAGAAAAGTAGTAAAGCAATCTGTCAAAGGTTGGTTTAGAGCATTAGAAGTAACCCATAATCTTGATAGGCAATCAAAGAGTTATGATACCTATCATCCTCATTTGCATGCAATTTTGATGGTAAATAAAAGTTATTTTAATGATCCTAATTATTATATTTCACAAGAAGAATGGACAAGCCTATGGAAGTCATGTTTGAAAGTTGATTATACACCAATAGTTCATATAACTGCATTTAAAACTGGAGCTAAGAAAGAAACTGCTAAATCAGTAGCAGAAGTAGCTAAGTATACAGTGAAGGATGAAGAATATTTAATTCCACAGGATAAAGAGTTATCTAAAGAAACAGTTATCACTTTAGATAGTGCTTTAGCAAATAGGCGACTTATTGCTTTTGGGGGAGAGTTTAGAGATATACATAAAAAATTAAATCTTGATGATGCAGTAGATGGAGATTTAGTAAATACAGATAATGAAGATGAGAAATTAAGAGAAGATATAAAATATCATATTGAAGTTTATGATTGGAATGTGGGATATAAGCAATATATTAAGAGGTAGAAATGTTTTATATAATTAAAGAAATAATGTGAAATTTAAAACATTATTTCTTTAATTATATAAGTTTGTCATTTTTTTATTGTCTCTTCGACTCATTTTGACAAATTGCTTAGTTTATTAGTGATATTATGTAAATATGAATATAAGGAGGGATTTTTATGAAAAAAATAGCGTTACTTTTATTTTGTACAATTTTAGTTATGTCTTCATTTTCTACTGTGTTTGCAGACTCTGCTGTTGAGGTTGAATTAGAAGACTCAGGTAATGTTTGGAATAAGTTTTTATTAATAGTTGATGATATTGAAGATATAACGGTTATTAATAAGTTTGGAAAAGATGTTGATAATGATATTGCTGATAATGTAAAAAGAAATTTGAAACTTAAAAATTATGATGAAGTATTTAATTTATTAGAAAGACATAGCTTATTATTATCTTATGGAGTAGAGGAAAATGTTCTTACTAGTAATGGAGTGGAGGGAAATGTTCTTGCTCGTAATATTGATGAAGAAGTAAATCGTACAGAATATATTTATCATTTGGAATATGATAAGAGTGAGACATTTAAAAAAGAGTGGTTGACTATTATGAAGGTAAGGTATACAGAAAATATGAATGGAACACTAACCGCATTAGGAAATCCTAAGATTACTATAGAGGCTAATTTCGGTGGATCTTTTTCTATAGATACTGGTAATATATCTTCAGGATATAAGTCTAAGGATAATGGAAGAGCTATTGAATTTTATGGTTCATATACATTAAAAGCAAAGTTAATTTACCCTGTTACAGTAGGTGGTTTCGAATTTGAAACAGGACGGACATTTGATTGGGGTACTATATATCCAAGATATACGCAACGATAGTTAAATTAATTTTATAATGGTTAGTTTAATTTAATAAAAGATTTTTATATATAATTAATATAACAAATAGAGTTTTTTCTTTATTTGTTATATTAATTATCAGGCTAAATGTAGACTTATGAGTTTAATATTTTTATAAGTTTATCTATGGAGGTTACTAACATGAAAGATTTTCTTTTTAATTTTAAAAGATACAAAGGTTTAAGATATTATTCTTTATTTTTAACTTTAGTTAATTCAATATACTTATTTATAGAAATTTATAAATTTCAATATATTGAAATTTATTCTTTAAATGGACAAATACAAAAGGAGCATTATCAATATATTTCTAACTTATCGAATATGACTAATGCTTTAGCTATTTTTATGGTATTAATATACTTAGTTTATTTAGTAGTTTTTTTGGTACAAAAAAATAAAATAAATGTAATTAATTATTTTCTTGTACATTTTATTTTTTGTATAGTTTTTACTTGTGTTAGTTTTCTTATATCTTTTATTTTTGCAATACCTATTGGCAACTTAATCCAACAGTTAGTAATTCTTTATGGAGCTGCAATAATAGCTCTTTTATATAACATATTAAATATGTTATATAAAAGAGCTATTACAAGATTTAAAAATTAAATTAGTAATTTATTACGTATTATGATAAGTTAATAAAATATTTTAAATTTAAGATAAAATAAACAAAAATGAATTTATATCTTTAGAGCCTGAGCTTCAGGTTCATTTTTTTTGCCAATAAAATTAGAGAGTGTTTTCATCTGCTAAAATTTTTATAGCGAAGGGAAAGATTAAATTTAAACTTATATCTTTGTCACCTTCGCCTATTTTTTTATAGAGCAGATGAAATTTATAAAATCAAGGTGGAGATTTTTTTAGTGGTTTTCTAAAAAATACTACCTTGATTTTATAAAAACGAACGGAAACTTTGAGGTCAGTTTTGTACCTTTTATTTAATGTTTTTAGCTCCGCAGGACACACACTTCATTTATGAAGTATAGTGTGATATACTTTATCTTAACGTAAACTTTATTAAGTAGATTAATTTTGGATAAAGTATGAGTTTGTTTTTTGATTTTATTTTTCAATAACCGTAAAGGGATATTGAAAAAAGGAGAGTGATTTTTTTGAGTTATGCAATTCTTAGGATGCAAAAAATAAAATCTGTCGGAGTAAAAGGAATGCAATTTCATAATCAAAGAGAAAGAGAGAGTCAAACTAATCCTGATATTGATTATAAAAAATCTAAACTAAATTATGATTTGCATAACAGACATTCAATTAATTTTAATAAAAAAGTTGATGAAATTATAAAAGAGAATGTACAAACAGATAAAAAAATCAGGAAAGATGCAGTTAGATTGTGTGATATTGTAGTTACTTCTGATCCCAAATTTTTTAATAAGCTAACTGATATTGAAATAAAAAAATTTTTTAAAGAAAGCTATGAATTTTTATGTAACAGATATGGAAATGAAAATATAGTTTATTCGACTGTTCATCTCGATGAAACTACACCACATATGCATTTTGGTTTAGTTCCAGTGACAAAAGATAATAAATTATCAGCCAAAGAAATTTTTAATAGGCAAGAATTAAGAGATTTACAAAGTGATTATCATAAATTTATAAATGAAAAAGGCTTTGATTTAGAAAGAGGAATTCCTTCAGATAAAAAGGGACTTAAAACTCAAGAATTTAAAAAGCAAACTTTAAAGCAAGAAATAGAAAGTCAGATTAAAGAAAAAAATATACTTCAGAACGATTTAAAGGCGATTAGAGAAGATTTAAATAAGTACAAGCATATAAATATAGATTTTAATGATATAAATCGTTTAGAGGGCAAAGAAAGCTTTTTAAGTAAGGATAAAATAGTATTAGATAAACATGATTTTGATTATTTAAAAGATGTTGCTAAAAAACAATTGATATTGGAAAAAGAGTTTAAATTATTAAAGAAAGAAAATCGAGATTTAAAAACTAATGCTAAATATCTTGATGATTATTTTAAGGAGAGTCAAGAAAAAGGTTGGGCTTTGCAAAAAGAAAATTTAAAGTTAAAAAAAGAAATTAGTAATCAGGAAGAAATATTAGGGGCATTTCAAGATTTTATAAAAGAAAATAATCAAACTGAAAATTTAAAAGTTTTTTTAGAAGAAAGAGATAGAAAAATAATTGAAATGGAAGAGGAAGAATCTTGGGAAATGGAATTATAAAAAAACGTCTTTTCCACGTTATTTTTTGTGTCCAAAAACGAGTTTCTTCTTATCTTGATACTATGTGAACACTATCGATTTGAGTTTACTTGCTTGAAACAAAGTAAGATCAATCGTTACAGAGAAAAAAATGGTCGTTTTTTTGCATACTCATAGACAGAAAAATACCCCTGTGTTATAATTTAGTCACCACAACAAAAATTAAACCACAAGGGGATATTTTTATATTCTTTTTTAAGTTTTATCCCTTCTGGTTTCAGAAAGGAGATTTTTAAAATTGTATAATAATCATAACATAGACAAAGAAAAAAATAAAGTGCTAAAAGATGTAAAAGCTGATGGAAAAGAAAGACCTTGGAAAGAGAAAAAACTGAAGACATTAGAATTAGCTGAGATTTATAAAGAAATTGGATTAGATAATAAAGCTTTTAGGGTAAGATATTGTAGTTGTCAATTAGCTTTTAAAGTTAATAATGAAACTGGTGAAAAAAA
>NZ_DAMCHJ010000034.1:0-3893 GCF_032104385.1 Tissierella sp.
TCACTCCAATATTTTTAATATTCTCCAACATCATCTTAAGACATATTTATCTACTAATGTTCATCTATAGTATATAATTCACCTACCATAATATCAACCAAATTTAACCATTTACTAATAAAGATGTCACTTAGATCTGTTAATCCCTTAGTGGCAAAATAGATTTAAAATTACAAACAACAAGACCTTCAAATAAAATTTATTTAAAGGTCTTGTTCATAATAATTTTATCATTTGTCTTAATAATATTCTCTACTTTAATCTATTTCAATTATATTATTTTGTGGAAATTATTCAAGCCTGACCCCAAATCCTTCTTTAACGCAGATTCTCATAATTGTAAAAGTTAACACTTAAGTATGCTAAATTATAATTTAAAAATAACTATGATAGAAAACTTCCCTATAAATTGAAACTATAATTTTCTTAGTTGAATTCCAAATTTATAAAATAATATATTATAGATAGGAATGACCCATTTTAATATTTATAATAACACGCTAATGTCTTTTCTCAGTTTATTTATGTTTTTAGACACTATAATAATTCAATGCCTTTAATCATTGGATACTTCTTTTATTCCTACACCATATGTACTTTCCCCTTCAATAGTATACAAACTATAGAAATATTTTTTCCTGTCCATAAGATCGTCAAATGTCCCTATTTCTTTGATTTCTCCGTCTTTTATTACAATTATCCCGTCATATTTTTCCAGTATATTTTTTATAAGTTTATGAGTTACTACTAAAGTAGTAAGCTCATCAATGTCTATTAAAGATTTTTCTATTTTATATGTAGTTTCATTGTCCAATGATGAAGTGGCTTCATCTAATACCAAAATTGGGGTACCTTTGATTAAAGCCCTTGCTATTGCAAGCCTCTGCCTTTCTCCTCCGGATAAATTACAACCGCTTTCTCCTACCTTTGTATCCAATCCGTTGCTTAAAGAATTGACAAACAAACTCAATCCAGACTTTTCAATAATATCGTTTATATGGTCATCGGAATAATCTTTAAATAAAACTATATTATTTTTTATGCTGGAATCAAATATAAACACTTCCTGCTGTATTACAGAAACCATTTCATATAAAGAATCAGGCCTTATATGCCTTATGTCCGTTCCATCTATAGTGATTTCTCCTTTGAATTCCTCAAAATATCCTAAAAGCAACTTTAGAATTGTACTTTTCCCGCTTCCGCTAGGTCCCACTATGGCATATTTCTCTCCTTTTTTAATAGAAAAACTAATATTCTTGAGAATATTTTTGTTTTCATTATAGGTAAAACTGACATTCTTAAATTTAATTTCATCACACAAGCCGTCTTTTTTGATTCCTTTTCCTTTGTCTACATTATTAGAAGATAATAAATTTTTAAACTTATTACCGATTTGTTTTACTGATTTTATTTTATTAAGGTCTTCCGAAAAAACCCTTAAAGGATTTACTATATAATTCATTAACTGAACAGAAGCCATCATCGATCCTACCGTTAACTTTCCTTTTATAACCATATATGCTCCAAATATAATTACTACCAGAAACATCATAAATCCCGATATTGATGATAAATTGGTTACAAGGGAACTGAAAACTTTAAACCTGTATTTAGTCATCTCAACTTCTTTGTTGGAATTCTCATATTCTTCTTTAATCTTATCTTCTATATTAAAGCTTTTTATAACTTCATAGCCACTCAAATATTCCTTCATGGATGTAGTAAATTTGCTTAAAGAATCGGAAAAATCTTTTCTGTGCCGGGAAACCTTTTTGCCGAACAAATTAGGTATTATAATGGGCAAAATACCAACTACTATTACAATCACCAATAAATAAGGACTCATGATCACTACGGCTGTGGTTGCCAAAACAAATCTGAAACTCTGATATACGATATCCAAAACAGTACTAAAGTAATCCTGCTCCAACATTGTCAGATCATTTGTAAACATTGATATGTAGTATGATATATTATTTTCTCTGAAAGCCATTATGTCTTTTTCTATGAGTCTTTTAAATAAATCTCCCTTGAAATTCAAAAAAGTTTTCTGTATATACTTAGCCTTCATGATATCCGATAAATAATTTACTAAAAAAGAAAATATCACAAATATAACGGAATAAATTAAAATTTCATTAAATTTACCTAAATTCTTATTTACTCCGGTATCTACAATTATCTTTAATCCTGCTGCTAACAGAATATCCATTAATGTTATTATAAATAACAATATTATATTAACTACCAACAAACCCTTGTATTTATATATATACTTTTTCATATTAAGTTATCCCCTAACTTTAAATAAAATCCACAAATGCTTTAATTATCATAATATTCTATTCTACATCAATATTTATTTTAATAAGGTTAAAATTTCAATTTTACTTATAAATTTGTGATATTGGATAAATACTAATTTTCTTTAAATATTTTGGTTTTACTAGTATTTCAAGATTGTATTTTATAAATTGTTTTGATAAAATCATCAAGTATTACTTTTTTTGTAATTCTGCAATCTTTTCCAATACTAAATATAATATAGATGCTATTTGTTGCCTGCTATATTTAGCTGCAGAATTTTCTGTATATGTTCCCTCTATGCATGCCAGATTTAGTCCTCTTGTTTGTAAAGTATTCACATTTTTAGCTATAATATCATAAGTCCCTTTTCCATTTTTAAAAATTCTATTAAAATCATGAATTTCTTTGGCTCCATCAATACTCTCGGTTATTTTAATTCTATATTTATCAAGTATTTTAATAACATTATCATCGATTAAAGTCAAATTTGTTATTATATTATATGATATTTTTTTTTGACTTAAGTTGCTACATATTTCTTCAATTGCATCTATCCCCAATAGTGGTTCACCACCAAAAAAAGTTATTTTATTAATATTATTAAAATTATTAATTATAATCTCACTTAACTTTCTGGCTGTATTTCGTGTCATTATTTTATCCATAGAATCATAGTTGCCACGGTTTGCATAGCAATATTTATATTCTAAATTACAAGTATTACTTACATGTATTTTTGAGTATAGTGATATACCAATATCTATTTCCGTTTGACAGAAGCACCTAATTCCTGAGCGATTAACCTTACAGGTACCAATGCCTTGTCACTTCTAATAATTATTTCATAATCAGTTATTATGGTTCCGTTCAAAATAAGAGCGTAGAATATTCGTTCAAATCAACTTCATTGCCATTTGGTAAAATAATTCTATCCGCGTATGTTGCTGTCGGATTCCCTTTTTCTATATACGAAGCATTTACAAGACTGATATTTATACTAAGAATTAAAATTGTCATAATTAAGCACGCAACAACTTTTTTCATAAATACTACCTCCAATTATTTTGTCTATCATTTAAAAAGCAATCCATAATATTAATAATGTATAGTACAAAAATATTAAGATATTACAAATGCAAAATATTCTTTAATACGTTTTGCAACAAAAATAGTAGCAAGTCTTTAGCTTGTAGAAATTCAACTAAACATATGAATCTTCAAATAAAATAACTGCCCTTGTTTTATTAAAGAACCGTTATTTTATTGCAACATTTTATAGCAATATTGAATACGGTCCTATGAAAAAAGGTTTACAAGACCAACACTAAAGATTTAGCAGGTTACTTGGTTTCCTTGCGTATTATTCCAATTTCCTTATTATTTCAGTATTCTGCTATATGGTAAATAGAACTTAAATTTTTCAAAAGCAGGGTCATTGGATGTTTGAAGGAGTATTTCTCTGCCAGATTTTTTCACATCAGAGTGATCAGTGTAGTAAACACTTGATCCATCCTCATCAGTAACTAATCCAACATGACTCTTACTTGTATTATATATTATTGAGCCTGCAAATGCTTTAGTCC
>NZ_DAMCHJ010000035.1:0-3483 GCF_032104385.1 Tissierella sp.
TGGCTATGTGACTAAAAATAATATGGGACGAAGTGATATAGAAATGGCATAAACATAAAGTCCTTATTAAAAGTTTTGTCCCATATTATTTTAATAAATATAAATGTCCTTTAAAATATAATTAGAGCTTTCTAAAGCTACTAAATATTTTGGAGGTTTTTTATGAAAAAGAAATTAGATGAACTAACCGATGAAGTTTTAAATGAACTTGAGGCTTCTGGTTACAGTAAATTAACAAGAGACAATTTCAGGTATTTCTGGAATGGCATGATTCGGTATTTTGAGAGTAAAAATATTTATGAATTTAACTCTGAAATTGCAATGGAATATTTTGAAATTAGATGTAGCAAAACAGATTTTAAAAAACGTAGTGAAAATTTTATTAAAAGGGCTATTTTGATTTTAGACCATTACAATAAATATGGTAAAATCCCTTTAAGATGCTATATTCCCGTAACAAAATTGAACAATGTCCAATACATTGAAATTTTAAATAGTTACGGAAAATATCTAGGTGAAGGAGAGTATTCTACCCGTACTATCGAAGGCTATCTTAGTAATATTGTAAAATTTATGCAGTTTTTAGAAAAAAACGAATGTTTATGTGTAGATAAATGGTCTGTAGAGATAATATTTAAATACATTGAAACTCTTTCAGAATTCAAAAGACCTACTATTAAGCATCATACGGGTGCAGTAAGATTATTTTTACGCTATTTGTATTTTGAAGGTTTTATAAAAGAGGACTTATCACAATTTATTGGTACCATACGAGGAACTTATCATCAAAAAATACCATCTTTTTGGACAAAAAATGAAGTGAATCAATTACTAGCTGCGATAGACCAAAACAATCCAAACGAAAAAAGGGACTATGCTATGATTTTACTTGTAGCTAGACTGGGACTTAGAAGCAGTGATGTAAAGAAACTAAAATTTGAGAATTTACACTGGAAAGAAAATCAAATAGTTATTATACAATCAAAAACTGGTGAGCCCCTTACACTACCTCTTTTAAGAGATGTGGGCTGGGCAATTATTGATTATGTTCAAAATGCCAGACCAAAGGTAGATAATCAACATATATTTTTAAGGCATTTACCACCCTATACTGAACTTTCCGAAAGAAATCATCTTTACAAAACAATAGAAAAGTATATGATGAGAGCAAAACTTCCCATAAGTGCTAAAAAAAGAAATGGTATGCATTCTCTGAGACATTCCCTGGCAACTACCCTTATGGAGGAAAATGTACCCTTAAGCGATATATCTGGTATATTAGGGCATACTTCAGTGGATTCTACATCAATATATCTAAATGTTGATATTAATAGACTCAGAGATTGTGCTCTTGAAGTTAATAAATTGGGGGTAGAGCAAGATGGCAAATTTTAATGACTTTACATTTAATAGTGGATTTGCAAGTGATATTGGTGCTTTTATTAAACTAAAACATGGGTTAGGAAATATATACTACAGCCCTTCAATAGTTTTAAAATCCTTTGATACGTTCTGTTATGAAAATTTTAAGGATGAAAATATCCTGTCCAAGGATATAGTAATGGCATGGTATCAGTTGGGAGTTAATAAATATCTAACTCCCAAAACATTACGGTTAAATATGACTCCCATAAGCCATCTAGCAAAATATCAATGTGATAAGGGTATTCCAGCATATATCTTCCCAACTAAAAGCTTACCTCCAGAAAAAAGATATACCCCTCATATATACAGCACAGAGGAGCTTTCTAGGTTTTTTAATGCAATAGATAGATGTCATATTACTCATCAAAATCCAAATAGACATTTAATAATGCCTGTGTTTTTTAGATTATTGTATTCTTGCGGTCTTCGGGTTTCAGAAGCAACTAATTTATTAACTGATAATGTTGATTTAGAAAATGGCATACTAAAGATTATGGAATCAAAAAATGATGGTGAAAGACTTGTTCCACTATCACAAGATATGTTTGAAAGATGCAAAACTTATTATAACTTGGTTCATTGCAGTAATCCACACAAATACTTTTTCCCTTCAAAAACGGATGATCCCATCAAATATATGAATATTTATGGTAATTTCCGTAGATTTTTAAGAAATGCAGAAATTTCTCATGGTGGAAGGAATAATCAAATACGAATGCATGATTTTAGGCATACTTTTGCTGTTCATTGCCTTAGAAATTGGGTACTAGAAGGCAAAGATTTAAATACTTGTTATCCATATTTAAAGGCATATATGGGTCATACATTATTTAGATATACAGCCTATTATCTAAGAATCACAGCTGAAATATATCCAATGATAGAAGAAACCTTAGAGAAACAGTACCCAGATATTATTCCATTTCTTGGAGGTGAAGAATATGAAGGTTTCTGATTTTTCCTATCACCTGACTAGCTTTCTAACAACATATATGTCTGGTCAAAGAAATGCAAGTATCAATACAATCAAAAGTTATCGGGATGCATTTAAATTGTTTTTAACCTTTTGTAAGGAAGAAAAAAGTATTGTACCTGAGAGATTAACCCTTTCGAAAATCTCACCACAGATCATAAAAGAATATTATGATTGGCTTGAAAAATCTCGAGGTTGCAGTATAACTTCAAGGAATCATAGAAGAACAGCAGTAAATTCATTTTTTAGATATTTACAAATTGAAGCACCTGAGCATTTATTCTTGTGTCAGAAGATACTTGCTATTCCTCAAAAAAGGACCCCTAAAACGGTCGTTGGATATTTGACACCAGAAGAAATGAAATCGTTATTGGGCCTACCGAATCGTTCAGTTCTATCCGAAAGAAAAGAACTTGTAATATTAACTGTACTTTATGATACAGGAGCAAGAGTTAGTGAGCTATGCGACCTTAAAATTAGAGATATTCGTCTTGAGCCACCTTCTATTATCACTTTAACTGGAAAAGGAGAAAAAACAAGACATGTTCCAATAATGAAAAATACTGTTTTACTATTAAAACAATATCTATCAGATTTAGGATATTCAGATACAAGAAATGCAAATATTCCTTTATTCATAAATTGCCACCATGTTCCATACACAAGAAAAGGAATTTCATATATTATTAAAAAATATGAAAATCGTGCTATTGAATCCTCAATACATCTTTCTGACTTCAAAATTACTCCACATATTTTCAGGCATTCAAAGGCGATGCATTTATATCAGGCAGGGATTGACTTAATTTATATTAGAGATATATTAGGTCATGTTGATATTTCTACAACAGAGATCTATGCAAAAATTGATACAGAGCGAAAAAGAGATGCCCTAGAAAAAGCATATCCTGAAATTACTGCATCTACACTTTCAGATTGGAATGACGATAGTGATTTGATGGAGAAATTGTCCAAACTAGTTTAATTCTATTTTAGAATATGGGACGAAGTTTATAGAAGATGTGTGTATTTACACCATTTCTATATCGCTTTGTCCCATATTATTTTTAGTCACATAGCCATCA
>NZ_DAMCHJ010000036.1:0-1608 GCF_032104385.1 Tissierella sp.
TTTAGTTGCTGAATATAATAAATTCTCCCCATCTAATGTAAAACTTGGAGTCATAGCAACTAAATCCTTATCCATAAATTTAATTGTTTTATATGTTTTATCTTCATCTATAGTTAATAAAACAATTTCCTTGTTTAAAATCATTTCCCTATAACCGCCTTCTATTAATCCAATTAAATTATTATTCTTTGGATTTATAGATAAATGATTTTTATAAGCTAATGTTGTTATGTCTGTAAATTCTATATGTTCCTTTTTCTCCACATCATATATTCCAATACCTATGCCATCAGTGCTTAATGAGCCTGAGGCAGGTTTTTCCATTATATAAATGTATTTCCCATTCTCTGTTATATCCCATATAATAGGATTATATCCTATCATTTCATCTGTCGTTTCTCTGGATTTTATTATAGTATTTATGGGAAACACCTTGTTTTTTAAATCATAGTTTTTTAAATTTATCTCCACTACACCGTCATTAGCAGCATAATCTGTTCCTTCTGATGTCCATTTACTCATTTTTATACCATAAATAGTGTCTTTATTTGCTGCTCTAAGGTTATCATAATAAAATTCGTCTAAATGTTCTTTTCTTATTTTTGTAGATACATTATATATTGTAAACCCAGGATTGTCTGTAGAATATACTATAGTATCATCATCTAGCCAGTCATAGGAAATATAATAATGTTCCATATTATCTGCTATTTTTTCATATTCTTTATTTTTAATATCATATATATAAAATCCTTTTCCTTTAGTATAGGCTATATATGTTCCTCCTCTAGAAGTAAGCGGATAAATAAATTCTTTCCCTTTATGGATTTTAATCTCTTCTCCGCCATTTAAATAAGAATAATAAAGTCCATCTTCTTTGATATATACTACAAAAGGGTTATTTTCTTCTATAGTTTTATTGGGTAAAATACTGCAAGCTACGGTAATCCCTGATATAAGCATTAGAACTGATATAAACAAAGAAACTATATGTTTTTTTCTAGATATTTTAAAAGAAAATATCATATTTTCCAGTCTAGACTTTAATTGATTCCCATTACTTCCCATAGCTGTTGTAAAAGAATTTTTCTTTGTCATGGAATTGCCTATTAAATTCAAGATAGTTTCTCCATAATATTTTCTGTCACTAATATCCATTTTTTCTACTACTTTTTCATCTATGGAGTATTCAATATATTTATCCATTTCTTTTAGCAATATATATATTATTGGATTGAACCAATGTATTGCATTTATAATAAGTCCAAAGAATTTTGCTGTAATATCTTTTCGTTTATAATGGTTTAATTCATGTAAGAATATCATTTTTGATCTTTTATAATCTTCATTACTATTTGGAATTAATACTATAGGATGAAATACTCCTATTAGCATTGGGGATCCAATAGTATCACAAATTCTTAAGTGTATTCTACTATTTATATTTAATTCATCTTTACATAGATTAAATAATTCTAAAATATCTTTATCTTCAACTTCTATACTTTTTTTAAGAATTGCAGATTTAAATCTAATATAGGGTATGATTTTTGATAGAAATAAAATAATCATACACCCTAACCATATATATTTAATTATATTTATATA